>NZ_CP014337.1:3166801-3800161 GCF_002024805.1 Elizabethkingia bruuniana
AAAATCTCACTTTACTGAAGGGTAACCTTTTCGATGATTATTCCACAATATTTTCTGATACCGACATTGTTATCCACATTGCTGCCGAAACCAAGCAAAATATACTTCAGTACGAAGACTATTATAAAATCAACTACGAAGCCACACATCATTTATATGAAACTGCTGTAAAATCAGATGTAAAGAAGTTTATTTTCGTGAGTACCGCTAATACTTCCGGCTTTGCAGATTCAGATGGTTTGGGCAATGAAGATAAACCGATGAAATTCCCATTCACAAAATCTTTTTATGCTTTGAGCAAAAAAGCGGCGGAAGATTATCTCCTCCAACAAAACAATGCTACAGAAACGGTCATCATATGTCCCACTTTTATGCTAGGCGCTTTTGACACCAAACCCAGCTCTGGCAGGATTATCCTGATGGGGCTTCATAAAAAGCTTATTCTCTATCCACCGGGCGGAAAGAACTTCGTGTATGTAAAAGATGTTGCACAAACCATTATCAATGCGATACCCCATGCTAAAAATGGTAAAAAATACATCGCCTGCAATGAGAATATAAGCTATAAAGATTTCTTTCAGAAACTGAATACAATAAACAACCAGAATCCTTTGATGATAAAAGTCCCCGGATTCGTTCTGAGAATAGCAGGCCTTTTCGGAGATCTGCTAAGAAAGCTGAATATTAAAACGGATCTGTGTACGCCAAATATGGAATCGCTGTGTATTGAAAATTATTATACCAATCACAAGTCAGCAACGGAGCTCAATGTACAGTACCATTCCATTGAAACCGCTATAAAAGAAGCTTCAGATTATTTCAATACAGACTTTCGGAAAGCAAACCAGAAACATTAAAACTCTTTACGTTCCTTTCGCTAAAATTATAACATCAACACAAAGGCACAAGAGATACTTATGCTATGTTCCTATGTGGTTTAAGAATTTAGAATAAACCACAAAAGGCACAAAAGAAATATTAATGTACTAAGGGTTTTTAGGGCACAAAAATTTTACCTAAAGGTAAAATATCAGATCATTCCTTTAAGCTGCTCGGAAAAGACCTTTACAATTTGTTCTGAACAAATTCGCTACCTTTACTCAAATAAAATAAAGATGAATCTCCTTGCTCATTCCTATTTATCGTTTTCCGATGGACAAATTGTGGGCAATATGATTGCGGACTACGTTAGAAATGCCGACCGGGAAAAACTTCCTGTAGAAGTACAAAAAGGCATTATTATCCACAGAGAAATCGACACCTATACCGATCAGCATCCTGTTACGCATAAGGCCAAAAAAGTTTTTCAGCCTTTGGTTAGATTATATTCTGGCGCTTTTGTAGATGTCAGCATGGATTACTTTCTTGCCAACGATGTGGCAATACATGACGAAACCGACTGGAAGAAACATACAAAGCATGTATACAACACATTGTGGAATTATGAAGAAATACTTCCGGAAAGGTTTCTCCACATTCTCCCTAAAATGGAAGCCGATGACTGGCTCTTCAATTACCGGTATGACTGGGGTATCAAATACAGCCTGCAAAATGTTCTGAACAAGGCCAGGTATCTGGAAAAAGATATTCCGGTTTTCAATTCATTTATGGAAGAAAAATATTTCCTGAAAGAATGTTATGATGAGTTTTTTCCGGATCTGAAAAGTCACATAGAAAATCTGAAAGTTTAGAACTGCTGATATTGGTAGCGGTCAGGGTACAATAGTTTAGTACTCTTTCTTTGTCCGCCGACTACAATATGTATAATATTCATCTGATCGTCGAATAAATTGTACAGTATACTCACTGCTGTTTCAATCTTTTTAGGATTCACTACCTTTTCGGTTTCCAGATAGACGTCTACAGCTTCAGAATTTTCTTCGTAGCCCAAAAAGTTTATCCGGATCTGATTGTTATTCACTTTCAGTTTCAGGTATTCCTCAAAATACTTCTGCAGCAGAGCCTGCATATCGCTTTTAAATTTCGGATTATTAAAGAACACCTTTTTCGCATACTTTTTATCCAGAGCATTTTCCATATCGTCTATGAAAAACTTTCCGGTAATCTCAAAAGTCTGGGATTTGGCATTGTAACTGAACTCTACAGAGCCTACATGATAAGGATGAACATCTTTTGCTTTTGCAGAAGAAAAAAACAAAATTCCCGAAATCAACAAAAAGATCCTAAAAAATATTTTCATCTGCACACATTTATAATTATTCGTATTTAAGAAGCTTTGCTGTTAAGCTAATTCAAAAATAATCAATATTTTCGCAAAAACGACGCCATGAACGATTTTATGTTTTACCTCAGGATGGGCTGGGATCATATTGTTAGTAAAGACGCACTGGATCATCAGTTATTTATTCTGGTACTAATCGCAGTGTATACCATACAGGATTTCAAAAAAGTACTGATTTTAGTTACTGCATTTACGATTGGCCATTCTCTTACACTGGCGCTAAGTGTTTTCGATATTCTTAGAGTTCCTTCTGCATGGGTAGAATTTCTTATTCCGTGTACCATAGCTATTACTGCACTGATTAATATTTTTGGCAAAAACAATGTCCAGAAGCAAATGAAGCTCAACTACTCTCTGGCATTATTTTTTGGGCTCATCCACGGAATGGGTTTTGCCAATTCTATCCGGATAACATTGGCCAAAGAGCAAAGCATTGCGACAGGATTATTAGGTTTTAATATAGGTCTTGAACTGGGACAGATTGTTGTAGTACTTGCCGTTCTTATTATTCTGTTTTTACTAACAACTATCTTCAAACTGGATCGTAAAAACTGGATTATGTTTGTCTCCTCCGGAGTATTTGCATTATCCCTGCAGATGGCTTTAGAAAGAATTCCTTTTTAAGGATTCAACACTTATAAAACAAATATCAAATAATTCTGTAAAAAAGTTCATTCCTTTTTGCAGAAAATACACCTGCATTTTTATACCTTTGAAATAAAAATAATTTCGACCATGAAATTTAAGTCTTTGTATTTATTATCCCTTTGCAGCCTTGGTGCCTTTGCACAGAATATTCAGAACAATCCGGGCAGCAATCACGGAAACAAATTCGAACAACTAGGAACTATACTTCCTACTCCCAATGTATACAGAACTGCCAGCGGTGCACCAGGTGAAAAATACTGGCAGCAACGCGCAGATTACAATATCAACGCTTACTTGGATGAAGACAAGCAGCACCTGAAAGCATCCGAAACCGTTACTTATTACAACAACTCTCCCGATACTTTAGACTATCTGTGGTTACAGCTGGATGAAAATGAGCACAGCTCTGTGAACAATGCAGGATTCGAATTCTCCAGTACGATTCCACAGGCTGTTACTGCAGACAAACTGAAGATTTCGGAATATCCGATAAAAGATAATGGCTACGGTGTAAAAATAGAAAAAGTTACGGATGCTAATGGCAGTCCGCTAAAATATACCATCAACAAAACCATGATGCGTATAGACCTTACCACGCCTCTGAAGAAGGGAGAAAAAATAGTCTTTAAAGTAGACTGGAACTACAACATTTCTGATAGAATGAAAGATGGCGGCCGTGGTGGCTACGAATACTTCCCTGAAGATGGTAATTATCTTTTCACTATGACGCAATGGTTCCCAAGAATGTGTGTATACAGCGATTTCCAGGGATGGCAGAACCACCAGTTTACAGGACGTGGTGAATTCGCACTTCCTTTCGGTAATTACAAAGTAAGCATCAATGTTCCTGCAGATCATATTGTAGGCGCTACCGGCGAATGTAAGAATTACGACCAGGTAATGTCTTCTGCACAGAAACAAAGATGGCAAAAGGCACAAAGCGCTACTGCACCTATAGAAATCGTTACACTGGACGAGGCTAAAAAAGCGGAGAAAAATAAATCCAAAGAAAGAAAAACCTGGATCTTTGAAGCCAATGACGTGCGTGACTTCGCATGGGGATCTTCCCGTAAATTTGTATGGGATGCTATGCCACAAGTTATCGCCGAGAACAATAATAAGGTAATGTGTATGAGTTTCTACGGAAAAGAAGCTTATCCTATCTACAGCAAGTTTTCCACAAGAGCTGTAGCACATACGATTAAGACCTATTCAGACTTTACCATTCCTTATCCATATCCTGTAGCACAAAGTGTAGAAGCCTCTAACGGAATGGAATATCCAATGATCTGCTTCAACTACGGAAGAGCAGAAAAAGACGGTACATATTCCGAAGCTACTAAAAACGGAATGATTGGTGTGGTGATCCATGAAGTGGGACACAACTTCTTCCCGATGATTGTAAACAGTGACGAGCGCCAATGGAGCTGGATGGATGAAGGACTTAACACCTTTGTGGAATACTTAACAGAAGAACTTTGGGACAATAAATTCCCGTCTAAAAGAGGACCGGCGCATACTATTGTGGATTATATGAAACTTCCGAAGGACGAGCTGGAACCTATTATGACCAATTCCGAAAATATTACCCGTTTTGGTCCTAATGCTTATTCCAAACCGGCAACCGGACTTAATATTCTTAGGGAAACCATTATGGGTCGCGAGCTTTTCGATAAAGCATTTAAAACCTATGCTAAAAGATGGGCTTTCCGCCACCCTACTCCGGCAGATTTCTTCAGAACAATGGAAGATGCCAGCGCTGAAGACCTTGACTGGTTCTGGAGAGGCTGGTTCTACGGAACGGATCCTGTAGATATCGCCATAGAGAAAGTAAGCGTTGCAAAAGCTGACACCGATACAAAATCTGTGGAGAAATCAACTTCTGTAAAAGTTGCCAAACCTGAACTTCCGGTATTCGATGATATTTCAAAAGTCAGAAACCGCGAGGACAAGAAGATTACTTTCTATACCGATAAAGATAAGGAAGCACAGGATTTCTACTGGAGATATGACAGAGGTATGGAAAAAGTAGATCCTAACAAAACTTTCGAAGTAAAAACTCCGGCATCTGAAAACCTGACAGGAAAAGACAAAGAGCAGTTTAAAGATACTTACGCTTATCAGGTAGACTTCGCCAACAAAGGCGGACTGGTAATGCCGCTGATTGTGGAATTTACTTTTGAAGATGGTTCTAAAACCACAGACAGAGCTTCAGCACAAATATGGAGACACAACGAGCAGAAAGCATCCAAAACTTACTTCTTCAACAAGAAAGTAAAATCTATACAATTGGACCCAATGCTGGAAACAGCAGATATTGACACTTCCAACAATTACTGGGGTGCAATGCCTGAAGCCAGCAAGTTTAGCATCTTTAAAGCAAAACAAAATCAGGCAAGAGGTGCTGCAAACGGTGTCATGAATCCAATGCAGGCCGCAAAGAAATAGCCAAGACCAATTATTAATTAATATGATTGAAAGCCTTATTACCTATGTGATAAGGCTTTTTTGTGGGCTATATTAGCAGAATATTTTTAAACCACATAGATACATAGCTAATAATTCCAAATAAAGTTTTACATAGGAAATAAATTTTCACACATCAGCTATGTATTCTATGTTAGTATCGAAGATACCTTTATTCAACACTATGAAAACTATGTATCTATGTGGTAAAAACTAAACGGCAGCAATATATCTTTTGCGCCTTTTGTGGTTATTCTAACCTTCAAACCACATAGACACATAGTAAAATACAGCCATAAACTCTATATCTCTATGTGGTAAAACTTTTCGGCAGCAATATTCGTTTGTGTCTTTTGTGATTTATTCCAACTTCTAAATCACATAGAAACATAGCTAATAATCCCTAATAGACTACTTTACATAGGAAAATAAATTTCCCCACATCAGCTATGGAAACTATGTATCTATGTGGTGAAAACTAAACGGCAGCAATATATCTTTTGTGTCTTTTGTGGTTCATTCTAACCTTCAAACCACATAGACACATAGTAAAATACAGTCATAAACCCTATGTCCTTATGTGGTAAAATCCAAATTTCTTTTGTGCCTTTTGTGGTTAATAAGCATCAATTTGTGAGTTCAGATTTATGCCTTTCTGGTTTGGATCTTGAAATTGCATTTTCATTTTTTCTGCCAAAATTTCTTATCCTGAGAAAAACTCTGCCAATTTTTGACCATCAACTTGCAACTTGCAACCAATAATCAACTTGGCACATTGTTGGAGAAAACTAAACCAGAAATCAAAAAAATTAAGATAATTATGTCAGTAAACTTCAAACCATTAGCAGACAGAGTTCTTGTAGAACCAATCGCTGCAGAAACTAAAACTGCTTCAGGAATCATTATCCCGGACACTGCAAAAGAAAAGCCGCAAGAAGGAACAGTTGTAGCTGTTGGAAACGGTAAAAAAGACGAGCCGTTAACTGTAAAAGTTGGAGATAAAGTACTTTATGGAAAATACTCTGGTGCTGAATTAAAGCTGGAAGGAAAAGACTACTTAATCATCAGAGAAGCTGATTTATTAGGAATCATCGGGTAAGCTATTGGCTTCTGGCAGATAGCTTTTCTATATAAAAAATTAATTTAAAAATAATGTTAGTGTCTAATATCTGACGTCTAACATCTAATATCTAAATAAAAATGGCAAAAGAAATTAAATTCGATATTGAATCAAGAGACGCTCTAAAAAGAGGTGTTGATGCATTAGCAAATGCAGTAAAAGTAACATTAGGTCCTAAAGGTAGAAACGTAGTAATCGAAAAATCTTTCGGTGCACCACACGTTACAAAGGATGGGGTTTCTGTAGCTAAAGAAATCGAACTTGAAGACAAAGTAGAAAACATGGGAGCGCAAATGGTAAAAGAAGTTGCTTCCAAAACTAATGATATCGCAGGTGACGGTACTACTACCGCAACTGTATTGGCACAGGCTATCGTAAGAGAAGGTCTTAAGAACGTAGCTGCTGGTGCAAACCCAATGGACTTGAAGAGAGGTATTGACAAAGCTGTTGTAGCTGTAGTTAAAAACCTACAATCTCAGTCTCAGTCTGTAGGAGATTCTTCAGAAAAAATCGAGCAGGTTGCTTCTATCTCTGCAAACAATGATGATACTATCGGTACTCTAATTGCTGAAGCTTTCGGTAAAGTAGGTAAAGAAGGTGTAATCACTGTAGAAGAAGCTAAAGGTACTGATACAACTGTAGATGTTGTAGAAGGTATGCAGTTCGACAGAGGATATCAGTCTCCTTACTTCGTAACCAACCCAGAGAAAATGGTTGCGGAACTAGACAATCCTTATATCCTTTTAGTTGAGAAAAAAATCTCTTCTATGAAAGAATTATTACCAGTTCTTGAGCCTGTTGCACAAGGTGGTAAGTCTCTATTAATTATCTCCGAAGAAGTAGAAGGTGAAGCTTTAGCGACGTTGGTAGTAAACAAACTAAGAGGTTCTCTTAAGATTGCTGCTGTTAAGGCTCCAGGATTCGGTGACAGAAGAAAAGCTATGTTGGAAGATATTGCTATCCTTACAGGTGGACAGGTGATCTCTGAAGAGCAAGGCTTCACTATGGAAAACATTACTTTAGATATGTTAGGAACTGCTGAGAAAGTTTCTATCGACAAAGACAACACAACTATCGTAAACGGTGGTGGTGAAGAAGCTAAAATCAAAGGAAGAGTAGCACAGATCAAAGCTCAGATGGAAACTACAACTTCTGACTACGACAGAGAAAAACTTCAGGAAAGACTGGCTAAGTTAGCTGGTGGTGTTGCTGTACTTTATGTAGGTGCTGCTTCTGAAGTTGAAATGAAGGAGAAAAAAGACAGAGTAGACGATGCACTTCACGCAACCAGAGCTGCTGTAGAAGAAGGTATTGTTGCTGGTGGTGGTGTCGCTTTAGTTAGAGCGATCTCTTCTCTAGACAACCTTACTGGTGCTAATGCTGACGAAACTACAGGTATCAAAATCGTAAAAAGAGCCATCGAGGAGCCATTGAGACAAATCGTTGCTAACGCAGGTGGTGAAGGTTCTGTAATCGTTGCTAAAGTAGCAGAAGGTACAGGTGACTTCGGATACAATGCTAAAACTGACGAGTATGTAAACATGTTGGAAGCAGGTATCATCGACCCTACTAAAGTAACAAGAGTTGCTCTTGAAAATGCAGCTTCTGTATCAGGTATGCTTCTTACAACTGAGTGTGTAATCACTGAAGTGAAGAAAGACGAACCAGCTATGCCAATGGGTGGTGGTATGCCGGGAATGATGTAACGGTCAACAACTGAAACAATATATAAAACCGTTCTGGAAACAGAGCGGTTTTTTTGTGTCTGAAAATAAAATTATACACAAATACGGTTTTCCGTAAGGAAATATTATTATAATACATTACATTAGTATGCAAATTTTAGATTCAAAATACATATGATGAAAAAAAAAGATTTAAAAAAATTCATACAGAGTTAATTAATTTAATCAAAAGCAATTTAATCTCTGAGTTTAAAGATAAAGATGGAAAGCCTGTCGATGAGGTAGAGTATGTGACTTTAATAAACATTGTACTCGACGAAGATAATGAAGAGCGTGATAAAATAATTATAACTGAGATCTATGCTGATACAAGATTATTCATTAGATTTATGGATGATGATTCTATAAGTTCTGAAAACACTCAAGTAAAAAACAATAAACCTATTGAGTTTTTATACAATCATGATACAGATGAATATGATATAGTCATTAGCGACGTGATATTTTATGAAAATAAATTATTTTAATATACAAACATAATATTCATGTAAAAAAAATGCCAAGCAGTAAAAGATTCTTTATCTAAAAAGATAAAAGAAATTCATTTAATTGTTTTAATAAAGAGCTAAAACGTCACATAATATCATATTGATAAATATTTTATTCTCATGAATATTATAAATAATAGATATATAACTACTTTAACATGCTAAATAATAAATCAATATTATATAATAATAAAATAATATTTTTAAAATTAGAAGATTTTATACAGAAAATAATTAAAGACAAAGCTTGTTTCATTTGTGGTGCGCCTAATCATTCTAAAGAATTCAATGATGAACATATCATTCCAAATTGGATCTTAAGAAAATATAAATTACAATCTAGAAAAATAACATTACCTAATGAAACACAACTTACATATTCAAGATATAAGGTTCCATGTTGTAAAGATTGCAATTCAGAACTAGGAAGCACTTATGAAGTTCCTATGAAAGAATTATTCAGCAAACCTTATGAAGAAATTGTGCTTGAACTTACTAATAAACAAGAAATAGCAGAACTATTATATAAATGGCTTTGTTTAATTTACTTCAAGACTCATTTAAAAGATACTTTCTTAAAGATGGATCAAAGTAATCCAAAAAATGAAGATACAATTGGAGACATCTATTTTTGGGAGCATTTTCATCACATCCATTGCATAGTAAGAAGTCATTATACTAACGCAAAATTAGCCCCAGAAGTATATGGATCTTTGTATATCAATAAGATAATAAGAAATGACTCTGATGATCCTGATAAATTTGACTATATTGATAATCCATATACTAAAGGTATATTATTACAGCTTGAAAATGTTTGTATTTGTTCTATTTTAGACGACTCAAAGGCTACTTTAAGTTTATATCAAAACCAATTAAATGACATTCATGAGGGGTTAAATTTATATCAATTTTACGAAATTTTTGCCCACCTAAATTATCTAAGAATAAACTTAAATGAAGAAACAATATTTAAATCAATATTCAATACAAACATGAATTATCATATTATTGCTGAAAGACCTGATACATTAGAATTAATTTCTGAAAAAGACAGAATAGGAAGTCACGGAGAGTTTTTAGCATTTTATATCAACCGTAGTATTAATCCTTCAGAAAAAAACAATAAATTCTTAAAAGAAATTGAGGAATGTCAAAGAAGTTTTCTATGGGACGATAAAGGTAATTTCTCCCCACAGTGCGAGCATAATGCTCGCACTTAATGTCAAAATGTTATAAAACCCATTTACTCTCCAAAGTAGGTTTATTCTCAATATTATTTCTCCTTTCCCCACCCAAATAAAATACCCAAAACCTGTCATTTTTTATCCTGTAGGTTTTACTTATATTTGTTTTTATAAGCCACATAACTATGCAAAGCAAAAAAATACATCAGGGCAGGAATGTCAAGCGTTTTCGTGAAATGTTAGGCATAAAGCAGGATGCTTTAGCTTTTGATCTTGGTGAAGACTGGAATCAAAAGAAGATTTCGCTTTTGGAGCAGAAAGAAATTATTGAAGATCCTTTGCTAAAAAAAATTTCCGAAGCATTAAAAATTCCGGTGGAAGCGTTTCAGAATTTTGATGAAGAACAGGCTGTGAATATAATTGCCAATACTTTTGATAATGGTGCAATGTTGAATGGAATCAATTACAACCCTACTTTTCACCCGATGGATAAAGTTTTACAACTTCACGAAGAAAAAATTGCTTTGTACGAAAGAATGCTAAAAGAAAAAGACGAAATGATGGCCAAGCTGGAACAGCTTATTAAGAAATAACGGTCAGCGACCGAGGCATATATAAAACCGCACTGGAAACAGAGCGGTTTTTTGCATCTATAATATTTCACATAACTGTGGACTTTGTGAGAAAACAGTATCTTTGGGTTTGAATTTTATTATTGACGAATAGTGATACTAATACAATTGTACCATTTACAAATTCGGATGTTAGCCCTAATTATAAAACTACCATAACCATAGACAAATCAAGAATTAATGACAGAGAAATTTCCGGCAATAAATAGCACACTTTCACCAAATGAACTTGGTAAGCTTATTCAACAGAAATATGGACTAAGCGACAAAACGGAATGCAGCATATTCAGAATTGCCATGAACCATTTGTATATTGTTTACGATGGCGAAAACAAATATGTTTTTAGAGTTTACACACACAATTGGCGGACAAAATTAGAAATCGAAGAAGAATTAAGACTTTTACTTCACCTAAAAGAAACTGACGGACAAGTTGCTTTTCCGCTTGCCGACAAATCCAACCAATACATTCAGGAAATTGAAGCACCGGAAGGAACAAGATTTGGTATTTTATTTTCGTATGCCAAAGGCACAAAGACAGCAAGATTTTCACCACAGACAAGTTTTCTTATTGGACAAGCCTTAGCAAAAGTTCATCAATCTACAGAGAATTTTGAACTCACAAGAATTTCTTACAATACTCAGAATTTACTTGACAACCCTATTTTGAGAATAAAAAAGTTCTTCAATAAAAACAACAGCGAAGTTATTTTTTTAGAAAAATTGTCTGCATTTTTAGCGCTAAAAATCCAAGATATTGACACACCAAAGATGAGATATGGAAGCGTCCATCTTGATGTTTGGTTTGACAATCTGCACATTGATAACGAAAAAGAAATAACATTTTTTGACTTCGACTTTTGTGGCAACGGTTACCTATGTTTTGACATTTCTTATTTCCTATTTCAGCTACTTACAACTAATTTGAACGAAGCAGAGTATCAAGAAAAAGCAGAAAGCTTTTTAAAAGGCTATGAAACTGTAACAGTAATAGGCTCCGAAGAAAAAAAGTTTTTGCCTTATGCCTGTTTAGCAATTATGGTATATTACATAAGCGTCCAATGCGACAGATTTGAATATTGGACAAATATTTTCGTGAATGAAGACCATTTAAAAAGAATGGTTGGAAATCTGAAGCGATGGATTTCTTACAACAAAATTGAGATTGAATAAAATGGTCAGTGGTCAGTGACTGGGCAATATATATAAACCATTTTATTTTATAAGACGGTTTTATTTTGAATGCAACAATAATATGGCTCTTATCACAAAAACCTCTGATTTAGATTAACCAAATAACAAATTTATATAACCTGAATTAACAATATCAAATTAAATGATACACTCTAAATTTTCAATCTGCATACTTTTATGCATCGCACTGCTAAGCTGTCAGAAAAAAGATAAAATTGTAAAAAGAGATAATGAACCCGATGTCCATCTGTTGCAAAGAGAAGATAATGAAATGAACACAGCAATAGAAAATGCACAAAAATCATTATACAAATTCAAAGAAGCAATAGAAAGTCACAATCCCGATTATTATAATTTCGCACTGAAAGAAAGATTTGATACTGCAGGTTCCGGAGGTGAACATATATGGATAAGTAGAGTCGAATATTTTGATAATAAATTCTACGGAATAGTAAGTGATGAACCAATTTCAACCATGGAAGTAAAATTGGGGGACACCATTGAGGTTAATCCTAAAAATATAACAGACTGGATGTATTTCGATAAAAAAATTGTAAAAGGAGCTTACACTACAAAAGTTTTAAGAAAAAGAATGTCACAACAAGAACGTACACAAATGGATAAAGAGATTGGAGCTACTTTCGAAAATGAGTAAAACCTACAATAGCGAAAAATAATCCCCTCGCTAGCGCGAGCGTTACGCTCGTGCTTGAACCCTTATAAATCAGTCAGAACTTGATTTTTTTTATCTTTCATTCAGTATTTATATTTGTTTTTATAAGAGTAGCAAAACAATGTGGCTAAACAGACTTTTCAACAATAAAAAAGTAAAAGGATTAACGAAGTTCGAATATTTCAAGAAATTTCAGCTTATAGAATTATTTGGTTTGCTTCATCAGGCCGAAAAATTCATGAAACTCCAAAATAATTTAGATCCGGAATTCAACCAATTTAAAGATGATCTAATTGAAGAAATATATGAAATTGAATGCAATAATGTTGTAGACTTCACACGAATATGGGATTGGTTTAAACCCAATCATGAATGGAATAAAGCAACTCAGAATGAAGGCAAAAATTTAGGCAATCAAATTTTTAAAATAGCTGATTACTGGAAACGAAATCAGGATTTTTTACCAGGGACAAAACTAAATTTGAATGAAGAAAACGGAGTTGTTCTTGATGTTGAGATAAATGGAATTTTTGGAAAAATCCGATGGGACACTAATAAAGAAAATGATATTGAAGATTGGTGTGGACAATTTGGAAGTTTTCTTGATGCCGGTGGAAAAATATTAAATCAAGATTTTAAATTTAAACATATTAACGATGATGGAACTCTAAACAATGATTGTGGATAACTTTATATCATCCCCTTTAAATCTTCACCACTCCCCTGCTAGCGTGAGTGTCACACTCGTGCTAAGTAAAATATAAAAACCTTTTCAATATCAGATAAAATAACTGGAACCTGTCATTTTTTATACTTCAGGTATTACTTATATTCGTTTTTATAAGCCATATAAACATGCTGAAAGGAAAAGACGAAATGATAGTTTATCCAAAAATAACGGTCAGCGGCCTGGGCATCTATGGTCTAGCGAATCATTTACAGAGTGTAAAAATTCCGACTAAATACAAAATACTTATAGGCAAATGAAGGTTATAAATTTACACAAAAGAATTCTCGATCAACCAATTTCAGAAATTGGCAAACTACTAAACACTTTAGCGACAGACAATGATATGATGCTGGCAACAGACAAATGGTCACCTATGAAGCTGGATAATGGATTACAAATTGGCTCAAAGGGCGGACACGGGCCAATTAAATATTTTGTAACGGAATATCAGCCTGAAAGATCAATCACTTTTCAGTTTGACTTGCCAGGTTTTAATGGTTTTCACAGATTCGATATAAATGAGTTAGAACCCGACAAAACAGAGCTTTCACATATTATCAGGATGACAACAACAGGTTCAGCCACTTTAAAATGGGCGTTAGCAATTCGTTGGTTGCACGATGCTTATATTGAAGACGCTTTTGATAAAGTCGAAAACCAATTTATAAAAGATAAGAAAAATAGCGAATGGAGTTTGTGGGTAAAACTATTGCGAAAAATAATGAAACCTAAAAATAAATAAAAAAGAACCTCCCCCGCTGGCGCAGGTGTCACTCTCGTGCTAAGTAATATTGTTTTGGTATTTCAAATTGGTTAAAAAATCACAATCGCCCCAAACTAGAGCACACTCACAACAATCTGATTACGAGTAATAACACTTATGTTTTCATTTACATTTGTTTCAAAATTTTATATATTTGAGAGTCAGGCTACACTTTAAAAACAACCGATGAACTCTAAAATTATAATAATACAATTCCTTTTTCTTATAATTCTCGGATGTAAGCCACAAGAGGCTAGCAAAGGAAGAATATCAAATTACCAAGATAAAATACTTCAGGATAAAAATGTTCCTAAGCATCTCAAAAATTGGGCGATTGGTATAAATGAAAATAACATAGATTCAATTAAGCATTTTTACGATATAAATGCGGTTAAAATAAATTCTCCTGATAATATCATTGAAGGTTCAAGCCAAATAGCTAATTATTTTAAAGCTCAAAAAGAAAAAATTACATCAATTAAATCTCTGTTTAGCGTAGAAGCGAATAGTAAAAGGAAAATAAATTATGAATTGGTTAGTTATAAAACCGATGACCAAAAAGAGTTTATTGGAATTGTAATTTGGAAAGTAGAAAATGAAAAGATAATTAGAGAATTTGAATTCACAAAAGAAAGTAGTTTAGACTCTAAAAAAGTTGATACCGCAAATATATCTGAAAGAAGAAAATTATGGATCCAACTCTGTAATGAAAATAACCCTAAGAATCTGATTAAAGAACTCTACAGTAGCAATATTATTTATTATAATCATAAACCATTAGTAAAAGGAACAGATGATTTGATTAAGGAATATAGCTATATGGATAACAAAAATTACCATCTAAAACTACATCCATTAACATTAAAGACTGTAAATGCTAGTTTCGCTTTTGAAATTGGACAATGTATAGGAAGTTATAACGGAAAGTATATTATTGTTTGGGAAAAGGGCGCCGATGGAAAATGGAAAATAATTGTTGATTCAAATATATAAATGTCCCCGTGCTAGCGCGAGCGTCACGCTGGTGCTTGAATCTATATAAATTAGCCGGAACCAGCCATTTATCATCGTTCAACTTTTATTTATATTTGTTTCTATAGCAAATAGGTAAAGCAAAAACAGTATACAAATTGAGATGAAACCTGCCAGAATTCAAGTTGACTTTAACGAACTTATTGAAAGCGATCTGGTTTTGCTTTCCCAGCAGGACATTAAATTGGACAATAGCGGGCAAGAAGTTTTACTATTCCCGGGCAAAGAAATTGACATTTATATGGATGATACAGATGAAAATGGGGCTGTTGACAATTTAGTAGCCAGTGGAACTGTAGAGCTAAATAAGACGGGATTATTTCCGATTTGCAAATGGAATTGCAGAATTAATGCAAATGGGATTCAACACGAAAGCGAATTCAAAAATAATAAAAAGTAAATTGAAAAATCAAAGCATAACATTTATTGTCTTTTTAAGCTATCTAACATTTTCTTGCGGTCAGAAAAATGAAAAAGTCGAAAATAAAATTTCGGTTGAGAATACAAATACTGAAAACTCAATTTCCACAGAAATTAAATCGACTACGAAAGAAAATGAAATGAACAATACTATAATAAAAATCGTTAAGGCCTATCAAAAGAAAGATGAAAACACCTTAAATAGCTTAATATACAAAGATTATGGGCTTACATTTCTGTTTGCCAGAGGCGTCGCTGATAATATCTCTACAGCAAAACAAATTTCATTCAAGGAGCCTGTTCCAGAATATTTACCGTATGACACAAATTTTGAAATACAATATCTGATAAATGAAACTGGTTCTCCCGTCTTCAGCTGTGAAACTGAAAGCTGGAATAAGCCTTCCGGGATTTATGTTGATATGACGACCAACAACAAATTTTTATCAACAATTGCAATAAGTGAAAATAAGCTTACGGAAGAAACCATTTGGAATGGAAAAGAAATTAAGTTATTTGAAGAAATAGAGCGTAAAAGTCATAAAGTCACTTTAATTGGTAAAAATCAAGAAACTTTTATTTTCTACATAGCCAAAATAAATAATAAATGGTATTTAACTGCAATAGACAGATTTGAAGTTTGTTCTGCCTAAAAAGCACTGAACCGGAGAATGGAAATATTATTGTTTTACTAAAGACAACAACAGAAATAGATCTAATTCTAGGGAAATATTTATCATAAGGATTCGTAAGTTTAAGAATAAATGTTATTTTTAGCACTTACAACAAATTACATGAACAACACCAGGAAAATATCAATATTAATAGGTTTCTTTTTATTTACTTTATTTTATTCTCAGACAGACAAAAAAGACAGCCTTATCGCCAGTTTCACCTATTTAGTAAAGGCTAAGCTCTATAAGTCTACTCCCGATAAGATATATGAAGAACTATTTTCTCTGCAGGTATTAAAGGATCGTGCTTTCTTTATTAGTGAGCAATCGATGAAATATGATTCTACTTTTCAGAGTGAATTTCAAAAAGCTACTGTAGGAGGCACTACACATATAGACTTCAGAGGAAAATCTTTTCCAAAGACAAGATTTCCATATACTGTATTACAAACCAATCAGAACAATCAGTATTTCGAAAGAGCCGGAATGTCATTACTCAGCTATAAAGAACCTGTAATCAACAACTGGAAACTTGTAGACGAGTCAAAAACCATACAGTCATTCAACTGCAGAAAAGCAGAAGTCAATTACAATGGAAGAAACTGGACGGCATGGTATACTACCGATATTCCGCTTGCTTATGGTCCTTATAAATTTACAGGATTACCGGGGTTAATTATTAAAATATCCGATCAGAGCGGAGACTATGATTTTGAACTTGTAAAATCCATACCAAGCAGTCAGCTGAAAGGTAAGATGCTGGCTATTGAAAAACGCAGATATGAGAATGCCAGCGCAACAACTATGATGGGCTTGCGGGAAGCAAAAAAGAACTCCGTCAATAATATGGTCGGAGCACTTCAAAGTATGGAAACAACTATATTACCCGAATCCAGAGAAACCGTAAGGGATATTCAACTGCAAAAACAAAAAAATTTAAACGACGAGAATACTATTGAAAGAATTCAATAGCACGGCACGATGACAGAACGAAAAAAATACAACGGAACATATACTGACCATTCAGGAACAACTTCTGTAATTGTTGAGAACGATTTTAAAAATTTATATACCGAAATTGACGGTGTTAAATTTTCAGGATCTGAATTTTCCGATCTGTCTGTAGATGATAAAACAAAATATACCAAGCAGCAGCTGGAAAGATTTACATGGAGTAAAACACCTGTTTACAACTCAGAAATAGTCAGAGAAGAACTTTGCAACTGTACTTTTAAAATTTTGGTTCCACAGCTAATTATAGATAAAACAACAGATTCAGAATTTTATTCAGATCTGAAAATTGAATACACACTGGGAAATGCTGAACCAAATGGCGGAATTGAAGATGAGAGAATTGCAGTCTCTTTAACCATCGAAGGAAAGCTTTATACCGGTATTGGTGATCTAATGGAAACTGCGTTGGACGAGATTCATAGTCAATTTGGAGAAAGCTATCATTTTAAAAACTGTTATGGTTGTCTGTATGGCGACTATAGCGTTTACGGACAAAGTAGCTTTGGGACAATGCTGTGTTTCGCTGCTCAAAAAGAGAAATATAAAAAAGTGACCAACAAACAGGAATACATGGACCTTCCAACTGATGAAGCCACCACCGTACAGGAAATATATTACTGTGATCAATATGAAGTAAGAAAATCCGGAGCAGGTTATCGCGGCTAAGAATAGATACTAATGATACAATACCAACAATGAATAAATTAATCCCGGCACTAAGTTTTATAATACTCATGTCTTGTGGAAAACAGGAGAACAAAACCAGTGTTGCAACAACTGAAAAGACAGAACATATTGTTCAGGATACTACAGCCTCTAAAATTACTTTTCACAAGACAGATGGAAAAGCAGTCTTGCTGGGTAATGACATAAAACTTCTGGATGGAAATTTTAAAGAAACAAAAGATATCAGCAGCCTGAACGAAAAGCTTGTTGATATAACAGAAATAAGTGACCTTACTTACAAAGCAAATCCGGCAGATGAACACTGTCAGGAATTCAGGTATGTCAAAATAAAAACAAAAGATGCTGAAGGCTATGTTGATGGCAGAAAAGTCTACGGACTGACAAAAGATGCCCAGATTAAAATATTAAAGACCAACAATAACGAAGTTTCCTTTACACCGACAGCTTATTTTGGTATTGGCGTTTCGGATGACGATGGCCTGACGGGCTGTCCGATTAATTCTCCGGTTATCTTCTCCGACAAATCTGCTAAGTATGAAGGATTGGTAAAAATGGTAAAGAATACAAATTACAAAAGCGATTATCCATATTTTGAACTTAAAAATGATGATGGAGCAAACGATGAAATTCTAAACATCGAAAAACAGGGCAATAAATATCTTCTTACAATAAAGCGAACCTATCAGGAAGGTGGTGCGAATCTTCTAGTAACCGTATCTAAAGACAAAAACGGGAAATTTGTAGCTGAGATTTTGGAAAACAAACGGACTGAAGAATAACATCACTTTCCGTAATATTTTAATCATACTATATTAATTTCTAAACAAAATCAACAGATTACCATACATTCTATAAACATAATCTCAATAGAATGCTTAAATTTAGGCTTTGTATACAAATACAAGTTAAAACTAAGCCTCCATGAAAAAAGTATTTTTAGCATTTCTATTCCTCATCAAGATTACAACAATATCTGCCCAACAATCCGAAACTCAGGATTTAAACAGTATTTCCAATTATTTCCAGGAAATTAAAACAGCTACCCAGCAAAACACCAGATTATGGAACAAGGACCTGTATGGTGGCATTCTGCTGGTAGAGCCCAAAACCAGACAATTATACAGCAACGAAGAAGATGCCCAGAACAGTTTAACAAAACAAGGTAACATATACGTCGGAAAATTACCCGACAATATTAATATGGCCAATACTTCCCTAATGTGGAATGGCAAAAACTGGGCTATGATCATGCTGCCACTGTCTGAAAATAAAAACGACCGGATAAACTTACTGGCGCACGAACTTTTCCACAAAGCTCAATCTGCATTAGGATTTACTCAGAATAATAAAGAAAGCAACCATCTTGACCAGAAAGACGGGAGAATATACCTTCGCCTGGAACTGGAAGCTCTTACAAAAGCCGTTCTTTCCGATTCAAAAAAGGAACAAAAAGAACATCTGACCAATGCGCTTATATTCAGAAAATACAGACATACTCTTTTCCCGGAATCTTCCACTATTGAGAATCAATTAGAATTGAACGAAGGCCTTGCAGAGTACACCGGATTTATGATAAGCGGAAGAAACAAAGCGCAAACAAAAGAACATTTTGTAAAGACAACCAAAGCTTTTCTTAAAAATCCAACCTATGTCCGCTCATTCGCTTACAGTACCATTCCGGTTTATGGTTATTTGCTCAGCCAAAAGGATAAATACTGGAATCAAAAAATTAAAGGTGACACCAATCTTACAGATTTCTTCATTCAGGATTTCGGAATAAAAACACCCGCTCATTTAAAGGCCAGCGTTGACAAAATTGCCAACAACTACAACGGAACAGCTATTTTTTCGGAAGAAAAAGTAAGAGATGAAAAAATAAAAAAATTGATCGCTGAATATAAAAGCAAATTGATTGAACAGCCACATCTTGAAATAAAATTTGAGAAAATGAATGTTTCTTTTGACCCAAGGAATATAATCCCGATTCAAAATAAGGGAACTGTTTATCCAACGATTCGGGTTACAGACAACTGGGGTATTCTGGAAGTTACAAAGGGAGCATTAATGAGTCCCAACTGGGATAAAATATCGGTGAGCTCGCCTGTAAAAATAAATGATGAACTGATTGAAGGAGAAGGCTGGACGATCAAAATCAATAAAGCCTACACTGTAAAAAAAGATGAGAAAAGCAACAATTACATACTTATGAAAAAATAAACTGAATAAAATATAAACAACTATTTAACAGAAAAATGAAAATAATTGACAAACTAGCCTGGATCGAACTAAAAGACAAATCCATTTTGTCTACCAAAAGCTTCGGAAAAGACAAATATTATCTGCCTGGTGGTAAAAGAGAAACCGGAGAAACAGACGAGCAAGCGCTTATCCGCGAGATAAATGAAGAGCTGAGTGTAACGATAGACAACAAAACACTTAATTATATCGGGACTTTCGAAGCTCAGGCACATGGACATGAAGAAGGTATAGTTGTAAAAATGACTTGCTACGCTGCGGAATATTCCGGAGAACTAAAAGTAAGTTCTGAAATCGAAGAAATGAAATGGTTGAAATATTCGGACAAAGACAAGATATCTGAAGTTGACAAATTGATTTTCGATAACCTGAAAGATAAAGGTTTACTGGATTAACATAGCTTGGAATACTAAAATTGATGTCAGATTGAGCTTTTCTGAAAGAAAAGAGCGTCGAAATCCAATCAATTTCAGTATCCAGAGTTAGTCTTCGATACGATTCTTTCCAAAAATCACTCTGACTGACAATATAGTATTAAGAATTTGCTTAACTTAAATTCAGGGATAAATTAACACAATACTCAACATATGGAAAACAAAAAAGCAACAACTATTATTTTTGCCACTATAGCCATTATTCTTGGTTTTACACTCTATAAACAATTTGATTTTCAGACCTTCAAATTTGAAAAACCGGCATTGGCACCTGTTTATGCTACAACCTTTTTTGCCAGTCTTTTCTTTCTGGCAAGAAATGCGAAAAAGAAATAACAACAATAATTATATTGGTATAAAACCACTCTGAAACTTAGAGCGGTTTTTTATTTTTTCTATCCAACAATATATTTTATATTCTCTTTTTTCATTAATTTCGACAGACAATCAATTATTTAGCTTTCAATCTTTACACCGGATCAACTTAATAATATGAAATATCCTGTTATTTATATTTTTATCCTGCTCTTTTCAGCATTTGCTTTGGGACAGACAAAACAAGATACACTGGCGATAAAGCAGGCGGCTCTTGATTATATAGAATCACAGCATTCACCAAATCCTGCCAGAATGGAGCGTGCCTTACATCCCAGAATGGTAAAGCGTACTTTCTGGAAAGACAAAGCTACAGGCAAAGATTATGTTCGGGAAACCAATACAGAATCTATGGTATTGCTTGCTGAGAGCTATAACAAAAACGGAGATAAATTTCCGGCTTCTCCACGAAAAGATATAAAACTACTCGATGTTTCTGACGGAACAGCTTCTGTTAAGCTCTTTGCAGATGAATGGATAGATTATATGCATCTCGTTAAACTCAATGGCACATGGAAGATCATCAATGTTCTGTGGCAATACAATGATTCCAAACGTCAAACCAATTAATTTTATTACCATGCCCAACTTTATTATAGATTGCTCACAGGATATTATTCAGCAGGCAGCGCCTGACGATATTATGAACGCTGTTTACGAAACCGCTGAAGCAACTGGATTATTTGCAGCCAATGACATAAAAGTAAGAATACAGCCTTTCCAGTATTACAAACTGGCTGAAAGCAAGAAAAACTTTATCCACATTTTCGGCTATATAATGGAAGGACGGACTACGGAACAAAAAGCCGATCTTTCAAAACAGATTATTACAAAACTTGCAGTCTTACTTCCCGATATTTCATTTTTATCCATCAGTATCAACGATTTCGAAACAGCTACCTATTGCAACAAATCATTGATTAATCCGGAGAATACAAATCATAACAGGCATTTTGAACTATAAACAATACACTTACTAACAATGGAGCCTCAGTTTTTCAGTACGCAATCCGATTTCCGAACGTGGTTAGAAAATAACCATCAGGCAGAGGCTGAGCTTCTGGTAGGCTTTTATAAAGTGAACAGTGGCAAACCTTCTATGAGCTGGTCGGAATCTGTGGATCAGGCAATCTGTTTCGGCTGGATCGACGGGGTAAGAAGATCTGTAGATGAGGAAAGCTATACCATTCGCTTCACTCCCCGAAAGAAAGACAGCATCTGGAGCGCTATCAACATAAAAAAAGTTGAAGAACTCTCTGAACAAGGATTAATGAAAGAAGCGGGTCTAAAAGCTTTTAGTCTTCGTACGGAAAATAAATCCAGGATATATTCTCACGAGAAAGAACCTGTCCCACTCCATCAGGATTTCGAGAAGCAATTTCAGAAAAATAAAGCTGCATGGAATTTTTTCATAACACAAGCTCCTTCTTATAAAAAGGTAGTGATACACTGGATTATGAGTGCCAAGCAGGAAAAAACACAACAATCCCGTCTGGAAAAAGTAATCTGGGAAAGTGAACAGCAAAAAAGGATAAGATAATACTAACAGCATATGATACCTGCCGAACAACATAGTTTTAGTGCCCGACTGGAAATTATCGGAATCAATCCTTTTGTATTTCTGCCTCCGCCTGTACTGGAAGCCATGCTAAAACATTATGAAAAGTACAAAGGTAAAATTCCCATAAAGGGTGCAGTAAATGGTGTAGACTATATACAAACTCTTGTAAAATACAGTGGCGAATGGCGGCTGTACATCAACACCACTATGCTGAAAAATTCACCTAAAAGAATTGGTGAATTACTGGATATTAGTATAGAGGTAGATCATGAAGAAAGAAAAATTGAGGCACATCCTAAATTATTAGCAGCACTGGAGGAAAATCCGGAAGCGTTGAATGTTTTTAATCAGCTCCGCCCTTCTTCCAGAAATGAAATTATAAAATACATCTCCTACCTGAAGACAGAGCAAAGCGTTGATAAGAATGTTGCTAAAGCCATTAATTTCCTGCTTGGAAAGGAACGCTTTGTAGGACGTGACAAGCCTGAACTAAAACTAACTAAAGATCTATAGTCATGAGTCTAAAAACTTTAATCTCAAAATCCGTTCACTACAACAATTGGGTAGTTGATAAATACCTGAACTGGCTTTCGTCCAAATCCGATGAACAGTTGAATCAGGAAACACCATCCAGCTTCCCCACTATTTTGAAAACATTACACCATATATGGCAGACCCAGGAATATTGGTGGAGCCACATCTCTGAAAACAATGAATTCGACTTTGCGGCTACCGCTGCATTATCCGGAAGAGAAGAAATATTCAGTGCTATTAGAAATAACTCACAAAAGCTGGCAGATTATGTAGATGGTCTTACTGAAGAAGACCTGATTAAAAATATAAAAATCGAATCTCAGTGGTTTCAATGCGATTTTTCTAAATATGAATATATACAACATGTTATTATCCACGGAACCTACCACCGCGGACAGATTGTAACTATGGGACGCTGCATTGGCATTACCGATGCGCCAATGACCGATTACAACTTCTGGAACATTTATAAAGACAAATAAAACACACCACCCTATTACCCTATTAACATGAAGAAAACAATGCGAGTTTTTATCCTGCTATTTATCGCTGCATTTATAGTATCCTGCAAGCAAAAAGAATCAACAATTGCTG
The DNA here is from genome assembly GCF_002024805.1 of Elizabethkingia bruuniana. Classification (NCBI taxonomy): domain Bacteria; kingdom Pseudomonadati; phylum Bacteroidota; class Flavobacteriia; order Flavobacteriales; family Weeksellaceae; genus Elizabethkingia; species Elizabethkingia bruuniana. Next base: position 3,190,271 of record NZ_CP014337.1, read on the forward strand.
GTGTTTCTACTGCCGATTATTTCAATTATAAAGATTCTGTAGAAGCCGGCGGTGTAAAAATGATTCCCATTACCACTCCTGTTGGTAACTTTAAAGTATGGACCAAGCGCTTCGGAACCAATCCTAAAATAAAAGTTTTACTGTTACACGGCGGCCCGGCAATGACCCATGAATATATGGAATGCTTCGAAACTTTCTTCCAGCGTGAAGGATTCGAATTTTATGAATACGATCAGCTGGGCTCCTATTACAGCGATCAGCCTACAGACAACCGCCTTTGGAATATCGACCGGTTTGTAGATGAGGTTGAACAGGTACGCAAAGCCATCAATGCTGATAAAGATAATTTTTACGTTCTGGGAAATTCATGGGGCGGAATTCTGGCAATGGAATACGCATTGAAATATCAGAAAAACCTGAAAGGGCTACTTGTAGCCAATATGATGGCCAGTGCTCCGGAATATGTAAAATATGCTGAGGTTTTAGCCAAACAGATGAAACCCGAAATTCTGGCAGAAATCCGTGCTATTGAAGCTAAAAAGGATTATGCTAATCCTCGTTATACAGAATTACTGTTCCCAAATTATTATTCACAGCACATCTGCCGTCTTCCGGAGTGGCCGGACGCATTAAACCGTTCTCTTAAACATGTGAACAGTACTGTATATACGCTTATGCAGGGGCCTAGTGAACTTGGAATGAGCAGCGATGCAAAACTTGCTAAATGGGATATAAAAAACAGGCTTCATGAAATTGCCACACCAACACTAATGATTGGTGCAAAATATGACACAATGGATCCAAAGGCCATGGAAGAGCAAAGCAAGCTGGTACAGAAAGGAAGCTACTTATACTGCCCCAATGGCAGTCACCTTGCGATGTGGGACGATCAGAAAGTATTTATGAACGGCGTTATCAAATTTATTAAAGATGTTGATTCCGGAAAGCTATAGCAATTATCAGTAATGTTAAGGATTGGCATAAATTTGACTATTACACACGAATAAAAAACAAAAGAATGGAAGTCTTTATCAGGCATCAGGATAAAAATAAAAGAAAAGAGGAAGCTGTTAATTTCTTTATTGAACACAAAACAAACAGCTATATTTCGCATTCCGAAATTATGTCCGGACGTGCCAAATCTGCAACAGAGTGGAGTGAGAACTTTGCAGATATCTTATCAGCAGAGCTGGATGAAGACGACTGCAATCTGATTACCATAGAAGATATCCACAATAAAATTATAGGACTTGCTATTCTGCGAATTTACAGGAAATACCTTATTATAGAAGATATGATTGTAGATGGTAGCCTGCGTGGAATGTCCTTAGGAAAAAAACTCATGGATTTTATCCACAATTTCGCATCCGAACAAAAAATTAAAGCTTTGTTTCTGGAAAGTGGGATTACAAATGATAAAGCGCATTCATTTTTTGAAAAAAACGGCTTCGAGAAAGTCTCCGTTACCTATATTAAAACATTACCTGATAACTAAAATCCTGTTTAAATTTTATTGTTAATACTCTTCGATAATTCGTCATGCTCATTACAGGCTTAGGGCTCAGAGTGACATTGCTCGTATCAATTATCCTCTTTTTTAGAGGTGTCAGGCTGAGCCCTAAGCCTGTAATGAGCATGACGAATTATCGAAGCCTAATACTTTTTTGAATCAAAATTAAACAGGATCTAAATCGATTTTGCATATACCCATAAGTTTTTAAAATACGTGGGTGATTTTATTTCTTAAGTATCTTAATTTCTTAATGATTTAATTTACCATTTAGAGGTTGAGGTAATTAAGTATAATCTCATAGTATCTATATAATCATAATTTTTACGATTAAACTTGTAACATTTTCAATTGTTAATCAACTGATTATCATATAACAATTAAATAACATCTGTATGAAGTCAGTTAGATTTTTAATTCCGGCCATCCTGTTATTGTTTACCGCCTCCGGTTTCAACGCGCAGGAAAAAACTCAGTCCCCAAAACACAATGATGTGAATTCTGCTCTTATTAAAAATGAAGAGACAGAAATGAACTGGTATGCTGTAAAGGATACCACGAAGATTGAAATAGGAAAAGTGATAACCAAAATAGCACGTACCCCAAATGCTGTCAATATTACAACTACTGTAAAGATGAAAGGAGCTCCTTCAGACTGGACAGATGAAACTTCGGCAAAATTATCCAACCTGGCCCCTGTAAAGCATTCTTCTTTTAATATGCAAAGAGATATGGTCTTGAATTTCGGAAAAGAAATAACTGGCTATTATCTGGATAAAGCAGCAAATAAAAAAACTGAGATTAATGAGAAAACTCAGGAAGACTTTTTCGACAGTAATATTTATCCACAATTGATTCGTTGGCTTCCGTTGAAAGAAAACTACAAAACGGATATTGCTATTTACGACTACAATCCTAAAAAAAGTGGTGTATTAAAAGTTAATATACAAAGTACTGAAAAGGGAATGTATAAAAATACACCTGTCTGGATCGTAAAAACAACCGATGGTATTACCGACCACAAAGCCGTTACAAGCTTTTATATTGATACCAAAACACGCCAGCTTCTGAAACAGGAAATAGATATGGGACCAAGAAAAATGCTGATGGAAAGAGTGAGATAAAACAAGCAGACATAAAATTTAAAATAAGCAGAGTTCATATAGCTCTGCTTTTATTTTTTTACAATTACATGATATAATTCTTTTTTATTAGTTTAGTAAAATCTAAATCTATTAAACACCATTTTTCAAGCACCACTATGAATGAAAATTTAAAAATTATCTCAACCATTACCAGAAAATCATTGTGGGCATGGATAAAAGTTATTCTGATCGGAAGCATATTTGTACTGGCAGACCTTATCATAGGTTTTTATTTAATTATCAGCAGCCCGCAAAGTGGTATGGCCGCCGGCCATGTTAACGGTGCTGCCGCTATTTTAGTTCTATTCATCGTGATTATTAACTATTTTACGATCCATTTCTTTCCAACGCTATTAATATTGATCGGTTTTTTAAAGATTCCTTTGTTTATTATTTTAGCCAATAAGCAGGCAATGAGCAGTGCAATGTATAACGCCTATACCTATAAGCTCACAGATTATATAGAGCCTAAAGTTCAGGCGCTGATTAATAAGATTATCACTAAGCAACCCAATTTTGTCAAACAAATTCCGAACTGGAAAATTTTCCGCGTAAAGCTGATCCAGGAAAATAAACAAGACAGTACAACTTCGTGGTTTTTCAGAAAGATAACCGGATACTGCCTGAAAAAAGTTAAAATGGATGATGTTAACTTCTCCGATCCCAATCTGAATTATGCAGAGGTAATCTCTTCTAAGCTAAAGCAATTTGTACAGGAATCATTGGAACCATCGATGCTGTTGGTATGGATTGCCTGTGGAATAGATCTTTTATTGATTATTCTCGCTATTGTATTTAGATCTTAAAATCTAACAAACTCTATTTTTAGAAATAAATATTCCGAAAAAATTCTGGAAAATCTATTTAAATAGGGGTTTCCGTAAGTTTGCCCTCAAACCATACTTTATTTTTGACTCACAGTTTTTAAATAAATAAAGTATGAAAAAAGTATTATTGGTTTTTCTGTTCCTTTCTTTTGGAATATCCTATTCACAGACCCTTCCCCATGTAAAAAATGACACACTGATAACCTCTACCAGCTATAAAATTTATGCAGGTTTAGATTTAAAAATCGGAACAGGATCTATGAATGACGGAGATTTTAAATTTATCCGAAGAAATGCAGCTTCTCTTTTTAATTATTACTCTACTACAGGTTACCAGGGGCTGGCTAATCAGGCTAACTCTTTTAGCAGAAGTAATTCCGGTCTGACATTTAAAGTCAAAAAAATTATGCCCAGAGGAAGTGAAAAGAATGGTTATGTATACTATGTCAAAATCGGAAGTGGATTAATTAATTATGAAGTAGACATAGAAAATGCTATTAAATCCGGAGAGATTATTCTTCCAGACGAATTTATGCCACAATCTCAGTCTCAAAACCTCAGCAATGAATCTAAATACGATAAATTAAAGAAAATAAAAGAACTAAAAGATTCCGGAGTGCTATCTGAAGAAGAATTCCAGAAAGAAAAAGAAAAGATTATGAATCTAAAATAAAAATAGCCTGCCGTTCTAAATAACAGAACGGCTTTTTTATGATTAAACACTTACAGTCTATATTTAGCATTATTGATAAATTATATCAGAAGGCTATTTCCGGATTGAAAAAACTTTCGGAAATTAGCGGCCTGTACGTTAAATAGTAATCAGTGAAATAAAAAATTTAATTAGAACATACAGTAAAACTTAGTATAAGTTTTCTTCGGGGCAGGGTGCAATTCCCTACCGGCGGTTACAGTCCGCGACTCCTTTTATTTTAAAGGACTGATTTGGTGAAACTCCAAAACCGACAGTTAAAGTCTGGATGAGAGAAGAAAATGGAACAATCAGTAGGGCTATTCTTATAGACTTATTGTATTTCATTTCCATGTACCGAAGACCTATTTTAACTTTTAAAAGTAAAATACATGGAAACATTATTAGAAAAATTCGGAGTAAACTCCAAAGAGCGTGTAGAAAATGCGCTTCTAAAATTACAACAAGGCAAAGGCATCCTGCTAGTGGATGATGAAAACCGTGAAAACGAAGGCGACATCATCTTCCCTGCCTCTACTATTACAGAAAAAGACATGGCACTTCTGATCCGCGAATGCAGCGGAATCGTTTGTCTGTGCATTTCCGAAGAGAAAAGTAAGCACTTGAATCTTCGCCCGATGGTAGAAACCAACAACAGCAAAAATCAGACAGCATTCACCATTACGATTGAAGCCAGGGAAGGTGTAGAATCCGGCGTATCGGCTAAAGACCGTGTAACAACCATTAGAACAGCTGTAGCAGAAAATGCGCAGGCCGAGCATATTGCCAGCCCGGGACACGTATTCCCGCTTATTGCCAGAAAAGATGGTGTATTCGAAAGACGCGGCCATACCGAAGGAAGTGTAGATCTTGTAAAACTGGCAAACCTTGGTGAAGATGCTGTATTATGTGAATTAACCAATGAAGATGGTTCTATGGCAAGACTTCCTGAAATTGTAGATTTTGCGATTCAGAGAGAAATGACCGTAGTGACTATTGAAGATATTTACACCTACCGTAAAGATCTGATCAGCCAGAATTAATCTTGGCTCTCTTTATAACTTGAAAATAGTAGTGAATACGTCACTTCGAGTGAAATTCTGAAAGAATTTTGTATCGAGAAGTATGTTCATAATATTTAAATGTAAAGTGAGTTAACCCAAACCTATTACTTTAACGTACAGAAAAAATCCGTTGTGAAAATTCACAGCGGATTTTTATATAACATACATTTCAATCATTTTTTAATTATATTTGAACAAATTAACATTATACCAATCATTAATACATTTATTAGCAACAAAATATTATTTTATGAAAAACTATCTTACCATGATCTCTGCAGGATTGCTTTTGAGTGTATTTTCGTGCAAACAAAAAGAATCAGCACCTAAAAGTGACATTCTAGACGGTACTTACCGACTTGTAGGTTCTGAAACGGTAAAAGGAACCGATACCATCCGCACCACAATAGATCCGGCCAAAACCGAAATGATTAAAATGTTTAACGACAGCCATTTCGCCTTCCTGAACCACGACAAATCAAAAGGAAAAGACAGCCTGAAATCATTTTCCAGCGGTGCCGGAACTTACCAGTTAAAGGGAAAGGAGTATACCGAAAACCTGGAGTACTGCAGTTACAGAGAATGGGAAGGCAGACAGTTTCATTTTACACTGGAAAAACGTGCTGATACATTAATCCAGACAGGAGAAGAAGATATTCCGGAATTGGGGATAAAACAAAAGATAAAAGAGGTTTACGTGAAAGTAAAATAACTCATACTTATTCAAAAACATAAAAATGGGCGGAAATATTTCCGCCCATTTTTATCATAAGTTTTTATGTATTATTCTTCGTCTTCTACATTCTTCAGTGCCATCAGAAGATTATAAGCACCTTTTGTTACCCATTTTTTAGAAGTTTGTTCAGAGGTCAATCCAGTAATCTCCGTAAAACCATGTTCGGAATTACCCGTTTTCACCGGAACCATCTTGTAAGTTTTAGGTTTTACTTCCTCAAAAATATACTGTTTACCTTCGAATGCCACCACCCCGCTATCCGGAATTGCCAGAGAAGCACGGCTATTGGTCTCAATCTCTGCATTCATAAACGTACCTGGCAATAAGTGTGGTTCATAATTCTGGAAGTGACAATGAATCAGTACACTTCGGTCTGCTGCAAAATCTTTGCTGATCAGCACAATACGTGCTGTATATTTCTTTTCCGGATTCTGATTGGTATACGCAATTACCTGCTGGTCCATAGAAATCTTATCCAGATCTTTTTCAAAAACTTTTAGCACTAAGTGAATATCGCTGGTATTAACGATCTCGAATAGTTTATCTGCCGGCGATACATATTGCCCGATATTAACATTCACCGAAGAAATATAACCATCGATAGGCGAAACTACCGAGGTAACTCTTTTGATGTTATTTGCTGTTAATGCTTCCGGATTAATTCCTGCAATCCTTAGTTTTTCCCCCAGCGCCCGCATATTAATCATATGATTATTGCGCTGGTTAAGTGCCTGCTGCATTACTTTATCACTACTTGCCTGGCTCTGGTTAAGATCCCGCTGGCGCAGATAGTCTTTTTGTGAATATTCCAGATTGGATTTTGCCAGCAGGTAATCCTGTTGTATCTGTACCAGTTCGGGATTTTCAATGCTTGCTAATACCTGTCCTTTACCAATATGCTCACCCGGCATCCATTTGGTATATTTAATATAGCCGCCGAATGGAGCACTGACACTGGCTACAGACTGTGGCGGAATATCTATAGAACCGGTTACCATAATACCGGAAGCTGTTTCTTTTCCTTCCAGTGCTCCTGTTTCTATTCCTGCATTTTTATATTGTGTATCGTTTAAAACAACTTGGTTTTCCGTGGTATGGACAGCTTTTTTCTCCACCGGTGCTTCTTTGGAGCATGAAGAAATAACAACTGTTGTAAGTATAATTAAAAATATCTTGTTCATGATTAGTCAATTTTTGTTTGTTGAAGAGCATTCATTTCAGTAACAGCATCATTGAGTTTCTTTACGCTGTCAATGCTTCTGTTTCGGATATCCAGTGCCTGATTAACCAACAAGACATAATCCAGATAATTAATCTCTCCATTATAGAATTGCAGATTAGCGGTCTTTAGAATAGTCTCTGCATTTTTCAGTCCGTCATTTTGAAAATAGTCAGTCTCTTTCAGTGCATTCTGATACTGAATTGTATACTGTTTATACTGCATATTCAGATTATTCAGCGCCAGTTGGTAATTATTCGCAGCTATTTTCTCATTCACTCTTTGTGCTTCTATTGCCAGCTTCTGCGCTTTGTTGAATAAAGGAATACCTACACCTATTACAGCCGAGTGAAACCTTTTGCTGCCATCATTATAGCTTCCGTTTTCCTGATTTCCAATCATGGAAGTGTTATTGTATCCCAGGTTAATACTTGGGGATAATCGTGCTTTAGCTTCCAGTGTTCTTGCCTTCTGTATTTCCTGTTCCTGTTTTAAGGTTTCCACATAAGGGTTTCCTTCTGGGTTTTGCAATTGGGAAAATAAAGCATTTTGTACAGAGAACGACTGTTTCTCGTTTGTATAACTATCTCCGTCGTTAATCAGAAAGTTTAGTTTTTCCAATGTTACCGCTTTATCTTTTTCTATAGCCAGCAGCTGAAAATGCGCCTGGGATTTATAATTCTCGGCGGTAGATTTCTCCAGAACATTACTCTCTCCTTTTCTCAGTCTCAATGCTGCTTTGTCATAATACACTCCATAAAGACTATCCGCTTTTTTAATCAATGCGTATTTTGCATCCAGATAGTTCAGTTCATTGAAGATCAGTGTAAGCTCCCTTCTCAGTTGCCACTTTTGCAGAGAAAGATTCAGTAAACTCTGTTTCCATTCTTCTGTGAAAACCTGCTTTTGCTTCTGATAGAATCCCGGAAAACGAAAATTCTGAGATACCGAAAACTTATGATCTGTTTTATCGGTATTAAACTGACCAAACTCTGCACTTACATTCAGCGGATCCAGATTAAAAGCCGATTGCTTTAAAATCTTTTGTGCATCTATTTTCAGAGCACCACCTTTCAGATTCAGATTGTTATCCAGTATTTTCTGATAAGCCTCCTCCAAAGAGATTGACTGTTGCGCTTTAGCTCCCCAAAGGGTAACAAAGAGCGCTATAATAACACTTAACTTTTGCATGTCAGTTATATCTTATGTTCCGTTTCCGAAACTGTTTTTGTTTTATTGAATGATTTTTTCTCGAAGAATATGTAAAGTATTGGCAACACATACAGTGTAAGGAATGTTGCCAGTATCAACCCGCCGATTACCACAGTTGCAAGAGGCCGTTGCACCTCAGCACCTTCACCATTGCTCAATGCCATTGGCAGAAAGCCTAATGATGCCACAGTAGCCGTCATCAGTACCGGGCGCAGTCTGTTTTTACCACCTGTAAGAACAACATCCCGAAGGTCTTCTTTTTGTGTCTTCTGTCGGTTGAATTCAGCAATAAGTACAATCCCATTCAGTACTGCCACTCCGAAAAGAGCAATAAAGCCAATGCCTGCCGATATACTGAAATCCATACCACGCAGCCATAAAGCAAATACACCGCCTACAGCAGAAAGCGGAATCGCTGTAAAAATAATCAGACCATACTTTACCGAGCGGAAAGCAAAATACAACATCAGTAAAATCAGCAATAATGAAACAGGCACTGCAATTCCTAGTCTGGCTTTTGCTTCCTGCAGGTTTTCGAAATTACCACCATAAGTGACAGAATAGCCAGCCGGCAGTTTTAACTCGCTGTTTACCCTGTTTTGCAGATCATTTACGGTAGACTGAATATCACGGTTACGGACATTGAAACCTACAATAATTCTCCGGGCAGCATTTTCGCGCTGAATCTGGTTTACACTTTCTTTAATACCCACGTCTGCCACACTCTTTAGCGGAATATCTGTTCCGGATGAAGTTGTGAGTAATAAGTTCTGTACGTCTTCCAGTTTTCTGCGTTCTTCGCTGTCCATGCGTACAACCATATCGAACTTTTTCTCACCTTCGAATACCGCTCCGGTTACTTTTCCTGCAAAAGCGGCATTCACTACATTGTTCACATCCGATACATTTAGCCCGTATTGCGCTAAAGCACTTCTGTTGTAGTTTATCACAATTTGTGAAAGTCCTGAAACAGGTTCTACATATATATTCTGAGCTCCGTTTACCTTATTCACTACTGCTGCCAGTTTTTCGGAATACACCTTCAGAGTATCCAGGTTCTCACCGAATATTTTACAAACCACATCCTGGCGGGCACCCGTCATTAACTCATTAAATCTCATCGCTACAGGATACTGGAAAGAATAGGTTACACCTACCATATTCTTTTGCAGCTCTTTCTGCATTTTATCTGCCAGATCATTGTAATTATCGGCGGAAGTCCATTCTTTTCTATCCTTCAGAATTACCATCATATCACTGGCATCCAGTGGCATCGGGTCAGTTGGAATTTCACTACTTCCGGTTTTCCCTACAATTTTTTTAATCTCAGGAAACTTACTCATCAGCACTTGCTGGCTTTTTAGCACAACTTCTGTAGATGTTTTCAGGCTGCTTCCCGGTAAAATTCTGGTCTCTACAGCAAAGTCACCTTCCGGAAGGCTCGGAATAAATTCACCTCCTAACCTCGATAATATAAATACCGCTAAGGCAAATAACAGGAATACAACTGTCATAACTATCTTTGAAGATTTTAAAACCTTGGCAAGGCTTCTGTCATAAAAAGCAACAAGTTTTTCAATCATCCTGTCGGAGAATGTAGGCTTCGTCTGTATTTTTTTTGAAAGAAAGACCGAGCTCATCATCGGGATATAGGTAAGTGACAGAATAAAAGCCCCTATCAAAGCGAAAGCCACAGTTTGCGCCATTGGCTTAAACATTTTCCCTTCAATTCCCTGAAGCGAAAGTATTGGCAGGTATACGATAAGGATAATCACCTGACCAAATACCGCCGAGTTCATCATTTTTCCTGCAGAAGTTTTCACCTCTTTATTCATTTGCTCACCGGAAATTCTTTCACCTTCCTTTCCTTTAATGGAATGCAGCCTGTGCAATACAGCTTCTACAATAATGACTGCACCATCTACAATAAGCCCAAAATCCAGAGCTCCAAGACTCATCAGGTTTCCGCTTACTCCGAAAATATTCATCATGATAATCGCGAAAAGCATCGCCAGTGGAATTACGGAAGCCACTATAAAACCGGCCCGGAAATTTCCTAAAAACAAAACCAATACAAAGACCACAATCAATGCTCCCTCTATCAGGTTTTTAGAAACTGTTCCAATAGCATTATCCACCATCTTGGTTCTGTCCAGAAAGGCTTCTATTTTCACACCTTCCGGTAAAGTTTGCTGAATTTCCTCGACTCTGGTTTTAATCTTATCAATAACCTGGTTGGAATTCCCGCCCTTCATCATCATGACTACTGCTCCGGCTACTTCTCCTTTACCATTATAGGTCATAGCACCATACTTTATGGCTTTACCCAGCTTTACTTCGGCAATATTCTTCACTAGGATTGGCGTTCCATCCGACAGATTCTTCACAACAATATTCTCGATATCGGAAATATTCTTTGCCAAACCTTCTGTTCTTATAAACAAAGCATTGGGACCCTTTTCGATATAAGCTCCACCTGCGTTCTGATTGTTATTCTCTACTGCTGCAAAAAGCTGCTGCATGGTAACACCCACTGCTTTTAACTGTGCTGGTTTTATGGCAACCTCATATTGCTTCAGGTCACCACCAAAACTGGCAACATCTGCAACTCCTTCTACACCCAGTAGCTGACGTCTTACAATCCAATCCTGAATTGTACGAAGGTCCATTGCTGAATAGCGGTGTTCATATCCTTTTTTAGGCCGAACAACATATTGATAAATTTCGCCTAAACCAGTGGTAATAGGAGCCATAGCCGGTACTCCGATTTCCTTGGGAATATCCTGTGAAACCTGCTGCAGTCTTTCAGCTACCTGCTGACGAGCAAGGTATACATTGGTTTCTTCATTGAAAACAATGGTGATCACAGAAAGTCCGAAACGGGAAAAGCTACGGATTTGTTTTACACCTACAATATTACGGCACACCTGTTCTATAGGAAATGTAATAAATCGTTCTACATCCGGTGCACCTAATGATGGAGAAGTTGTAATGATTTGTACCTGATTGTCGGTAATATCCGGTACAGCATCTATAGGAAGTTTACGCAGTTCTATAACTCCGTATATGACTAATGCCAAAGTCATAAGACCAATAATGAGTTTGTTCTTAATAGAAAACTCAATGATTTTATTTAGCATAAAAATCTAATTTTTAAACGTTGAAAATTCATTCCCTGTATGTGGGAATGCTCTGTACTTTAAAAATTAGGCTACTTTAGGCGGCTGAAAAATAGAAAATAGCGGTGAAGGGATTTCACCGATAGTATAGAAAAAGTTTCTTGTTTTGCTTTCTTCAAAACTTGGTGCTTTAATCTCCAGATTAAAGGCTTTGGGTATATCCTGAATGATAACCGAGGTTACCAGATAAAGGTCATGTTTTTTGAAGGGCAGTTTCATGTTAGTTTCATAGTCCGGAGCATCGGGATCACCATTAAAATAATGAAGCTTGATGAATCCAAATAATGTAAGCTTTGGATTTGCTGCAGAATGTTCTTTGAAGTGCTCGATAAAAATAGGCAGTTTGATAACCTGACTCAATTCTGTGGAAGAAAAAAGATAGAAGACCAGTAATATGATAGTAAAATACTTTCTCATCACCTCTCAGGTTACGGTGCAAAAATATTTTAATTTTTGGAAAGAAAAAAATCAAAGTTGTGATTTAGAATAAGTCCAACTCAAATTTAGGATACAATTCCAACCTTTCAGCCTATTTGTCCATCATATAAAGTAAAATAATACATCATGCACAAAATATTGATATTATTCTGTTTACTGCTTTTATTTTCCGGTAGTATCTCCGGACAAAAAATAAAAACAAACTCCCGATCTACAGAATATCATGCACCACAATATGCTACAGAATCTAATTATCTGGACTTAATTAAAAACAAATCTGCTGCTTTTATTAAGTTTGGTTTTGCAGGTATTGATGGCAGAAATTTTCAGAATAAATACGGAATCGGCGTATGGAATATGGGATGCCTGGTTACATCTGATTTATCCCGGAAAGCCCAGATTAATAACACTATTCTAAAAAAATATCTCGATAAAAAACATGGAAATTCCTGGGAAAAAGATCTTGGTTTTAAACCTTAATCATTAGCAAAGTATTTACACCCTTAGCACCAAGGCACAAGTAATGTTTAAATCCTCATACTTTTTAAGGCTCGAATTGCTTCGCAATATTTTTCTTTACTAACTAGCCTTGACAAGGTTTGAAATAAAAAAAGGAAAGATTGCTCTTTCCCTTTGTTTTTGATATAGCTTCATACTATTACTTCATTCCCATATAGAAGAAACCTAAGCACTTCTCATTTTCTTTGAGCTGAAGATATTCTCCCATATGATGAATCATTCCCGGTGAACTCCAATAGCAGCCTACATTATTGGCTGTAGCCATCAGATACATATTCTGAACAGCCATAGCCGTTGCTGCAACTTCTTCCCATTCCGGTACTTTACCACTAAAATCCGAAACAATGCTTAGAACCGTATTAGCTTTGCTCACTTTATCCGATATGTCAATATATTTTTTTTCAAGGAAAGTTTCCGGAGATGTAGTAGCTTTGTATAGTTCTGCCAGAGTCTCCCCCAATTCTGTTTTCTCTAATCCCTGAAAAATTCTGAATCGCCATGGATTAGTCTTTTTATGACTCGGTGCATAATTAGCGGATTCCAGGATTTTATCCAGAACATCCTGCGGAATTGCTTCTGCTGTATAGTCTTTTGGAAAAATACTTCTTCTGGATTTTATAATATCTTCTAAAATTTCTGCGTTTGTCTTCATCAACTTTTTTTATTTTGAATGTTTTACAGAGCAATGTCTATGCTCTTTTTTGCTATACAAAAATAGGCAATATTATAGTGCTCCAGGTGTATTTTGTGTAATTTAGAATACTGATTTTATATTCTTATTCAGAGAAATACAAAACATAAATATCTGGTAATGAATCAATATCAGATACACCTTCTATCTTATTAATAATAATTAATACACTATATTTAACACAAGTATTTTGTTTTCAATACTTTTGTCCGAATAGTTTATTTACAGGTGAAAAGAAATTAAAGGTGGACTCATCATTTAGAAAAATATACACCGAGCACAAGCATCAGGTTTTCTTTTTCGTGAAAAAATACATTCACGGAAGGGATGATATTGAAGATGTGGTTCAGGATATTTTTGTCCATCTATGGAAGCACCGTCATTCTTTAAATGATACAAATCTGAGTGCTGCAGTTTTCAAAACAGCAAAACAGGAAATTTCCAACTTCTACAGAAAAAACAAACTTTCTTTTTCAACTCTGGAAGAAAATACCTGTACTGCAAAAGACGAGAGTAATGAAGAAATTCCGGTTAGTCACATAAAACAGATTGAGGATTTATTATTTCTGATTCCTGAGAAAAGCAAAAGTTTCTTCCTGAAGCATAAAGTGGATGGATTAAGTTATTCACAAATAGCCAAGGAAAACAGTATTTCTAAAAATGCTGTTGCTAAACACGTAAATAAGGTTCTTTTATTTCTCCGAACCAATCTTAGCTCTTTCTTTTAATAATGTGAATTAGAAATCGTTTTTCTAATTGTATAAGCTGTAAAATCGCAAAATCGTTTTTAAAACAAAAAAACATGATTCTATCGCAAAGACCGCAAATATCTTTTTATTTGTCCTCCTGTTTTTAAGGGAACGCAAAGCCACAAGTGCTTAGCAAAAACCGTTGAAAACTTAATTTTCTCAATGTTTAAATGGTTGAAATAATTTTACCTTTAGGTGAAATCTTTGTGTACTAAAAGCGGTGATATTTTAGCATCGCTTTTGTGCCTTTTGTGGTTAAACCTTAGAAAGGTATCCTGATATTTTTACATTATTTTTTATAAACCACAAAAAAATTGCTTTCCGGGGTTGACGATTTTATACTTTCTGCGTAATACTAGGTATGAATAAAATCGAAGATGAAGATTTCAAAAGAAACTGGGAAGAAGTTTCTGCTGAAAAGCAACGGATAGATACCCGGAGTGACGAACGCATTCTAAAGGGTATTGAACGTAAAATAAAGCCTTCTGTAAATATTAGAAAAATATACTGGGTTGCCGCAGCTGTAGTTATACTGGGTATTGGCTTTTATTTTTTCAGATTCTCACCTTCAGCTCAACATGAGACAAACATATTCTTCAGTACCAATAACAGCAAAAAAGTAACCTTACCGGATGGTAGTATAATTACATTACAGCCTCATAGTAAAATTGAACTTGCTGCTGATTTTGGAGAGACTGACCGAAATATAACGTTCATAGGAAAGGCAACATTTGATATTGCCAAAGACAAAACAAAACCATTTCATATTAATGCTCATGATTTCAGTGTTCAGATTCTGGGCACAAAATTTTTCCTGGATCAGACCAGTGAAGAGCAAAAAGTAGAGCTATTTGAAGGAAAAGTGAAAATAGACTATAAAGGAAAGATTACCTATTTGCTTCCTAATGAAACATGGAGTAAAAATTCTAAGAACGAATCCTTTCATTATTATGCAATGGATACCCGAAAGAATTTTTCTTTTCAGGACGAATCATTTGAGAAAGTCATCAATCAGTTGGAAGAAGTATATCACGTAAAAATTGACTATCCGGATCAGTACAAAAACAAACAGATAAGAGGCTCATTCTCCGGAAACCTGAACGAGGTATTATCTGTGATAGGCTATCCGTTTAATCTGAAACCAGAAAAAAGCAATGACAATGTAATACAACTAAAATAAAAAAAGCACCGATAATGGGGGTTATCGGTGCACATAATTAATTATATAAACTCGCTAAAGTCTAAAAAATTAACCGTCAAATGTATGAAAAAAACAGCAATATCTATTGCGTTACTGGTTGCGGTCGGACTTCCCGTAGTTCATTACGGGCAGACCACCAGAACCGGCACCAGCCTAAAAAGCGGAAATCAGGTTCCTATTGCTAAGGTATTTGATAAACTTAGTAAATCCACCAATACCTCTTTCCTTTACTCAAGTTCAGATTTCAGAGGTGTGTACGCAGATGAGAGTGCAATTAACTACTCTTCTCTGGAACAAGCACTAAGCTACCTTAAAACCCATTATCCTGTAGAATGCGAGATAAGGAATAATACAGTAGTACTCCGCAAAACAGTAACTAAAAGTGTTTCCAAAAAGGATGCTTTGTCCACAGCTAAAACCGATACCTTATCGGCCAAAGAGAAAAAGATTGATGAAGTAGTACTGATTGGTTATGGTACACAAAAGAAAAAAGATGTATCAGGGTCTATTGCTTCTCTCGGAGCAAAGGATATTACAGGAATGGCCTCCAGTAACTTTGGTGAAATGATTGCCGGAAAAGCTACAGGGGTTCAGGTTACGCAAAGCAATGCTACGCCAGGATCTTCTCCTACAATCCGAATCCGGGGTATCGGAACTTTAACAGCCGGTGTGAATCCACTTATTGTAGTAGATGGTTTTCCATTATCAGAAGGTTCGGATATTAATTCTATAGATCCCGCATCCATAGAATCTATTGATATTCTGAAAGATGCAGCTTCTTCAGCTATATATGGTTCCAGAGGTGCTAACGGGGTTATACTGATCCAAACCAAGCAAGGAAAAAAAGGAAGAACGGAAGTATCCGTAGACTCCTACTATGGTATTCAGTCGGTAGCCAGTAACAATAAAGTAGTAGATGCCTACCAAATGGCAGTATTTATGAAAGAATCCCGGGATAATAACTATTTATCTAAAGGAACGAACAGAAGTATCAATGATGATACCGCTACCCGTAAGGCAAAAGGAGCAAGTCTTAGAGAGCTTATACCAGACTATCTTACACCTTACCTCAACGGTGTACAAGGACTTACTAACAACAACTGGTACAAAACCATTTTCAGAGATGCTCCGGTAAGTAATACAACTTTCAATGTTAATGGTGGAAGTGACAAATCGAGATATTCATTTACCGGAAGTTATTTTAATCAGAAAGGAATTGTAATCGGTACCGATTATGAGAAATATTCCAGTAATATTAATCTGTCTACGGATCTTAGTGATAATCTAAAGATAGGAGTATCGGTTACACCTTCTTACTCTTCCGGAAGTATCTTCGACATGGTAGACGGAGGAAGGACGTATAATGTCGTACAAATGGCAAGTACCATGTACCCTTTCTTTGCTCCCAGAGATTCCAATGGAAATCTACTGATTTCTCAGCAGATTAAAGCAAATACTCCGACCGACGCGGCATTGGTAGAAAATCCTGTTGCAATAGCCGAAATGACAAAAAGAAAATACACCAATCTTCGTATTTTCGGAGATCTATTTGCCGAGCTAAAGATCCTGAAAGATTTCAAATATAAAATATCTGTAGGTGGTGACTATTCCAGTTACGAGTATAATTTCTTTGATCCATCAACCGTAGGATCATATCGAACTCCTGCTCCTGATGTTACAACAGCATCCCGAACAGATTATATCAGGAAAAATTACCTTCTCGAAAACCTACTAACTTATAATAAAAGGTTTAATGAGCATAGCTTTAGCGCTATGGCCGGACAGTCTTTTCAGAAAGAAAATTATAATGAAGTGAAAACCTTAGCAGGAGGTTTTCCGGATAACAGCATCACGAATATTGCAGGCGGATCTTCCTTTAATGTAACTGTTAACGAATACAAATGGACGCTACTGTCTTATTTTGCCAGACTAAATTATAGCTATGACAATCGTTATTCCATTATGGGTTCATACAGACGTGATGGTTCATCTCGCTTTGGAGACAACTCCAAATGGGGAGATTTTTATGCTTTTTCTTTCGCATGGAATCTAAGCAATGAGAGTTTTTTCCCAAAGAATAAATTTATAGATCCTGTAAAACTGAGATTCAGCATTGGTAATAATGGTAATAATCAAATTCCAAACTTTGGCGCTAAATCTCTGATGAGACAGGAGAACTATGTATTTGGTGGAATTTTAGCACCCGGATACAGAGCATTTACAGCTCCAAACCCTGATATATCCTGGGAAAAGGCAAAATCTACAAATTTTGGTATCGACTTCTCGTTATTCAACAAGTATCTGAATGTATCAGGAGATTACTATGTACTAAACAGAACAGGCCTACTGCTGGATGTTCCGGTCCCTGAACAGTCAGGCTACAGCACCTCTCTTCAGAATATTGGTGAGGTAAGAAATAACGGCCTTGAGATACAGCTATCTTTAAAACCAATTCAATTGGGTAAGGACTTCGAATATAACAGTTCTTTCAACTTTTCCACAAATAGAAATAAGGTATTAACATTAGCTAATGGGCAAAATCAAATCATACGGGGAGCCAATAATTTCTCAATTACAAAAGTAGGAGGATCAATCGGCGAAATGTATGGTTATAATATTCTGGGGGTCTATAAAAATCAGGAACAGATTAACAATACACCTCATATTACCGGAACTCTTGTAGGTGATTACATTATGGAAGACCTTAATGGTGATGGCATCATTGATGAGAGAGATAAGAAAAGCTTTGGCTCAGGAGTTCCAAAATATATTTTAGGTTTTACAAATAACTTTAAATATAAAAACTTCGAACTTAATTTCACATTGTATAGTGAGTTAGGAAAACGGGTATACAACGGAGATATGGTTAGCATCGGAGAAGCTGGTGAAGGCTTTGGTGTTCCAAGCCAGTATTACTTTGACAACCGATACAATCCGGTGACTAATCCTAATGGATTTTTTGCCATGCCTAATATGAATTTTTCTAATAACAGAAAAGAAGCCAGAACTTCTAGTATGTTCTTTAAAAAAGCAGATTATCTGAGATTAAGATCTGTACGGTTAGCTTATAATGTTCCGCAGGAAATTTTGTCTTCATTAAATATCCGTGCTATACAGTTGTACCTTATGGGGAATAATCTATTCACTATTACACCATACAAGGGGCAAAATATAGATGCCACGACCAATGATGTACTTACACAGGGGTATGATAACGGATACTATCCTGTCTCCAGATCAGTTTCATTAGGTGTCAGTATGAAATTCTAAACTTTCAAATTCAAGATCAATCATGAAAAAAAATATATCAGCTGCTGTCCTTGCTTTTCTTCTGTCATCTTGTTCGTCAGATGTTCTGAACACATCTCCTGACAGTACTAAAATTACCACCAACTTTTACAAAGATGCAGACCAATTGGAACAAGGAGTAAATGCAACCTACGGCGCATTGCAATATGACGGACAATATCAGTTAGCCATGCCTACTATAGGCGAAATCCCTTCAGACAATACTTTCGATGAAGTTCCGGCAAACGACAGCTTTACTTATGGTGAGTTCGACTTTTTTACGATACAGGCTAAAAACGATCTGCTCGCAAAGGCATGGCGTGATCACTATATAGGGATTCAGCAGGCCAACATTGTATTGAACAGGATAACTCCTGTAGCAATGGATAGTCAAATTAAAAACTACAGAATAGGTGAAATGAAGTTTCTGCGGGCACTTATGTATTTCGATTTGGTAAGGATTTTTGGAGATGTTCCATTAAGCACAGAAGAAACGACCAATGTTAACAATTATTTTGGTAAAGGCAGAAACACCACAACAGAAGTGTATGCATTTATTGTAAAAGAATTAACAGAGGCTATCTCTTTACTTCCTGCTAATGTAACTCAGAAAGGAAGAGCCACAAAAGGGGCCGCACTGGGAATATTGGCAAAAGTTCTCATCACCAATGGAAAGTATAATGAAGCAATTCCCTACCTGAAACAGATAGAAAGTTTAGGATACAGTTTACTGCCCGATGTTAACCAGATTTTTTCACCCACAAACAAGAATAATTCTGAGATTATATTCGATGTACAGTTCGCTTCAGGGATCAATGCCAATTCCGAAGGGAATAGCGCCTTCCAAATGTTCAGTCCATCCGGATTTGTACCGGGAGCCAAGGGGCATAATCTACCTACCAAAGAGATATACAATATGTACTCATCCAAAGACAAGCGAAGAGATGCGTATATAGGCTTAACTCCGGGTGGAGTTCCTTATACCAAAAAGCTTGTAAAAACATCCGATGTAATAGCAGATAGTGGCAGCAATGTCATTGTGCTAAGATTGGCAGAAGTTTATCTGATACTTGCCGAATGTTATGCCCAGACAGGTGATACTGCCAATGCGAATATTTATGTGAATAAGATAAAAACAAGAGCCGGGCTGGATAATGTTAATATCTCTGATAAAAATACTCTGCTGGAAGAGATTGCTGCTGAGAGAAGAAAAGAACTAATAGGCGAAGGACATCGCTGGTTCGATTTAGTAAGAACAGGAAAGGCTATAGAAGTAATGACCAAACATTTTCAGAATACCCCTGGATACAGCACTGCAAAAATCCAGCAGTACAATCTGATAATGCCTGTTCCTCAAGGACAAATTAACACAGATCCCTCCATCAAACAAAATCCGGGTTATTAATTTTAAAATTTCAGAAAATGACTAATAGATTCTCAAATATCACACTTTTTATTCTTCTTCTGGGTTCCGGATTGCTATGGGGACAACAGGTTTCTTTGTCCGGATTTCCGGAAGACAAAGTGATGGTTGTTGCTCACAGAGCCGATTGGCGGGAAGCTCCAGAAAACTCTGTATGGGCTGTAAAAAAAGCAATTGAAAAAGGTATTAACATGGTAGAATTGGATCTGGCACTGACCAAAGACGGGAAACTTGTTTTGATGCATGATAAAACCATTGATAGAACTACTACAGGAAAAGGGCAGGTATCTGATTATACACTCGAAGAGATCCGAAAGTTTAGTTTGATGGACGGTCTTGGCAGCAAAACACAAATGTCAATACCTACTCTGGAAGAAATACTGGATATTACCAAAGACAAAATCCTTATTAATCTGGATAAAGGCTTTGATTACATCAATATTGTATATCCTATGCTGAAACAAAGAGGTATGCTGAATCAGGTTTTATTCAAAGGAACCGAAACCTATCCGGAATTCAACAGAAAGTATGGTAACATTAAAAATGATATAAAATATATGCCAATTATCCGGCTGAATAATCTGGAAGGCTTGCAAAAAATAAAGGAATATCTTGATCATTATCAAGTCTATGGATTTGAGTTTACGATAGGAAATGATGAATCTAAGCTAATCGACTTTAAAGAAGTCCGAAAAAAGGGTGCAAGAGTCTGGGTAAATTCTTTATGGCCACATCATAATGCCGGGCATGAAGATGACAAAGCCCTGGATAATCCTAATATTTACCAGTGGTATATCGATCATGCTGTGAATATAATCCAAACTGACAGACCTAAAGAATTAATTGATTTTTTAAAAACAAAGGGACTTTACTACTAACCATGATCAAACCTAAACTATGAAAACAAAAATGTCAAAATATACTTTTATTCTGGCTTTCCTTTTATGCCAGCTCTTTTTCTCACAAACCAATTACTTCAGTAAAAATTTTCCAAAAGATAAAGTACTCGTAGTTGCACATCGCGGCGACTGGCGAAATTATCCTGAAAATTCAATAAAAGCAGTTGCAGGCGCTATTAAAATGGGTGTAGATATTGTGGAAATAGATATCCAGAAAACCAAAGACGAGCAGCTCATCATTATGCATGATCCCAAACTAGACCGTACCACTAATGGTACCGGTAAAATATCGGATGTAACATTAGATTATGTAAGGACACTTATTTTACGAAACGGTGCTTCCATGCCGACGCGTGAGAAAGTCCCGACACTTGAAGAAATGCTTAATTTTATCAAAGGCAAAAGGATTATGCTCAATCTGGATAAAGCCTGGGACTATCTGGATGAGGTTCTTGCCATCGCTAATAAAACCGGAACGAGAGAGCAGATTATACTAAAAGGAAATAAAAAGGCATCTGAACTGAAAAAGGAAACCGGTAACAAACTGGATAACATAATCTATATGCCAATGGTATGGCCGGAAGACTACAGCATCTATAAAAGAGATGAAGTGGTAAATCCGGAAACCTATATTAATGATTTCTCAGCTATCTTTAATCCTGTTGCGTATGAAGTAATTATTAAGGATGATACATCGAAAGCAGATCAACTTCTGAAGCTTATAAAAAGTAAAAAAGCATTAATATGGATCAATGCCCTGTGGCCGGAACTTTGTGCAGGACACGATGATGACCTCGCAGAAGACCAGCCAGATGTACATTGGGGATGGATGATCCGGAAAGGTGCTAATATTATTCAGACCGACCGACCGGAAAGCCTGATCCGCTATCTAAGATCAATTGGAAAAAAATACGATAAAAAATAAACAAAACCCTCACAGATATCTGTGAGGGTTTTTATTATTATAATACGGTCTTTTACTGTTCGCTGATTTCTTTCAAACTCTTAAGCCCTCTTCCATAAGCATCATCCATAAAGCCATCCATAAAAAGTTTCATAAGATTCATAGGATAGTTCATTTCTGTATCCATATCCCAGGTTACTTTAGTCTGTGCTCCTTCGGGAGTAAGTGTAATATTAGACGTCGCCTGACCTTCATTGGGTTTGATAAAATGAATGGAAGTTTTAATTCTCTCACCAGGAACGATTTCCAATAGTTTTTGCTCTCCTTTTCCGGCATCACGAACATTACTATCCCATGTAAAAGAATCTCCGATCTCTCCGGAAGTCCCGCTATAAGTTCTTTTCATATTAGGATCAAGCTTCATAAAAGGACTCCATTCATTCAGCGCCTTCATCGAATTAATATGCGTCCACACTTTATCCTGGGGCGCATTAATCGTAATAGATTTTTCGTAGTGGTATTTCTTACCCAGTACAAACATAGTAACGGTAAGGAGGATGAATACTATGGCGAAAAACCACAGCATAATTTTGAAAAATTTCTTCATAGCTTAGATTGTTAATAGTTATTAACAACAAAGGTAAACAATATTATTGGTGCGAATTTTGTAAATTTATATCTCTAAAAATTTAAAATTTAAATGAACAATATTTTATTAGAATCCTTTCAAACGCCTTTTCATGCTGCACCGTTTGACCAGATAAAAAACACAGATTACCTTCCTGCATTCCAAGAGTTGATAAAAACATCAGAAGCAGAAATTGAACACATAGCCAACAATCCGGAAGCACCGACTTTTTCCAACACTATTGAAGCACTAGCTTATGCAGGAGAGCAACTGGATGTTGTCTCAAATATTTTCTTCAACCTGAACTCTGCTGAAACCAATGATGAAATCCAGCAAATTGCACAGGAAGTTTCACCTTTACTAACAGAATACTCTTCTAAAATATCTCAAAACGAGAAGCTTTTTGAACGTATTAAAAAAGTATATGATGAAAAATCCAACTATGAACTGAATGAAGAACAGCAAACTTTATTGAATGAAACTTACAAAGGTTTTGTTAGAAATGGGGCTTTACTGAATGAAACGGATAAAGAAAAACTAAAAAACATTAGTATAGAGTTATCCACAAAGCAGCTTCAGTTCGGACAAAATGTACTGGCTGCTACAAACGCCTATGTAAAGCACCTGACAAATAAAGAAGACCTTGCCGGAATTCCGGAAGCTATTATCGCACAATATGCAGAAGAAGCCAAGGAAAGAGAACTGGAAGGCTGGGCTGTAAGCTTACAATACCCGAGTTATGTTCCATTTATGACGTATGCAGAGAATCGCACATTGCGTAAGGAATTGGCTTTAGCCAATGGAAAAAAATCATTTGACGGTAGTGAATTCGACAACCAGCAAATGATTAAAGATATTATCAGCCTCAGAGATCAGAAAGCAAAACTTCTGGGTTATGAAAATTATGCTGCTTTTGTGCTGGAAGAAAGAATGGCAAAATCACCACAAAAGGTTGAAAGCTTCCTACATGAACTACTGGAGAAAGCAACGCCATACAGCCAAAAAGAAATAGAGGAATTAAAAGCTCTGGCTAAAGCTGACGGAATCGAGGACATGCAAAGCTATGATCATTCTTTCTATGCTGAGAAACTAAGAAAGCAAAAATATGATTTGAACGATGAAGAGCTAAAACCTTATTTTCCTTTAGAAAAAGTTCAGGATGCTGTCTTCCGTCTTGCTAAGCAATTATTCGGGCTTACTTTTGAAGAAAGAAAAGACATTCCTAAATACCATGATGAGGTGAGAACCTATGAAGTAAAGGAAGTCTTCGACTCCGCTCAGACTGACAGGCAACAATACAAAGCTATCCTGTATGTGGATTACTTCCCGAGAAAAGGAAAGCGTGCCGGTGCATGGATGACAAGCTATAAAAATCAGTACAAGCAAAATGGTGAAAACAGCCGTCCTCATATTTCTGTAGTATGTAACTTCAACAAGCCAAGTGGAGATACACCAAGTTTATTAACATTCCAGGAGGTAACTACTTTATTCCATGAATTTGGGCATGCTATCCACGGAATTTTAGCAAATACTCAGTATCCTGGTCTTTCCGGAACCTCAGTAAAATGGGATTTTGTAGAATTACCTTCTCAGTTTCTGGAGAACTTCTGCTATGAACCGGAATTCCTGAAAACTTTCGCAAAGCATTACCAAACTGGTGAAGTACTAAGCGATGAAAAGATCGAGAAAATTGAGAATTCTAAAAACTTTATGGAAGGTTATCAGACTTTGCGTCAACTAGGATTTGGATTACTGGATATGGCTTATCATATAAAATCTGATGAAGTAAAAGACATTAAAGCTTTTGAAGATGTACAGACTAAAGCTACACAATTGTATCCTGTAAATCCGGAAACAGCAATTAGCCCAAGCTTCTCTCACGTATTTCAGGGAGGCTACGCTTCTGGTTATTATTCTTATAAATGGGCAGAAGTACTGGATGCAGATGCTTTTGCTTATTTCAAAGAAACCGGGATTTTCAATCCGGAGACTGCAGCAAAATATAAAGTATTATTATCTTCAGGCGGAACTAAAGATCCTATGGAATTGTATAAAAACTTCCGTGGCAGTGAACCGAAAGTAGAAAGCTTACTAAAAAGAGCATTCGGATAATTACAAATAAATTCAGATATATTAAATCCTCTTAGAATTCTAAGGGGATTTTTTTTAAGATAACGAGTATATATTATTCTCAATTCTCACATTTCAATATTTGAACCAGAATTCCGTTTTGTATTTCTATTAGCTCAATCAGTCTTTCCTGATTTTTAATAATATTTTGAATTATTTCTTCCGTTACTCTTATTCCTTTCTTGTTTATATCGTCAGATAAAATTTTAAAATTGTCATCTAATAAATCTGCAATACCAATATTGTAATAATTACACAACTTCATTATATTTTCTAAAGAAGGCATAGTAGATCCTGTTTCCCATTTATTATATGCTGTCTGAGAGACTTGCAGTTCATCAGCTACTTCTGCCTGGCTAGACTTTTCCCGCTCCCTTAATTTTCTAAGTTTAATTGAAATTTTCATAACAAATTCGTTTTTAAGTCAAAAATATACTAAATATCAAAATAAAAACATAATACTTTAGTTATAAAAAAAACAACCAAAATATATCATACTTAAGTAAATAATTGGCCACATTTGAGAGAAGTTATCGCGAAAACTTATGGTCAAAAGATACTGGATATTGATCTTAAAAAAAAGAAAGTAGACTAATTAAAATTAAATATTATGTCAAAAAATCTATCCAAGAAATTATCAGTAAAGAGTGTTTTATCAATTACTGCTATTCTGTGCTTCATATTTATTCTATTACCTTATAAAATGGAAGCAAAAGGATTCGGAACAGATACTGAATATGGCGAATGCCAATGGACGGGTGGTTGTGGAGAAAGCTCAAGCGGCACAAGAGTAGTAACTGAAAAGTTCAAAGTTTTTTGGATTACAGTAAGTAAAGAAAGTTATGTACAAAGTTGTACACCAACTAATTCTCCATGTTAAATATATTTTATAAACATATTTATTTTCAAAAGAATGTTGTAATAGCAGCACTCTTATTTTCCTTTATACAATTATTTGGTCAGCATTACATTCATTTTAAAGAAATTGATTCTAATCTTCCGGTAAAATACTGTGAAGTAAAAATTGATAATCATTCTTTTTTTTCAGATTCTTTGGGCAGACTCAATATGAGAATATCAAAATCTTTTGAAGTTATCGACAACAGATATCAGAGTATGTCAGTAAGAGCTATTTCAAAAGACTCAGTTATTATTTTACACCCCAAAGAATATATAATACCGGAAGTTATAATTTCTTCATTAAAAACTTTAAATTTTGAAGACAGAACCAGAAGAAGTTCTATCTATAATCTTTCCACAGGCTACAATTATGGAAAAGTATTAAAAGGGAATTTTCAAAAGAATGCTCAGCTAAAATCGGTCACGTTGTATCCTAAAGGAAAAATAACAAATCTATATTATATAAAACTAGATTTTTATGATTTTAGTAATGGCACCAAACTAATCCTAAAGGAAAAATTAAACAGGGATAATGTTATTATACCTCTTTCAGATTTATCAGTTCAAAAAGGGAAACTTTATATTGATTTAAAAAGATTCAATATCAAATTAAAAGATCCTATTTTTTTTGTCAGTATGCGGATAATTGCCGATATCGGAACTTATCAGAGCGAAAATATAAATGACATAATAATGTCTTTGTATGCCTCAAAGGCTAAAGAAGACATCTATATTGGCGGCTACAACAGTCCTACTGAAGAAATATGGAACAAACAAAATATTCTCTCTTCAGATCCAATAGCTATAAGCTTCAATATATTGCAAC
Organism: Elizabethkingia bruuniana; assembly: GCF_002024805.1. Lineage (NCBI taxonomy): Bacteria > Pseudomonadati > Bacteroidota > Flavobacteriia > Flavobacteriales > Weeksellaceae > Elizabethkingia > Elizabethkingia bruuniana. Next base: position 3,216,450 of record NZ_CP014337.1, read on the forward strand.
CTTATGATAATTAGAAGTTCTTACAGCAACCCTTTTTTCTTTTTTTGTCTTAAGACATATAGATAAAGGCTTTCCACTTTGGTTCTGGCCCATGGAGTTCTGCGGAGAAACTTTAAAGAGGAACCGATACTCGGATCATGAGTGAAACAGCGGATATTAATTTGATTTCCCAGCTCTTCAAAACCTTGATAATAGTCTACCAATTCTTCCAGAATATCGACTAGTTTTTTTCCATGTAAAGGATCTTTAGATTGCTGTTCCATCTTTTTTTGGCAAAAATAGGAAAATAAAAATTCCTGATATGCTAATGCAAACAGGAAACCGTCTTTGATTAAAATAAAAATGCCCGGCAAAAAGCCGGGCCTTTATTTTTTAGTGACCTTCTGTACCGTCAACACCATGAGCGTGACCGTGAGAAAGTTCTTCTTCTGTAGCAGGACGAGTTGATAAAACTTCAACATCGAAGTTCAACGTTTTACCAGCCATTGGATGGTTAAGATCTGCGATTACAACCTCCGGAGTAACCTCTACAACGATAGCCTGGAAGTTATTTCCCTGGTTATCAGATAAAGGAAGCATAGCACCTACTGGCGGCATACCAGACTCTTTGAACATATCTACTGGTAATTGAGCCAATGCATTAGGATCTTTTTCACCATAAGCTTCCTCAGGAGCAATTGTGAAAGAAGTTTTATCACCTACTGTAAGACCTTTGATGTTTTCCTCAAATTTAGGAATCATCATTCCAACACCATATAAAAATGTTAAAGGGTTCTCACTTGTTGTTTGCTCAACAAAAGTTTTCTCACCGTTTTCTTCAATTGTATGAAGTGTGTAGTTTAAAGCAACTACATGATTGTTGTCTATTGTCATGTTCTTTCTTTATAGGGATTTCCCCCTGTTATTGTATTTATAATAGCATTTTATTGCTATCGTTATATGCAAAGATAATATTTTGATTTAAATGTCATCTGAAATAAAGATATGCTCAGCCTTTATACTTTTCTGGCTTTTGCCAGAAGTGGTATAGAGATTAACCCCATAGATAACATAATAAATAGTTGAAGTGTATGCGACAAAAAAGCATAGCTTAGACCTACTTCGGCTCCAGCCTCAGGATCTTTTCCCCAAGCCAGAAAGAGTCCCATTACGCCTAACTTCAGTGCTAAATGATAAGCTCCAATACCCCCTGAGGCCGGCACCATCATTCCTAATGTTCCTACTGTGATCAGGAAAAAACCATCGGCAAATCCAAAAGAAGAAGTTTCGGGTAAGGCAAAGCATATTAAATAAGCAGCAAAATAGTAACAAGTCCAAATCCCTGCTGAATACAGAAAAAACTTTGGCTTATTTTTTATCTGAACTATGGATTTCAAACCATCTACAAGCCCTTTTCCAAAGTTTACAACCTTAGCATATATCGAAGTTTGCTGCAGCTTTTTACGAAAAGCAATAAACAGTACAGCTCCTAATCCTATGCAACCTACTATTAACCATTTCCATGGAAAACCTTGTTCTTGTTGTGGTGTGTTCTCTTTCTGCTTTGTCAGATAATTATAGAAAGATATCAGTGCTTCATATTTAAAAACTGCAGTAAGCAGCAAAAATAACATCATAAAGAACAGATCTACTACCCTTTCCAGGATAATGGTTCCAAAAGATTTATCTACCGGAACTTTTTCCACACCATATAAAGCTGTTGCTCTCGCTACTTCTCCGCTTCGGGGAATAGTAAGATTCATTAAATAGCCAAAAGACAATGTCCAAAGCGCGTTGGAATTGGATATTTTGTAGCCCATAGGTTCCAGAAACATATTCCAGCGTATTGCACGAATCCAGTATGCCATAATCCCGAAGACAAATGCTGCAAAAATCCAGAAATAATTGGCTTTAACAAAAGCTTCTTTGATTTTTGAAAAATTAAGTCCTCTTGTAGCCAGCCACATAAAAAAAACAGCAAACACTAAAGATATTCCAATAGTAAGGGCTGTCTTTAGTGTATTATTTTTTTTAGCCTCTGCCATTTATTAAGTTAACAGGTTAGTTTCTTCGTTCGGGAAAACTATTTTGGGCTGGAATGTTTGGGCTTCTTCCGGAGTCATCTGTGCATAAGCAATAATAATGATGATATCTCCTTTGTGTACTTTACGTGCTGCAGGTCCGTTCAGACAGATTTCTCCTGAATTCCTCTTTCCTTTTATCACGTAAGTATCGAATCTTTCTCCGTTATTCACGTTTACAATATATACTCTTTCTCCCACAACAAGTCCTGCTGCATCGATAAGATCTTCATCTATAGTAATACTACCTATATAATTAAGATCTGATTCAGTTACTTTAACTCTGTGAATTTTGGATTTAAAAACTTCTATTAGCATAATGCAAATTTACTGGTTTCCGGCGAAAGCCAAAAGAATTCTTCAAACTATGCATATTAAAAAAAAGAAACGTCAAAGGTATTATGACTAGTGCTAACCTACATATAATGAGCCTTTTTCATAAAAATCATTAAATAAACCCCTATAAACACTTAAAATTTAAAATATGATAATTCAAAGCAAAATATTAACAATTCTTTAAAAATACGTTGTCATGGACTTTTGGCACACTTTTAGTTACCCGTAAAGCAGCATTTTAGTAAAAACATGCATTATTAAATTTCAACCCTTTGAGAAGTATTAGCATGCTTTTATTAAAAAAAAACACTAATTATTTGCATGAGACAAAATTTGTGTTATATTTGCTATTAGTTAAATTAAACTTTAAATATTATTTACTATGAACAAGTCTGAATTAATCGACGCAATTGCAAAGGATGCTGATATCACTAAAGTAGCAGCTAAGAAAGCATTAGAATCTTTCATCTCTAATGTATCTTCTACATTGAAGAAAAAAGATGGTAAAGTATCTTTAGTAGGTTTCGGAACTTTCTCCGTAGCTGAAAGAGCTGCTAGACAAGGTATCAACCCTTCAACAAAGAAACCAATTAAAATCGCTGCTAAAAAAGTAGCTAAATTTAAAGCTGGTTCTGAGTTAGCAGAATCTGTAAACGGTAAAAAGAAATAATACTAGTTTCTTAAAAGAAATTAAGCTGCCCAATTGGGCAGCTTTTTTTTATTATATTTTTATATTCTATGGCGCCAGGCGATCTGTTTTCCAACTTCCATCTTCTGTTTTGGTATAAACAATTCGGTCGTGTAATCTGTTAGGTCTCCCCTGCCAGAATTCTATTTCATAAGGCTTAGCAATATAACCTCCCCAATGTGCAGGTCTTTCTACTTCTTTATTTTCGAAGAACTTCTCCGTTTCTGTTAGCTTTTCTTCCAGAAAGCTCCTGTCCGGAATAACGCTGCTTTGTGGTGATACAACAGCTCCTATTTGGCTGCCACGGGGGCGTGAATGGAAATAAGTATCGGAATCCTGTGCTGATGTTTTTATCATTTCCGCTTTAATAGTTACCTGACGCTCCAAAGTGGACCAGAAAAAGTGAAGGCAAGCTTTAGGATTATGTGCTATAGCTGTTCCTTTGTAGCTATTATAATTGGTAAAAAATACAAAACCTTCTTCAGAGTATTCTTTTAACAAAACAATTCTGGTTCTTGGGCAACCGTCTTCATCTACCGTAGAGACATCCATTGCATTGGCCTCTACAACACTTGTATCTTCCTCCGCGGCTTTCAACCATATTTTGAACATTTCAAAAGGCGACTGTTCGATTTGACTTTCAAGCAATTCTGCTTTTTCATAAACTTTTCTTCTGTCGTGTAGGTTTTCCATCGAAAAAATATTATTTTTGAGTATGAATAACTCCTACAAAGGTAAGATTTTAATCTCCACGCCTGATATTTCCGGAGATATATTTTCCCGCTCTGTTGTCCTCATTATCGAACACAACGAATCAGGAGCCTTTGGCCTTATCCTTAATAAGAAAAATAATTTCCTGAGTAAACGCTTCAATAAAATAATGCAAAATGATATTGAGGTGTACGAAGGCGGACCTATATCTCAGGATAAAATATTCTTTATTATTCATGGAGAAAGAGCTACTTCTGTAAATTCTGAAATCAACGAAGACTACTACCTTACAGACAATGTTGAAGAGGTAATAGAGCTTATTGTAAAACAGGAACTGGAAACAAAAGATATCAAAATATTTTCCGGCTATTCAGGGTGGTCTCCCCAGCAGCTGGAAGGTGAGGTAAAAAATAAAATGTGGACAGTTATAGAAGTTATTAATTTGGATTACACAGAATCCAATGACCAGAACTTGTGGAAAAAAATAATGCAGGGATTAGGCGGAGAGTTTTTGTTATGGGCTAATGCGCCTGAAGATATTTCTCAGAACTAACCGGAAGTTCATCATTTATAAATAACAATCAGAACTATTTTGAAACGAATTTATTTCAACAATGCGCTTAGCATTTTCAATATTACCAGTATCATTATTGGCGTAACCGCTGTTATCGGACTTAATTTTGTAAAAAACATATCTTATGAACAGCTCTACTGGTACAAGATGGCTGCGTATGCATTTATTGTCGTTGTATTTGGAAAAACCATTGTCCAGAATCTGATTCTGAAAAACTTTGTAGGCTGGAACAGCAAAACCCTTCAGATAAAAATTAATACCCGAAAGAATACGCTGATATACTTTAATGAAGTAAGTAAGTATTCCCTTACCCATAAGATTCTGAACATTAAAACAACATCCCAGGATTATTCTTTTGACTTAAAAAATTACCGGGACCGTGATGCTCAAAAAATCTTACGGATACTGAAAAAGTTTGTGAAAGCTTAGTTAAAACTATTTTGCCATTCCTCTAATAGGCCTGCAAATTTCGCTTTAGAAAACTCTTTATTTCTAATTTTTGTTACGTGGTGTATTCCACTCGTTTCAGAAATCATCAGGACTTCATCTGCTTTCTGAGTTTCAAAGGCAATAATCTCGGCTTCTTCCAGAAGAGCCAGTCCCTTTTTATCCAGAAAGGTTACAAATGATTCCAGCAACGGAGAGATATAAGCACCTTCAGTATGTTTTGGAACACGCAGTGTATTATCCGTCAATAACAAGATATTTCCCTGCGAAGTTCTCGCAATTCTTTTGTCAGGATTCAGTAATATAACATCATCCAGATCATTTTCGGAAGCATAGATTCCTGCATATATATTTTCCGGAGAATGCACATGGATATTGTTCAGAAGATTTGTATTAACATTAATCTCCTTTATAAGATCCATTTCATAGTCTTTAGCACTTGCTAAAACATCTTCTGTTTCCTCTGCCTCAAAATAATATTCTACTTCATTCTTTGCCAGATTAAGACCATTATTGCCTCTGTAAGCAAAGAATCGGACAATAGCATTCTTTGTTCCTTTATCAATTACTTCTTCCTGAAACAATTGTTTAAAAAACTCCAATGTATAAGACTGCGGAATATTCAATCGAAGCTTACGCATAGAAGCCATAAGATAGAAATAGCATTCTTCTGCCAAAATAAGCTCATTATTTCTGATATAAAAAGAAACCCATACTCCGTCACCGAACAAAAAAGCCCGGTTAGCCGGGTCTTTTTGTATATTTTGAAAATTCTTAATCATGATGTTTTAAGCTGCACCTAATTTTATCTGTAGATTTTCGATAAGATTATCCCAGTACTGTTGTACCTCTTCTTCATCGCCTTCATCTGCAAAATCTGTAACGTTAAGGGCAAGGTCATTGGTGATCTCATCAATAACGATAGTTAATTCAAAAAAATTCTTTGTCCCTTCATCTGCCTCCCATCTGTATCTTACAAAACTTTCTGGTTTATAACGAATCATGGTAGCTTTTTCGGGTTCCCCTCCATTCCAGCTGAAATAGAAATCATCTCCTTTTTCCACAACATCATCCGCAAACCATTCCGCCAGTCCTTCAGCACTTGCTAGATATTCATACAAGATCTCTGATTGACAATGCATTGGATACTCAAAATGTACTTTTGTTTTCGCCATAAATTACCAACTTTTGGTTGCGCAATATATAAATTAGTTTATACTTTAACAATAGCGGGGGAAGAAAATATCAATTAATTTTCATTGAGAGCGTCTATTATGATCTTGCACCCTTTTTTTATCTCTTCATCGGTGATTATCAGAGGTGGAGTGATGCGCATAAAATTATTTTTATAGAGTTGCCAGAATACAATAAGTCCATTTTCCATGCAACGTTTCGCTACATCCAGACAATACTCGGGAGTCCCAAGATCTACGGCCAGCATAAGCCCCATTCCGTTAATTTTTTTAATCTTCGGATGTACTAGTAATTCTCTGAAAAGCTGCTCTTTTCTATACATTTCATCCATCACACCAGATTCCAGTACTTCGGATAAAGTAGCATGAGATGCCGCTGCAATTAATGGATTTCCACCAAATGTTGTAATGTGTCCTAGTTTTGGAGAGTGAGAGAGCGTCTGCATAACTTCAGCACTGGCCATAAACGCTCCTACAGGAACACCTCCACCCATTCCTTTACCCATTACTAAGATGTCCGGAACAATTCCGAAGTGTTCAAAAGCAAAGAGTTTTCCGGTTCTTCCAAATCCAGGCTGGATCTCGTCCAAGATAAGCAATGCACCTACTTCTTCACATCTTCTCTTTAGCTTTATAAAGAATTCGTTTTCCGGCATAATAAATCCGGCAGCGCCCTGGATTGTTTCAACAATAACTCCTGCTGTTTTTTCTGTAATCTGCTCCAGATCTTTTTCTTCATTAAACCCAATGAAGTTAATCATCGGAAGCAAAGGACGATACTCTCTTTTGTGTGTTTCGTTACCAGAAACACTTAGTGCACCGTGAGTATTTCCATGATAGGAATCTTTAAAGGAAATAATTTCCTCACGTCCGGTATATCTTTTGGCTAATTTCAAAGCTCCATCAATAGCTTCCGCTCCGGAGTTTACCAAATAAGTAACTTCTAATGGCGCAGGTGTAGCATCGGCTAAAAGCTGACAAAGTGCAACAGGCTTTTCCTGTGCATATTCGCCATACACCATTACATGAAGATATTTGTCTGTTTGCTCCTTAATAGCCTGAACAATTTTCGGATGGGAATGTCCCAATGTATTGGCAGAAACTCCTGCTACAAAATCCAGGTAAGCTTTCCCGTCTTTACCATAAATATAACTTCCTTCTGCACGCTCCACTTCAAATCCTGAAGCAAATTGTGTTGTCTGCGCCTGATATTTATAAAACTCTTGTTTCATTTTAAAATTGTTGATTGATTTATTAAAAAATCAGATGATGAATAGCTCTTTTCCGTACTTCTAATTTTGTACTTCGTAAGTAAGATTATTCTTTTTTAACCCGTTTAGGTTCTTTTGCCTTCTGGGCATCTTCCTTGCTCTTAATAATCCCCTGAGCGGCATCGTAAAGTGTATTATCCGAGGTATACTGTTTCTCCGGATAATTCGGGGTATCTAGGAATATATCCCGCCATCGCTGCAGCCGGTCTTTTGTATTCCAATTAAAATCCGGGAAAAATCTTTTCGCCTTTGCGACTTTACTCATTGGATACAAGTCGGTGAGTGCACCGATATTACATGTTATCGTTTGCACTTTTTTCTCTTCAAATTCAGTAATAATTTCGCCGCAGGTAGAATATGCAATACCTATACGGTCTACCTTTTTGGTTTTTTCATCCTGATTATCGGCATATGTAATAGCCTGGGCATTCCCTTTTACTCTGGCTTCTTTTAACTGACCTTCCTGAAAGTAAATCGTCATGATCTTTCCTTTCACCTGGTTGAATTCATCTTTAAGGTTTAATGAATCTACCTTGCTGATAGCAAAAGCATCGCCCATCACTCGCACAGAATCTATACGCTGCATATCGGGTGTGGAATAAGCTCTGATAGTATCTCCGGTAACCTGTCTTTCACCAGCCCAGAAAACGGGTTTCCCTACAAAATGCATAACACCATCGGTTTCGTTGTATGCTAAAGAGTCCGAACGTCCCTGCGCATTAGTTTTAAACATTCTTGCCTGTTTAAAAGCCCGCATATAGCTTTTTTTCTGCCCTGTTTTACTGTCCAACTTTTGGTATGCCAAAATTTTCTTTGCGGCAATATATACAGAATCCGTTTTCAGTACTTTTATGGCATATGGTTTCTCAGTAATTACGGCAGAGTCAGTTTTTTCATAGATCTCTCCGTAACCTCCAAGTATATATCTGTTCTCGGCAGGATCATCCAGCTTTACATTACCAATTGCTTTACCAAAACCGGTAATCTGATTGAAATACATATCGTCTCCGGTAAGGATTTTACCGTTATAATGGATACGTGAATTCTTCTTCAGATAAACTTCTTTAGAGTTCATCAGATAGCGTCCCTGTTCTGTATAGACGTAATTGGAAGGGTTCTTTTTGTTGGTAACAGTTGTTGGTCCATTAAATACAGCAATACCTTCTCCACGAAGATAGTTTACATTCTTTCCGTCGGTAATATATTCATCATTTACAATGCGGTAATTGGAATCGAAAACAATACGCTGCTCATTAACATAATAAGTCCCGATTTTGGTTGTAATAACACTGTTATCCTGATGCACATTAATTACCCCACCATCATTAAAATAGGCCGTATTCGCATTTCTGTCATAATACAACGTTTCCGTTTTAATGGTTTGTTTCGGGTCTGTAAGGACAACATTTCCTTTAGCAATAGCTTTTCTGGTATTACCATCATATTCAGCTTCATCAGATGTAAGATGTGTTCCGTCCGGATTGGTAATATCTATATTACCTTTCGCTTTAATGAAATTTTCTTTCTGATACAGAACAACCTCATCCCCTTTGAATATACTTCCCTGGTGGTGTACTTCTACATTACCTCTCAGGAAAGGATTCCCCTCATAAAGCTCAGGACGTACATTGGTACTGTCAGCATGGATTAGCTTAATCTTTTCCGGAGTAGTCCCTGGTTTTGTTTTCGGAGCGCTACTTTGATTAAAGTAAGGATCCTTTTTCAGAGGAGTCGTAGGAATAGTCTGCGCTGCTCCTGTAATACAGATAAGAAGAAATAGAAAAAGGATTCTTTTCATGAATGTGAAACGCTATTAAACCTTGAAACGCAAAGAGAGGCTTCTCTCCTTGCGCTTTATTTATAATATCTTTACGAGATTAGTTATCTTTTTTATATCCGTAGAAGTAAAGTGAATGGTTATCAATACTTACACCAAATGCGTTTTCGATAGCCTCTTTAATTCCCTGAATTCTAGGGTCACAAAATTCTATAATCTCATCAATTTCTTTATCAGATCCCGGTTTATAAATCACCAAATGATCATGCTGCTTATCGAAATATGATTTCTCATAAGAGGAAGATGTAAGTGTTTTTTCACCAAACTGGTGCTTACGAATCAATCCTGCATCTAAAAAGATCTCGATAGTGTTGTAAATTGTTGCTTTTGAAACCTGATATTTCTTCTGAATCATCAACAAATACAAATCGTCTACATTAAAATGGTGATCCAGATTGTAGATTTCTTCGATAATAGCGTAACGTTCCGGTGTGTTACGGTACCCTTTATCCTGTAAATACTGTTTCAAAACACTCTTTACAGTTTCAATATTTTTTTCCTTTTGTTTTTGGTCCATCATAGTACAAATTTACAACATAAAAATTAATCTTCATCAAAACGGTTAAAACCAACCTGTTTGATTTTGTGTACACGTACCGGATTATAAAGTAACGGTGCTGATTCTACGACCACATTGTGAGAAACTAAACCGAATGCAGTAAAGTCATTACTACCCATTTTACGAACAAAATTATAAACATTCATAATAATCTTTTCACGGATGGTAAGAAGATAATCATTGATGTACACATTGTCTATAATTATATATTTAAGATCCGGCGGTATATTATGTGCTCTTAGCGACGGATGGCTGCTTCTGTCCGGAATAATTCCTTCATCCACCATATCCGTTAATACCTGCTGGAAATAATCATTGATAAGTCTGTCGACTTTAAATCCTAAAATAAAATGTATGCGGTAAATAGTTCCCGGAAGAATTTCATCTATTTTGTACTCGTAAGTATACGGATCTTCATGGTTTACAATATTCAGAATGAAATAATGGTCTGCACGTTTAGGCTGAGAACGAATCATAGAATAAATAATTTTAGATTCTATCTCCTGTGTATTTTTAGCACGGCTGAAATAGGCCAGGTTTGTTGCATACTTAGGAATCGTTTCATCCAGTTTCATATCTTGGATAGTAGATATGTAATGCTCTAGTTTTACAAACTTGATGAATTTGGTTTTAATCATTCTTCCGTTGTACCATGCATACATACAGATTCCTATAAATCCGGCTAAGAATACAGTAATCCAACCACCTTCAAAGAACTTGATAACATTGGCACTAAAGAATCCTAATTCTAAAGAAAGGTATACTAATGCGAATAACAAAACGAGCCATTTATTAATCCTCTTCTTGAAAAGATAAAATACCAAAAGAACAGTTGTCATCAACATGGTTACGGTAATGGACAGACCATAGGCTGCTTCCATTTTACCTGATTCTTTAAAGTAAAGTACAACGAAAATACAGAAGACCAATAATCCCCAGTTTACCTTAGGAATATACATTTGTCCTTTTACACCGGATGGATAATCAATTTCCTGTAAAGGCCAGAAGTTAAGCGACATTGCTTCAGAGAAAATCGTAAATGATCCGGTAATCAATGCCTGACTGGCGATAATAGCGGCTGCAGTTGCCATAATTACTGCCGGTAGTACGAACCATTCCGGCATCATAGCAAAGAAAGGATTTTCTCCTGCGAAAACCTGTTGATAGTTTCCTACCAGCCAAGCCCCCTGTCCAAGATAGTTAAGAATAAGGCAAATTTTCACAAACACCCAGCTAATGCGGATATTCTTGATACCACAGTGACCAAGGTCAGAATATAAAGCTTCAGCTCCTGTTGTACATAAGAAAACAGCTCCAAGGATAACGATAATAGAAGGTGATGTTATAATAAGTCTTACTGCATAGTAAGGATTTAATGCTTTCAGAATCTGCGGATAATCGAAAAGATGGATTACTCCTAATGTTCCTAACATAAGGAACCAGATCGTCATTACCGGTCCAAAAAACTTACCAATAAAGCTTGTTCCGAACTGTTGTATGGTAAAGATTGCAACCAGTACAATAAGCGTAATGGTAACTACTGGTGTTTCCGGATTATATATTTCCAAACCTTCTATAGCTGCCATTACAGTAAGAGAAGGTGTAATAACTCCGTCTGCAATAAGAGTTGCTGCTCCTATAATCGCAATAATATACAACCACTTTTTCTTCAGATTTTTCACCAGTGAGAAAAGTGCCAGAATACCACCCTCACCTTTGTTATCGGCTCGGAGGGAAATTAATACATATTTAATCGTAGTCTGAATCGTCAGTGTCCAGATGATACATGAAAGAGCCCCTTCCAGGAAGATTGGATCTAATGTCCCAGATTCTTTTCTGGCATTCACAATAGCCTTCATTACGTACAACGGAGAGGTTCCAATATCTCCGAAAACAATTCCTAATGACACTAAAACACCTATGAAGGTTAGCTTCTTGGTATCGATATGTGCATTCAGTCCTAACATATTTTAAAATATAAAAATTAGCGCAAATGTATAAGAAATTACCCCTAAGTTGTATAAATTTATTTGACAAAATTAAAAAACCTTCCGAAAAGGAAGGTTTTAATATCTATTAATCTACGTTATTATTGCTTAACGTACATTGCATTTTTAATTTCAGCTTTTACTTTTTCCAGTTTCGGGAACCATTCCGCAAATAATGCTGCAGAATATGGAGCCGGAGCATCCGGAGTCGTAATTCTCTTGATTGGAGCATCTAAATAATCAAATGCTTTTTGTTGTACCATATAAGTAATCTCAGAAGCTACAGAAGCGAATGGCCATGCTTCTTCTAAAACTACTAAACGGTTAGTTTTCTTCACAGAAGTTAAAATTGTATCGTAATCTAAAGGACGAACTGTTCTAAGGTCGATAACCTCAACAGAAATTCCTTCTTTTTCTAAATCTTCAGCTGCCTGAATAGCTAACTTCATGATTTTACCGAAAGAAACTAAAGTTACATCAGAACCTTCTTTCTTGATATCGGCTTTACCTAATGGGATATAGTACTCTTCCTCAGGAACTTCCATTTTATCACCATACATTTGTTCAGACTCCATGAAGATCACAGGGTCGTTATCCTGGATAGCTGTCTTCAAAAGACCTTTCGCATCATATGGATTAGATGGTACTACTACTTTTAGTCCCGGACAGTTTGCATACCAGCTTTCTAATGCCTGAGAGTGAGTTGCTCCTAACTGACCTGCAGAAGCTGTAGGACCACGGAAAACGATTGGACAGTTCCACTGACCACCACTCATCTGAAAAATTTTTGCTGCGTTGTTAATGATCTGGTCAATACCTACTAAAGAGAAATTGAAAGTCATAAATTCAACGATCGGACGGCATCCGTTCATTGCTGCACCTACAGAGATACCTGCAAAACCAAGCTCAGCAATCGGTGTATCGATAATTCTGTCTGGTCCGAATTCTGCTAACATACCTTTAGATGCTTTGTAAGCACCGTTGTATTCTGCAACCTCCTCACCCATTAAATATATTGACTGGTCTTTGCGCATTTCCTCGCTCATTGCCTGTGCAATTACCTCACGAAAAGTATATTCTGCCATAATTTTTAATTAATTTGAAAGTACAAAAATAACCATTTTCATTTTATTATGCATTACTTTCTTCTAATTTGGTCAGTTCTTTATAATTAGCCCTCAATTTATGGAAGGTTATAATTCATTATTTAACACATATGGTTAGGACTTTTTCAATAAAAAAAAGCATCAAATTTCTTTGATGCTTTTCATGAATATATTGATAAATATTAATCTACTTTATACCAAGTTTGAGATCTTCCTAATGCTGAGAATCCAATATAACCTCTTACATTAAGTTTATCCTCACCTTCTTTTTTGATAGTACACTTATAAGTCTTACCATTTTTAGGGTCAGTAATAGTTCCTTTTGTAAACTCGCTTCCGTCTTTAGACAATCCTCTGATTACTTCCATACCAAGGATAGGTTTATCTTTACGATCATCCTTACAGCCAGAGCAGTTAGGATCTGCAGGTTTTATTAATAACTGGATTACTTTACCATAATATTTACCATCCGATTTTTTAAAAATCTCGACGATAGACTTAGGCTTTCCTGTTTCATCGTCTATAGTCTTCCATTTTCCTTCAATCTGTGCATAAGATAACACACTGAAAAATACTGCAACAAGGCTAAAGATTATTTTTTTCATTTTCATATAAATTTGTTTAAAGATAATTATTTATCTGAATTAAACAATCTTTAAAGTTATTTTTTACATAGTTTCTGGTAAATACAGTTATTGTTAAACAGCTATTTATTTCTATACCTTTTCCTTATCATCTTCCTGTTCGTTTTTAGCTGTAGTTTATTTTATAGCAGTTTCACCGGGTGAATAGTGTTTAACACCTAACTTATACCAGATAATTCATAATTCCTCACTATTTTTGTTGCATGAATTTTATCCGGAATAATTTTGCAAATGCTCTGACCCTTGGAAATCTGTTTTTCGGCAGTGTTGGTGCTATCCAGCTTGTACTGGGAGATTATAAAACGACAGCTTTATGTATTATCTGTTCTCTTGTACTGGACTTTTTCGATGGCTTTGTAGCCAGAGCACTAAAAGCAAACAGTGACCTTGGTGTCCAGCTGGACTCTCTTGCAGATATGGTTAGCTTTGGTTTCCTTCCGGGACTAACAATGTATAAAGCTCTGGAAGGTTTCGGAGATCAGGCATTTGGAATAAGTCTTCATTTCGATATTAAATATATCGGGCTTCTGGTTACCCTTTTCTCGTGTCTGCGTCTGGCTATCTTTAACCTTGACGAAGATCAGAAATATTATTTCAAAGGACTTAACACGCCTAGTAATACAATTCTGCTGTTCGGGATGTATTATGCCTTCAGAGAAAAACATGCATTCTCATTTTTATTCGAAAATGCAGGATTACTTACACTACTAAGTCTGTTATGTTCCTGGTTACTGGTAAGCCCAATAAAAATGATTGCCATGAAGTTCAAGTCCATGAAGTTGCAGGACAATTATCCTAAAGTAACATTACTGGCAGGATGTATTATACTTCTTTCCGTATTCGGAATTACAGGCATACCACTTTGTATGATCTATTACATCGCTGTTTCTTTATTATTTCAAAAAAATTTAACGCAAATATGAATTTAAAATTACATAAACCTCTTTGTATTTTCGACCTGGAGACCACAGGTATTAACATATCTAAAGACCGTATTGTTGAAATCTGCATCCTGAAAGTTTTCCCGGATGCATCGCGTGAGTCTAAAACATGGCTGGTAAATCCGGAAATGCCTATTCCTAAAGAATCCAGTGATATTCATGGGATCACAGACGAGATGGTAGCAGACAAACCAACATTAAAAGAGATTGCCCCTAAAATCATCGATATGATTAAGGATTCCGATTTAGGAGGCTTCAATTCTAATAGGTTCGATATTCCCTTATTGGCAGAAGAATTACTAAGGGTTGGTTTCGACTTCGATCTGTCAAAGCATAAGCCAATCGATGTGCAGACTATTTTCCATAAAATGGAACCACGAAATCTTTCTGCTGCATACCAATTCTATTGTGGAAAGTCTCTGGAGAATGCTCACTCTGCGGAAGCAGATACTTTGGCAACTTTTGAAATATTAGATGCACAGGTGGGTAAATATGATGAATTAGGAGATGACGCACATTCTTTAAGTGAATTTTCTTTCCATAAAAGAAGTGCTGATTTAGCAGGCTTTATTATCTACAATGAGAAGGAAGAAGAGATGTTCTCTTTCGGAAAATACAAGGGTCAGAAAGTACTGGATGTATTCGATAAAGATCCTGGTTACTTCGGATGGATACAAAATGCAGACTTCCCATTATACACCAAAAAGATATTAACAGCTATAAAGCTGAAAAGTAAATTTTAATGACTAATTGCTAAAATGAGTATATACCCTCTATAGCTAATATTAAACAATATGAAGATAATTTGTGTCGGCAGAAATTATACAGAACATGCCAAAGAACTAAAAAATGAAATTCCTACAGAGCCTGTTTTATTTATAAAACCCGACACTTCGGTTCTAAAAGGTTCTGATTTTTATATTCCTGAGTTTTCTAACGATATCCATTATGAGCTTGAACTGGTAATTAAAATATCCAAAGGAGGGAAATATATTCAGGAAGAAAATGCAGTAAAGCACTATGAACAAATTGGTTTGGGAATAGATTTTACTGCCAGAGATTTGCAGAGCAAGCTAAAAGAAAAAGGATTACCGTGGGAAAAAGCCAAGGGCTTTGACGGTTCGGCTGTTCTAAGTGATTTCTTTCCGGTTGAAAATTTCAATACAGAAGAAATTCACTTTGAGCTGAAAAAAAACAATCAGACCGTTCAGGAAGGTAATTCCAAAGACATGATTTTTGACATCAATAAACTTATAGCCAATATCTCACAATATTTTACGCTTCGCGTTGGTGACCTTATCTTTACAGGTACACCTGCCGGTGTTGGCAAAGTTGAAGAAAATGATATATTAGATGCTTATCTGGAAAATGAGAAGCTTTTTAGTGTAAAAGTCCATTAATTTTCTTAATTTAGTAAGAAAGAAAGCTTATGAAAACAATTGTTCTGCCTATAGATTTTTCAGAAAGATCTGAATACCTGATTGACGAGGCTGTAAAATTTGCAAAGGAGGTAAATGCTAAAATAAGCCTTATCCATGTTGCTCCGTTAGATATTGGATTTGCTATTGGCGATATGGGTTTCCAATATTTTCCTGAGATAGAAAAATCTGAGATAAAAGAAGAGCTGTTACAGCTAAACCGTCTGGAGCAAAGAATTATTGCACAGGATATAGACTGTGATCACCTTCTAAAACAAGGTGAAGCATCCTCTATTATTCTGGAATTTGCTGAAGAAAAAAATGCCGACTATATTGTAATCGGTTCTCACGGACGAAGCGGTATGTACGATGTATTCATTGGCAGCTTAACGAAGTCTATTACTAAGAAATCCAGCATTCCGGTATTGGTAGTCCCGATACATGATGCTAAATAAAAATAAAATATGAAGAGTAAGGTTATACCTTACTCTTTTGTTTTGTAGTACCTGCTTCTACCTCCCGCTGGTAAGCAAAAATAAGATTCTTTAGCTCGTTGCAGGTATTCAGGTAATCTAAAAATATTGCATTGAGCTCCTCGACTTTCCCCTGAGTAAGTTCAGGATTAATCTCATCATATTTTTTTCGAAGTTTTCGGAGATTCCGGGCATGATCTTCTTTAGATATAAGTCTCATAACTATAATTATTTTAGCGTTCAGACAATTTTATCATACACTCTTTATATAGTGCATTGGAGTTAATTAAGCGTGCAATTGCTTTTTCATAGCGTATGTACAAAAATTGCAGTTTTTCTTCTACTTCACTGTCCTGCAACTTTCGTATACGTTCGATATTCTTAAAATGTTCAAAAGCTGTTATTCCTTTCATAATGGTATTTTTATAAAATTTTCAGGTTTTTCACTTTCCGCCAGAATACGGAAAACCATATTTTTTGTGTTGTGGCTTTTTGTTTTTAAGTTACTACTTGCCTGCCCCGTTATCACTAATAATGCGGAGGCTAGTAGTGTTTCGTCTTTACTTCCCAATGGTTGTAACGGGAGCTGTGCATATTCGTCTGCAATAAGAGCAGGTTCGATCCCTGAAGTATAATTTCCGGAATCCAGAATATTAAATATTTTGTACACCATAGGATAAATAACCCATTTATTTTCTGGTGTTTCAGTATCTGATAATGTAAATGCCGCCATATCCTTACCCAGTGTTTTATCGCCAATTTGGGTAACTTTAATATAGGGCTTAAGATTATTAATAACCACCTCAGCAGCTGAAGCGGTATTAGCAGAGGTAATAATATAGACTTCGGACAAAGATAATGCAGAGGTTTTCAAAGCATCGAAGCTTATATTCTGATTGCCGTTTGCAAATGCCTGATCAATTGAGTGACTTACAGTTCCACCATTTTTATTTCCTTTATAAACGATAAAAGGTGTTCCAGATTTTAGCTTATCCGTTATCAGCGCGCAAAGTGCTGCAGCCGATGAAACAGAACCTCCGCCGTTATAGCGCAGATCTAATATCAGATGACGGATATTTTGTCCCTTAAATTCCTGAAATGGCTTTACTAATGAACTTGCCACCCCATCCTGGAAATCAGCAAGATAAAGATAACCCACCTTATCATTATTTACCTCTAGTATTTTAGACAATAAAGGCTGATTAAAGCTAAGCATCGCCTGAACTTCTACCGAACGCCTAAAAACCAACTGGTTATCTTTTAACTCAGCAATCTTCAATGATAAAGTCCGGGATCCTGATACAGCTGCCATTATTTTACTAATATTTTCCGGACTAACGCTAAACTCATTAATTCCGGTAATAATATCTCCACGCTGTAATCCTGCACGTTTTGCCGGAGAATCCTCCAATACCATTTTTACAAGTGCAAACGTAAGCTGATTATGTTGCTGTATTACAGAAAAATCAAACCCAAACAACGTACGTACAGACTGCGGAATAGTTCCCGGATCATCTTTTTTTATAGCCACGGAAAACTGATCGTCTTTTACCAGTAAACTTTTGAAATAGTCTTTAGGGTTCTGATCTAAGCTGATTTGCGAAGGTATTTGATCTGCCCACAGATAATAACGCTGCATAGTCTTCAGCATCCACTGATTGACCTGCTGGCTGCTTCCGGCCGGATATGTACTAGGCATTTCCTCATCTGCCCGACAAGAATACAATATTGTGAATAAAATAGTATAACACAACAAAGACCATCGCATTAACTTTTTCATTTTCTAACTATTAATTTGTGAGTAAAAATCCTTCAAATATCAAAAGTTGGCATTACCTATATTTTAATTTAGTGTTAAATCTGTTTAATTTAAATACTGTGTAAGCTCAGTACCCTGTATACCAGTTATTTCACTATCTCCTGTTTCCTGAATTAACATCATTAAACCTTTATCTCTTACAGAATTCTGATTAATTCTTGAGTTTATAGTGGACACATAAGAAATTTTTGTTCCGGGCTTTACAAGTGCTATTGTAAAAGCCGTGTTTTGTGCTGGTACAGCTAAATCCAGATATACTTGCCCGTCATTATTAAATTTTGCTCTTGTAATATCTGTAGTCTTCCCCAACCTGGTTGCAAAAACATAAATTTCAATATCTGAAAGCGGTGTTTTGCTTATTCTCCTCTCCGAAAAATCGAGTAGAATCCCAACATTACCGGTGGTAGGTTTGGGAACATCAGGTATTTTATCTATAAGAGTTGTACCATCGTAAAAAAACTTGAAATTATTATTAAAGGTATTCCCTTCATAATTCTTGGTTACCAACACCTTTCCTTTTCCGTCTATAAGGCTAAAAACAGACGGAGCAAATGCATCAACATTTTTATCTACAGCATTTTTAAAATATTTTTTATTTCCATCGTCTGTGGTAACAATGGTATTTCCCATTTTTATTTGTAACGAATCTTTTGCAATATACCCTTTGATGTTTACCTTCATTACTTTTTTATCCGGGTAATATTCCCTTTGGTCATCTGAACAGGAAGTAAATACAATAAAAAAGAAAAGGATATAAAGAAAAGAATATAGATTCTGCTTTGTTTTCATAAAATTGATGTTAGAAAAGAGTGGTGGAAACCACCACTCTGAAAATTTAAAACTATTTGCTTATTAAAAAGCGTATTGTACCCATCCTTGAGTCCAATCACCATTAACGAAAGCCCCTTTGTTTGAACCGCTAAAATCAAGAATATCAAAGAATGGACTTGACGCTCCAAAAGTATTAGCTGATCCGTTGAAGATTGAATTGGTGTTATTAACTGATCCTGTAGGTGTAACAGCAGCAGTAAATCCGCTAAATCCGGAATTATTAACTGAAGACCATGCAGCATTAGTATCTCCGTCGAATACTAAACCATGAGTAAACCCAGTAATAACTACATTATTCAATGTAATCTCACCACCTCTTCTGATTCTAGCACCATATTTGTAAAGCGCAGCATCACCTGAATTATTAACACCATAAACACTTACATTATTTAACGTAGGGTGTGTTTTAGGCAATAATCCAAAGCTTGCATCTTCAGAAGCAGCATTATTATCCAGCTCTATACCGTTAGAATCTGGCTTTCCACCACTTTGGCTGTGAGTAGAGTTTTTATCTGCAATTACAACAGCATTTGTAATTGTTCCTGTAAATCCATTATCAAAATCTAATCCGTCATCATCTGCAGCAAATGAAACTAAATTAGAAGCATTAACTGTTCCTCCGAAGAATTCGAATGAGTCGTCTCTACCATAAGAAACCTGGATATGATCTAAAGTAGTACCATTACCTACACCACCACAAGTAAGACCATTGATTTCGTTATCTTGAGAAAGGTTATAACCTGCATATTCTATTCTTACATATTTTAAAATACCTGAATTATCTGCTGCGTTTGTACCTAAATCACCTCCGAATTTATATTTATCATCAGAGCTAGGAAGTCCTTCAATTGTTTTTTTAACATTGGCAGGTGCACTTCCTAATAAGATAATACCTCCGAAATCTCCTGGAGTTGCAGTAGTAGAAGCGTCATTATCCAACAATTTATAACTTGTGAATATGATCGGGTTTTGTTCAGTTCCCGTTGCATTAATCTTGGCTCCTCTTAGAACAATAAGAGCAGAAACAGTTCCTTGTTTTCCTTTGACAAAAGTACCTGGCTGGATAGTTAAAGTAACCCCTGGAGCAACATCAACTTGTCCGTCAAGTTCCCAAACTTTGTCACTTGTCCATGTAGTGTCAGCAGTAATAGTACCACTTACTGTTTGTACTGCAGCAGGAAAACCTGTGTAGTCAGCAGTTGTAGACTGCATTTTAAAATTGTCTTGTTCTGCTATTCCCTCACGGCTACAAGAGTTTAACATTAATGCTGCAACTGAGGCAGTTAAAAAAAGCTTTTTCATATTAATTGATTTTTTTTACTTTTGCCATCTTTAGAAGAATTTCAATTTGGTGGGGAGCAATTGGTTACAGCATGGCAAATATTCTGTTCCCTCTTTGCTCTCTGCTTTTTTTACTTTCTACAGAACGAAAGTCTTCTTTGCCCCTGCAATATGTGATGAGTTTCTGTTATACTATAATGTGATTGGTTCTTACTTGAAAACTCCATACTATGCAATGGTGAAAGAATATTTTAAAAGTTGTAGGTAAAACTTAGTGTGAAACGACGGCCAACATTAAAGCGGTACAATACATTATCTTTCTCATCATACGCATCAGACCAGCCCTCTTTATGTGTCGCATATTTCTTATAAAATACAGGATTTTGGAATCTCACATCACTCCTTCCTTTATCTGAATTAGGAGGATTGAACTGATAACTATTTTCATTATTATAATAAATATAGTCTTCATTGAAGATATTACTGATGTTCAGTTTAATCTCTAATTGTTTGTTTTTCATTAATTTATAGGAAATCTGAGCATCAGCTTTTCCATAAGGGGCAAGATATTCTTTACCAGCTTCATCAAAGGAAACTACATTAAGCATTTTACCAGCTTTATTATACAAAATATTTACACCAAGACGATCACCAAAATAGCCTAATCCAAGATTGAATATATATGGAGACTGTCCATACAAAGGACGATTATCTGTATATGCAATTTGCTTATTAATACTTTCTCCTTTTTCATTTTTAAAAGAAACACCATCTTCGTCAACACTTGAAGGTTCTTCAACTTGTACTTTAGTATCATTCACTGAAAGGTTTCCTATAAACTTCAGGTTTTTAAGGTTTTCAGAAATAAAACTAAAATCTTTTTGTATATCTACCTCTATCCCTTTTACTTTAGCATTTTTAGTATTTAACCTTGTAAAAACGTTTGCTGCATCGGGAGTAATACGTCTGTAAAGCTCGACAGGATCATCTATATTTTTATAATACAAACCTACAGAGATCAACTCTCCTGGTGATGGATACCATTCTGCTTTAAAGTCATAATTATTAGTAACAGAAGAAATTATAGGCATATTAAAAATTTCCCCGCCCATAATTGGTTCATAATAAGGATACTTATTCCTTTCGGAGAATTGAGGACGGATTACACTTTTTGAATAAGCAAGCCTGAAATTAAAATTATTCCATGGAGTATAGGTAAAGTTGACTGAGGGCAAGAATTGCCATTTTTTATCATCAGTCTTACCTTCATAAGACCATCTTGTTTTATATGCTGTATTTTCAATATCCTTATATAGATAATACTCTGCTTTGAGCCCCCATACAAGACGGAATTTATTCCATCTGTTGTCTAACATTATATAAGGTGCGTGCTGATCTACTTTTCCGTCAAATTTATTTCCTGCTTCCCAGGTAGGCACCCAAGCAAAACCGTTTGGATTGTAATTTTTCTGATCCAGCTTAACTGAAATTGGAGCCATTAATAATTCCTGTGGAGTTAGATATCCCCCGCTTCCAGTAGCAGATCTCATGGCATTTAAAGACACCTCAAAAAAGTCCTGGGCAGCTTCTTTTGCAGCACCAAAGTAACCTACTTTTAGATTATTTTTAAAACTCCCGAGTATAAAAGGGTATGAAAAAGAAGTCTCCCAGTTATAATCTTTTTCATTATATAAATAGCTTCCTCGTCCAAAAGGCACTCTCTTAAATGTATTTCCTAATACATCCGGCATGGTGTAATAAAAATATTCATCGCCGATTTTCTTATTTATAAAGTTGAGATAGGTTACATCTTTTTGATCTCTATTGATTTCTGTTCTCGAAATAGCCCAATCCCACTTAACTTTTCCTAATTGATGTGTTCCTTCCAGTTTATTTTGTAAAAGAGCTGAAAAAACAGGTCTATTAGTCTCTTCAATAATACTAGGAGCCGTTCCTTCTGATGTATCATCATAACTCCATCCGAGAATTCTATTTAGTCTTTGATCGAAAACTCTGGAGTAAATATTACGCAATGTAAACCTGTTCTTTCCTAGCTGTGCACCAACATTAAATAAGGCACTCCATGTAGTATTAAATTCATAGTTTCCACCAGTATTTCTAGTGCTCCTTTCTATTAAATCACCACTCTTATTAGTAAAATACCTTCTGTAATTTCCCCGTTCAAAATTTTTAATCTCTTCTTGCTCTTGCCTGTTTCGGTAAGATAATGCGGCAACAAATCCCAGTTTGTTACTATTATTACGATTTAAATTAAAATAGGTTCCTCCCGAAGCTTGATACTGAATTCCTAATGGGGTATTTGACCTGTAAGTTGTGAAATTGTCATTTTTAAATAGTTTTGATTGCTCTAATAATTCAGGATTAGTTTGAGCATTACCTCCATTTTCACTAGATAGTTGAAGTAGGGTTTTAACTTGCCCTATTGGAAGGTTTCTGGAGCCATCATCAAAAGCCAGATAATCATACTTTCTTACTTTTCTGCCCAATTGTTCCTTAAATGTACTAATGTCATTATAGGATGAACCCATTGAAAAATTAAAAAATGGCTCTGTGGGAATATCTTTTGTCACTATTTGTACAAAACCACCAGCAAAATTTGCATTCATATCCGGCGTTGCAGTCTTGCTTACAATGATGTTATCTATTACCGATGTAGGGATAAGATCGAAAGAAAACATTTTTCGGGTAGGATCTGTACTTGGCTGTGTTACTCCGTCCAGTGCAGTTTCGTTCCAGCGTTCTCCCATCCCTCTTACCACAACAAATTTGTTATCTACGGTGGAAAGTCCTGTAATTCTTTTTATAGCATCTCCTGCATCATTATCAGGAGTTTTGGATATCTGCTCCGCTGAAATTCCGTCCGAAAGTTCTGCTGCTTTTTTTTGTTTAGCCAACAGCCCGCTTACAGTATTCTGCTTTTTAGCTGCCGAGATTGTTACTTCTTTTATGATACGTTCATCCTTCCCTATTGGGCTAAGACTAAGAGAAATCTGGTTAGTCTCACTATTTTTTACAACAACATCATCCAATATTGTAGTACTATAACCTTTGGCCTTTATTGTAAATGTATATTGTCCTTCCGGTAATTCTATAGAAAAATCTCCGTTATTACCTGTTACAATTGTTATTCCTTCCGGATTAACACTTATTACAGCTCCTGCGAGCGGAGCGCCTACTTCATCTAATATTTTCCCGGAAACTCTTCCTTTTCCAAGAGATTGATTTCTTTGTACAATCATAAAGGAACTTCCCCCTAGTGGGCGGTAAGTAAATGCTGTACCGGACAAAGATTTACGGATAAGTTGTTCAGCAGATTTGGAATCCCCCTCCACGGACGGGGCATTGGTATTTTGCAGCATCGTATTATCAAATGCAATGTTGCGGCCTGTTTGCAGGCTAATTTTTTGTAACCTTGTCGTCAGATTTTCTGATGCAAAACTAACGCTTTGCGCAGGCAGAATACCAACTAAGCTAATGCCGGCTAGTAGCAGTATGCTTTTCAGGTTAACAATACTCTGGTAGTTCTTTTTCATTTTTACTTAACAGATTTATTTTTTTTATTTTCAGATTCATCAATTTCTGTTTTATGAGAGAAAATAATTTGTTTCCCCTGCTTTTTATACTGCAGTTGGTAAATACCGCAAATAGCATCTAATATATTCTGCAGGTTTTCATCATTCCTGAAGCTTGCATTAAGGCGGATATTATCCATATTAAATGTTGAGATAAGCGTAACTCCATATTTCATTTTTACACGCATGGCCACTTCCTGAAATCCCGCATTGGAAAATACAAGATCACCTGTACGCCATGATGCTGTACGATCTGCATCGGCTTCATTTACACGCGAAGTCTTATTACGCTGATCATAGATTAGTCTTTCATTTTTTTCGAAAACACCATATACATGCTTTGCATCAGAAATCTGAACCTTACCAGTCCTCACCGTGACAATACTCTCTCCAAGAGCCTTATAAGATTTGATATTAAATGAAGTTCCTAAAACGGTTGTTTTAAGATTTTGATAATGAACAATAAATGGCTTTTTAGGGTTTTTAGTCACAGAAAAGAAAGCTTCTCCTTCTTCCAACCATACTTCACGAAGTTTGTCATTGAATTTTGCCTTATCGTAAGTTACTTTTGTAGCATTATTAATGAATACCTCACTACCATCAGGAAGCACTAATTTTTTAATTTCATTTTTAGCGGTAGAAAATATTGCTCTTTCACTTTCTGAAGTTTTATTTATCTGGATAAAGAGAAACCCTAAAGCAAAAATGAATATAACAGATGCTGCCACAGCATAAGATCTGATAGCAATTTGTCTTGGTCTGTTAGCTCTTACATTAATTTGTATTTTCTGAGAAAGCTGCTTCCATATCAAATCCTTTTCTCTACTCTCATCAGCTGTAATTTCTGATTCTTTATCCAGTAAATTCTGTATTAATTCCTTCTCCTTAGGCAACAACTTATCTTCCCTTTCCAGAAGGCGGAAGAAAAAAGCTGTTATCTTTTCTGTTGTAAATTTCATAAATAAGTTTTCGATAGTATATCGTATCAAAAACCAATTTGTCCTTTAGCCTTTTTAGTTATTTTTCAGTAGCATCTCTTTTTCCTGAACAATTATTAACATTGTATAACATTGATTAGTAATAATTTACAGAAAATTAAAGCTTATATAAATTTTCATTATATCAATTAAATTAATAATGTATTAATAGATTGTTCACGAAAACTTAATCCATTTACCCATAAATTTGAAGCAGTGAAAACAGAGACTGACATAGCTCTTTTGGAAAGAGTAAAATGCAAAGACCAGCAGGCCTTTCGTATGTTGTATAACAGATATTTTACACTGTTATTCAGGAGAGTTTATGCAAAAATTAAAAATGAAGAAATTGCACGGGATATTCTTCAGGAAACCTGGATGAAAGTATGGGAAGAGCCCGATTTTATCCTGAAAAAAGAGATACAGCTAAACGCTTTCTTGCTAAAACATTGTGATTACCGTATTCTGGATTATTTTCGGAACCTTAAATACAAAACTGAGTTCTCTGAGGAAAATTATCCGGAGATATCTGATGATGAATATCTGGAAATACTAGACACCTTTGATACAAAAGAACTACTGCAAAAAATACAGGCAATTATAGACCAGCTTACTACAACCGAAAAACAGGTTTTTGAACTCCGAATGATGAAAAGGAAATCTGTTGAAGAAACGGCGAGAATATTAAATATAAGTGAAAAAACGGTCAGAAATTATCTTTCTTCTACTCTGAGCGAGGTAAGAAAGCAACTAAAAACACACTATAAGGCTTCTCGTTACGTTGCAGCAATATTCTACATAGAGTTATTTCTAAATAAATAAAACCGACTGATATCTCAGTCGGTTTTATTATATTATTTTTTAGTAAGGACTAGCCTTGCTTATACAAATCTTCTCTGTAATAAGGGTTATCATCTTCCGTATCAGAGTGGTACTCATTATCCTTATTATTTCCTAATGGAGCTACCAATATCCAGCACCAGTATACGAAATATCCACATGCTACTATGAATAGAATCCAGTTAAGAACATTTCCGAAGGTATCGTAAAACCCGAATGACCATTTGAAAACTTTGCTCAAGAATAACCAAAAAGACGTCATTATTTCCTTATTTTAATATTAACTTTGTCGCAAATTTAATAAAAATGTTCCGATTACTGTCTAAACAAACCAATATTTTTTCAATTCCGGCCTATTTGGTTTGTCTACTGGTATTCATTTCCCTTTTTAATATACTGAATTTCAATTTACTAAGTATAATTTCAAGTATTATTGCTTTTCTTGGAATAGCCCTGGGATATTTCCTTTTTAACAATATAGGACTGAATAGGAACACTCATTTACCACTTTTTATATACACCATATTAGTATTTAGTTTCTATTTCGGAGATGTAAGTTTCCCATTAGCCTTTACCATTCTTACTGCCAATCTTTCTACGCTGATACTAATAAGTAACAACGAAAAAATAGGAAAGAGATCCTATTTTCTTGTAGGCTGCCTTATGGGGTTTATGTATGTTGTGATGCCACAAACCTGGCCTCTGATTATATTCATTATACTCCATATCTTTGCAACTTCGGGTAATATTTCTGCTAATCTTTTCCGATTATTCTTTGGGATACTCCTGCTGTTTATTAACTACGCCGGATTATATTATTTGCTGGATATTCCCGATTATTACACAAGACTTATTCCTTATGTATCGGATAAGATGATCACCAATATAGAGCCTCTGATATTTCTCTCTCCTGTTTTACTGTTCCTGCTGTATAGTATTTATGATCATTTTGTACATTTTTCTAAGAAAAGCCCTTCCAGTAAGTTTCGCTATACGCTGCTACTAGTATACTCACTAAGCATATTGATTATTCTTATATTTTACATGGGAACCCAATACGAATTTCTCTTACTCATCGCTTTTCCGGTAAGTGTTATTACCAGTAGGGGGCTTCGTTTTATATCCAAATATTGGGTAAAGGAACTTATATTATGGAGTATTATTATTTTTGCATTGCTTTTTAAGCTTGCCTATTATTTTTAAAAACAGATTATGATTCAGATAGACGATAAAATTATTTCAGAAGATGTATTTGCAGAAAACTTTGTCTGCAATCTTAGCAAATGTAAAGGAATCTGCTGTGTGGATGGGGATGCCGGAGCACCATTAGACCAGGATGAAACAGAAATTCTTGCAGAAATCTACCCTAAAATCAAGGGCTACTTACGCCCTGAAGGTGCTGAAGCTATAGATGCTCAGGGCACCCACGTTGTTGATGTAGATGGAGATCTTGTTACACCTCTGGTACACGGAAAAGAATGTGCTTATGTTATCTTTGATGAAAAGGGGTATACCAAATGTGGTATTGAAAAAGCTTATGAAGATGGTGTAATCGATTATCAGAAGCCTATTTCTTGTCACCTGTACCCTATTCGGGTAACAAAATATTCTACTTTCGATGCGTTGAATTATGACGTCTGGAAGATTTGTGCTGACGCATGCACACTTGGCGATGAGCTAAAAGTGAGTGTTTACCAGTTCCTGAAAAAACCTCTGATCCGAAAATATGGTGAAGAGTTTTACAGTACTCTAACCGATGCTGCAGTAGCATGGAAACAGGAATTCAATAAATAAATATAAACAAGCGGGAAAACGATTTTCCCGCTTGTTTTTTATTCCACCTCTAAAACCAGCTTTTTCCCGTTGGTTTTATTCTCTTCCATTAAATTAAAAGCTATCATAAGATTTTCTGCTGACAACTTTCCGAGATTTAAAACTTCTTGCAGATGCCAATTCTCTGCACTGCCTATAACGGAAGAAACTTGATTCAGAATCTCTCCGTATTTAAAGTGTAACTCAGGCTCTGCATAGCGGGCAATATTCATAATTATTGCCGCTTTCTGAAACAGTATATAGTTGGTTTCTTCGGTCCGCAGATTGGTAATGTCTACAAACAGGCCTTCTCTTTTCAGGGAGTTAGCTCCTATTTCTGTCATTTTACCACCAATACAATCAATTACAATATCATAAAAACCATTATTCTGCGTCAGTATTATTCTATCCAGATCAGACTGCTTATAAGAAACTATTTGTTCTTTGGATAATCCTTGCTTCATTAATTCACCCATACTATAATCATTTCCGGCAGTAGCTACCATCTTATGATATCCAAAATGATGCAATACATTAATCAATGCCTTTCCAACACTTCCTGATGCTCCAAGAATCAGTATAGACGACTCTTTTGGTAATTGTAATCTGGATACTGCCTGCCAGGCTGTGACATAAGCGATTGGAAGAGCTGTAATCTGTTCAAAACTTAATTCTTTAGGTTTATGCGCTAGTATTTCCTCAGAAACTACTACATACTCTGCAAAAGCACCATTACTACCCATACTGCCAACAGCTAGAAAAACTTCATCTCCTTTTTTAAAGTTTTCCACATTATTGCCGGTTTCCTCTATTATACCTGCCAACTCGCGTCCCAGAATATCTGAACTCATTATCCTTGCTTCATTCTTTCCCTGAAACATTTGCAAATCGATCGGATTGACGGCAACTGCCATAACTTTTACAAGAACCTGGCTATCCTTTTTAATTTCAGGTTTAGAATAAGTACTATCATTAACCAGTTTATTCTCTCCTTGTACAGAATCTAGTTTTACTGCATTCATAAATTTTATTTTTATGTAAATTTAACCTGTGTAAGCCGCCAAAAGCAATAGACTTACCCGGAGGAAAGTATATGGGAAACATCAAAAAAAATGGTAATATAAGAGAAGCATCCTGCGACGAAGAGTTACGTGCAATGCGGGATTGTTTGTTTGTAATAGGAGGAAAGTGGAAACTTCTGATTCTGCGGTATCTTGCCAACAGGCAACACCTCGAATTAAATTACACTAAGATTCTTCAGGATATAGGTGGTATTTCACCTAAAGTTCTCATCAAAGAATTAAAAGATTTGGAGCAAAACCAATTAATATGCCGCAAGCAGAACAATGACAAGGTTCCAAAAGTATTTTACAGTCTTAGCGGATATGGTAAAACGGTTATTCCGTTAACTGAAGCTATTGTTCAATGGGGCTTGGATCACAGAAACAAAATAACAGAATAAAAAAACTCCGCTGGCTAGCGGAGTTCGTATAAATAGAAAAACAACATCAATTATTTTTTCAATTCTTCCATAAATTGGTCGTGAGAGATTACCTCTTCTTTCTTACCTCCTTTTTCAAGGATAGTATCTTTCAATTTAGCCATTGCTACTTCAGAAGAAATTTGTCTTACTTGCTCTTGATCTTTTAGCATTTCAACAGCATATTTCTGAACTTCTTCGTCAGAAAGATGGTGAATACCATAGATAGCTAATTGGTTTCTTACCAATTGCTCGGATTGTGCTAAAATATCTGCATAGTCAATTTTAACATCATTATCATTCATTAGTTTACCTTCGATGATCTGATATTTCAACTGAGCTTTTTCATTTTCAAGAATCTCTTTAGCCTGCTCTTCTGACTGAATGTTCTGGTTGTTGAACATTAACCACTTGATTAAGAAAGTTTCAGGAAGCTGGATTTCTTCTTTTTCAACGATTTGTTCCAACATTTTGTTCACATAGTGTACGTCTGCATTTTGTTGGAAGTACTCGTCTAGTTCTTCTTTTACTTTGTTCTTAAGTTCTTCTTCAGACTTAATGTTTTCGCTGCCATATACCTTATCGAAAAGCTCTTGGTTTAGTTCAGCTAAATCTAAAGAATAGATTTCTTTTACTGTAACTTTTACTTCGTTGTGGTGAAGGTGTTCTACCTCTCCCTGAGCGAATCCTAATTCTTTTGCTAAAGTTTCATCTTTCTGAAGATCTTCTTTAGTTACAATAGCACTTTCGTCAACTTTTTTACCTTTTACTACAGCGTAAACTTCTTTGTTGTCTTTGTTAATTGTAACATTTTTAGGTGCATGGTGGTGCTCTCCTTCTGCATCTTCTTCTACAACTTGCTCAATTTGTAAAGCAATGTAAGAATCTTTGTTCATTTTGTCCTGAGGCACACGCTCTGCAAATCTCTTCTGCATGTTCTCAATACTCTGGCTGATCTCTTTTTCAGAAGCTTCTACTTTGTAGTGAGGTGCTTCATATTTAGCAAGATCAATAGTAATTTGAGGTTCGTAACCAACTTCGAAAGCTACTGTTACGTTGTCATTATTATAATCTAACTCTTCTACCGGCTGTGGCACAGGCTGCCCAACAAGTCTAAGGTTATTTTCATTAATATAATTGTTTAAAGCATCGGAAACCTGGTTGTTGATTTCTTCATAAGCTACCCCTGCTTCATATTGTCTACGAATAAGACTTAAAGGAGCTTTACCTTTTCTAAAACCCGGAATGTTTGCATTTTTCGCGTAGTTAAGCAAAGTTTTTTCAACTTTCTCTTTATAATCAGACTTATCCAGTGTCACTGTAAGTAATGCACTTACTTCATCGTGATTTTTATTCGTAATCTTCATTAATTGAAATTTTTAGACGGCAAAAATAAGAAATATTTACTTTATTAAAAAGTCTCGTTTTATTTAGAATGCTTTTTTGTGAAAATTTTATGAATTGACTAAAAATCGTATCCCAAAGCTATACTCAAATGTAGTGCGGCCCACGATTCCTTTGTATCTATATTTCTTGCATAGCCAAGACCCGTAGCAAATTCATAATTAAAGTTCTTGGCAAAATTTCTTCTAATTCCATAGGTAGGAATTATTGCTATAGCATTATTTGCCAAGAGGTCATTTCTATTTGAAGTTATAAGCCAATCGGGCGAATAAGAGAAATTAAGCGCAAAATAGTTTGCAGAATTGTTCTGAATATTCTTGCTCTTTTCTAATCTCCTTTTGAAATTGTAATAATATTTGGGTGTAATTTCTATCATCGGAAATAAAGCAAAATTTGTCCCGGAAGAAAATTTTCTGTCCCATAAAGCTGCATTTAGCATAACTTCTCCCCGAAGTACAAAATTATCAGAAAGGCGAAGCTCATCATAAACTCCGATATGCAGTATTCCCAGTTGTGCACCTGTAAGATTTTTTACCGCTCCATTATTACTTTGCTCTTGCGCAAAAGATTTCATGCCCCAAAGGCTAATAAACACTAATAAAATTTTCTTCATATAATTTGGTTATGATTGTATTTGGATTTTATTTTTTTCTTACTGACCAAGTCCCGGCCCAATGACCTTGCTTGTATGTTCCTTTTCCCTCCGAAAGACTACCTTCTATAGTTAGTCCTGTTGTTATGGAAGTCCCATGAATTCTACCACTATCCGAATAAATAGCTTCTAAAGAATCTGTATAGGTACTAGAATTTATTCTGACAGTTATATTTCCGTCATCTGCTATATTAATTATTATTTCACCATTCACTCCGCCAGTGATTGGACCGAAGTAGGTTCCTTTGAATGCGGCTATAAAGTAAGCTTGTTTATCTTTCTTTTCTTTTTCTTTCCAGAAACTATCTACAATCTGTTCACAGGAAATTGGCAGAATAAATAAAAAGATGTAAAGTGGGATAAAATATTTTTTCCTCATAGTATAATGTGTTTGGCCGTCTAAAGATAAAATTATTTCTAAAAAAAGTGATAATTCACTCAAATCTATTTATTTTTAAAATTCATGCTCTAGTCTTAGTAAAAAAATGCTATTTTTAAATAAATTAAATATCAAACAACAATTTATTATGAAAAAACTAAAGAAAATCTCACGTGAAAATTTGAAAAAAGTTAATGGTGGCAGTTATGGCTGTGCTGGAAGCCCACCTGACAACCCAGAGATTGATTCACAATGTTATTACTGGGCATGTGATGGTGGACAATGGGTTCAATTCTTATGTGAAGGATAATCATTAGCATTATTACAAATACAACAAGGGCAGCATAAGCTGTCCTTGCTCTTCTTATATAGTAGTAAGTATGTTTGCAAAAAGCCTATCCTAAATTCAAATAACTAATATATAATCCAAAAGGAAATCTAAAACGGTTTCAAAAATTGCGAATTGCTATCGGAATAAGTAAATTTGTAGAAAATAATATAATACAAGTAAAAATGGATAGAATCCAACTCGATACTATTCCTGAAGCGATAGAACACTTACGCCAAGGGAAAATGATCGTCGTCGTAGACGATGAAGATCGTGAAAATGAAGGAGACCTTATTGGCGCTGCCGACCTGGTAACTCCGGAAATGATAAACTTTATGACGGTTCATGCCCGTGGATTAGTTTGCGTTCCTCTTCCTGAAAAAAGATGTGATGAGCTGGGCCTTGACATTATGGTAAGCCGCAGTAGCGATCCAAAAGAAACAGCTTTTACAGTTTCTATCGACCTTCTTGGCAACGGAAATTCTACAGGAATTTCTGCAGGTGACCGTTCCAGAACCATACAGGCTATGATGAATCTTAATACTAAACCAACTGATTTTATGCGTCCGGGGCATATTTTCCCTTTACGCGCTAAAGAAGGTGGTGTATTAAAACGTGCAGGACATACTGAGGCCTCAATAGATCTTACAAGATTAGCCGGCCTGAACGAAGGTGGTGTAATCTGTGAGATTATGAATGAAGATGGCAGCATGGCCAGACTTCCTGAGCTGAAGAAATTTTCGGAAAAACATGATCTGAAAATTGTTTCTATCGAAGATCTTATCCAGTATCGTATGAAGCAGGGAGATCTTGTAGAAAGAATCGAAGAGCAAGCCATTCAGACACATTTTGGAGATTTTAATTTCTATGCATACAAAGAAAGACATACTGACCAAATTCATTATGCTATAACAAAAGGAAAATGGGCAGATAAGGAACCTGTATTAATCCGAGTACAATCCAGCAGTGCCTACTTCGATATATTTACCCGTTTAGCTAACGGTGAAAAGCCTTTAATGGAAAAAGCAATCCAGATGATTAATGCTGAAGGTAAAGGTGCTATTGTTTTTATCAACAATGTATCGGATTCAGAAAAAACAATGAACAAGCTGCAACAGTTTTTAGCTTATCAATCCGGAACTCAGGGCAAACCGACAATAAGAGCCAACTATAAGGATTATGGCATCGGTATCCAGATTCTGAAAGATTTAGGAATTAACAATCTAAAGGTTCTGACTCAGAGTCCTGACCAAAGACCAATCGTAAGTGGTTACGATGTAGAGGTTAGCGAACTGGTAGAACTAACAGTATAAAACAAAAAGTCCGGCAATTTTTTAATGCCGGACTTTTTGTTTATTAATAAACCTGTATATTTCTATACTAAGGTTTATCTCTTTTATTTTACAAAAGCATCAACACTCTGGAAATTTCCTTCCGGATAATAAGTATTTGAGAAATTATTATTAACAGAAGGTTCGTTAGTCCATCTCCTAATAACCTGCTCTGTGATCAGATCTTTCCTCATGACTTTTTCAGTTTCACCTTTAAAATAATAAAATGTAGACTTCTTGAGCTCAGGAAATAATTTTTCTGCTTGTTCTTTATTAGATATATTCTTTTCAAAAAAAGCACGATCTGAAGCAAGAGGTGTGATTACAGAATTTCTTCCTTCTTCTTTTAGTAAAGAATAAGACTCTTCTCTTATGATAGAATAAGGAACTTCCACCACATCGTTTATCGGATTAACAAAAATGGTATCTCCAGCAATCTTATCTACCCTATAAGCAGTGTAATAAGTTTTCCTTCCCTGACTACCAGAAAATCCGGAAACTTTACGGAACAATAAGCTTCCTGTAGTAACATCTTGTACCTCCTGTTTCATTTTCCAGCTACTGTAAAAATACAATCCACCAGCCAACACTATTATTCCTATCAGGGAAAAAGCAAAAATTTCTTTAAATTTCATATCAGGGACTAAACTATTTCAATATCTGCAAAACTTTGAAATCCATTCAGGAAATCTTTCAGTGTCATTCTCTTTTTGCCCTCCAGTTGTAATTCTTCAGGATAATAAATTCCATCATGTGTATAAATAGTAAAACTATTTTTGTCAATTTCAATCTGTCCTGCAGATTTATCATGTTGCTTTTTCTCGAATTTACCTTTAAATATTTTAAGTGTCTTAGGCTGTCCTGAGATTTCAATAGTTGTAAATGCAGCCGGGTAAGGAGACATACCACGGATAAAATTATATACCACTTCTACATCATACTCCCAATTGATACGGGTATCTTCTTTAAAGATTTTATATGCTGTTTTAGGGTTTTCTACTTGTGGTTGAGGCTTTTCTTCTATAATACCTTCTGCAAGCCCATCCAGGGTCTTTACAACTAACCCAGCACCTATATCCATAAGTCTGTCATGGAGCTGTCCTGCATCTTCATCTAAAGGCACATCAGTTTCTTCTTGTAGAAGAATATGTCCTTCATCTATTTTTTCATTGATAAAGAAGCTGGTCACTCCTGTTTTCTTTTCACCATTAATTACCGCATAATTAATAGGTGCCGCACCCCTGTAATCAGGCAGCAGAGATCCATGGAGATTGAAAGTACCTAGACGCGGCATAGAAAATAACACTTTTGGCATCATTCTGAATGCTACAACTACAAAGATATCTGCATTCAGGTTTTCTATCTCTTTCAAAAATTCCGGATTACGTAGTTTTTCCGGCTGAAATACCGCAAGCTGATGTTCTACGGCATATTTTTTCACAGGAGACTCATTAATTTTCTGCCCTCTCCCACTGGCTTTATCCGCTACAGTAACTACACCTACAACTTCATGATTGCTATTATGAATTGCTTCTAAGGAAGCTCTAGCAAAATCTGGTGTCCCGAAAAAAACAACTTTTAGTTTATTCATTTATAGTGTATAAGTTTTATAATTCAACATTCTGACCTGACCTTTGTCTAACAAAATTTTCAGGTGTTCCAACAGTTCATCTTTGGGATAAAATTTCAGATGAACAGCTAATTCATCTAGAGTCATTGGTGACCGCATAAGAGCTTCAAAAATAATTTTTTTGTACTCTCTGTCGCTAGTTCCCATTTTACTTGTGAGGCAATAGTTACATTTTCCACAATTTTCAGTTTCTTTCTCTCCGAAATACGAGAGAATAAGTCTCATTTTGCAATAGGAGGCATCCTTGATGAAAAATTTCATTTCCTCCCATTTCTGCAATTTATTTTTTTGAATACTGGCAAAAAGATTCCAGTATTTGTTTTGTAATTCTTTGTCATTTCGTGGCATCAGAAACCTGATACCAGCTGAATTACCGTCAAAGTAATCTACAAGTCCCTTCTCGTGTAATTCTCTTAAACGTACCCGCATCGTTTGCTCATCAACATTCATCTTGTCAGTAAGCTTTTTCTCCCGAAAATAGGTTCGATGAGTCGCAACCCCGTCTAATGCACGGGATAACTTTTCTACAAAGAAACTGTCTTTCTTCCCAAGGCTTTCAACTTCTGATATATTGAATTTTAGTTCCAAAGATGACATTCCTTTGGATTCTTTCAGGTAAATAATTTCCTGGTTATGAAGAAATCGAAGAATAGATACTATTTTAGGACGAGAAATTTTGGTGAGATTCTGAATCTTATTGGTCTGAATTTCAAAAAAAACCTCCGGAAGTTCGTGTTCTGCAATCTGGCAGAAGGAATAGACATAGGAACAAACTTTTTGATAATCGGTTTTGCTGGCTAACTGACTTCTCATTAGATCATCGATCTGCGTAAGCTCACTCTGATTCCAAAGTAAAATAGTTTCTGCATTTTGTCCATTTCTACCTGCACGGCCTATTTCCTGATAATAATTTTCAATAGACGGGGATGGAGAAAGATGTATTACAAATCCAACATTATCTTTATCAATACCCATTCCGAATGCATTGGTGGAAACAAGGGTATAGTTATTTTTACTAAGCCAGTAATTCTGACGTATTTGCTTTTCTTTTACAGGTAAACCTGCATGATAATAATCCACCTGCTCTATGCCGCTAATCTTCAGCCAGTTACTCAGATACTCAGCTTCTTTTCTGGTTCTCACGTAGATAAGACCCGATTTCTCATTACTTCTGAGGTAATATAGAATATGATTATATTTATCCGAAAGCTCTCTTATCTGAATATAAAGATTATCTCTTCTATAAGATTTTTTAAAAATATTTGTCTTTTTAAAATCCAGCTTGTGCTGAATTTCCTGCATCACTTTAACAGAAGCTGTTGCCGTTAATGCAAGACACGGAAGATATGGATAAGCTTGTCTGAAATCTTTTATATTCTGATAACTTGGACGAAAATCACTTCCCCATTCCGAAATACAATGTGCTTCATCTACGGCTATTAAGGATAGTTTTGTATCCGTAATATTTTCCAGAAAATTTCTGTTAGTCAATCTTTCCGGAGAAACATAAAGCAGCTTATATTCTTCATTTTTTAAATTCTGATAAATAAGCTCTTCTTGTTCATCATCGAATTCTGAACTAAGATAGGCGGCAGGAATACCTCTTCGATTAAGCTCGTGAACCTGTTCTTTCATTAAAGCCAGAAGCGGAGATATTACCACTGTCGTGCCTTCTAAAAGCAAAGATGGTAATTGATAACATAATGATTTCCCTCCTCCTGTTGGCAATAAAGCCAGTGTATCATTAGAGGATAATACAGACTGAATAATTTCTTTCTGCTGGTCTCTAAAATGATCATAACCCCAAAATTGCTTAAGGGTTTCATCTAAAATCTGTTCATTATAAGACCGGCTCGGAATCATCGGGTAAAATTAAAGCTTTTCAGGGGTATATAAAAATAAAAAGGTGTGCTACTGGCACACCTTCTGTTATATAACTTATTAAGAATAATTATTTCTGTTGGAAATAAACTCTTCTGTTAGCTCTGTTTTTCCATTCAGGACATTTGCTTGCAGGATTACATTCAGGATATTTAAGATCACTCTTACCATGTCCTACAGCATCTAATCTTGAAGACTGAACTCCACTCTGGATTAAATAGTTCTTTACATTATTAGCTCTTTTCTGAGATAATTTCTGGTTATACTGAACTGTACCTCTTGTATCAGCAGCTCCTACAACTGTATATTTAGAACCCATTTCAGATGAGTTAATATAATTAACAGCACTGTTTAAGATAGCAGTATTAGAAGAAAGAATTCTATCTGAATTTAAATCAAATTCGATACCTTCCAAGCTTCTTGAAACTTCAGTAACAACCTGATTGTTCGTTGGGCATCCGTTATTTTCTGGTGGTCCAGGAACAGTTACACACTTGTCATAAAGATCAATTACTCCATCTAAGTCTACATCCAATGC
Source organism: Elizabethkingia bruuniana (assembly GCF_002024805.1). Classification (NCBI taxonomy): domain Bacteria; kingdom Pseudomonadati; phylum Bacteroidota; class Flavobacteriia; order Flavobacteriales; family Weeksellaceae; genus Elizabethkingia; species Elizabethkingia bruuniana. Next base: position 3,253,472 of record NZ_CP014337.1, read on the forward strand.
TCTACCGGAACCATCTACTCTTGCTCCTGCAGGAGTATTTAGCTCTCTATCCCAATCATCACATACACCATCGTTATCGGCATCACCTTTCTTACATACTTCTATATCCTGACTCTTATTTTCTAAGACATCAAGTTTATAATAGATTTCTTGTAATGGATCATGCCAGAATAAATGAGATTCGTGTTTTCCGATGTTATAGGTTAGACCTAATGTTGCATTGATCATATCATTGTTACCAGCTCTTGCAGGATCTACATAATTTCCTCTTGCACCATCAAAGCCTTTTCCTCCTGTAAGAGAATACATCACTCTACCTTCTAAATCGAAAGATTTGCTAACTCTGTACTTTAATCCAGTACCTAATTGTGCATAGAATGAGTTTAGTTTAAACGGCTTTACCTCTTTTGTTAAAGACTGGTTATAATTTGTCCCAGGCTCTTGCAAATAAGATCTGTAAGCAATAGTACCTACACCTCCGTAAGCATGAAGCGCCCATCTGTATGGAGAATGATTATCTACTCTTCTGAAAAGATTAGAAATATTAACATCTCCCAAGATTGTGATCGCATCATATTGCGTCCTCCCTCCAGGGCCTCCAGCAACATGATCCTTTGTATTTACCCAACCTTGTCTTGTCTCTCCTTTGTCATATTGAAGCTTCAAGCCGAATGCATGAGTAATAGCTTTGTCTACACTAAAATAAGCTGTCCAGCCGAATAAATTTTTCGCACCTGACTCATCATGAAGTGAATACAAACTACCACTTTTCATGATAACGGTACCTGCTCCGGCAGAAATTGACCAATCATTAAACCTTTTGGATTTATTAGTGAAAGGAGATACATTAGCTGAACCAGATGTATACGCATTGGGGTATTGCCCCTGGGCTGCAGATGTTGTAGCGACAGCTGTAGAGTCCTGACCGTAGATGGCAACAGGCAATACAAATGCTAAAGCTACACTTGCGAAATTTAGTTTCATAATTCAGTATTTTAAGTTAATAAATGATTTCGTCTTTATAACATTGATGAGAACTCAACATTATTTTTCTGTTTGTGTTTCGTCTTGCTAATCAACCTCATTTAAGAATCTTTATAATATAAAGATGATATTCAGATAAGCAAAGCTAAACTTTGTGTTCAACAGTACTTTATCATAACTTTTTAATATAAAATCCCTTCTTTTCTGCTTAACGTATTTTCAACTTTTCTAACAGTTTTTAACAAATAAACAGACAAAATTTATGTTCTCATTAACAATGCAATATTACAAAAAATATTATTACTAACAAATCTTATACAATTCTTTATTTTATTTAAAAATTCATTAATAAAAGTAATTACGATTTGAAAATCAATAACCAAATTGTTATAAAATTGTCTATATCACTATTCATAGTGATTAAAAAAAATAGAGTGCACAATTATGTACACTCTATTTTAGTTTATGATAAAAAAATTACTTTTTCTTTTTCGTTACTTTTTTAACAGTTTTAGTCTTTTTTACAGAAGTATCACTGTAGTCTTTCTTAGGAAGGCTATTCCATTCGTAGTCATCTACAAATCTTACTGTAACTTTTCTGTCCGCCATTCTTTCAGCATCAGAAGCCGTTGCAGGTACGTTTGCATCTGTTGCTCCAACTCCTTTAGACTTAAGCATACTTGGAGATACCCCTCTGCTCTCTAGCGACTGAACTACAGAAGCAGCTCTTTCTTTCGATAGTTTTAAGTTATATGCAGCACTTCCCTTAGCATCTGTATGCCCGGTTATTAAGTACTTTCCATCGCTATCGTTTATGATTCTTGCTGCAGCATCCAGTCTAGGTCCAGATTCACTTGTTATTGTAGATTTATTAAAGTGGAAGTATACACTTTTCAATTCATTTTCTACTTCAACAGCTACTTTATGGTTATCTTTCTTAACAGGGCATCCATTATTTTCTACAGGCCCCGGAATTGTAACACACTTGTCGTAAAGATCAATTACTCCATCTAAATCTGTATCTAATGCTTTACCAGAACCATCTACTCTTGCTCCTGCAGGAGTATTTAGCTCTCTATCCCAATCATCACATACACCATCATTATCAGCATCACCCTTTTTACATACTTCAAGATCCTGATTTTTGTTTTCTAAGACATCAAGTTTGTAATAGATTTCTTGTAATGGATCATGCCAGAATAAATGAGATTCGTGTTTACCTATGTTATAGGTTAGACCTAGTGTTGCATTGATCATATCATTATTACCAGCTCTTGCAGGATCTACATAATTTCCTCTTGCACCATCAAAGCCTTTCCCTCCGGTAATCGAGTACATTACTCTTCCTTCTAAATCAAAAGCCTTACTAACTCTGTATTTTAATCCAGTACCTAATTGCGCATAGAAAGAGTTTAATTTAAATGGTTTTACTTCTTTTGTTAAAGACTGGTTGTAATTGGTCCCAGGCTCTTGCAAATAAGATCTGTAAGCAATGGTACCTATACCTCCGTAAGCATGTAGTGCCCATCTGTAAGGAGATTGATTGTCTACCCTTCTGAAAAGATTAGAAATATTAACATCTCCTAAAATTGAAATCGCATCATATTGCGTTCTTCCTGCTGCACCGCTACTCGCAACATGATCTTTAGTACTTACCCAACCCTGTCTTGTCTCTCCTTTGTCATACTGAAGTTTCAATCCGAATGCATGAGAAATTGCCTTGTCCACACTAAAATAAGCTGTCCAGCCAAATAGGTTTTTTGGACCTGACTCATCGTGTAGTGAATACAAACTACCACTTTTCATGATAACAGTACCTGCTCCGGCAGAAATAGACCAGTCGTTAAATCTTTTAGATTTGTTAGTAAAAGGAGATACATTGGCAGAGCCAGATGTATACGCATTAGGATACTGCCCCTGAACAGCAGCTGTCTTCGCTACAGCTGTAGAATCCTGACCATACATTGCAATTGGCAGTACACACGCCAAAGCCACACTAGCAAAATTTAATTTCATAAATCTTGTTTTTAAGTTAATAAATGATTTCGTTGTCAAATAATACTGAATGAGAACTTCAACATTATTTTTTTTCAATATTTGTGTTTAATTCTGTTAATAACTCCTTCGAAAAATCTCTTTCATATAAGTGTTTCAGATGCGGGATCATTAATTTTTGTGAATAAAATCTGATATTACCAAATTCTACAATATCTATATCAATTATCCTGTCCTCGTATCCACCTTTTGCAAAAGAGTCCTCTTCTCTTCCCATTTCATGTTCAATTTCTTTAATATTCTTTAGTAACTGAACAGGTGAGAATTTTGTTTTTATTAACACGGCAATATTACAAAAAATATTCTTACTGTCAAATTCGACAGGATCTGTCATAAGTTTTGAAGACCTTGCAATTATACTCCCTAATCTATTATTGATCAACTCTATAGCAATGTCAATATTTTTTTCCGGAAAATTAATATTGCTTCCTAGTAACAAAATCACGTTATTTGACGACATATTACAAAAATTACAGTTTTTAAAAAGATGAAAAATTTTTTCAAGACCGTTATGGCCAATATTGTTGCCATATTTATAGTAGGATTTATAGGTATGATAGGATTATTCCTGTTCATCCTCATTTCGTCCATGTCCGGCAAAGGTAGCGTAAATGTTAAAGATAATTCCGTACTAACAATTAATTTAAAAGATAATATTATTGAGTCTACATCGGAGCTTTCCAGTTCGATATTTGATTTAGGAAATGACAGCAGTCTGAAAATTTCCGATATATTAAATGCTATCAAACAAGCAAAAGATGACAAAAAGATATCTGGTATATCTATAGAAACAGACGGAACTACTGCTGGTATCACACAAATAGATGATATCAGAAAGGCGCTGGAAGATTTTAAAAAGTCAGGAAAGTTTGTCTATGCTTATGGAAATAACGTTTCCCAGAGTTCATATTACCTTTCTACCGTAGCCGATCAGTATTACCTGAATCCAACCGGAGGTGTAGAACTAAAAGGTCTCTCTACTGAGGTAGTATTCTTCAAAGATTTATTCGATAAATACGGAATTGGGGCAGATGTTATCCGTCACGGAAAATACAAATCTGCTGTGGAACCTTATTTAACAAACAAAATTTCTGATGAAAACAAGGAGCAATTATCATTCTTATTAAATGATTTATGGGGTAACATTTCTAAAAAAATAGAAACTTCCAGAAAACTGAGCGCCGAAGAATTAAAAACAACTACGGACAGCCTTTATGGTATTATACCTGAATATGCTCTAAAAAGCAAATTGGTTGACAAACTTCTTCAGAAATCAGAATATGACAATCTTATTAAAGGCAAATTAAAAGTTGCAGCCAAAGACGACCTTAATAAGGTATCTATTGGAAATTATATTGAGTATGTGAATAAAAACGCATCCAGCTCTAGCGCTAAAGATCAGGTAGCTGTTCTTTATGCTTCGGGGGAGATTTTCAACGGGAAAGGAAACACTGGTATTTATTCTGAAAACTTTATTAAAGAGATAAAAAAGATTGAAAAGAACGACAATGTAAAAGCAGTGGTTCTTAGAATTAATTCACCTGGAGGAAGCGCTAATGCCAGCGACGAAATTCTTTTTGAATTACAACAACTAAAAGCTAAAAAACCATTGGTTGTTTCATTTGGAGACTATGCAGCATCCGGGGGTTATTACATTGCTATGGCCGGACAAAAGATTTTCTCGGAAGCCAATACATTAACGGGTTCTATTGGGGTATTCGGATTGGTCATGAACTTTAAAGAACTTGCTAACAGAAATGGACTTCGTTCTGATGTTGTAGCAACTAATGTTAATTCTAAAATGTTCTCTACTATTTCCGGTATGACTCCTGGCACAAGAAACATGATGCAGAAAAGTGTTGAACAAACATATAAGCGTTTTGTTTATTTTGTAACCCAAAACAGAAAGAAAACTTTTGAAGAAATAGATGCTATTGGAGGAGGACATGTGTGGTCCGGAACAAGAGCAAAAGAACTAGGTCTGGTTGATGAAATAGGCACATTAGACGATGCAGTGAAATATGCTGCAGGATTGGCTAAAACTAAAGATTTCAATATCAAAAACTACCCTAAGGATAAGAGTAATTTCGAAAAGTTCTTCGAGAGTATGAACGAACAAGATGTTGCTGCTAAAGCCATAGAAACGAAATTTGGTAAAGAGAACTATCAGCTATTCCAAAAGATTAACAATCCTAATAATAAAGGAGTACAAATGGCTCTTCCATATGTACTGAAAATAGAATAGTCATTCTAAAGAATGGCTTAAAAGTAAAGGCGGGAATAAATTATTCCCGCCTTTACTTTTTTATTAAACATTAATAAATTCTTACTCTTTATTAGAAGCAATCTTACTATAAATAAACAACAGTAGAACTGCACCTCCGATTGAGAAAAGCCAGTTTTTGAAACTCCAGAAACTGTCGGCCGCATACCAGCCTATGGCACCAGCTATCCAGCGTCCTAAAATAGATCCCAGAATCCCAAGAAGGATTGTTATCAACCAGCCTCCAGGATCTTTTCCTGGATGTATTGCTTTAGCGATTGCTCCGGCAATAAGCCCAAATACAATATATGTAATCCAGCCCATAATTTTGTGATTTTTAATAGATTATAAAATAGTTTAACTTAGTTATCTCAAATTTAGCAGAATTTAATTAAAAACTGCAAATTAATTTTCTTCTCTCTTTTTGAAGAATGAGTCAACAAATTCTGTACCATTAAAAAGTTGCAAATCCTGCATCTTTTCTCCTACACCTATATATTTCACCGGCACCTGGAACTGATCCGAAATACCAATAACCACTCCACCTCTAGCTGTTCCGTCCAGTTTGGTAACTGCCAAAGCCGAAACTTCTGTAGCTGCAGTAAACTGTTTTGCCTGCTCAAAAGCATTTTGTCCCGTAGACCCATCCAGTACTAAAAGTACCTCGTGTGGGGCATCCGGAATCACCTTTTGCATAACTCTTTTAATTTTAGAAAGCTCATTCATAAGATTCACCTTATTATGAAGTCTTCCTGCTGTATCTATAATTACAACATCTGCATCTTGTGATACTGCGGACTGGACTGTATCGAAAGCTACAGATGCAGGATCAGATCCCATAGCCTGTTTTACAATTGGTACACCTACTCTTTCAGACCAGATAACCAACTGATCCACTGCGGCAGCCCTGAACGTATCTGCTGCACCAAGAACAACTTTCAGTCCTTCTGATTTAAACTGATGAGCAAGTTTTCCAATCGTTGTTGTTTTTCCAACACCATTAACTCCCACCACCATTATTACATACGGCTTTTTAGTCTTATCAATATTCTGTGTTCCGGCATGTGGATTTTCTAAAAGTAAGCCCGATATTTCTTCACGAAGAATATTGTTAAGCTCGGCTACATTTACATACTTGTCTTTAGCAACCCTGTCTTCAATTCTTCTGATGATTTTTACAGTAGTTTCCACACCTACATCAGATGCAATTAATACCTCTTCCAAATCATCCAGAACCTCATCATCAACTTTGCTCTTACCAACAACAGCTCTGCTTACCTTATCAAAAAACGACTGACTGGATTTCTCCAATCCTTTGTCTAAAGATTCTTTTTCTTCTTTTTTGAATATTTTTTTAAACCAACTCACTTAGCTAAATATTATTTATTTTTAACAATTGCCGTAACTTCTACTTCTATAAATACATCTTTTCTGAACAGTCCTTTTACTTCTAAAAGAGAACTGGCAGGCGGATTTTCGGTATTAATAAACTGATCTCTGACTTCTCTAAACTCGGCTATTTTAGAAATATCAGTAGTAAAGATTCCTAGTTTTACAATATCATTAAGGCTTGCTCCGCAATGCTCCAGAACAGCACGGATATTCCGAAATATCTGCTGCGTTTGTGTTCTGATATCTGTCCCAACAACTTCTCCTTTCTGATTAACAGGGACCTGTCCTGATAAAATAAGCATTTTAGAAGCCCCCAAAGGAACTTCAACTACCTGAGAAAGTCCTTTAATCTGAAATACCAACTCTGTATTTTTAAATTGTATCATTTCAATATTCTTCTGACCAAACACTATCATAAAACCCAGCAATAAACTGAACACTAAAATACGTCTGAATGGTTTCATATTAAATGTTTAATATAACAAATATATAAAAAAAACTACCTAAATAGGTAGTTTTCTGTATGTTAAGTTCTTAACTTAATTATTTTTTAAGATATGCATCTACTTCATCAGCGTTCATTACTTTTTCTTCGAAAACGTAAGCGCCGGACTTAGGTGATTTAACCATTTTAACCACTTTAGTCATTTTTTTAGAAGATGTCTGAAGGGTTGCTACAACTTTCTTAGCCATTGTCTTATTATTTTAAGAAGTTATTTAATTTCTTTATGAACAGTATACTTCTTCAAAACAGCGTTGAATTTCTTCAACTCTAATCTTTCAGTTGTATTCTTTTTGTTTTTTGTTGTGATGTATCTTGACATCCCCGGCATTCCGGATTCTTTATGCTCAGTGCACTCTAATATTACTTGCACTCTATTACCTTTCTTTGCCATTTTCTAATTATTTAATAAATCCGTTTCTAGTAGCTCTTTCAATAGCTTCCTCAACACCAATCTTGTTAATAACTCTCAATCCGTGAGCAGATACTTTCAAAGTAACGTGCTTCTCTTGCTCCGGAAGGTAAAATTTCTTTTCCAATAAATTAATCTCAAAGCGTCTTTTGGTCTTATTATTGGCGTGAGAAACGTGGTTCCCGACCATTGCACGCTTACCTGTTATCTGGCAAATTTTTGACATATCTTTAGTCTTTTACTACTTATTCAAATTGAAGTGCAAAATTATGTATTTTTTTTCAAACACACAAAGTTTTATATTTTATTTTCCTGAAAATCTTTTCAAGATACTCATCATTGACGATATAATGAGAGATTGCGATGAATATGAAAGTTTAAAATTATCTTCCAAAATCATCCTGTACCCTTACAATATCATCCTCGTCGGACGGATTGTTAGCATCTGTATGCTGCCAGATCTCGGCAACTACTCCCCATCCGTCTAGTCCGATTAAACGGTGTCTTTCTCCCTGTTCCAGCTTTACCTGATCTTTTGGGTTATATTCTTTTAATTCGCCTTCTTCGTCAGTATTGCTTCGTTTAATACCTACAACACCATCCACAACTTGCCAAATTTCAGCTCTTCTGTGGTGATACTGCCAGCTCAATCTAGCCTGAGGAGCAACCAAAAGAATTTTAGGGCTTAGCTTCCCTCCTATCTTAAGGCCCTCTACATCAATTCCGTCAAAATATTGATTAGCGAAATCCTGAGCCTGCTTTTCTTCGATTACAAAAAAGCCCCCCCAAGGTCTGCTATCATCTTTTGCTACAATATTAAACCCTTGTTCTCCAAGTGTTTTTTCTATTCTGTTAAAGATTTCTGTTTTTTCAGTATTCATAATATATTAAATATCTCTGTTATAATTTTTCTGTTGACATAGAGTAAGGAAAATCTTTTTCCTGTGAACCTCTTTCTTTGTTAGGCTGTGCTTTCATATCAAAATTCAATACCGCTCCTTTCATTAATTCCTGGTGATTCAACCAGTTTTTAGAATATGGCTGGTTATTTACCTTTAAAGATTCCACATATATATTTTCCTGGCTGTTTTGTGGTGCCTTAATTTCAATTTTCTTACCATTCTCCAAGTGAATAGTTGCTTCTTTGAACAGTGGAGCTCCCAAAACATACTGATTGGTAGCCGGTGTTACCGGATAAAAGCCCAAGGCCGAAAACACGTACCACGCCGACGTTTGCCCATTATCTTCATCTCCACAATATCCGTCTGGTGTAGGTTTATACAATTTGTTAATCACCTGACGTGTCCAGTATTGTGTTTTATAAGGAGCACCTGCATAGTTATACAAATAGATCATATGCTGAATTGGCTGATTACCATGTGCATATTGCCCCATATTCATAATTTGCATCTCACGGATTTCGTGAATTACAGATCCGTAATAAGAATCATCAAAAACTGGTGGTAACGAAAATACCTCATCCAATTTTGCTTCAAATTTCTTTTTGCCTCCTATTAACTTAGATAATCCGTCAATATCCTGAAATACTGACCAGGTATAATGCCAACTGTTACCTTCTGTAAAAGCATCACCCCATTTAAACGGATTAAAAGGAGACTGAAATTTTCCGTCTTTATTCTTACCTCTCATCATTCCGGTAGAGGTGTCAAAAACATTTTTATAGTTATAAGCTCTTTTCTTAAAAATTCCGATTTCAGACTCAGGCTTTCCAAGCGCTTTTCCTAACTGATAAATTGCAAAGTCATCATAAGCATATTCCAGTGTACGTGCAGCATTTTCATTAATCTGAACATCATAAGGAACATAACCTAAAGAGTTGTAGTAAGAAACGCCTCTTCTTCCGACAGCATCCATAGGCCCTTCATTATTAGCACCATGAACAACAGCTTTCCACAATGTTTCAATATCATAACCTCTAAGTCCTTTGATGTAAGCGTCTGCAACCACAGAAGCAGAGTTATTACCAATCATTACATCTGCAAATCCCGGACTGCTCCATTCCGGAAGAAAACCTCCTTCTTTAAAGGCATTAGCCAGCCCTTCCTGCATCTCTACATTAATGCTTGGATACACCAGATTCAGAAACGGATACAAAGCACGGAAGGTATCCCAGAAACCTGTTCCTGCGAACATTCTTCCGTCTAATATCTTACCGTTATAAGGGCTCCAGTGTTTTATTTTATTCTGAGCGTCTATTTCATAAAGCTTTTGTGGGAAAAATAAAGTACGGTACATCGCAGAATAAAACGTTCTGTATTGTTCATCTGTTCCGCCTTTCACCTCAATTTTACCCAATGTTTTGCTCCAGATATCTTTAGCATTATTTTTTACCTGAACAAAAGACTGATTCCCGATTTCTCTTTTCAAGTTAATTTCAGCTTGATCAAAGCTAATAAAGGATGATGCTACCTTAGCATAAACGGACTCCTTTGCCTTAAGTTTAAAACCTACAATCGCTCCTGCATGATTGCTTGTAATCTCCAACTGATTATTCACCAGTGCATTATCCTTCCATGCTGATGTCAGATCGAAATCTTTATCAAACTGAACAACAAAGTAATTTTTGAAATTTTCGTATTTACCTGCTGCATACCTGGTTGTATACCCAATAATTTTCTTTTCCTTAGGAAGTATTTTGATATACGATCCTTTGTCTAGTGCGTCAATTACTACGTATGCACTATCTGTTTTAGGAAAATCGAACTTAAAATAAGCAGCTCTTTCTGTCGGTGTAAGTTCTGTAGTTACATCTGCATCCGCCAGATACACGCTATAGGAATAAGGTGTTGCAACCTCAGCTTTATGACTAAACCAGCTGGCTCGTTCATCTTCTTTGAATTTCGGCTTACCAACTCCCGGCATTATGGCAAATGCACCATAATCATTCATCCACGGTGATGGCTGGTGAGTTTGTTTGAAGCCTTTTATTTTATCTGCATCATAAGTGTAAGCCCAGCCGTCACCCATTTTTCCGGTTTGTGGTGTCCATAGATTCATCCCCCATGGCAAGCCGACTGCCGGATATGTATTTCCGTTGGACAGAGAATGTTTAGACTGTGTACCCATCAGGGTATTTACATAATCTACAGGTTTAAGATCTTGCCCAAAGGAGAGATAACTGCAAAGTGATAAAACAGTTACAATAATTTTTTTTCTCATAGTTTAACAGTAACAGGTTTTAGTTTTTCATTTTCAAAGCATAACTTGCTGCTCCTAGAATTGCTGCATCTTCAAAAATTTCGGATATTTCAATTTTCAATTCTATATGGTTATCCTCAAGAATATGATTTAAACGTTCAGAAAAATAAGGATATGCCTTAGAGATATTTCCTCCGATCACTAAAACTTCAGGGTCATAATATTTTACATATTTCAGTATAAATTCTGCAAAAGAATCTGCATATTCATCGAACATTTTGTTTCGAAGCTCCTCTGGCTTATCCAGTAAGTCTTTAGCTCCTGTAATTGTTTCACCTGTTAGTTCCGCATAACGATTAACAAACCATCTTGTCGCAAGGTAATCTTCACAGATACTCTCATGAAAAGGTGAATTCCACAAATCTTCATCAGTAGCTACAGTTCCGTTATAAAAGGTAGTTCCCAAACCTGTCCCAAGTGTAACACCAAAAATTCTTCCGTGCCCCTGCACACAGCCACCAAATACTTCTCCTTCCAGAAAAGCAGCAGCATCATTGATGAAATGAATCTGATTTTTATTTATTTCCAGACGGCGTGCCAGTTCTTCTTTGATGTTCACTTCATATATGGAACGAAATTTTCCTTGTAACATCAATGAAACACCATTTTCGTAATCGAAAGGTCCTGGCATAGCGATACCAATAAGTAATTCCTCTTTTCTTAAATCTCCTATAGCTTTTTCAATACCAGAAACCCAGGCATGGAAAATTGTTTCAGGATCTGCGAAAGAGTCTACACGCTCGCGGACATAAGTAGAAGTAATAATTTCATGTTTCTCAGGATCTACCTGTGCTAAGGTAATATGTGATCCGCCTATGTCTATGCCAACTATATTTTGCATTATTTCTTGACTTTATTTTTACTTGATAAATAGATTTGAGACCAAAAATAGATAAACAGAAAACCAAATACAAATAATGCTATTCTATAAATTACATCTCCGTATTTCACATAAGGCGTTTCTCCTTCAAAAATCCCTGCCTTCACCTGAATTGCTCCCTGAGCACCGTAAGGAAGATTCTCTACAACATCTCCCCTTACATTGATATGGGCACTTGTACCGCTATTAGCTGCACGCACAACTTCTTTACGCGTTTCTATTGCTCTTAGTTTTGCCAGAGCCAATAACTGTCGGTGACCAGGTGAATATCCCCACCAGGAGTCATTGGTCATAATTGCCAAAAGATTAGCTCCATTCTTTACATATTCTGTTACATACTCTCCATAAACGCTCTCATAACAAATAATCGGCGCTACCTTAGCCGTATTATATGGGTTGGAAAATACTTTTCTTTCTTTATCACTTCCCAATGATGCTATTGTTCCGCCAAAGTTTAGCATAGCCTCACCCAACAAAGGTTTTAGTACTGTGATATAGGGGAAACTTTCAACACCAGGTACGAGTTTACCTTTATGATAAGTTTCTATCTTTTGTCCCGGAACAATCTGCAATGCCGTATTATAACTATCTACCCACACACCAACATTTCCTACCAGATAAGCTGTTTCAGAAGCTTTATCCTCACTTAAGTAAACTTTATAAGTTGAAGCTCCTGTCAGGAATACCGACTGCGGATATTGTTTTGTAAAATCCTGTATCCTGTTCAGAACATGACTATAGGCAAAGCCATTTTCACTAAGTCCTCCGGAACCTGGAATTGCGGTTTCGGGAGCAATAAAGAAGTCTACTTTTCCTTTTGCATTCTTTTTGGCTATATCCAATAATTCATTTACAATAGTAATACTATCCTTGCTGTATTTTTCTGCATAAGGGTCAAGTTCAGGCTGTAACAAGACTGCATTGACCGTTTTATCAGAAGTCAGTTTTATCTGATTATATTTTACCAGAGATAAACTCAGCGGGATTAATATAATGGCCAAGAAAATCGCTGTATTTTTTATGAGTTCCTTTCTCTTTCTGGTTACCTGGAAAAGTCTGTAAGTATAGTAAGCAGCAACATTGGCTGTCAGAATCCATAAAGAGCCTCCGAAGACACCTGTTGTATCATACCACTGGACCCACTGATGCCAGCCTGCAAATGCATTTCCAAGTGTAAGCCATGGCCAGCTGAGTTCCCAGCTTGTGTGAAGTTTCTCAAAACAAATCCATAAGGCTACAAAAAATACCAACCCCAGATAAGTTCCTATCCTTTTTTTGTAAACATGATAGAACAGAAATACCAGCGACATCATTGTAGAATTAAGCAATGTAGGCACCGCTACAGCTATAATGGAATGACTACCGTCCGGCATTAGAGAATTGAATAACCACCATGTAGTAAGTATATTCCAGATGAAAAAGCTTAGAAAGCTAAATCCAAATACTGCAAGTTTTTTCCTTTTTACTGTACTAAAGTTAGTAAGATGATGCTCCAGCAGCATGAGTGGAACAAAAGCAATGAATATAAATACAGGTATTCCGTGAGCGGGCCACGATATTGCGAACAACAATCCGCTAAGTACGGATAGGGATAAATATTTAAGCATAGATTTTAATCTTCACAAATTTAAAAAACTGTCTGAATTATTTTACCGCAAAGTCTGTAAAGATTTTATGAAATAATTCATTATTTTTCAGGACGTTGATATATTAACGTGAACTCGAAACTGTTTTTCTAACAAAAGATTTATTGTAAAACTGCAAAATCCGTTATTTGTAATTGTTTTTAAACCAAAAAAACATGATTTTACCGCAAGGAACGCAAAAAATTTTTCATTTATTAAACTCTTTTTAAGGTCGCAAAGCCGTTAATACATAACAAAGACCGCTAAGAACTTAATTTTCTAAATGCCTAAATGGTGAAAGGATTATCAGGCTGAGCTGAATTTATAGTGAGCAAGTTTATAGAGAGCCTGACGAACTAAACTATAGAGGCCTTATGTTATGCAAACTGCAAAATCGGTTATTTGTAACTGTTTTTTATAACCGTTCTAAAACAAAAAAATAGTACAAAAAGGAAATGATAAAAAGCCCTCTCTTTTTTGTACTTCTAAATATTGTTTCTTACCAATTAGCCTGTAATTGCTTCTTTCAGAATTTCATAAGACCTGAGCCTTGCTTTATGATCATAAACATTGGTAACAGCCATTAACTCATCTATCTGGTATATTTCAAGGAAATCTTTCAGTTTTCGCTGAATCGTTTCTTTACTCCCTATAATACTTTGAGAAAGCATTCGGCGAACCTGCATTGCTTCCATAGGCGACCAGATTGTATCCATATCTTTAACTGGTGGCTGAGCCGGCTTCCTGTCATTCCGGACGAGGTTAACAAATGCCTGATATAAAGTTGTAGACAAATATTCAGCTTCTTCATCTGTATCTGCTGCAATGATATTAGTTGCTGCAATAATATATGGTTTCGGAAATCTATCCGAAGGTTTATAGTTCTCCCGGTAAATCTTAAATGCCATACCCATCTGATCGGGAGCAAAATGTCCGGCAAATGCATAAGGCAAACCTAATTCCGCAGCCAGCCATGCACTATCTGTACTGGACCCTAATATATAAACAGGAATATCCAGCCCTTCTCCCGGAATGGCTCTTACCTGTCCATTTTTATTTTCTTCCGAGAAATAAGTATGCAGTTCAGAAATCTGTCTCGGAAACTGCTCATTGATAACCTGGGGATTTCGCCCCAGTGCCATAGCGGTATAGCCATCTGTTCCGGGTGCACGCCCGACTCCCAGATCTATTCTTCCCGGATACAAGGACTCCAATGTCCCAAATTGCTCTGCTATAATCAACGAACTATGATTAGGTAACATTACGCCTCCGGAGCCTACACGAATAGTATTGGTCCCCTCAGCAATATAACCGATCAACACAGAAGTTGCCGAACTGGCAATACTTACCATATTATGGTGTTCCGCCAGCCAGAAACGGGTATATCCCAATTTCTCTACATATCTGGCCAAATCCAGTGAGTTATTTAGCGTTTGCTTAATTGTATTGCCCTGTGCTATATACGCCAGATCCAATAATGAGTATCTTAATTTTTGTAAAGTCATTTCTTTAAAATTTTAGATTTAATGCCTGAAATTTTATTTTCTGTTATCTAACTTTTATTTTTCATATTTATGATTGAAATGATTCCATAGAATCCTGATTTCATGAAATTCAAATTCATCCGGTAATGCTTTCTTCCAGTCCGAAAGATTATCGAAAGCCTCTTCACGGTATTGATCTTCAAATATTCTAATTCTTTTTCTGTCAAAGATTCGCTCCATATCGACAAGCCCTAATTCAGCCATCTTTGCAAGATGTCCATATACAGTAGACGTTACCAGCCCTCTTTCTTTAGCAATCTCACCCGGTGTTTTTCCTTCTTCAAATAGCTGAAAGGTGATAATATGTGTAGGCTTTTTCATCATTTTAGCCGAAGTATCCAATTCTTTTTCTTTATCAAACAAAGGAACATCCAGCAAATAAGATTCTTTCAGCCTGTCAATATATTCTTCCAGATCATCTATAAACGATTTCACTTCTTCATTATACGCCTTTAATCCTTTCACTCCTTTTGTCTCAGAGTAATAATCTTTTAATGGCAGTAAAAACTGTTCTGCCACGTTTGTATAAAAGAAATTTACAGCTCCTTTACATTTCTCTTCAATCTCCAGCCATTTGATATTTCCGGCAATGAAACTTTTGGATTTTTGCTGAATAAACCTTTTAAATTTCTCAGATATACCGAAAAGCTTTTCGGTTTCTATTTTAAAAATCTGTGAAAGATTCTTCACTTTTTCCTGATCCAGCCCTTTAGCAGAAAGTGCAGATGCCATCCATGTAATTGCGGAGTCTTTCAGCCAGGCTGCATCTATTGTCATCTGAACCTTATGCAGCGTATAATCATATTTTTCCTGCTCCAGAATCTGCTCCAGAATATCATTGGCATTGGTTGATTTTTGGAAATTTTCAATCCTGTGATCACTAAATATAACTTCCGGAGTTATTTTCGATTTCAGCACAATTCCTTCCAATGTACGACAGCGGCTAAGCGCCACATATACCTGTCCGCTAGCAAAAGATTTACCTGCATCTATTATCACACGATCGAAAGTAAGTCCCTGGCTCTTATGTATTGTAACAGCCCAAGCCAGACGTATCGGATACTGCTCAAAACTACCCAATACTTCTTCCTTAATATTCTTTTCTTCGTCCAGAGAATATTTTTTCTGTTCCCAGGTTTCTTTCGTCAGCGTTATTTCCTCTTCTGTACCATCCAGCACGGCTTTTATAACATCTTCATCGATATAGGAAATCTCAGCAAGTTTACCATTATAAAATTTCTTCTCCGGAGAAGTGTCATTCCTGATAAACATAATCTGAGCCCCTACTTTCAGCTCCAAAACTTCTTCATTGGGAAACTGGCTTTCGCTAAAGCTTCCTACAACGGCTGCTTTGTAGAATTTGGTTTTACCGCCTAGTTCAGACAGTCTTTTCTGGTTGATATTATCAGCTATCCGGTTATGCGAACACAGGTAGATGTATGCTTCATCTTTTGGTTCAAAATCCGGTTCGTATCGGGAATTTAATCTTTCAAAATCAAGACCACGGACATCAGCATCACGGACTGCATTCAAAATCTCAAGAAACTCTTCATCCTGCTGACGGTAAACTTTCATGAGCTCAACCGTAACCAAAGGAACTTCCTGTAATGCTTTAGCCGAGAAGAAAAAAGGTGAGTTATAAAATCTGGATAATATTCTTTCTGAATCATCTCTTACAACTGGTGGCAGCTGGTACAAATCTCCTATCAACAATAATTGTGCTCCTCCAAAAGGCAATTGATTTCTACGGACATGTCTCAGCGAATGATCCATCATATCCAAAACATCAGCACGCAGCATTGAAACCTCATCGATAATAATCAGTTCAATCTCGCGAAACAGTTTTAGTTTGTCTTTTCTGTATTTAAAATGTGGGAAAAGATCGTTGATATTCATTGCCAGATTACGATCGATATGCTCTGTAGTGGGCACAAAAGTTCGTGGCGGAATTGTGAACAACGAATGTATAGTTACTCCTCCTGCATTAATAGCCGCAATACCTGTAGGTGCGACAACGATGTGTTTTTTGCGTGTGTTTTTTACAAAATTATTCAGAAAGGTAGTCTTACCTGTTCCTGCTTTACCTGTTAAAAAGACGCTTCTGTTTGTATGTTCAAGTAATTCGACGAGTGCCTCCAATGAATGAAAAAGTTTCATCAAAGTTAAGGCATAAAAAAGCGAAAAGCAATCTGATATTTAACAAGAAAACAAGCTATTGTTTTCTTCCGCTAATTCCAGAGGCACAACCAAAGAAATAATTTTCATAATGAATTTCAAATCCTTGCTTCTCAAATATTTCTTTAACTTTTTTGCTATTTTCAAATCTCTCAGTATAAACCCAAAGCATTTTATAATCATTAGGGTTTCCCAGAAAAAGTTTTCCCAGTATTGGGATTATCCTCTTCAAATAAAGTTTATAAAAGCTATAAAGAATTTTATTATTTGGTTTTGATACCTCTACAAAGCTAAATACACCCCCAGGTTTCATTATTCTATATAATTCTTTAGAAAGAATTTCAAGTTGTTGTTGGTTAAATGTTTTCATTCCGTATGCACACGAAACGACATCATAGGCCTCTGAAGGAAGTGTATTTTCCAATACATCTTCGCAATATTGCTTAAAGTTCTGGTTAAATATCTTGCGAGATTTCTGTTCTGACTTCAGAACCATTTGCTCCGAAAAATCTAATGCCGAGAACGCCGCATTAGGAAATTTGTTTTTAAGATAACTCCAGTTCTCACCAAGCCCTGATAGTAAATCTAAAACCTGCAGCGAATCTTTGGATGATTTTAACTTCTCTAAAAATTGTTTTCTCCATCGAATAGAAAACCCAAAGGATGTAATAAAATT
Organism: Elizabethkingia bruuniana; assembly: GCF_002024805.1. NCBI lineage: Bacteria > Pseudomonadati > Bacteroidota > Flavobacteriia > Flavobacteriales > Weeksellaceae > Elizabethkingia > Elizabethkingia bruuniana. The sequence continues at coordinate 3,271,199 of NZ_CP014337.1, forward strand.
CATCCTCTCGTACGTATCCGACATTTGATTAAAAAGTTGTTTAACCCGCTCAGGTTTATAGATTTCCTCCAATTAACAATAGCTTATTCTCCGCCTTCTTTATACCAAGAAGAGTATTTAATATAGTTATTCGATATTCTGTGAATCTCTCCTTCCAGCAAGTCTACAGAAACCGATTTTATTCTTTTCGCTGGTACTCCGGCCCAGATTTCTCCGGCTTTAATATGTGTCCCTTGAGTAACAACTGCTCCGGCTGCAACAATCGAATTATTTTCTACGACACAATCGTCCATTACAATAGCCCCCATCCCAATAAGAACATTATCATGTACCTGACACCCGTGAACAATCGCATTATGGCCAATAGAAACGTTGTCTCCAATTATAGTTTCAGTCTTTTCGAAAGTACAGTGAATCATTGCATTATCTTGGATATTCACCTGATTACCGATTCTTATACTGTTTACATCTCCTCTAATAACTGCATTAAACCATACACTGCAGTCTTTCCCCATTTTAACATCACCAATTATCGTTGCAGTTTCTGCCAGATAAACATTCTCTCCAAACTCTGGTGTTTTCCCCAGTAATTCTTTTATTAAAGCCATAATTTATTTTTTATAAATAAAATCAATCGAAAGAATCGAATACCCGCAAACCTTTATCCATCAACAGTTTGAGCCTTTCACTGATTTTAAGTCCTGTTTAGATTTTTATTACCCACCAATTTACGATATTTTTGTATTCATTTTATTCAAAATAACAATGTATCAAATCTTAATAGAACCTACTGAAAATCCAAAAGTCCTAAAGTTTGTCGCTGGACATACTTTAATTGAAGGCTCTTTGGAACTGGATAGAAACTCTGATATTTCAGAGATCCCTGTTGCACAGGAATTATTCAACTATCCGTTTATCACCCGTATCTTTATTACTGCTAATTTTATTGCGGTAGCTAAAGAAGATACTGTTGAGTGGGATGTTGTAGCTCAAAGCCTTAAAAATGTAATTGAAGATCAGTTACTGGCTTATCCAAAAATCTTTTTACCAAAGAAAAAAGAACAGTATACATTATATGCTGAGATGACTCCAAATCCTGCGGTAATGAAGTTTGTTTCCAACAAAATTTTACTGGAAGGCTTTCTGGAAGTACGCACACCTGAAGAGGCTACAGATATTCCTTTAGCTAAAACAGTCTTTGAAAAACTGGATTACGTAAAGGAAATTTTCATCAGTGATAACTTTGTAGCACTTACCAAAACGGATAATGTACAATGGCATGAGGTAATGATGGATGCACGTGGCTTTATTGCAGATTACCTTCAGAACGGTAACCCTATCAGCAATGTTCCTGCACATCAGCATGAAAATCCGGTACAAAAAATCATTAACCGTGATTATACTGACGATGAACAAAAAATCAGTGATATCCTAAATGAATATGTATCTCCTGCAGTAGAAAATGATGGTGGAAAAATTTCTTTAATTGAATATGATAAAGAAAGCAAAACTGCAAGAATGTTATTACAGGGAGCATGTAGCGGCTGTCCTTCTTCTACAGCAACATTGAAAAACGGTATTGAAGGAATTCTGAAACAATTTGTTCCTGAGCTTGTGAACAATGTTGAAGCTGTTAACGGATAATTCTCTATTACAAACACCAATAATAAAAAACTTGTGAGTAACCCTCAGACTTCAAATATTAAAAAAGGAATTTTACTGGTTAACCTTGGTTCTCCCAAATCCACATCCGTAAAAGATGTAACAGAATATCTTGATGAATTTCTGATGGATGAAAGGGTAATTGATACCAGATGGCTGTTCAGATCTCTATTGGTACAAGGAATTATTCTGAAAACCCGTCCAAAAAAGTCCGCAGAAGCTTACAAAACAGTCTGGACCGATCAAGGGTCACCGTTGATTGTAATCTCAGAACAGATACAAAAAAAACTTCAGCAGGTAGTAGATGTTCCTGTAGCATTGGGGATGCGTTACGCACAACCCTCTATTGAAAAAGGAATTCAGGATCTTGTAGATAAAGGAGTAAACGAAATCATTCTTTTCCCTTTATATCCACAATATGCTATGAGTACTACCGAAACCGTTAGTGTAAAAGCTGAAGAGGTAAGAAAGAAAAAATTCCCTGATGTAAAGATTAAGTATGTAAAACCTTTTTACAACCGCGATATTTACATTGATGCTCTTGCTGGCAGTATCAGAAAGCAATTGCCTGAGAAGTTTGATAAACTTCAGTTTTCTTATCATGGTGTACCTGAAAGACATATTTATAAAACAGATCCTACAAAAACCTGTAATCTGGAGAACTGCAGAGCTGAAGGACCTCATCATTTCAATGAATACTGCTATCTGAATCATTGCTATGAAACGACCCGTTTAGTCCGTGAAAAATTAGGATTAGCTGAGGACAAAGTAATCCTTACTTTCCAGTCACGATTGGGAAAAGATCCATGGATTCAGCCTTATACAGATGCTACTTTGGAAAGTCTTCCTAAGCAGGGAGTAAAAGATTTAGCTGTTGTATGTCCGGCTTTTGTTTCAGACTGCCTGGAGACGCTTGAAGAAATTTCTGAAGAAGGAAAAGAAATCTTCGAACATGCCGGCGGAAAATCCTTCTCCTATATTCCTTGTTTAAATGACAATGATGAATGGATACAGGTCATGAAAAAACTCTGTGAAGAATTATATTAATATAAATTGTTGAAAAAATACCTGAATTATCCTCAGGTATTTTTTTATTTAGCCTAATAATCTGCCCGCATTAGAAATGTCGAATTAGAATTAAGCTCTATTCCTTTATCTCTCCCTACAATCACAGTTCCTCCGATATTGGCAAGATAATTTCCAAAGGCACAATTAGGTTCAAATGCAAAGCACATCCCTTCCCGAAGAACGATATTACGTCCTGGATTTGGCAGCCTTCCTACATTACCATAATTACCAGCTTGCTGAAGAGATTCGATTCCCGGCGCCGTACCAAAACCAATAGGTCCGTAAGGATTAATACTGTGAATAAGCGGATGCACATGCCACCCTTTAGCAGCCAATAAAGGTTTCTCCATCGCATCGATTACTTCTCCGAAAGTAACACCTTCTTTTAGGTTTTCTACACCTATTTCATAACATTCCCGGGCTACCTCAGCTGCCCTCTCTATATCCGGATGAACTTTCCCAACTGCAACTGCAGCCTGGTGCTGAGTTTCGTACATACCATATAGTGCAAATATCTCAGACAGTACAATATCTCCTTCCTGTATAATTCTTGGAGCCTGCGAACGGTATTGCCACGCTGGTGGGCCCCATCCAAAATATTCAGCCCCTGAACCTAACAAAATTTCTGCGGTAAAACCTCCCATAGAAATACAGGTTGCTGTAATGACTGCGGCAACTTCAGCCTCGCTTACTCCCGGCTTTATTGTTTTTCGCATTGCCTCACTCATTTCTTCACCTATATGTGCAGCATATCTTATCAACGAAAGTTCTTCTTCACTTTTCACGGATGCAAGTTTGAAAAAATCTAAGAATACCGGTTTTAATACTGCTTTAGGAAAAACCGCTGTTATACCTTTCCATGTACGGTGTGGTAATGCTCCGTCAAAATAAAATGGCGGATATGGCTCTAATCCTATAATACCAATTTGTGGAGCTTCACCAAGTCCAATATTCTTCAATACCTGTCCGATATATTCTCCGGTTTTGCCTACATAAATCTGTTCAGGGGATATCCACTGCTGGTCCCCACGCGACATGGCCTGCATATGATCTGCTATCATCATGGGTGCGAAAGTTACAACTACTGGTTTTTCTTCCTTATGAAATATTACAACTGACCCCAGGCGATCGTTTGTAAAATAATGATCAATACAAAAAGGTGCCGGAGCCGCAGACTCGCGATCTCCATAAATAATCAGTGTATCCAGATTATTATTTTTCATAATTTTTCTCGCCAGCTGCCAGCGGCGATCACGTTCTGCAAAAGATAAAGGTGTAGGAATTGACATTGTTGTTCTCATAATTTTATACTTGAATTAATAAGAACAAAGTACGTTGCATAAACACAGAGAACTATTGCTCATTACTTTGCAATAACATGCAATATGTTTGTATTTCTACTTTTAGCAGCATAATTAGTCATACATTGCATACAATATGTACGACAAGACACAGATTGACAATTACAACATTCCTTTTGTTGCATCGGAATTCGGAATTAAAACTATTACAGGAATAGCTATAAACAAATCTCCTGATGATGTACGAAAGCACCTGACAAAACATCCACATTTTGTAGATGGTTTTATCTGTGCAATATGCATACAGGGGGAAGCCAGGCTAAGAATAAATTTTCAGGAACAGGAGTTAAATCCGGGTACTATTATGATTATTCTGCCTGACACAATGCTGGAGCCTTTAAATATTTCAAATGATTTGCATATTGACACCTTATTTTTCTCTTATGAACTGATGTCGGATGAACCTCTGATAAATGAGTTTGATATTTTTCAAAAAATCAGATCTTTTCCATGCATAAAACCAAAAGAGGCAGATATTGAAATCTTCAAAGATTATCATTCTTTTATAAGCAAATTGTTCTTCAGAGATAACGATCCTGATAAATATAAAAAACTAAGGTATCTGGTTCTGGCCTTGGTAAATGAAATTAAATCAGTATACACCTCTGAACAGCCATCGGGTAAGGCATATCAAAAACCTGAATCATTAGCAGACCGTTTTCTAAAGCTACTTTTCATGTACTATAAACAAGAACGCAGCGTTAATTTTTATGCAGATAAAATATGCTTAACACCCAGATATTTTACTACTGAAATTAGAAAAAGTACCGGAAAACCTGCTCTTATATGGATCAATGAAGTCGTTACTGCACATGCCAAATCATTGCTGATTACTCAAAAGAGAACGGTCACAGAAATCGCAGAAGAGCTAAATTTCACCGATGCATCCATGTTTTGTAGATTCTTTAAGCGGCATACAGGTCTTACCCCCTCAGAATACAGGCAGACTATTCGTTAATAAATGCACTACAGCATTATTTTTCCACAGGACTATGGATAACTAATTTTATAATTGAGCTCTACAGGATTATTTGTTTCTCTTATTTGTTTCTGCTCGGATAAAGTCATGTCTTTATAATCAATTGGCAGTACATTACCATGTTCATCAACTACTCTTAGTTTCGATTGTCCGGCTTTATATTCTTTGAAAGGATCATTGTAATAATCTTTTGCCAGTTTCTGAAACTGTGCCCATGTCAAGATAAGACCTTTTCCTCTTTGGAAAAGTTGTCTTCCACTTTTTTTAATTTCTGTAAGTGCAAACTGGTAATCTTTCTTTTCATCTTCTATTTTTACAATAAGTCCGGGAAGACCACTAAAGACATGTGGTCCGTCTAAAATCGGAATTTCTGTTGCGAACCATGCCGTCCAGTTCCTGCCTCCATAATTGGTAGTAGCTTTTTGCACAGCAAATTCTCCTGCTTTGTCTTTATCAGGCAATATCTTCCACAGTAGATTTTCTTTTATTGGGATGGCATAAAGCTCTCTTGCATTCTGCACATTTTTAAAGGTTTCTTTCGTTTTCAGATTTTTAGAGATATATAGCTGATTCCCAAATCCTGTATCAAACCATGTCCATCTTCCTGTATTTGAAAAAATCGAATCAGTTTCTTTTTGCTTATCGGTTCTGAAAACTGATTGCTTATCCATAACATCCAGATTCATTTTCAGAGTTATGATACTATCTTTATCCGGATTGCCCTTGTATTTGACTTCATAAACAAACGTTCTGAGTTGGGCGGAAATACTCAGAAACAATACAGAAAAAGATAGTAATAATAGTTTTTTAATGGTCATCATATTTTTATTTGTAATCGTTTTTATAATTGAGCTCTATAGGATTATTCGTTTCTCTTATGTTTTTTTGTACCCCGGGAGTCATTTCGCTATAAGTTGCTTTTACAGGATTTCCAAAGCCATCATCTTTCCAAACTCCAACCCCTTTTGACTTTATTTCTGCATACGGATCGTTATAATAATCCATCATTAGTTTTTTAAATGTTGGATAACTCATCTCCAGCCCTCTTTTTCTAAAAAAGAGATTTCCTTTATTCTTTCTTATAGCCTTTAGTGTAAAATCGTAATCACCTTTGTTATCTTTTACCTTTACTATTAATCCTGGTAATCCATTAAAAACATATGGACCCTCTGGAATCGGAATTTCAGTGGTAAACCATGCTGCCCAGTTTCTTCCACCATAGTTAACCTCAGCTTTCTGTACTTCAAAATCTCCGATTTTATCCTTATCTGGTAGAATTTTCCAGTTCATTTTCTCGTCTACTTTTACATAATAATAGTCTCTAAGATGAGTCTTATAGCTTTTTTTAATCTCATTTACATTGAGATTTTTCATAACATAAATCTGACTTTCCATATTAGACCCCATACCAAAGCCATACTTACCACTTGACAGAAGAGAGTCAGACATCCTTTCATCTTCAGTCCTGAAAACAGATTGCTGGTTTACAATATCAAGTGTAAATGTTTCTTTCTTTTTGTCATCCTTCTTATCACTGTATCTGTAATCCAGTTGATAAACAAAGGTTTTATTCTGTGCGAAGAGGCATAGCGTTGCCAAAACAAGAAGAAATCCTGATAGTCTTTTTTTTCATATTATTAAATATTCTAAATATTACTTTTCGCGGTGAACCGATGAAAAGGTTTCGTAAATTTGGTCTTACGTAAATTTATAATTTTTCTTCAAATGCTGCATATACAGATTTTTCCTTTTAATCCTTTTTCTGAGAATACTTACATCATATACAATGATCAGAAACAAGCATGGATTATAGATCCGGGAAATGTTCATCCAAAAGAAACGGAAGCCCTGCAATCTTTTATTGCCGATAATGGATTGAAAGTTGAAAAGATATTACTAACCCACGCCCACATTGATCACATTCTGGGACTACAGTGGGCACACGACACTTATAAAGTTCCTGTATATCTCCATCCGGATGAAGAAGAAATTCTGAAAATGGGTAATCTTTCCGCACAACGTTTTGGATTCGATTTCGAGAATTTTAATGGGGATCTAAAATTCCTTAATGAAGGTGATGAATTAAAATTAGGTGATGAAGTATTTCATATTTATTTCACTCCGGGACATTCACCAGGAAGCATCAGCTATCATAATCCGAACGGCAAGTTCATTGTTTCCGGAGACGTTTTATTTGAAGGAAGTATTGGACGGACAGATCTGTTCAAAGCCAACTTTGATCAGTTGATCGATAGTATTAAAACTAAACTTCTGGTTCTTCCAGAAGACACGGAAGTTTTCTCAGGACACGGAAATCCTACTAAAATAGGATTTGAGAAAGAACATAATCCATTTTTAAAATAAAACATATGAGCATTAAAGACGGAATCCTTATTGAAAATCAAAGAGAGGCAGATAATACTCGAAGAATTATCGAGAGACTTAAAGATGAAAATGCCTCCTGGAAACCCCATCAAAAATCGATGTCTGCATTACAACTGGCTTCCCACATTGTAGAATTGCATTTATGGCTAAAAACCGCCTTAGAAAGAGACAACTTTAATTTCCATACAGATTATGTTCCGTTAAAGGCAGCATCCTTCGCAGAGCTACAGGATATTCTTGCAAAAGGAGTAGAAAACAATATCAATTTTGTTAACAGTACTGATGAAAATTTCTGGCTGCAAACTTATACACTAAAAGCCGGAGATCATGTTATCACTACACTTCCTAGAATTGGAGCATTACGTTTTATCATCAACAATCACCTGATCCATCACAGAGGACAGCTGAGCTTATATCTAAGAATGCTGGACATTCCTGTTCCCGGACTATACGGACCGTCTGCTGACGAAGCATAAAAATCATTACTCAATAGTAAACAGGCTCATCAATATCGATGAGCTTTTTTATTGAATATATCCAAATAAAGTTTTTCACAATATTTTCCACATTTCTGTAAACGTAACAAAAACAAATAATAATTAATTTAAAAATAAATTTTGTAATTAATTAAAATGCATATATTTGCATCATTAAAATACTTGATAAATCAAACATATATCAATGATAAGTACCGAATTATTACTTTTAGTCAACATCAATAAACTGCAGTCGGTTATTGCCAGAAAATTTGATTCTCTTAGTGTACATGGGCTAGGGTTCAATGATTTTGTCATTTTGTATATCCTCAATTCTTCTGTTGAAAGCAAAACGCGCAGAATTGATCTGGCTGACAAAATTGGTCTTACAGCTTCCGGCGTAACCCGCCTGTTAAATCCTTTGGAAAAAACAGGGCTTGTAACAAGGGAAACAAATGAAAGAGATGCCAGAGTAAGCTATGTTGTAATAACTTCTACCGGGAAAAAAATATTAGAAGAAGCCCAAATAACAGCTGAGAATATTACCAAAGAGATTCTTTCATCGAAGAAAGGAAAGTCTCTAAAGGCCGTTACCGAATTTTTATTCGAATTGGGTGGAAACATACAATAATCTATATGATAATGAAATGAAAAATGCATTAAAACAAGAATTAAGGGAAAAAGCAAAAGCCCATAAAATAACCATGGGAGTCCTTAGTATAAGAAATAATATAACAGAAAAACAATATGTTCAGAGCTCTCTGAATATGGAAGCTCTAGTCAATAAAATTAAGTTCTTGCTTAATGGCAGACTATTTACGAATCCTCAACTGCAAAATGACTGGACTGAACAAGGAAGCGAAAACTTCACTTTTGAATTTGTAACTGTCATCCACCCTCAGGACAATAAGTATATCAATTATCGTCAGGAAATAATGAGAGCCGAAAAGGCTTACCTTGACAGTATTGATACAGAAATATACTAATACAATGAATAAAAAATACTTATCTCCAAGCTTTGAAGCTGGCAAGCACCTCTTTCAGAAAAACATACAAGGAAGTCTTGTCAATCTGAATCTGATAAAGCTAAAGAAAGAAGCAGATTATTCCGCACATCCAGATTTGAAACCGTCATGTAGTATAAGTGGCCATGAAGCTTATCTTACTTACATTAAGGAAGCAAAACCTTTTTTAGAAGCCAGCGGCGGAGAAATCTTATTTATAGGAAAAGGAGATCACTTTCTGATAGGACCTGAAAATGAGTATTGGGATCTATGCATGCTGATAAGACAAAAAAGTGTTAGTGACTTTTTCAGCTTTGAGCAGAATGAAGATTATATGAAAATCACAGGGCACAGAACCGCTGCTATTGAAGATTCCAGATTATTACCATTGGAAGAATTCTCATTGTAATCTTGTAATTCATATGAATAAAATTACCCCTATTCTGAAATATAAAAACAAAAATATGGCCGGAATCACTTCCGGCCATTATCTATTTATAAAGTAATTCTTTATAATTTATTTCCACTTAATACCACATCCTACACTTGGTATCTGAAATTCTTCCTGTGGCTGATCAGCCAGTAAGTTCTCAAATGCAATAATCAGATCTTCACCGGTAACCTCCTTCTGATTTCCTGGGCGAGACTCGTCCATTTGTCCTCTGTATACCAAATCCAGTTTGTCATCGAACAAATAAAAATCCGGAGTACAAGCTGCCTGATAAGCTTTAGCGATTGCCTGGCTCTCATCATACAAATACGGAAATGTAATATTTCTTTCTTTAATGAAGTCCAGCATTTTTTCTGGTGAATCTTCAGGAGACTGTTCCAGATCATTTGCATTGATACCTATCACCTGAATTCCTTCAGCTTGGTAATCTTCATGCAATTCAACTACTTTATCAATTACATGTTGTACAAATGGACAATGGTTACTCATGAATACAACCAAAGTTCCTTTCTTGCCCTTTAGTTCTTCAAGATTCTCGGAAGTTTCTGTCAGAGGATTTTCTAGTTCAAAATAAGGTGCTTTAGTTCCTAAAGCCAGCATATTAGAAGGTGTTGTTGCCATTTTTTTAATTATTATAAAGTTATAAGCGTTTAAAAATCCATTCCTATAAACAGATCCATTCACACTCGATTATAAAGTGCTTCTACTAACTCAACAACAAAGATAAAATTTCTTTTAAAAATATAGCCTATCACATTTTTATAAACTTCGAAAATGTTAAAATTTAAAATTTATTTGGAAACAGAACAATAAGTACTGTAAATTTGCTAACACTGTTAGGAAAAATTATCATGGGAGTACATGAACGTAGACAGCGGGAAAAGGAATCGGTGCGTGCAAACATTTTGCAGGCGGCATTCAATCTGGCCAAAACGGAAGGATGGGCATCACTCTCTATGAGAAAAATAGCAGATGCCATAGAATATAGCGCTCCGGTAGTATATGATCATTTTGAAAATAAGGATGCCATCCTCTTTGAAATTTCTCTTCAGGGATTTAAACTCTTACAAAGAGACTTAATAAAAGCCCAAAAGAAATATGAAACCCCGGAAGAACAACTAACCGCTTTAGTAAATGCATACTGGGATTTTGCATTTAAAAATAAAGAGTATTATCAGCTCATGTTCGGATTGGGAATGCAGTGTTGTGGTAAAGGCCAGATGAAAGACGAGTTTTCGCTTTTCCAGCAGATGATTTACGACTGTACTTATAGAATTATTGAGAAAAACGGTTCCAATACAGAGGAAGCTTGTCATAAATCTCATGCCCTATTCTCTGCAGTACACGGAATGATTTCTATTATGATGATGCGTAATGCAGATATACCAGAAACAATGAACAAATCTACTTTTGATGAGGCAGTTGTTTCTTTTATTAAATCTTTGTAAATTTTTTTTGAACCAAATATTAACACTGTTAGGAAAACTAACGTACAAATAATAAACATACTGTTCATCACACTTTTTAATTAAAAAACTTATAAAACTAATGCGTCCGGATATTTGACACGCTCTATTTTTCAGACAGTTATATTTTATTTAATTATTAACACTGTTAGAAAATATTACACCTATTAACCTTATTTTAATCTGTAAAAACAGAAACTAAGCCTAAAAACAAAAAAATCTGAAATTATAATGAAAATGCTTGAAAAATCAGGAATTATTATACTGCTTTCTGGTATCATATTACTACTAAACAGTTGTAGCAAAGCCTCGGAAACTGCAGGACAGGCTCCACCGCCACCGCAGGTACCAGTATATACTGTAGTTTCTTCACCAGCTACTACTTATCAGGAATTTCCTGCTGCGCTTGAAGGAAAAAACAATGTAGAAATAAGATCTCAGGTAGATGGTTACCTGGATAAAATCTATGTAGAAGAAGGCTCTTTTGTAAGAGCGGGTCAGCCTTTATTTAAAATTGATTCCCGTACCTACGGGGAGCAGGTAAATATGGCTCAGGCTAATTTACAGGCAGCTAATGCCAACATACAAAAGGCCAAAGTAGAAGTAGACCGCTTAATTCCCCTTGTAAGTTCTAAAGTTGTTTCGGATGTACAGCTAAAAACTGCAAAAGCTAATTATGCAGTCGCTGTTGCAGCAGCAGAGCAGGCAAAAGCCTCTTTAGGAAATGCAAGAATTAATGCTGGGTTTACAACCATTACAGCGCCAGTAAGCGGATATATCGGAAGAATTCCGAATAAAAAAGGGAGCCTTATTTCCAGAACAGATCCTAATCCGTTGACCACACTTTCGGACGTAAGCGAGATCTATGCCTATTTCTCTTTAAGTGAAATGGACTTCATCGCTTTTAAAAACAAGTATACAGGTGCTACACTGGAAGAAAAAATTAAAAATATGCCAATGGTAGATCTTGTAATTGCTGATAACAGCCTTTATCCTGAGAAAGGAAGAATGAGTATTATCGACGGTCAATTTGACAAAAGCACGGGAGCTATCAGCATAAGAGCTATTTTCCCTAATGCTAATGGAACACTAAGAAACGGTAACACCGGTAAGGTACGCATGCCTCAGCTGTTGAGCAGTGCATTGGTAATTCCACAGGAGTCAATCTTTGAAATTCAGGACAAAACCTATGTATATATTCTTGGAAAAGACAAGAAAGTAACCAGTAAACCTATTACTATTTCAGGAAAAACAAGCAGTTACTATTTTGTTTCCGACGGTCTTAAAGCCGGCGATAAAATTATCTATACAGGTTTGGGAATGTTGAAAGATGGTGCCTTTGTTAATCCAAAAGCACTCTCCTCCGATAGCCTGCTTCAGGCAAAACCTCTATAACAGGTAATGAAATTATAGAATATCATAACAATAAGGAGTATTCCCAAATGAATACTTCAAAATTCAATTCTTATGTTAAAAAAATTTATTGAAAGACCGGTACTCTCTACCGTTATCTCTATAATACTACTATTGCTGGGGACTCTTTCATTGTTTAATCTTCCGATTACACTGTTTCCGGATATTGCACCTCCAAGTGTACAGGTTACAGCCTTTTATCCGGGAGCCAATGCAGAAGTTGTAGCCCGTTCGGTAGCCAATCCTATTGAAGAAGCAGTGAACGGGGTGGAAAACATGACATACATGACTTCCAATTCCAGTAACGATGGTACGATGACTCTAAATGTATTTTTCAAGCAGGGAACCGATCCGGACAATGCTTCAGTAAACGTACAAAACAGAGTATCTAAAGCAATGAGCCAGCTTCCTCAGGAAGTAACCCAATCCGGGATCTCAACACAGAAAGTACAGAACAGTTTTATTATGTTCATGGGATTATACAGTGAAGATCCTAAGCAATATGATGAGCTCTTCCTTCAAAACTACCTGAAAATTAATGTTATTCCTCAGATACAGCGTATTCCAGGAGTAGCACAAGCTCAGGTATTTGGGACAAGAGATTACTCTATGAGAATATGGCTGAAGCCAGACCGTTTAGCAGCCAATAATCTTTCTCCTCAGGAAGTAATGGCCGCAATTAAAGACCATAATCTGGAAGCAGCACCTGGTCGTTTGGGTCAGGGAAGTAAAGAGACCTATGAATATATCCTTAAGTATAAAGGTAAACTGAATAAAAATGATGACTATGAAAACATTGTTATCAAAGCGAATGCAGATGGTTCTTTCCTTAGATTAAAAGATCTTGCAAGAGTAGAGCTAGGCTCTTATACTTATACTGCTGAAAATCGTGTAGACGGTAAACCTGTTGCCGGGTTTGCAATCTTACAGACTGCAGGTTCTAACGCCAACGAAATTCTTACAGAGATTGAGAAACAGGTAGATGAGTTCTCTACGACTCTTCCTAAAGGTGTAAAGCCAATTATTATGTACAACTCTAAAGACTTCCTGGATGCATCTATCCATCAGGTTGTAGAGACTTTGGTTATTGCATTTATTCTGGTATTTATCGTAGTTTACATTTTCCTTCAGGATTTCAGATCTACTTTAATTCCGGCTATTGCCGTTCCAGTAGCAATTATTGGTACATTCTTCTTCCTTCAGCTATTTGGCTTCAGTATCAATATGCTTACATTGTTTGCATTGGTATTAGCTATTGGTATTGTTGTGGATGATGCTATTGTCGTGGTAGAAGCTGTCCATTCCAAAATGGAACAGACAGGTATGCCGGTAGAACAGGCAACAATGAGCTCTATGAGTGAAATATCGGGTGCCATTATCTCCATTACATTAGTTATGTCTGCCGTATTCGTCCCTGTAGGATTCATGCAAGGCCCAGCCGGTGTTTTCTACCGACAATTTGCATTTACGCTGGCTATTGCTATTATTATATCTGCAATTAATGCACTTACTCTAAGTCCGGCACTTTGTGCTCTGTTTTTGGATGACCCGCAAGGAGAACACGGGCATCAGGAGAAAAAAGGATTTGGTGCTAAATTCTTTAGAGCCTTTAATGCTGCGTTTAATACAATGACACGTAAATATATTTACAGCCTTAAATTCCTGATTAAGAATAAATGGGTAGCTGTAGGTGGTCTTGTACTAATTACCGCAATCAGTGTTTTCCTTATCAAAAAAGCACCATCCGGATTTATTCCAACGGAAGACCAGGGGTTTGTATTATATGCTGTAAATACTCCACCAGGAAGTTCATTGGAAAGAACACACCGGGCTACAGAGGAAATTGATAAAATTGTAAAAAAGGAAAATGCCACAAATCACCTTTGGGTAGCAGATGGACTAAACTTTATCAGTAATGCTAATGCATCCCCATATTCTGCAGGTTTCATCAGACTGAAAGATATTGATAAGAGGGGGGATATGAAAGATCCTGATCAAATTGCTGCAGCTTTAACAGGGAAAGTAAGTGCTGTAAAAGATGCTAATGCATTCTTCTTCAACTTCCCTACTGTACAAGGGTTTGGTAACGTCAGTGGTTTCGAATTTATGCTGCAGGACAGAACTAACGGCTCTTTCGAGCAATTAGGAGCAACAACTCAGGCATTTATTGGTGAGTTGATGAAAAGAAAAGAAATTGCATTTGCCTTCACTACGTACGCTGCCGGAAATCCACAATACACAATAGAAGTTGATTCTGAAAAAGCAAAACAACTAGGTGTATCCATCACTGAACTAATGCAGACTATGCAGATTTATTTTGGTAGTAGCTTTGTATCCGATTTTAACAGATTTGGTAAATACTACAGAGTAATGGCCCAGGCAGATGTTCCGTATCGTACAGATATCAATTCACTGGAAGGTATTTATGTGAAAAACAATATGGGTGAAATGGTTCCAACTAAAACGCTAGTTAAATTAAAACGAACTTTTGGACCTGAAACCGTAACAAGAAATAACTTATTCAATGCCGTTACCATCAACGGAACACCAAAACCCGGATACAGTACCGGAGATGCCATTAAAGCTGTAGAAGAAGTAGCTAAGCAATCACTTCCCCGAGGCTATGGTTACGAATGGACTGGTATTACCCGTGAAGAGATTAAAGCAGGTGGGCAGACAGCATTTATCTTCCTGCTGAGTATATTATTTGTTTACTTCCTGCTTTCTGCACAGTACGAAAGTTATATTCTTCCGTTTGCTATTATTCTGACAATCCCAACGGGAATATTCGGGGTATATGCTTTCACCGGATTGGCAGGAATCGATAACAATATTTATGTTCAGGTGGGACTGATTATGCTTATCGGATTACTGGCGAAAAATGCAATCCTGATTGTGGAGTTTGCTGTTCAGCGGAGAAAAGCAGGCAAGTCGTTGATAGAATCTGCGCTTCAGGCATCCAGACTAAGACTTCGCCCTATTCTGATGACATCTTTCGCTTTCATTATTGGTATGCTTCCATTAGTTTGGACACAAGGTGCATCGGCAAAAGGGAATCACTCCATCGGGATCAGTACTGTTGGCGGAATGCTTACCGGAGTTTTACTGGGAATCTTTATTATTCCTGTATTATACGTAATCTTCCAGTACCTGCATGAAAAAATGCCAAGCAAGAAAAAACGCAGAGCACTTCAGAAAGAATTAGCTCATCAACATCCTGCTTCACACTAAAATTATTTAATAGACATGCAAAGAATACATCAAATATTTCTGGTAGTAGCACTGGCCGCAATTGTGGTTTCCTGTAAAACCAGAGTAGCTTATACAAAGCCTGATCTTCAGCTGCCCTCGGAGTTCCGTTTTACGGCAACTGCTGATACAGCGAGTATTGCCAATATGAGCTGGAAACAATTTTTCGGTGATCAGACACTTCAGCAGTTAATAGAAAAAGGGATTAACCATAATCTCGATTTACAGATTGCATTGAAGCAGGTAGCCGCATCGCAGGAAAGATTATTGCAGGCTAAATATTTACAATTCCCTGATATTAATTTTACGACATCCGCACAGATATCAAGGCCTTCTAAAAACAGTATGAATGGTCAAAGTCTGAATCTATTTATCGGAAAAAACCATGTAGAAGACTATAATGCAGCTTTCAACCTTTCCTGGGAAGCAGATATCTGGGGAAAAATTAAAAACCAGAAGGAAGTAAGCAAAATGCAGTATCTACAGACGTATGAAGCGTCAAAAGCAATACAGACTCAGGTTATCGCTGCCATTGCTCAGGGGTATTACAACCTGCTTATGCTGGACAAGCAAATGAAAATAGCAGAGTCGAATCTGGAACTAAGTGAAAATACATTAACCATTACACAAAAAATGTGGGACAGCGGTGATGCTACAGCTTTGGGAATTCAACAGGCAAAAGCACAGAAGCAGTCAACCGAGCTTCTTATTTCGCAACTGAAACAGAATATTGCTATTCAGGAGAATGCTTTAAGTATTCTTACGGGAGAAGCTCCTAACACAGTGAACAGATCCCTGGATATTGCAGATGCTTCTATGCCTGCAAATATTTCCGCCGGACTTCCTGCAGCATTAGTCAGCCGCCGACCGGATGTAAGACAGCATGAACTGGCCTTATTGGAATCTAATGCCTTAGTTGGTATTGCACAAGCTAATATGTATCCCGCTCTGAAGATTACTGCAGGTGGTGGAATTAATTCTTTCAAATTTGATAACTGGTTTCAGATTCCGGCATCATTGTTCGGTTCTGCACTAGGAGGGATTACCCAGCCTATCTTCCAGAAAAGACAATTGAAAACTGATCTGGAAGTTGCAAAAATTCAACGTGAAAAAAATGTACTCATGTTCCGCCAATCTGTTCTGAATGCTATGGGTGAAGTCTCAGATGCTATGGCTTCTAATGAGCAGTTAAAGACACAGGAACTAACAGCTGTCGATCAGGTATCTACTCTGAAAGACGGGATAAAAAATGCACAGATGCTTTACAAAAGCGGAATGGCAAATTATCTGGAAGTGATTACCGCACAAGCAAATTCACTTCAAGCTGAACTAAACCTTGCTTCTATAAAACGCCAGCGTTTGAGCAGCATGGTAGATCTTTACAGAGCCCTTGGTGGCGGATGGAAATAAATGTCAATCCATTTTTATATAATCTATTTAAACGGGAATCACGGCTTTAGGGTCGTGATTTCTTTATTTTATAAGAGATAATTGTCTCAATAGCTCTTCGAGATCTTTTGGGGTATAACCCAGCTGCAAATAATGGATATCATCTGCTTTACGATACCAGGTAAGCTGGCGTTTTGAATAACGCCTGCTGTTTTTCTTTATTTCTTCAACTGCAAAATCCAGTGTCCATTCGCCATCTACATACTTAAACAGCTCAGTATAACCAACTGTTTGCAATGCTGTCCTCTCACGGTAAGGATAAAGTACTGTTGCCTCTTCCAGTAAACCTTTCTCCATCATAATATCCACACGTTTATTAATCCGATCATACAAGACCTCTCGAGGAGCTTCTATTCCTATTCGGAGAACATCAAAATTTCTACCTTCCCGGCTTATATTCAAAAGATCAGAATATGGTTTTCCTGTCTGCCAATAAATATCTAATGCCCTTAGGAGTCTTCTTGGGTTTTCAATATCAGCTTTTTCATAATACTTCAGATCCGCTTCTTTTAGGAGCTCCTGAAGTTTTGTAATACCTTCAGATTCTAAAATAGCTTCCAGTTTTCTGATATTATCTGCATTGGCTTCCGGTAGTTTATCTAATCCGTCAATAACAGCCCTTTCATACATTCCGGAGCCCCCTACCATTATTACAACATCATACTTTTTAAACAACTCTTCTAATTTATTCAGAGCGTCTTTTTCATATTTACCAATAGAATAATCATCCTGAATACTGAGATTAGCAATAAAATGATGGGGCGCTGCAGCCAGTTCTTCTTCATCTGGCATTGCTGTACCTATAGGCATTTCTTTAAAAAACTGACGGGCATCGCATGAAACTATTTCTGTCCCAAAACGCTGTGCAATTTCAATTGCAAGTTTAGTTTTACCTATACCAGTAGGTCCTACGACAGAGATCAGAAGTTTATTATTTTGTTTCATCCGTAATATATTCATCGCTGATATTTTATCAGTCATCGTTTCAAAGGTCAAAAATAAAAAAACCACCCGAAATGGGTGGCTTATTCTGTGTATTGTTTTTACTGAGCGTCGACTTCAATCGTTTTAATTCCGTTTTTCTTGTCATCTTCCCAGATTAGAAATTTTTCAACTTCTTTCATCAGTACCGGCATAGCCAGTGCTAATACTGCTAAATCATCCATCTGCCCTATTACCGGAATCCAATCCGGAAGCACATCGATTGGTGATATAGCATATACAAGTGCCAGACCGGGAAGAATAAAACCTTTAAGATCGGGTTTGTAATCTCCTTTTGAAATGAATTTTATCATTCTGAATAAATCCGGAAGCTTTCGGATAAAACCTTTATGTCTGAATGCTTCTTGTATCAGTCTGATTTTTGATGCTTTTAATGCCATTTCTGTAAATTATATTTTGGTTTGATAGCATTAAAATCTCAAAATCTATACCAATGTTTATTTTGTGACAGTATCTACAAATTGCTGATTAGATTCTGAGTTCCAGTCATCTGCACCTTCTTCTTTTTTCAGAATTCTTCCTGTTTTGTCAAGAATAAATGTAGAAGGGAAAATCTTTACCAGAAACTTATCCGGAAGCGGACTTGTTGCAATATATACAGGAACTGTGTAGTTACCTTCTTTCAAAAATTTAGCAACATCCTCTTCTTTATCCTGCATGGCAATAAGAACAAAATCTATTTTATCTTTTTTGCCATCGTACAGTTTCTGGATTGTCGGCCATTCCTGACGGCATGGCGGACACCATGTTCCCCAGAAATTCAGAAATACAACCTTGCCTTTGAAATCTTTAAGATTAGCATTCGGCACATTCATCCCTTTTAATTCAATATTGTACTCAGCATCGGTTACAGTCACTTCATTATTCAGCTTTTCAACCGTTGGCTTCATCATCACCTGATCTTTAAAAAAGTTTCTAAGACCCGGCACCAGAAAGATCACTGCAACAACAGCAACCAGTACCAATATCCATATTTTTGAACCTTTCATCTGTAATTATTATTTACCCGAAGGGATTATTTCCAAAAGTTCTTCAATAGTATCATAGCCTTTGTTTCTGGCATAATACACTTGTAATTCATGGTAGAAATCATCTTTTGTATAATTCTCAGGATCGTTTTTATGCTTATTTAAAAGTTCTTTCCCGTGTGCCGGACGCGGCCCCCACTGACCTATTACATTGAAATCTTCATCCAAAAACAGAATAATAGGAATTGACTTTCCGCCATTGGTTAAAAAATTATCTATTAATGAAGGTTCCTGATCGCGGTATGTAATTCTTACTTCGTATTGCTCAAAGAATTTCACAACAACTGGTATCGCCTGACTTGCATCACCACACCATGCTTCAGAAATAATTAGTATTCTTCCTCTGAAGTTTTTTTGCGCAAGTGTTTCCACCTGCTTTTCATTCGGAAGATATTTTTCAGACATTCTGTTCATTCTCTGAATTCCTAACTTGTAGTATTCCAGATAATCAACATCCTGTTGATTTCTCGGATTTCCCAAAATTTCTCCGGCATGTCTTAAGTATTCGTTATAAGTAACAGCCTCGTTCCAGAATTTTTTAATATCCATTATAGTTTTCTCGTTTTATTAATTAACATCATATCTGCCAGTACAAATGCAGCTAAAGCCTCTACTACCGGCACAGCACGTGGTAATACACAAGGATCGTGGCGGCCTTTCCCTTCCACAGTTACCGAATTGCCATCTTTATCAATACTTTCCTGCGGACGCAAAATAGTGGCTATAGGCTTAAAAGCAGCTCTGAAGTAAATATCCATACCATTGGAAATTCCTCCTTGAATTCCTCCTGAAAGGTTTGTTTTTGTAGTTCCGTCTTCATTAAACAAATCGTTGTGTTCGCTTCCCAACATCTTGGCACCACAGAAACCTGAGCCATACTCGAATCCTTTGCAAGCATTAATATTAAGCATCGCCTTTCCTAATTCAGCCTGAAGCTTACCAAAGATAGGTTCTCCCCAGCCTGTTGGCACATTTTTCATTACACAGGTAATCGTCCCACCAATTGTATTTCCCTGCTTTTTAATTTCCTTGATTCTGGTAATCATTTTTTCAGCAGTTTCTTCATCCGGGCAACGAACAATATTATCGTCGATTTTACTAAAATCTAAATCCTGATATGGCTTCTCACAGAAAATATCACCTACTGAAGATACGTAAGCATTGATTTGTACATCTGCCAATAATTGCTTTGCCAATGCTCCGGCCGCAACCCAATTAATGGTTTCTCTTGCAGAAGACTTCCCTCCACCACGATGGTCGCGAAAACCAAACTTCTGATCGTAGGTATAATCTGCATGCGAAGGTCTGTAAGCCTGAGCCAAATGGTCGTAGTCTTTAGACTTCTGATTTTCATTTTCTATAATAAAGCCTATTGGTGTACCTGTTGTTTTTCCGTCAAAAATTCCTGAAAGAAATTTAACTGTATCGCTTTCTTTACGCTGAGTAACGATTGCAGACTGTCCCGGCTTTCTTCTGTCCAGCTCATGCTGTACTGCTTCAAGATCTACCTCCAGTCCTGCCGGAAAATTTGTTATAATTCCACCATAAGCCAGTCCGTGGCTTTCTCCAAAAGTATTAAGTGTAAGTAAATTACCTAGTTGATTCGACATAGTAATACAAAATTAGGTTATTTTGGGATAAAAAACTACTCTAAAAGAGGTCTCATTTATCTATTTCAATTATTATAAAAATATAGTTTTATCCAAAATGCATAAAAAAGGGATGCAATCTCTGCATCCCTCTGAAACTATACTTAATTTAAGTAAAAGTAAATTAATATCTTGGTTGTACTCTACCTGTCTTTCTGTCATTTGCTCTACCGATTGCATATCCTGCTCCGGCGCCAAGCACTCCACCAATTACAGCTCCGGCGCCTCTGTTTCCTTTGCTGATCAATGCACCGGCTGCTGCACCACCTACAGTACCGATAATGGTACCTTTAGCTGCTGAAGACATTCCTCTCTTTTGTGGTTGCTGTACTCCTGCATTGCTGTAGCCGCTATTTCCTGAACTTCCGTTATTTGCGTAACCTCCATTATAACCAGAGTTACCACTATAAGAACTCCTCTTTGTACGTTTTTTTCTTGGTGTATAATTCGTATTTCCTGCATAATTAGCTTTTCCTGCAGCTACAGAAGATGCTGCTACCGCTGTTTTCTTAGCTTTATCCAAGCTGTCTGCTTTCTTTTCCTGTTCAAAAGCAAATTTTTCTTTCTCTATGGCTAACTTCTGTTTTTCGATTTCCAGTTGCTTCGCCTGATAATCTAATTTTTGTTCTGCTACAGTAGGTCCTTCTACTTTCTGGTCTCCTTTATTACACGAAGCCAATAGCAATGTTGTTACCAATCCGGTTAATACTATATTTTTCATATCTTTCATTTTACCTCTGAAAAAAAAGACTTTTCAAAGCATTTATTTCCTATGCTCTCCAATATTGATTCCATTCTATCGTTAACGAATGTTAATTATTATGGACAAAAAGTCATTGATCTAATGAAACAACGATAAATATTGAGTTTTAGTATCGGAAAGAAAATTTATTTTTATAGTAAAAAAATAAGAATTGTATATCACTGTATTACAGATACAAAGTCTATAAAAAAATAAAACCTCTGGATAATCAGAGGTTTTATTAAGAGGTGCCTAGCGGATTCGAACCGCTGTAGATGGTGTTGCAGACCACTGCCTAGCCGCTCGGCCAAAGCACCGTTTTAGGTTTGCAAATATAGCAATTTTTCTTTAAAGATAAAATGTTTCCGCAAAATCTTTGAAAATTTCAGACTGCAATTTGCCCTATTTCCTCCATTTCATCTCTAAGTCTAAGACTCTCTTCAAATTGCTTGACATTGACCACTCGTGTATTAGACCATTTATCATGAAGCCCATTTTGCCCGAAAAAAGAGAATGCTTCAAAAGGAACAGCTCTTGTAAAATTTCTCTTTAGCAAGTCAATAACATTTAGGGGAAGATTCGTTTCATTAACAGCTTTGGTACCTGTAATAAATTTTCCAATCGATCTGCCTTTAAAAATCCATTCCTGTACAAACATAAATGTAGCATACAGAATCATTGTAATAAATTGATCGACCAACCTATTGGCATTAGTCATTGCTTGTATTATAGAATAAGCCAATTCGGATTGTGTTAGGGAATACCATACCCCCAATAAGCCTCCGAACAGAAAAATTAAAATATAAAAAATAGTAGCATCTATAATGTAATTAAAAAACCGTGTCCATTTAGTTGCCTGAGATCTTTCCACAAGGGTGTAATTGTTTGTCATAGAATATTTATTTAAATTGATATTTGAAGTCTTTATTTTTATAAGGTGTTAGTGTTTTAAAAGGAAGAAGAAATGAATCTTCACAAGATCTCGCCGCCCGATAAAATATTGGCGTAAATACTATTCCTTCTTTTGTATACGTCCAGCCAGGAAAATTCCAGTATTCAATATTTGTATAATCACAAGGATCCTCTTCGTCATTTTTTGGTTTCTCAAACTGATGCTGTCTTATCATAAGTTTTGCCAGAGTTGGAGCGAAAAAATTGGATCTGTAAGCAGAATAGGCTGTAAAATTAGTTTTAGACTCTGTGGTAACGGATTTATCAAATGCTATAATATCATCCAACTCATATTCTTTCCCGTTATGCAAATCGAAAAGATACCCTGTAGAACCAAAGTCAGGATGTGCCCCACCACAGAAATAGCTTGAAAAATTACTGAATCCCAAAAGGTTGCTATCCCAATAAGAAATGCTTGTAGAATAATCTATTCCATCGGCATCATTATACGCTGAATAATTAGAACAGCTAAGCTGATTAATAGCCATTTCAAGATGAAGATCGAATAACTTGTTATTAATTACATTTTTAGCTTCTGACTTCTCAGTTGCCGAGATTCTCATAAAACTGGTTTTTGAGAATTTTTCGGAATACCAATCGGCTTTATGTCCGCTATAATCTGATACCGTATCTTTTCTAAAAACCAAATAAGAGGATCTGATAAAATCTTCCGGAGCTTCTTTCCTCAATTGCTGAATATAATCACTATCCAGAAAAGGATTTTTAACCTGTGAAAGATCAGCTTCGTGTAAACTAACCGGCAATTCTTTATTCTTACTGTCTTTCCAAATTCCTTCGAAGGCCGTTGCTGATTTTCTCTTCAGCACGAACTTCTCTTTGTATTTTATGTAGGTGTCGGCAAAGCTAAAAACGAGATCGCCATTGTTTGCTTTTTCGTATTCCAGTCTGATATCCCGAAGTGTAGATTTATAAAAATATTTTGCCGACAGATCATTATTACCATAATCGTCCAGCATGAAAACAACAGGCGACTTCCCGATATTCCCCTCAAGAATATATCTTTTGTTCTGTCCGGATAAAAAAGAGAAAAATAAACACAGAAACAATAAACAAAATAAAGTTCTTTTCATCTTTATGTGTTTTTAGAATGCTTTTTCCATCTCCAGGCTTACCCCTGTCATTTCGCCAGGCATTGGAGGCTGCACTTTAGTCAGCTTTATTTTAATAAAATTCACCTGTTTAAATTCCGCAGCAATACGTTTCATGATCCTGCCAATAACGTGCTCTAACAGCTGAGATGGTATTTTCATTTCCTGATGAATAATCTCGTTTACCAATGCATAGTTAATGGTATCCTTCAGATCATCACTCTCCGTTGCTTTCCACAAATCTGCATGAATTTCTGCATTAATCAGGTAATAAGTTCCCAGAATTGTCTCTTCCGGCAATACGCCATGATAAGCGTAAATCTTGATATTTTCTAAAATAATTTTTGAGATCATAATGGT
The DNA here is from genome assembly GCF_002024805.1 of Elizabethkingia bruuniana. Taxonomy (NCBI): domain Bacteria; kingdom Pseudomonadati; phylum Bacteroidota; class Flavobacteriia; order Flavobacteriales; family Weeksellaceae; genus Elizabethkingia; species Elizabethkingia bruuniana. Next base: position 3,295,003 of record NZ_CP014337.1, read on the forward strand.
CATAAAACTAAAAAAGTTTTGCCAATTACTGAACAAAACTTTTTTAATATTTTTTAATAGTTTGTTTGAATTTTATTTTATGCTCTTCGATAGATCCAGCATTGCTTCAATTGGCTTCAATGCCTTTAAACGTAGTTCTTCGTCGATTAAGATTTCAGGCAACTCATATTTCATACACAAGTATAATTTCTCCATTGTGTTTCTCTTCATATAGAAACATTCGGAGCAATTACAACTTTCATCGAATACCAATGCAGGAATTAAGGTTTTATGAGGTGCACGTTTTTTCATTTCGTGTAGAATCCCTTCTTCAGTTGCAATAATAAATTCCTGACAATCGTCTTTCTGTACATAATCCAACAATGCAGAAGTAGATCCGATGAAATGTGCCAGATCTAGTACTGGTGTTTCACTTTCCGGGTGAGCAATTAATTTTGCATTAGGATGATCTGCCAACTGTTGCGCAATACGTTCCATGGAGAACGCTTCGTGTACAATACAGCTACCATCCCACAAGATCATATCTCTTCCGGTTTTTTTAGACAAATATCTTCCCAGGTTTTTATCCGGAGCAAAGATAATTGGACGATCTGTTGGTAAGGCCTTGATAATCGTTTCAGCATTGGAGCTTGTTACAATAATATCACTTTCAGCCTTAGTTTCAGCATTACAGTTGATATAAGTTGCAATTAAAGCATCCGGATGCTGCTCACGCATTTTACGAAGTCCTTCACCACTACAACCGTCAGCCAGCGAGCAACCAGCCAATGTATCTGGTAAAACGACCTTTTTAGTCGGATTAAGAATCTTCGCAGCTTCTGCCATAAAATGTACCCCGCAAAAAGCAATCATGTCTGCATTTGTTTCTTTTGCCTGACGTGCTAATTGCAAAGAATCTCCTAAGAAATCAGCTATATCCTGAATCTCTCCCGGCTGGTAATAGTGAGCCAGAATAACTGCATTCTTTTCTTTCTTCAAATCCAGAATAGCTTGTTTCAGCTCTTCTCCCTGAGGAATAATCAGATCCTTATATTTTAAAAATCCCTGTACAGGAAGATTGGATTTTGCTTGTTCCAGCGTTTCGTTCATAAGTAACGTGTTCTTTATTGTATAGTTAAAGGTACTAATTTTTATGCTTTAATAAATGCCTCAACCAGCTCTTCAATTTCTTCTTTTGCTTTTGCGAGATCATCATTTACCACTACTTTATCAAAATCCTTTGCATAAGCCATCTCTTCTTCAGCTTTAGCAACGCGGATTTTAATAGTTTCGGCATCTTCTGTATTTCTTTTAATCAGTCTTTGTTCCAGCTCCTCAATGGAAGGTGGTGCAATGAATATAGACAGAGCCTGCTCTCCGAATATCTTTTTCAGATTAACACCTCCTTTTACATCCACATCAAATATAACTACGTTTCCATAGTTCCAAATTCTTTCTACTTCTGTTTTCAATGTTCCATAATACTTATCAGTATACACTTCTTCAAATTCCACAAATGCATTTTCAGCTATTTTCTGTCTGAAATCTTCCGGTGTATGGAAGAAATAATCTATTCCGTGTTTTTCTTCTCCACGGGGAGCACGGGTTGTTGCAGAAATTGAAAATTGAAGTTTAGGAAACTGTCCTAAGCAATGCTTTACCAATGTAGTTTTGCCACTTCCTGATGGCGCTGAAAATATGATTACTTTATTCATTATATTGTATTAACTGATCGTATGAAACGGTCAATAATCGTTATTATTTCTATTTAATTTTTTTTTAGCTTAAGATACCGGACATCAGTATTCTTTTGAAGGGATAGAATACAGGCGATTCCGGAAATTCTATGCGTAACCGGTTAATATATTCGTTTTTGAACTGTTCCTGTAAGTGTTCCGGAAGTTTTTCCATATAAGGAATCAATGCCGTACCCGATGTCCATTCATAAAGAGCATCTGCGTTTGGAAGGATGTGTGGGTATATTTTTTCGAAGACACAGATATCACTAAGACCATTTTCGAAAAAGATTTTACCATAATCTTCTATCTTTAGTACGGTCAATGGTCTAACCCATGAATTCAATGCTTCTTTATACGGGGATTCGAATGCAAGATCTCTTATCAGTCTGTGTGTAAAATGATCATGATTGGAAGGAATCTGTATTGCTACCTGTCCTCCTTTTTCAAGCAGACCAATCACTTTAGGAAAAACTATTTCATGTTCGTTCAGCCATTGCAGTGCTGCATTGGAAAAAACCAGATCATACTTCTCTCCATCGGAAAGAGCTTGTTCTATATCTCTTTGCTGAAAATGAAGATCATCATCTGCATAGGCTTTCGCTTTTTGCAGCATCTCGGCAGAAGAATCGACACCCAGGACTTTACTTCCGGGTAATTCTTTTGCCAGTTTGGCTGTCAGTTCTCCCGTTCCGCATCCAAGATCTATAGCTTTCAGGTTTTCTTTCACTTGAACCAAACTTAGAAGATCGTAGAAAGGAAGATAACGTTCGTTTTTAAATTTCTCGTAAACATCCGGATTCCATGCCATAACATTATTCTTTTATGTTTTATATTCTGTTAGCCCGGTAAAAAGCTCTTCCATTACAGAAGAGCTGATTATATCAGTATTCTAAAGTACGTTAAGACTTTGTTCTTTAATTTTTTCTAAATCATCCTTCATCTGTACTACCAGCTTCTGGATTTCCTGATGGTTTGCTTTAGAACCCAAAGTATTAATTTCACGGCCTATTTCCTGGGATATAAATCCTAGTTTCTTACCATTATTATCTTCTTCGTTCAATACCTCAGTGAAGTATTTGCAGTGTTGTGCCAATCTTACTTTTTCTTCAGAAATATCAAGCTTCTCAACATAGTAAGTCAGTTCCTGGTAGAAACGGCTTTCATCCACATCTCTGAAGTCCTTAAGATTGTTCAGCATTCTTTCTTTGGTCACCTCTATTCTAGCTTCTTCAAAAGGAGCGACAAGGGTAAGGTTGTTTTCAATATTTTTAACATAAGACCTAAGTTCAGTTTCCAGAGATTTACCTTCTGTAATTCTGAAGTCTATGAAGTTATCGATGGCTTTTTCTATAATCAACAACAATTCGCTCCACTCTTCTTCAGTAAGTTCTGAATTGGATGTAGAAACAGCATCAGGAAGCTTTGTTGCAATTTTAAGAAGTTCTACTCTGTCGGCAGCTGTAACGATATCCGAAAGTTCGTCCATATAAGCTCTGATAACATCTTTATTAAGAGTTGTATCGGTCTTACCATCAATAATTTCTACATTTAAATAGAAATCGACTTTGCCACGAACGATTCTTTCGCTTAATATTTTGCGGATATCAAATTCTTTTTCTTTATAACGAAAAGGAATTTTTAAGTTCAAGTCAAAACCTTTACTATTTAGTGACTTTACGTCAATACTTATCTTCTTGCCTCCACATATACCTTCTGCTCTGCCGAAGCCTGTCATAGATAAAACCATATTTTTCTCCTATAAAATTATACAAAGATACATCATTATAGGTGAAAATATTTGAAAAGCATGAAGTCTCCTCCACTAATGCATTCAAGACTATATAACTACGTTAAATACAATTATCAGGATATTGAAAAATTATTTTTTCCATATATTTAGGTTTAATTATAATAAAAACACCAATATGTCACTTAAAGAAAAATTACAAAAATTGGCTTATGAAAAAAGCGCCCCGTGTGTTAGCATATCTCTTAATACCCATAGGACATATCCTGACAATTCACAAGATGAAATTCTATTAAAAAATCTTACCAAAGAGGCAGAAAACCGGATTATTAATGAATTTGGAAAAAGACCAGTAGAAGCTTTATTGAATAAGATTGATAATATCTCCAAGGAAATAGATGTTAATTACAATCTAGACAGTCTTCATATTTTTCTCTCCAACGATACTCAGGAAATTATTAAACTACCTTTTCCCATTCCGGAAAACCAAGTACAAATCACCAGCAACTTTGCATTAAGACCTATAATCAGAGCATACTCTTCAAGTAAAGAATATATGATATTATTACTTTCCCAAAGTGGTTCTTATCTATATAAAGCTTTTAATGATGGTATTGTAGAAGAAATTAGAGAAGAAGGATTTCCCTTTTCAGAAAACTTACATTACATTACCCATTCTGATAAACGCAGTGATCCAAAACAAGTTGATGATATGGTAAGGGAATATTTTAATAAGATAGATAAAGCAGTGGTTAAAATCTACCAAAAAGAGAATATCCCATGTATTGTCATCTGTACAGAAGATAATTATAGTAAACTTTTACAGGTAGCAGATATACCAAAGATCTATAATGGCTACCATTCTATAAATTATAATGACACGGCTACCCATACCATTGCTGCACAAGCCTGGAAGTTGATACAGGAAATACAAAAAACAGAAAGAGCCGAATCTATTAGTGAAGTAAAAGAAGCTGTTGCCCAGGGTACAGTACTTACAGATCTACAGGAGATTTATCAGGCAGCTCTGGATGGAAAAGGAGATCTTCTAATTATACATCATGACTTCTCCCAACCTGTTCTTATGAGAGGTGATAGAAATTTCGATATAGTAACGGACTTAAGTCTTCCAAATGTCATTGACGATATTACGAGTAATATAGCTTGGGAAGTTTTTTCTAGAAATGGAAGAGTTATATTTACTGCTCAGGACGAAATAAAAGAATTGGGCGACATTGTTATGAAGACAAGATATTAATTTGTTATTTTGATTTTTTAATCCTACAAAAAGCATGTACTTTTGCACCTATGAAGAGATGGTACCTCTACCCTTTTTCTCTGGGCTATGGCTTTGTAACCTCTGTCCGGAATTTATTTTTTAATATAGGCATACTTTCCAGCAAAAAATTCCGCACTCCGATTATAGGCGTGGGTAATCTTTCTGTGGGTGGAACGGGTAAGTCTCCAATCGTTATGTATCTGGCAGATATTCTCTCCAAACATCAGAAGCGCACCGGAGTTTTATCACGTGGCTACGGACGACATACCAAAGGTTATGAAGTCGTGAACTACGATTCAACCTATAAACTGGTTGGAGACGAAGCAATGCAGTTATTCGAACGTTTTAAAAACCGTATTGTTATCGCTGTTTGCGAAGACCGTGTTTTTGGGGCAAGAAAATTAATAGAAGATATGGATCTTAATGTTCTTGTATTGGATGACAGCTATCAGCATCGTTATATAAAGCCGGGCTTCAATATTTTATTAACAGACTATTCGGATCCTTTCTTTAAAGACTTTGTACTTCCTGCTGGAGATCTGCGTGAATCCAGAAGTGGCTATAAAAGAGCCAACATGATTCTGGTAACAAAATGTCCTGAAGATTTGACGGAGGAAAAGAAGCAATATTATATTTCCAGAATAAAGCCACAATACGGGCAGAAAATATTCTTCACCTCTATTGATTATGCGGATGAAGTATACTCTAAAGACAAATATTTACCCACAAATAACTTAGACTATTACGATATTTTACTCATTACAGGAATAGCAAATCCTAAACATTTGCTAAAAGAACTAAGCAAATATTCACAGCGTGTAAAGCACCTTAAATTCAAGGATCATCATTCATTTACTGAAGAGGATATTAAGAAAATTGCCAGTGAGTATAAAAAACTTGGTGAATACAAACTGATCTTAACTACAGAAAAGGACTATGTCCGCCTGAAGACTTTCGACTATCTTCGGGACAAACTCTATTATTGGCCTATAAATGTGGTTATAGACAAGAAAAATGAATTTAATGAGATGATACTTGCTTACGCTGAAAAGAAGCAGTAATAACATCTTATATAGCACTATATTAAAATCCTTATTTCAACAATGAAGCAAGGATTTTATTTTTGTACTTTCACAGTATTAATCGCATAAATAAATCCTAAGTGAACAAATTTATTGCTTTATCATTAGTATTAACCAATACAGTATTTGTATATGCCAATGATGTAAAATTAGAAAATACCCGCCAGAAGTATAATAAAGCAACTACAATCAGTTATAAATCGACAGCTTTTTATCCCAATCCGGATACAGACGAAATTACTAGTTTCAGCGTCTTTTATACTATTTATAACTCCAAAAACATGGTTTTTGACTTTCATAGTCAAAATGATGATACTGAAGAGTTTTATAAAAACGGGATTTACACAGAAATTAAGAAGTCGGAGAAAGCATATTACCAGTATGAAAATAAACAGAATCAGGATGAAGCAATGCAGTCTTCTCGTTTAGCACAATACGGTCCAGTAGCACTACTAAAAAACAAATGGAAATATATAGACGACATATCAGCTGACGGTAAACTTCAGTCACACTATTCATTTATAGAAGACGAACATGAATACAATGGTAAAATCGTTAAAACTGTATTTCATCTTTACATTGCACCAGATAATTCCGTTTCAAAATTTGAAAGAAAAAGCTATGTAGATAACAAGTTAGGACAAACCGTAACTTATAAATTTAGTAACTATACTTTTTCAAATAAAAAAGAGTCTTTTAACTATTCTCTTCCGAAAGATTACTCTTTAAAATATTTTGAAAGAATTGAACAACTGAAACCAATAAAAGAAAATACAGAGGCTCCTCTCTTTGAAGCTATAGATATTAACGGAAATAAAGTATCTCTGAATACATTTCCGGCAGAAAAGAAACTCATATTATTTTCTGCCACCAATTGCGGCGCTTCAAAAGTAGTAAACGATTATCTCTGCCAACCGAATTATGCACTGAGTAAGAATATTTCGCTGATCAATATATTTGGTTCGGACTCTAAAGAAAATGTCATTAAATATTTCAGAAATAAATCTGCAAATAATACCATAATTACGAACAGAAAGGATCTTGAAACGGAATATGGCATTTCCGGCTACCCTATTTTATATATGGTCAATAAAGAAGGTATTATTGCTAAAGTTGCAGACGGAAGTGATCAGGTAATTTCATTATTAAAAGAACTAAACAAGGGCGCAAATAAATAAATTTTATAGTGCTTATGCTTATAAACAAAAAAAAGACCGCTTTGCAGCAGTCTTTTTTTTGTATGTAAAATGAATTATTTCAATTCAACTTCAGCACCAGCTTCTTCAAGTTGCTTCTTAAGAGCTTCTGCTTCGTCTTTAGATACACCTTCTTTGATTGCAGCCGGAGCTCCATCAACGATGTCTTTAGCTTCTTTAAGACCAGCACCAGTTAAATCTTTAACTAATTTAACGATAGCTAATTTAGAAGCACCTGCAGACTTAAGAATTACGTCGAATTCAGTCTTTTCTTCAGCAGCTTCACCAGCTCCACCAGCAGCTACAACTACAGCAGCAGCAGCAGGCTCGATTCCGTACTCATCCTTAAGGATAGCAGCTAATTCGTTTACGTCTTTTACAGTAAGGTTAACAAGCGTTTCCGCTAAATTTTTTAAATCTGACATTTTTAAATGTTTTAAATTGTTGAACGATTATATTTTTTCTTGAGTGTCTATTATTCAGCACTTGCTTCAGGAGCGTCAGTGCTTTCAGCTGCTGCCTCAGGAGCAACTGTTTCTTCAACTGCAGGAGCTGCTGCTTCTTCAGCTTTAGCTTCAACAGTTTCTGGTTTGTTCTGTAGAGCAGAAACAACTCTCTGGATAGGAGATTGAAGTAATCCGATGATTTCTCCGATCATTTCCTCTCTAGACTTGATGTTAGCTAGAGCAGATAATTGGTTATCTCCGATATAGAAAGTTTCTTGCAAATAAGCAGATTTCAAAGCTGGTTTCTCAGCATTCTTTCTGAAACCTTGGATAAGTTTTGCAGGAGCGTTTGCAGTATCAGCAATCATTAAAGTAGAGTTACCTTTGAAAGTTTCAAACATTTCAGAATAATCTACTCCTTCGATTTGCTCCATTGCTTTTTGAAGCAATGTATTTTTTACTACTCTTAATTGAACGTTGTTTTTGAAAGCTTGTCTTCTGAAATCTGAAGTCTGAGAAGCATTCAATCCTTCAAGATCAGCTACATAAACAGCTTTTGCGTCTTGTAGCAATTCTTTGATCTCTTGTATTACTAGTACTTTTTCTTCTTTAGTCATTGTTCTTCAGATTTTAGTTTACAGATTTAGAATCAATCGCAATACCTGGACTCATTGTAGAAGAGATATAGATACTCTTTACATAAGTTCCTTTAGCAGCAGTTGGTTTCAATTTAAGTAACGTCTGGATTAATTCCTGAGCGTTTTCTCTGATTTTGTCAGCATCGAAAGATACTTTACCAATTGCAGCATGGATAATACCATATTTATCTACTTTAAAATCAATTTTACCAGACTTCACTTCAGATACAGCCTTACCAACTTCTAAAGTTACAGTTCCTGATTTAGGGTTTGGCATTAAACCTCTTGGACCTAATACACGTCCTAATGGACCTAATTTACCCATTACAGCTGGCATAGTAACGATAACGTCAACATCTGTCCAACCTCCTTTGATTTTATCTAAATATTCGTCAAGACCTACATAGTCAGCACCAGCAGCTTTAGCTTCTGCTTCTTTATCTGGAGTTACAAGAGCAAGAACTCTTACATCTTTACCAGTACCGTGAGGAAGAGATACAACACCTCTTACCATTTGGTTAGCTTTTCTTGGGTCTACGCCTAATCTTACGGCGATATCTACTGAAGCGTCGAACTTAGCAGTGTTTACTTCTTTTACTAAAGCAGAAGCTTCTTCTAAAGAGTATACTTTGTTTTTTTCGATTTTGCTTGCAGCTTCTTTTTGTTTTTTTGTCAATGTTGCCATGAAATCAATTTTTAAGCGTTAAACGGATTTGTACCTGTTACTTTAAGACCCATAGATCTTGCAGTACCTGCAACCATACTTACAGCAGACTCCATTGTGAAGCAATTAAGATCCGACATTTTGTCCTCTGCTATTTTCTTAACTTGATCCCAAGAAACACTTCCTACTTTATTTCTGTTTGGTTCTCCGGAACCTCCCTTGATTTTAGCCGCATCCATTAATTGGATTGCTGCAGGTGGAGTTTTGATTACGAATTCAAAAGACTTGTCTTCGTAAACTGTAATTACTACAGGTAAAACTTGCCCTGGCTTATCTTGAGTTCTTCCGTTAAATTGCTTACAAAACTCCATGATGTTAACACCTGCAGAACCTAAAGCAGGTCCTACTGGTGGAGAAGGGTTTGCTGCACCTCCTTTCACCTGAAGCTTTACCATTTTAAAGACTTTCTTTGCCATTTTAGCTTTTTTAAAATTTTAAATTTATAATGTGGAAGCATTTATAAATCAGAGGATTAACATTCTCACATGGTTAATCCTACTATTTGGACTGCAAAATTATAAATTATTTTTGAATTAGCAATACGTAATAACCTAAAAATCAAAAAGATTTTATTTTTTTATTCATTAACCCGATTTCTCCTGCTACTCAGGAATAAAAATATTCCGCCAACGATGATTAATGATGCTATATTCGCATAAGTACTATAATGATAGGCAACTGTTGCCTTCAAAATATCGCCCTCCTTCCCTAGTAAACGAAAGAAAATTCCGCCAATAATACTTACACCCAAGGCTATTGAAACTTGCTGTACAGTTAAATATACTCCGGAGGCAGATGCGGTAAGATCTGAAGAAATTTTACGAAGTGCCATAGTCATCATAGATGGCAGCATAGTTCCGCATCCTATACCATATAAGAATAGTATGAAGTAAATTAAAAAACTGCTGATATGCTCGCTTGTAAAGCAACAGATATGAAGTACCAATGCCACAATCATAATACAACTACCACCAAGCATCACTTTATAATTGTATTTCATAACCATCCTTACCGAAAATAACGAGGCAATAAAATAACCTATACCCTGCAGCACAAACATATTACCTACATGTACAGAGGAAAGGTTCAGATGACTTTGAAGGTAAATAGCATTTAGAAAAAAATAAGAATCCTGTGCAATATAATAGAATACCGCTGCCAGTATACCAATATTGAATTCTTTAAGTGAGAAAAGACTAACATCTATCAGAACCGGATTCTGTTTTGTAAGTCTGTACTTTTCGTATAAATAGAATAGAAGCAGAATAACAAAGGATAACATGAGCATTGCAATACTCCATACAGGCCAGTGCGACTCGCTGCCTACAATGAGAGGATAAATTAAAGTGATCAGAAAAACAGTTAACAGGAGTAATCCAAAAGCATCAAAAGACTTTTGTTTGACAACCGGTACTTCTTTCAGTTTTAAAATACTCAGAACAAAAGCAATTCCGCCTAAAGGGATATTGATCATAAAAATAAGCCGCCAGCCTTCAATTCCCCAGACATTCAGTTCCGGTAATATACCTCCTAAAAATTGTCCGACAACAGAGGCTGCTCCAGCAATACTTCCGTAAATCCCAAAAGCCTTTGTGCGATCCCTGAAGTCTGGGAAGACATAAGGAATCATTCCAACGCCTTGCGGCACCATAAAAGCAGCGCTTACTCCCTGAAAAAATCTAAATATATTGAGCTGAAATGTAGTTTGTGCAATGCTGCAAAAAAGAGAAAATACAGTAAACAGCAACATTCCCCATGCATATACTTTTTTCTTACCCCAAGTATTTCCGGCAATACTACCCGTTATAAGAAACGCGGCATATCCCAGAACATAGGCCACAATAATAAACATCGCTTCGGAATTAGTTCCGTTCAGACTTTCCTTTATACTTGGCACAGCAACATTCACTACAAACAGGTCTATTACAGCTAAAAATACACTCATGGACAGCAGCAGCAAAACACCAATATTTCTAAAACTTTTCATAATTTTATATCTAAATTTGCTACAATTATAGCATTGAAAAGCTGCCAAAGTCAAGTAGGTAAAAAAACAATACATAGTATGGAAAACAGTACTAATCCAGAGAATGAGTGTATTACATATTCAGAAAAATCAGAAAAAAATTATGATGCCCTCAATACTCTTCAGCTGATTAGTGGTAAGTGGAAGATATTAATAATGAAATCTATTGCCGAAAGCTGTCCTAAAAGATTTGGAGAACTTCGGAAAGATATGGATTCGATGTCTCAGGGAACACTTACCACCCAATTACGGGAACTAGAAGAGAACGGACTTATATGCCGGAAAATATATGCAGAAGTACCACCCAAAGTAGAGTATAAACTTAGTAACCTGGGAATAACATTACTTCCCATTATCTCTGAACTGGAAAACTGGTGGCAGGATTATTCGCTTTGCATAAAAAACAAATAGAAAAAACAACATTAATTTATATAAGGACCTTCTCTTCAGAAGGTCTTTTTTTAGTCATTTACTAATAATTATCTCACTATTTAAAAGCCAAAAAATGTATAAGTTAAAATTTATATATGACCTATAACTACTAATTCAAATTTTCTTTAGTAGAAAAACTTCTATTGCATGATTTTCAGCACATGATTATTCCCTATGAAAAATATCATCAAACAAGCGGCATAATTAATATATAATTTAGCACTGTAAACAATGAATTATTTAAAAAATGAACAAGTACTTTATTTTAGCAGGATTATTTTTTTCAGTGGGACTAAGTGCTCAAAACTGGCAGGTAAGATTAAGAGGAATTAGCGTTCAGCCTAATGAGAAATCTACTATTGATGTAATCGGAGGAAATGCAAATGTTTCCAACTCATATATTCCTGAAGTAGATTTCACCTACTTCTTCAACAAGAATATTGCAGCAGAATTAATTCTGGGAACGACAAAGCATAATGTAAATGCAGAGAACACTTCTTTGGGAAATGTAAATCTGGGTAGTGTATGGCTGTTACCACCAACTCTTACACTTCAATACCACTTCTATCCGACAAAAACAATAAAGCCATATATAGGTGCTGGTATTAATTATACTTTCTTTTACAGTTCCAAACCTGGTGATGTCACCCATGTAGATTACAAAAACAATGCAGGCTTTGCATTACAGGGAGGTATAGATTATATGATCAATGATAAGTTTTTTGTCAACTTTGATATGAAAAAGATATTCCTGAAAACCGATGTAACAGTAGATGCTGCCGGAACTAATATTCCCGCAAAAGTAACATTGGATCCATTTTTATGGGGTTTTGGTGTTGGAATGAAATTCTAGATAAACTAAACTCGTTATTTATAAAAATCAATAGCCAGTGCTATTCAGTTACCAACAACTTTAAGGCAAGTAATAGCAAAAATTCAAGGACATTTTTAGGAGTTAAAACCGGCTAATTGATGGAAAGGCTGTCTCAGGATTCTGATGACAGTCTTTTTTATATCTAATACTTTATTACCAATCTTACTCCGGATCAGTATTATAACAGGGAGCACTGTTAGGAGCTTTATCTCTATGGGTTGTAATTATGAACCTCAAGAGTGTTCCGGAGGAACCTTATCTTAATCCGAAAAGCAAAACCATTCAGATGAAAATCAAAAACTTTAGATTACTATTAAAATAGAATATTTATTTCACTCTCTTATCAGCTAAACTGTTTGCCCAGTACTCAGTTTTTGCTCCTCATACATATATTTACATACAATTCTCGATACAATTAAGCACAAAAAAAACCGAAAGAATAACTTTCGGTTTATATATTTTCAAGAACCTTAATTCTTTTCTACCTGCATGTAGTTTAGTTCTAGTGGAGTCTTTCTTCCGAAGATAAGAACCATAACTTCCAGTTTCTTTTTGTCTTCGTGGATCTTTTCGATTGTTCCGTTGAATCCGTTGAAAGGTCCGTCGATTACTTTTACATTCTCTCCTACTGTGTAAGGGATACCTGCATCTTGCGCAAACTCGGATAATTCATCCATTCTTCCTAACATCTTGTTCACTTCTGCCTTACGCATCGGAACCGGATCTCCTCCTTTTGTTAAGCTTAGGAATGAAATCACTCCCGGAATGTTTTTAATGATGTGAGGAATCTCTCCAACAAGGTTTGCCTCAATCATAATGTAACCTGGATAGTAAGGTCTCTCTTTTGGAACTTTCTTACCATTTCTCATCTGGATAACCTTCTCCATTGGTATTACTACCTGCGATACGTCTTTTTCCAGACTAAGTCTTTTAACTTCAGTTTCAATATAGTTCTTAACTTTATTTTCCTGACCACTGATAGCTTTTATGACATACCATTTCAATTCGCTCATAGAAAATAATTTTTAGTTAAAAGCACCAATTAATAGAGTATAAATATTCTTGATAGCTTCACTAAAAAGCGTATCTATCCCGAAAGTAAAAACAGCAAGCAGAATAGTAGCTATCGCAACTACCGTAGTAGAAGACTGCAACTGAGGCCACTTTGGCCATTCTACCTTATCTTTAAATTCTATGAAAGAATCTTTAAGAAAACTTATTAAACTCATCATTATTAATTTGCACGGGCACTAGGATTCGAACCCAGATCAACGGTTTTGGAGACCGGTATCCTACCATTGGACGATGCCCGTAGATTAAAAGCTCCGCAAGTTTCCTTGCGGAAGCTTTATATTATTTTAAATCTTAGTCTAAGATTTCAGTAACCTGACCAGCACCTACTGTTCTACCACCTTCTCTGATCGCGAATCTAAGTCCGTCGTTAAGAGCGATTGGTTGTAACAATTCTACAGTGATAGTTAAGTTATCACCAGGCATTACCATTTCTACACCTTCTGGTAAGAAGATTTCACCTGTAACGTCAGTAGTTCTTACATAGAACTGAGGACGGTATTTGTTGTGGAATGGAGTGTGACGTCCACCTTCTTCTTTAGAAAGGATATAAACCTCAGCTTTGAATTTCTTGTGTGGCTTAACTGAATCTTTCTTAGCGATAACCATACCTCTCTTGATGTCAGTTTTTTCAATACCTCTCAACAATAGACCTACGTTATCACCAGCTTCACCTCTGTCTAGGATTTTTCTAAACATCTCAACACCTGTAATAGTAGAAGTTAACTTCTCGTCACCCATACCTACGATGTCAACAGGATCACCTGTGTTGATTACACCAGCCTCGATTCTACCAGTTGCAACAGTACCTCTACCTGTAATAGAGAATACGTCTTCGATTGGCATAAGGAATGGCTTATCAGAATCTCTTACTGGTTGCTCGATCCAAGTATCAACAGCTTCCATTAGAGCATCTACAGTAGCTACCCATTTCTCGTCTCCGTTAAGAGCACCAAGAGCAGAACCTTGAATTACTGGAGAGTTATCACCATCATATTCGTAAGTAGATAATAGATCTCTAAGTTCAAGCTCAACAAGCTCTAACAATTCTGGATCATCTACCATGTCAACTTTGTTCATGAACACAACAATTCTAGGTACGTTTACCTGACGGCAAAGTAGGATGTGTTCTCTAGTTTGAGGCATTGGACCATCTGTAGCAGCACATACTAAGATAGCTCCGTCCATTTGAGCAGCACCAGTTACCATGTTTTTTACATAGTCGGCGTGACCTGGACAGTCAACGTGAGCATAGTGTCTGTTTTCAGTTTCATACTCGATGTGTGCAGTATTGATAGTAATACCTCTTTCTTTTTCTTCAGGTGCAGAGTCAATTGCAGAGAAGTCTTTTTTCTCAGCAAGACCTTTATCTGATAATACTTTACTGATAGCAGCAGTCAAAGTAGTTTTACCATGGTCAACGTGACCAATAGTACCAATGTTAAGGTGTGGTTTGTTACGATTAAACGTTTCCTTTGCCATGATCTTAATGTTTAATTATTAACTAATTGATTTTTTTCAGTGTGCAAATATAGTCATTTTTTAGATAACAAAATTTTTTTTGAAAAATTTTATATCTATTTTATTCCTTAAAAAACACAAAAGGTTTTTTAAATACTTTCAAAAATCTTCTTAAAAACAAAAAGACTAAATGAGCTTTAACAAAAAACCCTCCCATTCATTAAGAGAAGACTTCCAATCTTTGCACTGAGCCAATATCGGGATTTGAACCCGAGGCCTCTTCCTTACCAAGGAAGCGCTCTACCCCTGAGCTATATCGGCAGGTAAAAAAAAATCACATTCCGCAAGGGTTTGTGATTTTTTTGAGCGGAAGACGGGGGTCGAACCCGCGACATTCAGCTTGGAAGGCTGACGCTCTACCAACTGAGCTACTTCCGCTTATTAAGTTTTGAATATTTACGCCTGTTGGTAAGCGTTTGCAAATATACAACAAAAATTCAAAACTGCAAATTTTATTTAAAAATTGTGGGGAGAGCAGGATTCGAACCTGCGAAGTCTCACGACAACGGAGTTACAGTCCGTCCCATTTGGCCGCTCTGGTATCTCCCCAGTTTTTTTTAAATATATTGAGCCTCCAGAGGGATTCGAACCCACGACCCCGAGATTACAAATCACGTGCTCTGGCCAACTGAGCTATGGAGGCAAAAGATTTCAAAAGAACAACTAATCTATATTTGTATCCGTTTTGCGAGTGCAAATATAGAACGTTTTTTTGAAATCTTCAAAATTATTTTAAACTTTTTTTCATTTTTTTTTCTACGCAGTTTCTTTTTTCTTGATTAACAGCTTTTTAGCTGCATCCACGCAACTGTCAATACTTTCCTCAAAACTTGCCGATGTTTTCTTAACAACGATATCTTCCCCCGGAATATCCAAAATAACCTCAGCTGTTTTATTTTCTTTATCCGCTGTATTTTCAACTTTCAAAAGAACTTTACATGACTGAATTCTGTCATAGAATGTTTCCAGTTTGTTTACTTTTTTCTCAATATGTTCTTCTAACGGAGCATGAGGGGTTAATCCAAAGGATTGTACAGTAATTTTCATAATTCATCTTTTTTTGTGGCTCTTGGATGAGCCTGGTTAATCACTTTTTTCAACTGTTCAATACTTGCATTAGTGTACACTTGCGTACTTGCAAGGCTAGCATGACCTAAGATTTCTTTTACCGCAAATATCTCCGCGCCGTTATCCAACACATGTGTTGCAAAACTATGCCGGAGCATATGCGGGCTTTTCTTCTTCTTAGAACTAACATAACTAAGATAGAAGTTTACTTTGGAATAAACAAACTTTTCAGTCAGTTTCTTCCCTCTGTGATTGACAAAAAAGAGATGATTATAATCAGGTAGAGAATTCCTTTCCGCAAGGTATTCCTGAAGGATATTTTCCAGATCAGGAGACATTGGAATCTGTCTTTGTTTATTTCCTTTACCATGTACTTTCAGGATTCGGCTGCTAAAATCTACATCGTGAAACTGAAGTGTACACAATTCAGACTTTCTCATTCCTGTCTGATAAAGGGTTTCAATAATTGCTTTCGTAAGGATATCGGGCTTTTCTGTAAAAACCTGCTGCAATTCCTCCATCTCTTCCTGAGACATCGGAATCTGCTTTTCGGCATAGAACTTTAAAGAATCTATTGCTTCCAGTGGCGATACTTTTATATCCCCTACCTTCATCAGAAACAAATAGTAGCTCCGCAGACTAGATAGTTTACGATTTATACTTCTATTAGTAAGCTTTTTTTCATTCAGAGATATAATAAAGTTCCGTACAATCTTTTTATCAACCTGTAACGTATCTTCTATCCCTTCCGTATCCATGAGAAAAGCCATAAAATCACGGAGATCTTTTTTGTAACTGGTAACCGTGTTTTCCGAGTAACGCTTCTCAACTCTTATATATTCGAGAAACTTATCTATAAGTGCCATAATAGCTATAAAATAAAATCACTTTCCAAATATAAACATTCGGAAAGTGATTGTATCTAATAAACCTGGAAAAATTGGCTTATGCTTGTTCTTCCTGGCTAACGCCTCTTTGCTTGTGAGCTGCTTTTTGAATCTTTTGTCTATGAGTCACAGAAGGTTTAACAAACTGTTGTCTAGCTCTTAGCTTTCTTACAACACCTGTTTTATCAAATTTTCTTTTGTACTTCTTTAGAGCTCTATCGATAGATTCTCCGTCTTTTACTGGAATTATTAACATATTTTACATCTCATTTTCGAATGCAAAAGTAAATAAAATTTCTGAAAGCGCAAATTTATTTTTAAATTTAAACCTTAATTCTCAATTCTTTAATGAACACTTATACCGTTATAAATGCCTCTGCAGGCTCCGGGAAGACCTATAGTCTTATCAAAAATCTCCTGAAGATCTGCCTACGCAATAACAGACCTGAAATTATCCGAAATATTCTGGCGCTCACTTTCACCAATAAAGCGGCCAATGAAATGAAGGAAAGGATTCTGTCGTGGCTTGGGGACTTCACATCGGATCGTTATATGGATATTCAGGCATTGACTGATATTCAGAAAGAATTGAAAGCAGAAGGTATTCACCTGACTCTGGAAGACCTTCATTACAGATCCAAAAATTTACTGGATTACATCCTCCATCATTATTCAGCACTGAATATTAGTACTATTGATAAATTCAACACCAGATTAATTCGCTCTTTCGCCTACGAACTGGGATTGCCTCAGAATTTCAATCTGGAAATTAATGCCGCCCCCTTTCTTCTGGAAGCAGTAGACCAGACACTGGATAAAATTGGTGATAATGAGCAGCTTTCTGTAGCATTTATGGATTATGTAAACTACAATCTGGATAATCAGAAGCGAGAGAACCTACAGAAGACTTTATTCGATAGTGCAAAGAACTTCAATAGTGACATTCATTATTTTACCTTAGGAAAGAATAAGAATTTTGACTGGGATGCTTATTCTGATGAAAAAGAAAAGTTGAGGAAAGAAATAAAGCAACTGATGAAAGATGCTAAAGAAAAAGCTCTTTCGTCTGTTGAGCTAATAAAGTCCCGCGATTTGTTAACAGAAGATTTTGCTGGTGGTAAAGTAAACAGTATTGCTGTCTTTTTTGAAAAATATCTAAATACTGAATCCCCTGCCCTTCCTACCAACTCGGAGGAAAAAGCTTTGGAAAACTACAATAAGCTGTCCGGTGCCAAATCTAAAAACCGTGCCGATGAGATCGCTGCTATTCTCCCTATTCTTTTGGATAACAGAAAAAACATTATCCTTAATCATCTGGAAATAGAAAAGAAGAAGAAGATCCATACAGCTCTCCTTCCATTGAAAGTAAATAAAGAGATACAGGACCAGCTAAAATTTATTGAAGACGAAAATGACTTGCTAATGCTCTCCCGCTTCAATGTATTAATCAACGAACAACTCCGTGATGAGCCTTCCGCATTTATCTATGAAAAAGTTGGTGAGCAATATCAACATTATTTTTTCGACGAGTTTCAGGATACTTCATTCCTGCAATGGCAGAATTTCCTTCCTCTTCGGGATCATATTCTTTCCGAAGAAAGTACCAGCTTTACTCTTGTAGGCGATCCAAAACAAAGTATATACAGATTCCGGGGCGGAGATGCACAATTGATGCTGGACATTATTAATAAAAAGGAGGAGACTCCCAGATATGCAGATATTCATAATCTGGAGCATAATTACCGGAGTAGTTATAACATTGTAGAATTTAACAACAAACTATACCAGTATCTTTCTGATTTTGTGGAGGAAGATTATCGCGACATATTTGGTACTCTGGCGCAGCAGAGGCCACATTCGGAAAATGCAGGCCGCGTAAAAATAAACCTTGTAGAAAACAATAGTGCAGATGTTTTCTTTGACGATGTAGCCGAAAAAATGAAAAATGATATTCAGGAATGCCTGGACAATGGTTTTAGTTTTTCAGATATTGCTATTTTATGTCGAGGCAATAATGATATTCTAAAGTTCTCCCAGTCGCTTTCGGCTCTGGAAGTAGATTATAAAAATGAAAAACAATTTATCCGGACTATTTCAGAAAAAGGACTCACACTCGATCTTTCTTCAACTATCAATGCTGTTATCCAGTATCTGCTATGGTATTCGTTTCCGAAAAACAGAAGATATCTTGTTCTTTGCCTTTACTATCTGAATAAATCGGGTCGTATAAACATAGAAGACTTCAGTGCTGAACTTTCTGATATCCTATTGGCTGAAAATACCTTGTCACTGCAAGAGAAAGTAGAGGAAAAATACAAACTGAAGCTTACTTCCGATATTCCAAATCTCAATACCTATAGTTTTATCGAAAGTATTTTACAGGAATTTTCGGTAAAAGGAAAGGAAACCGATTACCTCATCAATTTTCTGGAACTTTTATATGGCTTCTTCCAAAATATGGCAGCCACACTAAAAGATTTCCTTCAGTACTGGCAGGAAGAGGGGCATTCTATAAGTATCCAGGCTTCAGAAAACACAGATGCCATTAACCTGATGACGATTCATAAATCTAAAGGACTTGAATTCCCTGTCGTTTTTCTTCCTATGAGAAACAGCCACAAGGATACTCAGTTTAATGACTGGTATGACATTTCGGATTCCAGAGAACAGCCTTTACAAACAGTAAACCTTACTTCTTTTAATAAAGATCTCGCACAATATGATCATAGCATGACATCTTTTAATGAAGAAAACACCTATAAAAATAAAATCGACAGGTTTTGTATTCAGTATGTAGCAACTACAAGAGCGGTAGAGCAAATGTTTTTCTATATTCAGAAACCAGGAAAAACTTCGGGATATCTGGAAATATATGATTTTATTGCGGGGCAAAAGAATACTGATGAGGATAGTTTCGATTTTTTCGAAACAGATGAAAAGCATTTGCTAAAACAACATAAAAAAACAAAACAGCATACAGGACAAGATCTTCACATTGGCTCGTTAAGAGCTTCTGATGAAACCTTCAGTACTGAAATAAAAATTGCGACACCTTCCAAAAGCTATCAGGAACGAAATGAAAGTGTAAAAACGGGTATATTCACTCACCAAATTCTGGAAAAGGTTGTTACAAAAGATGACGCTCCATATGTTCTGAAACAATATTTACTGGATGGTACTATTACTCAGGCGGAATTCGAAGCTGTACAGATTAGGCTGAATAAATTATTTGAAGCATATCCGCAGTATTTCGATGGTCATTATGAAGTTATTAATGAACGGGATATTCTGTTTTCTGATAAGGGAGAATCCCGCTTACTGCGTACCGACCGTTTGCTAAAAGCACCTGAAGGCTGGATTATTATAGACTTTAAAACGGGAGCCGAACGGGAAAAATATGAAGCCCAGATCGATATCTATAAAAGGGCATTAGAAAAATCCGGAGAAAAAGTCTGGAAAGTGGAGGTATTATATATATAAGAAGAGATTATCCCAAAATCCATAAGTATTTTATTTTGTCATCCTGAGCTGAGCTCAGGATGACATTTTTTGATGACTCTCTCTTAAAATACTTCAAATGACTTTAACTCCAGAAGATTATTTTCTTTCTTTTTTCTTTCCTTCAACCTCTTTTCTGCTTCACGTTGCATTTCAGGGCTTAGCTGGAAACCACTCATATTAAACACCCCTACTCCATCAGTATTTTCCCGCAGCTTTGCTAGATCTTTAGGTTTTATTTCAGTCACCCGCTGTATTGTCAGTGGAGAAAAGAGTACCTTTTCTTTTTTATTTCCGTGCAACATAAAGGAATAATGAGATTTTTCATCCGAAACTGAAACAATCAATCCCGGCAATCCCTGAAACTTATATGGTCCAAAATTCAATGGAATATCTGGTGTGAACCATGCTATCCATTTTCGGCCGCCTATTGCCAACGTTGCTTTCTGGCAATTGTATACACCAATCTTCTTAACCTCATCTTCAATCTTCCAGTTCATTTTCGGGAGTGGGAACTGGTATTTATAATTTTTCATACCAATTGTTTCTACAATCATCTGCTCCTGTTTATCCGAATTGGTATAAATATTATAGTTAAATTTTGTTTTCATCCGTCCCATCATCGAAAGCGCTGCTGCGGCATCGTTGGTAACAGCAACAGAATAAATGACAGAATCTTTCATCAGCTTGTTCTGACTGGCAAAGCGCGACTCTTTTCCTAAGACATCCAGAAAAAACAGTTCTTTTCTTACATCTCCCAAATCTGTTGAATCTATTTTATAGGTAAGTTCATACGTGAATCTGTTCACGCTTTCCTCTTTAATACTTTGGGTAAAATATTGATTGATGATTAAAAGGAAAATAAAAAAAGTAATTTTTCTATTCATATAATATTATTAAACCTGATTTTGTGAAAATTAAATTTAACTAATTTTTTAGTGTTACGAAAATGTTTTTCCTATAAATATTAAGTGAATAGTTGATCAGATTTTATAACAAAAAAAATATTTCTAATACTTTTAAAATTATTCTTTTTCAATCGGATTATAGGGAATAGACTTTCCTCTGTCTCGTATCTGGTTTCCAGCCGCATCATAAGTCTCTCCCAGATAGTAACCTGGGTTTTCATGATAATCCTTTGCAAGTTTTCTGAATTGCTCTCGGGTAACAATTCGAATTTCCTTATCATTTCTTCTATAGATTTCTCTTGGTATTTTATCCATTGCAACCGCTTTAAAATGAAACTCATCTTTACTATCTTCTATTTCCATAATTAGTCCCGGAAGTCCTTCAAAAACATAAGGTCCATTACTAATAGGAATTCCAGTAGTATACCAGGCTACATATTTCCGTCCTCGGTATTGCGTTGTAGCTCTATTACAATTGTATCCTAGTATTATCTTAGTTTCAGTTTCAAGTTTCCAATTAAAATCAGGCTGCTTTTCATCATATTGATAAGCGTTAAGAACACGATCCTGAACTATAATTGTTTTATTATCCCTATCTTTTATTAAAACATTATTCCACTTACCTCTCATTTGAAACAATTTATTAAATTCTTCATTTGTAACCCTTTTTTGGGTATTATAAATCTTCGTGAGGGAATCAGACTTAATACTATTAAGATCAGAAAATTTTGATTTTGATTTGCCTAATTCTAAAATACATATCGTTTGTATCTTGGATTTCGATCTCTTAATAAAAGAGAATTCATAATAGATATTTTGCTGGCTCTTATCCAGCGTCTCTCCACTAAAAGAAAAGAATCTCATTGGAATTTCTCCATTAAATTCAATCTTCTGAGATTTAATGAGACTTGCTAAAAAGCAAAATAAAAATATTAAGGTCTGATTTTTCATTTTACAATTTGGTAGAAATAACTTTTGATAAAGATATAATTTTAGCTTATATCTTTTTAAAATCATTAACGTCAGGTACTTTTTTGTAATTTTACTCTGTGAATCCCAACTTAGAACTTCAGCTAAAAACCTTACCACAAGATCCTGGTGTTTATCGTTATTATGATAAAGACAACAACTTATTATATGTAGGTAAGGCCAAAAATCTAAAAAAAAGAGTCCTCTCCTATTTCAATAAAAATCATGGCGGCTACCGTACCCGTATTATGGTATCTAAAATAATACGCCTTGAAACTACTATTGTAAATAGTGAGTACGATGCTCTTTTACTGGAAAACAATCTTATTAAGGAGCTTAATCCATATTATAATGTAATGCTGAAGGATGATAAAACCTATCCTTGGATTTGCATTAAAAATGAATCTTTTCCCAGAGTCTTTCTTACCCGAAACGTTATAAAAGACGGATCCGAATATTACGGTCCCTATGCCAAGCCCCGTCAGGCAAAGATTCTTATCGATACTATTAAGAAGATTTACAAACTCAGAACCTGTAATCTCAATCTTAGTCCGGACAAAATTGACGATGGGAAATACAAAGTATGTCTGGAATACCATATTAAGAACTGCCTTGGTCCATGTGAAGGTTTGGAATCTGAAGAGGAATATAATGATAAGATTAAAGCTATCCGTGGGATTATAAAAGGTGATTATAAAATTGCCCGACAGTATCTGACAGACCAAATGATGCATTTTGCAGAAAAAATGGAATTCGAGAATGCCCAGATGGTAAAAGAGCGTCTGGAAATCCTGGAAGACTACCAAACACACAGCATGGTCGTAAATGCTTATATAGATGATGTAGATGTTTTCGGTATTTTCTCAGACGAATCCGCGGCTTATGTTAATTATTTTAAAATCAACAATGGCTCCATCGTACAATCCTTTACTACAGAAATTAAAAAAGTTCTGGAGGAAAGTGACGAAGAAATTATGGAAGAAGCCTTAGTAGAAATTCGTCAGAAGTTTAGCTCCAAATCCAAAGAGATCTATCTTCCATTCCATCTTTCAGTAGAAATTCCGGGGGCAAAGATTATTGTACCGAAGGTTGGGGACAAAAAGCGAATTGTAGAGCTTTCCGAAAAGAATGCCCGAGAATACCGTCTGGAAAAACTAAAGCAGGTGCAAATTGTTGATCCGGAAAGGCATACCAACCGTATTATGGCAGAAATGCAGAAAAATCTGCGTATGCCTGTTGAGCCTCGGCATATAGAAGGTTTCGATAACTCGAATATTCAAGGTACAAACCCAGTGTCAGCCTGTGTTGTATTTAAAGATGGAAAACCCAGTAAACAGGATTACCGCATATTTCATGTAAAAACAGTAGAAGGTCCCAATGACTTTGCTACGATGGAAGAAGTTATTCTCCGCAGGTATAGCCGTCTTCTAGATGAGGGGGAAGATTTACCACAGTTAATCCTGATAGATGGAGGAAAAGGGCAGCTGAGTTCTGCAGTAAAAAGTCTGAAAACTCTCGGATTATACGGTAAAATAACAATCGTTGGCATTGCTAAAAGATTGGAAGAAATTTTCTTCCCGGAAGATCCTATTCCTTTATATCTGGATAAAAAATCGGAAACTCTTAAAATATTACAGCGCGTAAGAGATGAAGCCCACCGTTTTGGAGTGAAGCACCATCGTACCCGCAGAAAAAACTCGACTATAAAATCTGAACTGGAAGAAATACCGGGTGTAGGACCCAAAAGTATAGAATTGCTTCTGTCCAAAATGAAATCGGTAAAACGAATCCGTGAAGCCAATATGGAAACACTGGAAGAGATTTTGGGAAAAAGTAAAGCTAAAATGGTATTCGAATATTTTAACGGAAACGAAAATGCATAAAAAAAGCAGTGATTAATTCACTGCTTTTTTATTTTTTATTATTTCTTCTGAAAGACTTCTTTCTGATAAGTATCATTAGCCTGAGGAATTTCAATGATTAAGCTTCCGTTCTCTGCGTAACCTAATGCTGTAGCTCCGTTTTCCATCTTCACACGGTAAACACCTTGTTTGCTGGTTTCAGTAAATACTGCATATGGAGAAGAGCTACTTCCGCTTGCCAGAATAAACTGACCTGATCCCATATTAATCTTCTGTACACTAATCTTTCCGTTGCTGAATACTTCTGCTTTATTTGTTGTTGCAATAGGTGAAGAAGAAACTTCAGATTTTGTTACCACCGGAGCAGCGACAGCTTCTGTTGTTTTCACCTTTTCAACTTTAGCAACGACTTCTTCTTTAGACTTCTTCGTATTTTCTACAATACTGATGGTCTGAGACGGATTAGATAAAGGTACTGATCTTAGAGAAATTTCTAAAGCATCCGGAAAGCCCGTCTCATATTCTTTCTGCATAGACATTCCTTTAGCCTCTAGTAATACCTTATCATTACAATCGCTAAACTTTACAATAACTCTGTTTCGGAACATGCTGCTATTGTCCAGAAGGTTAGCACGTGCTACACTACATCTGTTTTGTGACAATTCTGCCGGCCAATCTTCCTTCTCTTCCTGAATAATCTTATAATTTTTACTCTCTAATCCCTTTACCAGTTGTTTGTTCAGATCATATTTGTTCATTTCTTTCTCAAACGTCTTCGGAACATAGATATACTGAAAGTCACTTATTTTTTGACCATAAGCTGTAACTACACTACTAATAAGGAATATTGATAATAACTTCTTCATAACATGGGTATTTTACCTAATAAAATTTTGAACTAAATTAATCAAAAAACAAACTCTAATCACTGAATCTTTCAATTTATTATAAAAATAACCGAAAAAGGCTTTATTTATATTTTAGTAACTTACACTATATAAACACATTCCATTTTTGAACTGTGTAAAATCACTGAGTATTAACTAAAACCTTTTATTATGAAAATAGGACTTTTTGGATTTGGAAAAACAGGGAAAGCAGTTGCCTCTGTTATTCTTCAGAATAAAGAACACTCCCTGCAATGGATTTACCGGAAAACAAACAGACTAAATAACAGAAATGCTTCTGAATTTTTCGGAATAGAAAGTACAGACGCTGGTAATATTTATTCTGAAAACAATCTTAGTATAGAAAAGTTATTAGACGAACAACCTGTTGATGCAATCATCGATTTCTCTTCTTCGGACGGAATATATACTTATGGAGATGCTGCTGCCAGGAAGGATATAAAAATAATCTCTGCAATTTCTCATTATACCGCTAAAGAAATTAATTTCCTGAAAAAACTGGCAAAAAAAGCTA
Organism: Elizabethkingia bruuniana; assembly: GCF_002024805.1. Taxonomy (NCBI): domain Bacteria; kingdom Pseudomonadati; phylum Bacteroidota; class Flavobacteriia; order Flavobacteriales; family Weeksellaceae; genus Elizabethkingia; species Elizabethkingia bruuniana. Next base: position 3,320,371 of record NZ_CP014337.1, read on the forward strand.
CTGTATTCTGGTCCCCCAATATTACACTCGGAATCAACTATTTACTTTACGCTTCTACATTCCTTAAAAAAATAGCACCTTCTGTGGATATCGAGATTATTGAAGAACACTTCAAAGACAAAAAAGGAATTTCAGGCACTGCCATACGAATTGCAGATGCTTTAGATATAAAAGACGAAAACATAAACACCGTAAGAGCAGGAGGCATTGTAGGAAAACATGAAGTTATATTCGGTTTTCCTTTTCAGACTGTCCGGTTAATTCATGAATCAATTTCCAGAGATGCTTTTGGTAATGGTGCTTTGTTTGCGGCCGAACACCTTGCAGATAAAAAATCGGGATTCTACAAATTCGAAGATTTATTACATCCTTATTTTAATGTATAGCAACTTCAGACGCCTTTCTTCTTCTGGCTTTGATAACAGCATTTACAATAATCGCTAAAATCATTACTGCTGAAGCTCCATAAAATACAGGACTCATTTCTTCAGATTTACCAAAGATGAAATAAGCTAAAATAATTCCGTAGACAGGCTCCAGATTTACTGTGAGTGCCAATGTAAACGGAGAAATATATTTCATAAGCTTTACCGATTCCAGCATTGGATAGGCTGTAAAAAAACTAGCCAGGAGCAAAAGCAATAAAATATTCTTCCAGTCTATATTTACTACATATCCTATTTCACCGGATCCAAGTAAGAATAAACTCACCAATATCCATCCTCCGAAGATTTCATAAAAAATGATGTTTTCTGAGGATGTCTTTCCAAATAGCTTTCCGTTCAGTACTGTAAAAGAAGCACCTAAGAAAGCACATATCACTCCAAAAATAATCCCTATTTTGTGTTCAAATTCAACATTGAATATAAGAAGCATACAGGATACAATAATAAGCCCGAGCAACAGCTCTACCCAATCCAGTTTCCTGCGGTAGATAATAGGTTCCAGTATAGATACAAACAATGTAACTGTAGCCAGACAGGACAATGCTATAGATACGTTGGATATCTTAATCGAATAAAAGAAGCACAACCAGTGTCCGCCCATTAATCCGCCAACACCAATCAACTGCCAGAATAGTTTACGGGAAACTTTCATAGATTGTTTCTTCACAACCCTAATGAAAAGGTAAAGAAATAAAGCCGCAAACAACATGCGGAAAAATACAAGCTGAAGGGCATCAACTGTAATCAGCTTTCCCAGAATCGCTGTAAATCCCCATAAAAAAACAATTAAATGCAACCGAAACTGCGAAGACCTGAACATCATAATTATTAAAATACAAAATTAGCGAATTATTCATATTTTTACCCAAAAAATTAATATGGATTTTCTGAGCGTTTTCGCTTCTACAGATGCATGGGTTGCATTACTAACACTAACATTTTTAGAGATTGTTTTAGGTATTGACAATATCGTATTTATCTCTATTGTATCTTCCAAACTAAGTCCTAAAGACCAGCCTAAAGCCAGAAATATAGGTTTGGGATTAGCAATGGTTTTCAGAATAGCCCTTTTATTTGGAATCAAATGGGTACTCAGCCTGAATTCAGTTTTACTGGAAGTTAACCTAAGCTGGTTCCATGGTAAAATAACCGGACAGAGCATTATTATCTTCCTTGGTGGACTCTTCTTACTTTATAAGAGTGTAACAGAAATCCATCATAAGCTGGAAGGAGAAGAATCGCTGAAAACAGAAAACAATAAAAAAGTAGGACTCAATAGTGCAATTGTACAAATTGCGCTTCTTAATCTTGTCTTCTCTTTCGACAGTATTCTTACTGCAGTTGGTTTGGTAAGCTTTAAAGAGTTTGGGGAAACCGGAGCTTTATCTATAATGATTTTGTCGGTTATTATTTCAATTATAATTATGATGGCCTTTGCAGGACCTGTTAGCCATTTTGTAAACAGACATCCTACTATACAGATTCTGGGACTATCTTTCCTTATCCTTATCGGTGTAATGCTTCTTGCAGAATCTTCTCACCTTGCCCACGTTGTAATATTCGAACAGGAAGTTGGTGTTATTCCTAAAGGCTATCTTTATTTTGCTATCTTCTTCTCGCTCGCTGTAGAATTTATCAATATGAAACTCCGAAAAAGCACTAAACCTGTAGCTTTGAAAAACTCAGAGACTATAGACAAACTATAAAACTAAAAGCTTCAGAAATTCTGGAGCTTTTTTTAATAAAAAAACCCCGGGTACCTTATCAGTACTCGGGATCTTCAAATAATAAACTATTAAAAAAATAAACTTAGGAATTGATCTTTATTAAGACACAACTCATGAATTACCTCTTACCGTAACTCATTTCCTATATGCAAAGTTATTCAAAACACGATCCATATGCAACAGAATAAAAGTTAAAATATATTAAAATAACATATTGTTTATCAATAATTTAAAACACTAAAATCTATCATTTTAAAATCCTCTGAAAAAGCTTATATTTAGAGGATAAAATAAACCCAATGGACATAGAATTCAATAAAAGAGAAGATCAGAATAAATTAAAACTTTCAGAAATTAATCAGGTACTGAACCAGGTAAAAAAAGGAGGTGGTGAAAAACGTCTGCAAAAACTTCGTGATGAAGGCAAGATGACTGCCCGTGAAAGAGTTGAATATCTTTTGGATAATATTGAAAACGCTATTGAAATTGGGGCTCTTGCCGGTTATGAGATGTATGCCGAACATGGCGGATGCCCTAGTGGCGGTGTCGTGGTAATGATGGGGCATGTTTCAGGACGCCAATGTATTGTTGTTGCCAACGATGCTTCTGTAAAAGCCGGAGCATGGTTTCCGATTACCGGGAAAAAGAACCTGCGGGCTCAGGAAATAGCAATGGAAAACCGTTTACCAATCATCTATCTGGTGGATTCTGCCGGTGTATATCTTCCTATGCAGGATGAAATATTTCCGGATAAAGAACATTTTGGACGGATTTTCCGCAACAATGCTAAGATGAGTTCCATGGGAATTGTACAAATTGCAGCTGTAATGGGAAGTTGTGTAGCTGGTGGTGCTTACCTTCCTATTATGAGTGACGAAGCGATGATTGTGGATAAAACCGGAAGTATATTTTTAGCAGGAAGCTATCTTGTAAAAGCTGCTATTGGAGAAAATATAGATAATGAAACACTGGGTGGTGCAACAACTCATTGTGAAGTATCTGGTGTAACTGATTATAAAGCTAAGGATGATAAAGATGCTTTAAACCGAATTAAAAATATAATGAAGTCTCTTGGTGATTATGATAAAGCAGGGTTCGACAGAATTGAACCTGCACAGCCAAAAGAGAATCCCGATGATATCTTCGGAATTATGCCAGCATCCAGAGCGGAGCAATATGATACATATGATATTATTAAAAGACTTGTTGATAACAGCGAGTATGAAGAATACAAACCAGACTATGGCAAAACCATTGTTTGTGCTACAGCTAGAATTGATGGTTGGTCAGTAGGTATTGTTGCCAATCAGAGAAAACTTGTAAAAAGTGGAAAAGGCGAAATGCAGTTTGGTGGTGTAATCTATTCCGACAGTGCAGATAAAGCGACCCGATTTATCGCCAACTGTAATCAAAGAAAAATTCCGTTGGTGTTTTTACAGGATGTTACAGGCTTTATGGTAGGATCCAAATCTGAACATGGTGGTATTATAAAGGACGGGGCTAAAATGGTGAATGCCGTTTCTAACTCTGTTGTTCCTAAATTTACTATCATTACAGGTAATTCTTTTGGAGCAGGTAATTACGCAATGTGTGGAAAGGCCTATGATCCTCGCCTCATAGCAGCATGGCCATGGGCTGAGTTAGCCGTAATGGGAGGAGCACAAGCTGCAAAGGTTTTATTACAGATCCAGGAGGCTACATTAAAAAAACAAGGAAAAGAACTTTCCGCTGAAGAGCATCAGGCACTTCTGGATAAAATTACCCAGAATTATAATAAGCAGACTCAGGCTACTTACTCAGCAGCAAGATTATGGACAGATGCTATTATCAATCCGCTTGATACCAGAAAGTGGATTAGCATGGGGATTGAGGCTGCAAACCACTCCCCTATTACAGAGAAATTTAATCTGGGTGTTATCCAGGTTTGATCAGATAATTTGTGATTAAATAGAAAAGACATCCGTTTGGATGTCTTTTCTATTTCTATTTAGATATTCACATTGAATTTTCTTTCTCTTATAAGGTCTGCAATTGCCAGAATATCTTTTCCGATTTCACGGTCATTTTCCAGTTTTGCAACTTTAGTACGAATCAGATCATAAGCTTCTTCGATAATTGCTGAAGATTTCAGAGGTCTTCTGAATTCCAAGCCCTGGGCAGCAAACATTAATTCAATCGCCAGAATATTTTCGAGATTACCTAAAACCTGATTGAACTTTCTTCCACTGATACTTCCCATAGATACATGGTCTTCTTGGCCTAAAGAAGTTGGTACGCTGTCCGCAGATGCAGGGAAACATAATGTTTTGTTCTCTGTTACCAATGCTGCAGAGGTATATTGCGGAATCATAAATCCGGAATTAAGACCTGAACTTTCAACCAATAATTTTGGAAGTCCATATTTACCTTCCAGCAATAAATAACTTCTTCTGTCAGAAATATTCCCTATTTCAGCAGCTGCCAATGTGGCATAATCTAATGGCAAAGCAATTAATTGTCCGTGGAAGTTTCCTCCGGAAATAGCTTCTTCATCGCTAACTACAATTGGATTATCGGTTACAGAATTCAATTCGGTTTCTATAGCACTTTTCAAATGAAGCCATGCATTGCGGCTTGCTCCGTGTACCTGCGGTACACAACGGAAAGAATAAGGATCCTGAACACGATCGCAATTTTCGTGATTTTTAAGATTTTTAGAACCTTTTAAAAGTTTAGTCATTCTTTCTGCAACTTTCTGACTTCCTTCAAATGGTCTTATTTCATGCAATTCTTTTTTGAAAGGACTTGCTGATCCCTGATAAGCTTCCAGACTCATCGCAGCAGCAAGATCTGCAAGATCCAACAGATACTTCATTTTATCTAAACCTGCAACACCATGTGCCAGCATAAACTGAGTTCCGTTAATTAAAGCCAATCCTTCTTTTGGTCCCAGTTTTAATGGTTCAAGATTGTGTTGGTCAAGAACTGTTTTAGTCTCTTCAATCTGGTCACCATTCCACACCTTTCCTAAACCTAAAAGAGGTAATACCATATGTGATAAAGGTGCTAAATCTCCAGAAGCGCCTACAGATCCTTGCTCCGGAATTACCGGAATGATATCTTTCTCTACCATAATCTGAAGTCTTTCCACAACTTGTGGAGAAATTCCCGAAAAACCTTTGGATAAAGCATGAATCTTTGCCACCATCATTATCTTAGACAATTTCTTGTCGATAGGCTTTCCTACACCTACACTATGACTGATAATAAGGTTATGCTGTAACTGAGAAATCTCGTCATCAGAAATTTTGGTATCGCATAAAGGACCAAAGCCGGTATTAATTCCGTAAACAGTTTTCCCGTCTGCAATGATTTTCTTTACATTATCCTGCGATTTTTTAACCTGCAACATTGCTTTCGCAGACATCTCTGCTTTTTCAGGAGCATCTATAATCTTAATAATGTCCTCATACTGAAGGTAATCTACACCGTAAGTCTTCATAAATTTTATTTTGCTTAAATTTAAGAAAACTAGGCATACTAAAAAAAATAAACCGCCTTTCGGCGGTTTATTTTATGCTTCTGCATCAGCATTAAAGACTCTCTGTCCCAATTCCTGATCAAAAAGATACAGGGCCGATGGATTATCCTTTACCATTTTAATTTTTGAAACATATTGTGAAGCCGTTGCTTCTTCTTCTACCTGCTCATTTATGAACCACTGTAAGAAAGATGTTGTTGCAAAATCATTTTCCTCAGTTGCAACTTTTACAATATTAAAAATGCTTTTGGTAACTTCCTTTTCGTGTGCTAATGCTTTCTCGAAAATATTCAGTGCATCTGCAAACTCACTTGGGGGAGCCGGAATAGTCTGTAAAATTACTTTTCCACCTACATCATTAAGATAGTCAAACATTTTATCAGCATGCATTAGCTCTTCTTTAGACTGAACTCTGAAATAATTAGCCAGTCCTTCAAGATCCTGAGTTTCAAACCATGCAGACATTGCAAGGTAATATTGTGCGGCATACTGTTCTTTAGCAATCTGCTCGTTAATTAAAGATTCAACTTTTGTACTGATCATAGTTTAGATATTTGTATCAAAAATAAGGAAAATAAAAAAGAGCGAAAAATTCTCGCTCTCTTATTTTAAATGATATTCTTACATGTTTTTTGATTTCTCTTTGTAAGCTTTCATCCTGTTCTGACGTTCGACTTTTTTCTGAGCCTTTATATCATTCCATTTAGCATACTGTTCCGGGGAAAGAATTTTTTTCATTTCAGCATCATTCTGCTCTTTCTTAGCTTTCATTTCCTGCTTCATGTTTTCTCTGTCCGTTTTACGTTCAGCCATTTTTTGCTTCATGTCGGCAGCATTTCTTTCATGCAGTGCTTTAATTTTATTTTCCTGATCGGCAGTCAGATTAAGATCTTTCTTCATCTGATCCCAGTTTTGTTGACGCTTTTGCATCATTTCTTGTCTTTTAGCCTGGCGGTCAGCCTTCATAGGTTCAGTAGTCTGTTGTGCAAATGCGAATCCTGTAGCGCCAATTAGCAATAGGCTGAAAACTATTTTTTTCATTTTGTTCTGTTTTTATATTATTGAATTGTATGTATTTGATAAAAAAAAGAGAGTCCTGTTAAAGACCCCTCATGTTATTTATCGTTAAAAAAACAGAATTTTAGTTAAAATAGCGTTCAAACATATTCCTGACAATGTTTTTTGTTTCATCCGGATAAGAAACTTTGATTACATCCGAATCGAAAATCCATTCATCCAGCTTTTTTTCCCAGTCCGCAGTTTTCCAAATAACCGGCACTCCCATTTTCTCCATTGCCAAAGCATTGCACTGTTGCTCAAACTGATTTTTCATAGGAACAGAAAGTAGTTTCTTTCCCAGATACAAAGCTTCAGCCGGGCCCTCAAACCCTCCGCCGGTTAAAAGTCCTTTACAGGTTTCTAAGGATTTATTAAATAGCTCATTATTCACAGGCGTTACCTTTATATTCTCTTTTTCATATGCCTGAGATGAATGTTTAGAGAAAATATGCCATTCCTTATCCTTATATTTCTGAAGTTTGTTAATAATAAAATCGTCGTTATAGGCAGGAAGATAAATTGTATAATGCCCTTTGTCCTGCGGATTAAGGTTTCTGATTTCATTTCTTATAACAGGTGTATGGATAAAATCATCATACTTTTCAAAATGAAAACCTATCTGATAAGTGGTTGGTGCATAATTTTTCAGAATCAGTTTCCCCCAATGGAAGCCTTGCGTCATAGGCGTTTTGTCTGACAAAAAAGAGGACTGATGGCTCAGAGCAACACTCTTTATACGCTTTCTTTTGCACGCCCATGCTGTAACAGGCTCGAAATCGTTGATAATTGCATCATATTCATGCAATGGTAAGTTTTTAATATCCGATATAAAAGCTTTTGTATTGAATCTGTTCCATGTTTCCCGAAAATCGACTCCCCCTTTTTTCCCAAAGACAAACCCAAATCCATTTAGCTGATATTTTATGGAATAGGGTAAACCTACATCCGCCTGAGTACCGCTAATAAGAAGATCCACATCTCCATATTGCTGTAAAATCGGTATCACTTCTCTCGCACGGCTTACATGCCCGTTCCCTGTACCTTGTATCGCATACAAAATCTTCATCTTACGAAGATAAATACATTTCTTAATGTGATGTTTTTTGCTAACAAAATTTAACACAGAAACAAATAAAAAACCGGAAGATTTCTCTTCCGGTTCTTTTGATTGATAATCTCTTTCTGCCTTTTAATTAATCATCATGATCTCTTCGGCCCCATCCTCTTCCCTGGTCATTGTCGTTATCACGATTTTTACGATATTGTTTCCACTGTTTTTTATAATACTTGTCTCTTTCTTTGTAGTATTTTTTATCGTAGTTTTTACCGTAGATCCATACTGGATTTTGCCCTCTGTAATAACGATCGTAGAAACGTTTATATTGTGCAGGCGTCATGATGCGCTCCATTTCTCCATAACGGTCTCTGTACCATCTGTCTGGTGTACCTCTGTAAACACGATCCCAGGAATCATAGTTTGGATAACGGTTATTTAGTACATCAATAGCTGCTATCTGTCTTCCGTTAAGACCTAAATAAGAAGCAACATCCCTCCAGTTGATAGAAGAAACACTTCCCCTGTAGTCGTCATAATAATTTTGTGAAAAGCCTAGTGCAAATACTCCTAGGGCTAATACTGTTAATAACTTTTTCATAATCAATTTTACTTTAAAGATGCATACCCAAAAGCGTACCATTTTTTACATAACGGTTTTGATTACAATTTGTTATTTTCAGTATACGATATTCGAATTAAGAAAAATCGGGATGTAAAAAGATCATCTTCCGGAAGCGTTCACCCAATTAGCTATCTTTTGATTAAAACTTTTATTTTTTAATAAATCTTCTAATCCGATATGCATTCTGTACCTCCAATAATGAGGAAAGATTGCAGGAATATTAATTCTTTCTGCATTTTCATCCGGATTCTGAAGATCTTTATCTGTTGCAAAAAATTCCTGAATCGGGAATATGGCCAACATTGCCTCTGTATGCAAATGTTGTTTTATAATAATTTCTGCCAGATAAGGCGTTAATTCTTCCGGAGCTTTTCCATTTTGGTCTAGCTGCTCATTATAATATTTTTGAGTAAGCGCGCGGTCTTCTTTCCACCATTGCCTCAATGTACTGGTATCATGTGATGACGTTGTAACCACATTAAGATAAGTCGCATTTTTGGGATTATAAAAAGCCACATTTTCCTTAGGAGAACGCTGTACTTTCAATGCTAAAATAGCAAGATGGTCCATGACCTCCGGTACTACTTCCGGCACAAGTCCTAAATCTTCTCCGCAAATAAGCATATCAGTTGCCCGCAATAGTATGGGCAGTTTGTCCATTGCATTTTCTTTCCACATTTGATCCTGACGATGGAAAAAATAATTGATATACAGACCAAACAGTTTACCTTTTATTTCATCTTCAAGATATTGGTATGATAAGGTTTTTGAAAGATTAAATCTTGGATGATAAACGATTCCTTCTTCTGTTTCTTCTTCCAGAAAAAGCACATTTGCCAGCAGATAATACAATTTATCTTTAATCTTCAGCGAATCATCGTGCTCTTTAAAATAAGCCTTTATTTTTTTCTGCGTATCATATTCAGGCCTGAAATGATAGAGTTCTTTATCCTTTATTAAAAAAGTATTAATCCCATCATTTTTTAGATCTCCTAATACATGCTGAAGAATTTCATCATTGATAAAAGGTTTGCAGTACCTGTCACGATCGAACCAGATCTTCTTATCTTCCAATTCTTCTATAGTTACCGGAATTGCAGGATAAAAGCTACCCAGTATTCCCTGTACTGCAGATACCGGCATTCTCCATATTCTAAAGAAACCTAGTATATGATCTATGCGCATGGCATCAAAATATTGGGATAAAGCAGTAAATCTGTTTTCCCACCACTGATAGCCATTTTCTTTCATGACTTCCCAGTTATAAGTCGGGAATTCCCAATTTTGCCCCAGATCCGTAAATTCATCCGGTGGAGCTCCTGCCTGAAAGTCCATACCAAATAATTCAGGTTCTGTCCAGGCTTCTACACTATGCCGGTAAATTCCAATAGGAAGATCACCTTTTATTGCCAGTCCTTTACTATGTATATAATCTATAGCTGCTGTTAATTGTAAATGCAACTGGTATTGCACCCAGATATGGAATATAGCGGTAGTATAATCCGGATGACCTGAGTCTAAAAACCTGTTTACCTCTTCAGCATTATAAACTGAAAGGCTTTTCCATTTACTAAAATCTGGTGTTCCGTATACATCTCTTAATGTACAAAACACAGCGTAAGCATCTAACCAGCTTGAGTTTTGTTTACGGTAGTTCTGAAAGTTTTTATCTATAAAGATATTGTTCTGATTCTCGTTGAATATAGCTTTCAGATATTTCAGCTTTCCACTCATTACGGCCTCATAATCTACCTGAGACAACAAATTCAGTCGTTTCTTTTCGCTTTCATATTCTTCTTTTAATGCTTCTGAAAGTGGATAAGTTAAATCACCTAATGACAAATATTGTGGATGGAGTGCATATACCGAAATTGCAGCATAAGGATAACTATCTGTCCACTGATGGGTAGCAGTGGTATCATTAATCGGCAGAATCTGTAACATTGATAGTTTTGTCTGCGCTGCCCAGTCTGCAAGCAGTTTAAGATCTGCAAACTCCCCTACTCCAAAGCTATTTTCTGAACGTAATGAAAATACAGGCACTGCTACTCCTGCCGCTCGCCACAATTTTTCTACAGGAAATTTGAAATAATGATCATGCAGAACATTAAGAGTTTCCGGATTCGGAGCTGTCCGAACTTTACGGTTTGGTCCGTTTTCATAGACGATCTCTCCTGTTTTGATATTGAGAATTGCATATTTATACTCAACATATATATTATCCGACAAATCAACAAATACCTCCCATGTAACAATATCTGTCTGATGCATCTCTATACAATGATCCAGATCCCAGTTTCCCAATTCTGATGCACTTCCCAGAAGTACAACTTTTTCATCCTTATTATATAAAGGAGCCTGAACAGTGAAAAGATGACTCTCTTTCTGTTCAGGCTGTATTTTTTGAAATTCCCTACCTTTTAAAGCATTCTGAATTATCTTATTATTAAGATAATTCTCAGGAAAATTTTTATTATTCCATGAATCGAAAATACAATAGCTATCAAATGAAGGATATGTGCTAAGCAAATGTCCGTTCATTTCTTCATTCAATATTCTCCCGGCTACATCTTTTACCAAAAAATGGTATTCGGCATCACCTTCTTTTATTTCTTTACCAAAACGCCAGATACTGTCGTAGACATAGTCCAGTTCTTCTTCCAATACTTTCCCTGTCCCCAGTTCTTTTATTTTAATGAAAAGGCTCTCTCCTATAGCTGTTCTGTAGTGAATATTGAATTGTATTTTCTTCATTCCGGATGATCTAGTTAATCGTATAAGATGTCCCTTCTCTTCCGTCTTTTAGTTCAATACCTTTCTCCAGAAGGCGGTCCCTTATCTGATCCGACAACTCCCAGTTTTTAGTTTTTCTTGCCTGATTTCTCAGTTCAATCAATAACTGTAATGTTTCATCCAGTTTATCACTTCCCGTTTCTTCTGTTATCGTTTGTAATCCCAGCACATCAAATACAAAAGCGTTCAGCTTTTCTTTTAGCAATGCAAGATCTTCTGCTGTAATTGTTTCTTTCCCATCTTTAAGAAGGAAAATCCATTTCACAGCCTCGAAAAGATGTGATATAAGTATTGGACTATTAAAATCGTCAACAAGTGCAGAATATGCTTTATCCAGCCATTCCTGAACATTAACTGTAGAAACATCAGATGCTTGAATTTCATCTAATATTTTTACAGCATCCATCAGACGGCTAAAGCCTTTTTCACTCGCCAGCATTGCTTCATTGGAAATATCCAGTACACTTCTGTAGTGCGCCTGCAGGAAGCAGAAACGCAATACACTTGGATGGAATGGCTTTTCGAAGAAATTATTATTCCCGGTAATTAACTCCATTGGCAGAATATAATTACCTGTAGATTTACTCATTCTTTGCCCATTCATCGTTAGCATATTAGCGTGCATCCAGTAGTTTACCGGCTCTGTACCATTGCAAGCTTTCCCTTGAGCGATCTCACATTCGTGGTGTGGGAATTTAAGATCCATTCCGCCACCGTGAATATCGAACTTATCTCCAAGATATTTAGTACTCATTGCTGTACATTCCAGGTGCCATCCCGGAAAACCTTCTCCCCAAGGAGAAATCCAACGCATAATATGTTGTGGAGATGCTTTCTTCCAAAGTGCAAAATCCTGTGGATTTTTTTTCTCGCCCTGGCCATCCAGATCACGAGTATTGGCAAAAAGCTCTTCTATATTTCTGCGGCTTAATTCTCCGTAGTTAAGACCTCTTGCATTATATTCCAAAACATCGAAATAAACGGATCCATTGCTTTCATAAGCGAATCCCTTTTCAATTAATTTTTTTGTCAGTTCAATTTGCTCGATGATATGACCTGTTGCCGTTGGCTCTATTGTAGGCGGGAGCAGATTGAATTTCTTTAGTACTTCATGAAAATCGACTGTATACTTCTGTACAATTTCCATTGGTTCTAATTTTTCCAGTCGGGATTGTTTAATGAAACGGTCATTATCTATATTACCATCATCAGTTAAATGCCCCGCATCTGTAATATTTCTTACATACCTTACTTTATATCCCAAAAATTGCAGGGATCTATATATAAAGTCAAAGGAAAGAAAAGTTCTTACATTTCCTAAATGGACATTACTATATACTGTAGGTCCGCAGACATACATTCCAACGTTTCCGTCCAATATAGGTTTGAAGTCTTCTTTTTCTCCTGTAAGCGAGTTATATATTTTAAGTTGCATTATTTATAATGTTGTTTAAAGTGAAAGATTAAAATGATCTTGTTGTAGTTTTCTACCAATATAATTACAATTTGCCACAACAAATAATTGTAGCAAGAAAAATTCGGTTCGAAACTTTTTTAAATTTTATCATTTTATATTACTTTAATCCAGTTTTGCATGGCTTCCTACATAGTGAAGGAATTCCTGTCTTGTAATAGGGTTTGTTCTGAAAATACCACTTAGTTCTGCAGTAATTGTTGAACTTGCTGTATCTTTTATACCTCTGCAATTTACGCAAAGATGTCTTGCATCTATAATACAGGCTACATCTTTAGTTCCCAAAGCTTCCTTCATCGCTCCTACAATCTGCATTGTAAGACGCTCTTGTACCTGCGGACGCTTTGCATAATAATCTACAATCCTGTTGATCTTGGAAAGTCCGATTACTTTACCATTAGATATATAAGCTACGTGAGCTTTCCCTATTATAGGAAGAAAATGATGTTCGCAAAAAGAATAAACAGTAATATCCTTTTCTACTAACATCTGTCTATATTTATATTGATTCTTAAAAGTAGATATTCCGGGTTTATTTTCAGGAAGTAATCCACCAAAGATTTCATTAACATACATCTTCGCTACACGCTTAGGCGAATCTTTCAGACTATCGTCGGTCATATCCAGTCCAAGTGTTTCCATTATCTCACTAAAAAGACCTTCAATCTTCTGAACTTTTTCGTCTGTAGACAGCTTAAAAGCATCTTTTCTTAGTGGTGTATGTTGATTTCCGTCGTAAATATCATCATCATTATCAAAAAAATCATTCATTCTGTAATATTTTCAAGCAAAAATAATGAATAAAATCAGGATGAAAGAATCCAGATTAAATTTTAAATAATTCGTTTTTAGAACCTTAATTTTTCAAACCACGTAAATCATCAAAATTGAGTAAAAAAATAGCAAATGATTCGATTTTTTATATATTTGCAGTTGGATTAACAATTTTTAAAATACATTTACTATGTCAGACATCGCATCAAGAGTTAAAGCTATCATCGCTGATAAGCTAGACGTGGAAGAAACTGAAGTAACACCAGAAGCTAGCTTCACTAACGATTTAGGAGCAGATTCTCTGGATACTGTTGAGTTGATCATGGAGTTCGAAAAAGAATTCAACATTCAGATTCCTGATGACCAAGCTGAAAAAATTACAACAGTAGGACACGCAATCGCTTATATTGAAGAAGTAGTCAACAAATAATTGTTGAAGAACATTAAAGAAAATTTATGGAATTAAAGAGAGTAGTAGTAACTGGCTTCGGGGCCCTTACACCGATAGGAAATAATGCAAATGAGTACTGGGAGAGCCTTGTAAAAGGCACAAGTGGAGCAGCGCCGATTACTCTTTTTGATTCCACTAATTTTAAAACTCAATTTGCCTGTGAGGTTAAAAACTTCGATCCATTAAACCACTTCGATAAGAAGGAGGCTAAAAAAATGGACCGTAACTCGCAATTAGGGCAGGTTGTTGCACGTGAGGCGATTGCTCACAGCCGTATTATTGAGGACAATGTAGACAAAGACCGTGTAGGTGTTATCTGGGGATCCGGAATTGGCGGACTTGAAACTTTTGAAACTGAAGTTTTAGGGTATGCTGCTTCAAATAGTATCCCAAGATTCAATCCTTTCTTTATACCTAAAATGATCGCCGACATTACGCCGGGGAATATTTCTATAGAATTTGGATTCCATGGTCCTAACTATACTACAGTTTCAGCTTGTGCTTCTTCTGCCAATGCAATTATTGATGCTAAAATGCTTATTCAGCTAGGCAAAGCGGATGTTATTGTTTGCGGAGGATCTGAAGCAGCTGTAACAGCTAGTGGTGTAGGTGGCTTCAATGCTATGCATGCGCTTTCAACAAGAAATGACGATCCTAAAACAGCTTCCCGTCCATTCGACAAAGACAGAGATGGTTTTGTACTGGGTGAAGGAGCAGGATGTATCATTCTTGAAGAATATGAACACGCTGTAAAAAGAGGCGCTACAATTTATGCCGAACTACTGGGCGGAGGTCTTAGTGCAGATGCTCACCACATGACAGCTCCACATCCGGAAGGATTAGGTGCTTATTTAGTAATGAAAAGATGTCTGGACGATGCCGGAGTTACTACTGATGAAGTAGACCACATCAACATGCATGGTACTTCTACTCCATTAGGAGACATTGCGGAATCTCAGGCAATTGCTAAATTATTAGGTGAACACGCATTTGATATTCAGATCAATTCTACTAAGTCTATGACGGGGCATTTATTAGGTGCAGCCGGAGTTATAGAATCTATAGCAGCTTTAGGCACTATTATCCACGGAATTGTTCCTCCAACGATCAATCATTTCACAGATGATGAGAGACTGGACAGCAGACTTAACTTTACTTTCAACACAGCAGTGAAGAAGGAAGTGAATATTGCAATGAGCAACACTTTTGGATTTGGAGGGCATAATGCCTGCGTTTTATTCAAAAAGATTTAATGGAGATTAAAAGCTATTTTTCCAATCTTTTAAAAAAACGAACCAAAACTTTATCCGATAAAGATAAAAATTTTAAAGCCGCCATTAACAGACTGGTGGGCTACAAAGTGAATGACCTTAGATTATTCAAAGAAGCCTTCACTTTAAAATCTCCGAACACCACAAAAGAAGCCTTCAACTACGAAAGATTAGAATATCTGGGGGATGCTGTATTAGGAAGTATTGTTTCCTGCCACATTTTTCATGAATATCCTAATGCCAATGAAGGTTTCCTTACACAGATGAAATCTAAAGTGGTAAACCGTAAAAATTTGAATGCGCTGGGAGAGCGTCTGGAGCTTACCAGATTTTTACAAAACAAAGAAGAGAATACCACTTTGAGTGAAAATATCCACGGTAATCTTTTCGAAGCATTAGTTGGCGCTATTTATCAGGACATAGACTATGATAAATGCAGAGAAATAATTCTGGGCCAGCTTCTGACTAAACAGGACATCCTTAATCTGGAAAATAAGATTATCAGCTACAAAGGATTATTACTGGAGTGGGGTCAAAAGCAAAAAATTCACCTTCGTTTCGAAACTACTGAAGAGAACTATGTCAACAAGACTGTTCATTTCCGTAGCAGCGTATGGATGGAGGACAGACAAATTTCCAATGCATCCGAAGCTTCCAAGAAAAAAGCTGAGGAAAAAGCTGCACAGCGGGCTTACTACGCATTGCAAAAAAAAGAAAACATTAATGGCGAAAGTAAAAAAAATACGCCTTGATTTTGATGATGACGAAGCTATAACCGTCGGGCTTATCCGCTTGACGAAACCTGTTTCATATCATCAGTTTTTTTTTGACATTAATCGTTGTAACGAATTCCAATTTCACAGAACAGAAGACTTTATCACCCAAAACGGATTAACAGAATATGAATTCTTGTCCATGCAGGGTTATGATAAAGGTGAAAAAAACTGTTATCAGATAATAGCTAATAAATCCTTCAAAAAGGAAGAAAACACGCCGTCTAACCTCTTCGAGGGTTTGCAGGAGATACATTATCTGCTGGAAGAACACCAAGATGTCGATTTCTTAATAAAAACTCAGGATTCGTTTCCCGATTTTTCCTTAATTTTGTTTCCTGAAAATGTGATCTTTCCAATTCAGGAATATCAAATTCAACCTGAAGAATTAATATACCAATATATTCAAGAAAATGAGTGAATATCTAAAGAAAACTAAAATTATTGCAACCCTTGGGCCTGCATCCTCCAATAAAGAGACAATCCTGCGCATGGTACAAGCCGGAGCAGATGTTATCAGAATTAACTTTTCACATGCTGATTACGATCTGGTAAAACAAAACATTAACCTTATTCGTGAGATTAATGCTGAATATGGTTTCTCTACTTCTATTTTAGGAGACCTTCAAGGACCAAAGCTTCGTGTAGGTGTTGTAAAAGAGGGTTCTTACCTGAATCCTGGAGACGTACTTACCTTCACAAATGAAAAAGTAGAAGGTGACTCTACAAAAGTGTACATGACGTATGAAAGATTCCCGTTAGATGTAAAAGTAGGAGAAAGAATCCTTATCGACGACGGAAAGCTTGTTTTAGAAGTTATCGACACTAATGGTAAAGACACTGTTAAAGCAAAAACAATACAAGGAGGCCCTCTAAGTTCAAAGAAAGGGGTAAACCTTCCTAATACCCAGATATCTCTTCCTGCATTGACTGAAAAAGATATTCAGGATGCTAACTTTATCTTAGATAATGAATTCGACTGGATCGCACTTTCATTTGTACGTCATGCACAGGATATCATAGATCTGAAAGAACTTATTTCTAACCACCCGAACGGAAAATTATTCCGTACACCTATTATTGCTAAGATTGAAAAGCCTGAAGGTGTGAAAAATATCGACGAAATTCTTGCTGAATGCGACGGTATAATGGTGGCACGTGGAGACCTTGGTGTAGAGGTTCCTATGGAAGAAGTTCCGTTAATTCAGAAGAAACTAGCTGAAAAAGCAAGAAAATATTCTAAGCCTGTAATCGTTGCAACCCAGATGATGGAAACAATGATCAACAGCATGACTCCTACAAGAGCCGAGGTAAATGACGTTGCAAACTCTGTATTAGACGGAGCAGATGCGGTAATGTTATCTGGAGAAACATCTGTGGGTAAATACCCTGTAGACGTTGTAAAAACAATGGCTAAGATTGTAAGCAACATCGAGAATACTCAGATGTACAGTACAAGAAATGAGCCTATAGAAAAGATTAACTGTGTAGACGACCGTTTCATTACAGATTCTGTTTGTTATTCAGCTGTAAGAATTGCTGAGAAAACAGATGCTAAAGCGATCGTAACACTTACCTATTCTGGTTATACAGCATTTCAGATTTCATCTCACAGACCGAATTCTCACATTGTAGTATTCAGTTCTAACAAGCGTGTTCTTACAATGCTAAACCTTCTTTGGGGTGTAAGAGCATTCTTCTATGACATGAAAAAATCTACTGATGAAACCGTTATTCAGGTTAATATGCTTACCTGGAACTATGGCCTTGTAGAGCAAGGAGATTTTGTAGTTAACCTTAACGCGATGCCGGTTCACGAAGGTGGAAAAACAAACACACTTCGTTTAACGACAATCTAAGAAGACCTATCCTTTTATATACAATCCCTGTCAGCAGACAGGGATTTTTTCGTTTTTAGTCCATCACCAAATAATTGTATATTAGGACAAATTAATACATGGACAAAATTATTCATTCTTTTAGCGACCTTGTATGGTCCGATGCTCTTATCTATCTCTGCTTAATTACCGGTCTTTATTTTTCTATCCGAACAGGATTTCTTCAGGTTACCTATCTGAAAGATATGGTGAAACTTCTCTTCAGTAAAAACGAATCTGATAAAGGAATTTCATCATTCCAAGCATTTTCATTAGCCATTTCAGGACGTGTAGGTACCGGAAATATTGTCGGAGTTGCCACAGCTATAGCTATGGGAGGACCGGGTGCTGTATTCTGGATGTGGCTGATTGCATTCCTCGGCTCCGCATCCGCCTTCGTAGAAGCTACACTGGGGCAGTTGTACAAACAGGAATCTAATGGTGAATATCGTGGCGGAGCCGCTTATTATATAGAAAAAGGTCTTGGAGTAAAATGGTATGCAGTATTATTCGCAGTTCTTACCATTATCAGTACTGGTCTATTGCTTCCGGGTGTACAGAGTAACAGTATTGCTTCAGCTGTAAACAATTCTTTTTCTATAGGAACAGAACATTATAATTTCCCCCTGGTTGGAGAACTGCCGGTAAACTATATCGGAATTGTGATTATTATCCTTTTGGCGCTGATTATATTTGGGGGTATAAAAAGACTTGGAAAAACAGCCGAATTCGTAGTTCCGTTTATGGCAGGAATTTATATTCTAATGGCGGTCATTATTATTGTTCTCAACATTAAAGAAGTTCCTTCTGTTTTAAAACTGATTTTCAGTTCTGCATTCAATATGAACGCAACCTTTAGCGGGATCTTCGGGATGGCTATAGCCTGGGGAGTAAAAAGAGGAATTTATTCCAACGAGGCTGGTCAGGGAACTGCACCACATGCTGCGGCAGCTGCGGAAGTAAAACATCCTGCTCAGCAAGGTCTTGTTCAGGCATTTTCAGTTTATATAGATACACTATTTGTATGTTCTGCAACGGCATTTATTATCCTGTTTACAGGGCAGTATAACGTATTAGGACCGAACGATACATATTTGGTGCAAAATATTCCGGGAATTGACTATACAGGCTTTACACAGGCTGCAGTCTCCCATATTTTCCCTGGTATTGGTAAGCAGTTTGTTGCTTTTGCTTTATTCTTCTTTGCCTTTACCACTATTATGGCCTATTACTATTATGCGGAGACCAATATTTCTTATCTGGTTAAGTCTGGCAATAAAAAAACATACATCTGGATTTTAAGAGTTGTCTTCTTGTTTGCGGCATACTTCGGAACTGTTAAGGAAGCAAAAATTGCATGGGCACTGGGAGATCTTGGCGTAGGGTTAATGGCATGGGTAAATATTATTGCCATTCTCTTACTGGGAAATGTTACCCTAAAAGTATGGAAAGACTATAAGCTTAAAAAGAAATCTGGGAATATGTATTTTAATTCCAAAGAAGCAGAAATTAAAAATGCTGACTTTTGGGAGAAATAGCTTCCGGGACAGATTACTGATTATATAAAAAAACCGACAGCTGACTGTCGGTTTTTATTTTATTAAAGTGTTCCTATAATACTTTTAGGAATTGTAAATTCTTTTAGTGCAAATAAGGATAGTTCTGTGCCATATCCTGAACGTTTAGCACCTCCCAAAGGCATATCAGGCATAGATTTAGTCATTTCATTAACGCCTACAGCTCCGGATTCCAGATTTTCAGCAAAAAAGAAAGCTTTCTCTTTATTCTTTGTCCAGATTGAGTTCCCTAATCCAAATCTGGTATTATTTGCCAGTCGCAAACATTCGTCATCACTCTTTGCTATTAATACCATTCCTAACGGGCCAAAAAGCTCTTCTTCCAGAATAGGATTACCTTCATTCACTCTCATTAATCCTGGTTTAAAAACAATATCCGAGATTCTTTCTAACGGAACTATTGGCTCTGCTCCATTATCCAGTGCTTTTTTATATTGAGCTTCCAAATCATCGGCTAAATCTTTACGAGCCATTGCAGAAAGTTTAGTTTCTTTATCGTTAGGATCTCCCGGAACATACTTTTTGAATTCTTCAATAAACTTAGGAAGGAATTCGTTCTCAGCATTCTGATGGATAATAAATCTTTTTGCTGCTACACAAGTCTGTCCACAATTCTGAAGCCTTGACTCCGCTCCTACTCTTGCTGCTTTATCAAAATCAGCATCTTCAAGAATAATAAAAGCATCGCTTCCGCCCAATTCTAAAACTGATTTCTTAATATTTGTACCTGCAATAGAAGCAACAGATGCTCCGGCAGGTTCGCTTCCGGTAAGACTTACTCCTTGTATTACAGGGTTCTCTATGATCCCCTTAATTTCTTTATGTCCGGATTCCAGATTCAGGAATACTCCTTTAGGAAATCCTGCTTCTGTTAATATTTTCTCTATCGTATTCCCACTTTCAAAACAGATCGAAGCATGTTTTACCACAACTGTATTTCCTGCCAGTAGTGCGGGAACAGCAAAACGAAGCACCTGCCAGAAAGGATAATTCCATGGCATTACACCTAGTATAACTCCCATTGGCGTATGATGAACTTCACACACATTGAATTTAGTTTTTACTTCTTCCGGCTTTAATATATTCTCTGCTTTCGCATAATAATTCATCATCAAAGCACATTTCTCGATCTCAGCAATAGACTGAGAAATAGGCTTATTCATCTCACGTGTGATGATCTTTCCGTATTCTTCGGATTTATCTAACAGCAGCTGTGCTGCTTTCGCCAACAATTCCTGCTTTTCCTCAAAAGTTACCTTTCTCCATTCTCCAAAAGCTTTATCAGCTTCCAGCAACTTATTCTCAATTTGTTCTGTTGTAAGCATTTTCTGTTTTATATATTTTCTATATCATTAACCATTCATTTACTAAAGATGCCGCCAGCCGCGCTGTTCTGTCCTGAATATCATAGGCAGGATTTACTTCAGCAACATCTAAAGCTTTTAATTTATTATTCCGCAAAATATGCCTGTATAACAGCATAAATGCCTGATCCGTAAAAATTCCGTTATAGGCCGAAGCACTTACTCCAGGTGCGATAGATGCATTGAAAACATCCATACATATCGTAACATACAGTACATCTATTCCGTCCAGGAATTCATCTATCCTTGGATATAACTGTGGAAGATTTTCGAAGAAGAGTTCATCTGCAAGAATATATTTCATCCCATACTGGTGCGCAGTATCGAATAATTTCAGAGTATTACTATTCCTTTGAATTCCAATATGCATAGAGTGGATTTCTCCTTCATTAGCAATCTGCCAGAACCCTGTTCCGGATGAAGCTAAATTATTTTCCGGTTCTCTGTTATCAAAATGAGCATCAAAATTAATAATCCCAATTTTCTTAGTCGGAAAAGCTTTTTTTATGCCTGAATAATGTGCATAAGTAACTTCGTGTCCGCCGCCTAATACAATGCTTTTACCATTATTTAGCAATCCACTGGCTACAACATCTGCCAAACTTTGTTGTGTTTTTTCCAGATTTTCATCCGGACAGTATATATCCCCGAAGTCAAAAAGTCTGAAACTTGGTGATACCACCGGAAAATTACTCATATTCTTTCGGATAACATTGGGTGCCGCTGCTGCTCCTACCCTGCCTTTATTTCTTTTCACGCCTTCATCTACTGCAAAGCCATGTAGAAAATAGCTGTTATCTACTATCTCTTTATAATCTATTTTATCTTCAACTGCCTGAAAAAGCCTTCTGCTTAATAAGTCTTCACCATCAAAACGGCCGGACCAGATTCTTTCCATATTAGTATTTTTCTCCTTTGATGTAAACAGCACATGGCTCTAATGCACCTTGTCTGTATAATACATTCTGATAGTTATCTGTTTTAAAGCAAACCATGTCCGCTCTTTTTCCTTCGGATAATACGCCACGGTCTTCAAAGCCTAAAGCATAAGCCGATCTGAATGTTATCCCCGCTAAAACTTCTGCTGTGGATAACTTTTGGAATGTTGCCAGAATCGAAGCTTGTGTAACCAGCTTACCCATTGGTGCTGAGCCAGGATTCCAGTCTGTAGCGATAGCTAATATTCCGCCGGCATCTAATATTTTACGGGCCGGAGCAAAAGAATCTCCCAGGCCTATACTTGCCCCCGGAAGTGCCACTGCAACAGTATTTGATTTTGCTAAATAATCTATATCTTCATCAGAAGTTGCTTCTAAATGATCAGCAGACTTAGCACCACATTCTACAGCAACACGCGAACTTCCTGGCGTAAATTGATCCGCATGAACTGTGATTTCAAAGCCCATTGCTTTTGCCTTTTGTAAGAATGCCTTGCTCTCTTCCGGCTGAAAAGCAGATTTCTCAATAAATATATCTACCCTTTCTGCCAGATGTTCTTCCTGAACCACAGGCAAGACGTATTCTAATACATAATTAAGGTATTCTTCTGAATCTCCGTTGAAATCCTTAGGCTTCATATGTGCTGCAAGGCACGTAGGTATAAGCTTCGCTGGTGTCTTTTCTTTAGCATGGTTAATTGCTCTCAGCATTTTAAGCTCACAATCAAGCTTTAGCCCATAGCCACTTTTAATCTCTATTGTTGTAATTCCCTGACGAACAAGGTCATCTATTCTAACGCAAAGTGTTTTATGCAGCTCTTCTTCCGTTGCTTCACGGGTATGCTTTACCGAGCTCCAAATCCCACCACCGGATTCTGCAATCTCCAGATATGTTTTTCCGGCATTACGCATAGAGAAATCATTAGCACGATTTCCTGCAAAGCAGATATGTGTATGACAGTCTGTAAATGCAGGCATAGCAATTTGCTCTCCTTCCGTTTCTTCCAAAGTAACATTTGGAAATTCTTTTCTTAAAGTTTCAAAATTGTCAACTTTAACGATTTTACATGACTCAATTAATATCCCGGCGTTCTCTATAATTTCCAGCTGTTCATCTTTTAAACTACCTCGTAGAGGTAAGTTGGCAAGTGTTACTACTTGCTTAAAAGGTCCGATTATTTTCATCTCACTAATTTACGATAAAAATAGAAATTTGATTGCGCTTTATTTTTTTATAAATTTGACTCTACACAAATTTAGTTATGCCTAACTTCCTTCACCCCGATAAAGAGAATTTTTCCGATGATGAGCTTTTTCAGGAGGATCATATTCGTCCGCAAAGTTTCAGAGATTTTGCAGGGCAGCGCCAGACATTGGAAAATCTGGAAATCTTTGTTGCGGCAGCCAAATCCAGAAACAGTTCTCTGGATCATGTCTTATTACACGGCCCGCCGGGATTAGGAAAAACTACTTTAGCACACATTATTGCCAATGAACTTGGTGTTAACTGCAAACTGACTTCTGGTCCGGTATTGGATAAACCTGCAAATCTTGCAGGATTACTGACAAACCTGGAAGAGAATGATGTATTGTTTATCGATGAAATCCATAGACTATCCCCAGTCGTCGAAGAATATCTGTATTCTGCAATGGAAGATTTTAAGATAGATATTATGCTGGAAACCGGTCCCAATGCGCGTTCAGTACAGATAGGACTAAACCCTTTTACACTGGTAGGTGCAACTACGCGTTCCGGTATGCTAACAAAGCCATTACTTGCCAGATTTGGTATCCAATCCAGACTGGAATATTATAACATCGAATTGCTTTCTACTATTATACAGAGAAGCGCAAGGGTTATGGGCATCAAAATCTATGAAGATGCTTCTATAGAAATTGCTAGAAGAAGTCGTGGTACACCCAGAATTGCTAATGCTTTGCTGAGAAGAGTACGTGATTTTGCAGAAATAAAAGGCAACGGGGATATTGAAATTGAAATTACCAAATTTGCTCTAAATGCATTAAAAGTTGATGAATATGGACTTGATGAAATGGACAACAAGATATTGAGAACCATGATCGAAAACTTTAAGGCACGTCCCGTTGGCATCAGTGCTTTGGCTACTTCAATTGGAGAAAATCCGGAAACACTGGAGGAAGTATATGAACCTTTTCTTATTCAGGAAGGCTTTATTATCCGAACTCCGAGAGGGCGTGAAGTAACAGATAAAGCCTACAAGCATTTAAATATGGCCAAGCCTAAGAGGCCGGACGAGCTTTTTTAATTTATCTTTATAGTGTAGCATTGTCTCCTGAGGACTTTGCTAAAATCTATTGTTTCAGATAAAAACTTATATACATGCATATTCCTAAACTCTATAAAAGTGAGGATTTTGATTTGCTAGAGGAGATTATTAGTAATCATTCCTTTGGTCTTCTGATCTCTTCCAAAGAAAAACTGTTTGCTACCCATTCTATGTTTTTGATGAGTGGCACCAATGAGGATTTTATACTGGAAACCCATATTTCTAAAGCCAATTTTCAGGCTAAAGCTCTGAAAGACGGAGATCAGGTGCTATGTGATTTTCTTGGTGCGCATACCTATATTTCGTCCTCCTGGTACGATCATATAAATGTTTCAACATGGAATTATGAAGCAGTACAGGTTCGCGGTACAATAAGAATAATGACCGATGAAGAGCTCTACAAACATCTGGAGAAGCTGACGATTAAATATGAGAAATACCAGAAGTGCCCAATGTATGTTCAGAATATGGGAGATGAGTTTGTAAGGAAAGAAATGAAAGGAGCCTTTGGGATGAATATTATTCCGGACGAAATCTTCATTAAAAGCAAACTCTCTCAGAATCGCAATAAAAAGAACCTTGATATGATCATCGAAAACCTACAGGATTCCGGTGATAACAATGCTAAGATTATTGCAGATAAAATGCTAAAAGTAGCGGCTGACAAAGATCAGGAAGTATAAAAAGATCAATAAGTACCGGTCATCTCCGGAAAAATTACTATCTTAACCCAAAAGATTCTTTATGAAACTATATCCTATAGAAACCGGAAATTTCAAATTGGACGGCGGTGCTATGTTTGGTGTTGTTCCGAAATCTATCTGGCAAAAAACAAATCCTGCGGACAGCAAAAATCTTATCGATCTTGGTATGCGTTGTTTGCTGATTGAAGACGGAAAAAACCTTATTCTTATCGATAATGGTCTTGGTAATAAGCAGGACGACAAATTCTTTGGGCATTACGACCTGTGGGGAGATGCTACTTTAGACAAATCTTTGGCAAAATATGGCTTTGTTAAAGACGATATTACCGATGTATTTCTTACCCATTTGCACTTCGATCATTGTGGAGGCTCTATAGAATGGAATGATGACAGAAGCGGCTACCGTACTGCATTTAAAAATGCCAGATACTGGAGTAATGAAAGCCACTGGGAATGGGCTACAGAACCCAACCCAAGAGAGAAAGCAAGCTTTTTGAAGGAAAACATACTTCCTATCCAAGAAAGCGGCCAGCTTAATTTTGTGCCTTTACCTACAACGGGTAACTACGGATTTGCGCCTGACCTTAAAATGGATATTATTTTTGTGGACGGTCATACTGAAAAACAAATGTTACCGGTGATCAAATATCAGGAAAAAACAATTGTTTTCGCAGCAGACCTTATTCCAACTGTAGGTCATATTCCGTTAGTATATGTAATGGGTTATGATACACGTCCTCTTTTAACAGTATCTGAAAAAGAAAAATTCCTGAAGCAGGCTGTGGATAATGAGTATATTCTATTCTTCGAACACGATGCTCATAACGAGCTGGCAACACTAAAAATGACAGAAAAAGGGCCTCGCTTAGATGAAATTCATAAGTTCAATGATATATTCGGATATTAATAAATATGCATAAAATCATTGGCCTTACAGGCGGTATCGGTTCCGGAAAAACAACTGTAGCTCGTTTCATAGAAGAGATGGGATATCCTGTTTATAATTCGGATACAAGAGCAAAAGATCTGGTGAATGAAAGTCATGATCTAAAAGCAGCTATTATTCAGCTATTAGGATCACAAGCTTATGACGAAAATGGGCTCTATGACCGAAAATATGTCGGGTCTATAGTTTTTAGTAATGATGAATTGCTAAAACAGCTGAATGCAATTATTCATCCTGCCGTTAATAAAGATTTTCATGACTGGGTAAAGAGACAATCCCGTGAAATTATCTTTAAAGAAACAGCACTACTTTTTGAGCTGAAATTAAACTTGCAGTGTGACAAAAGTTTGCTGGTAACAGCTGATGAAAGTATAAGAATAAAAAGGGTGATGGACAGGGATTCAAAAACCTATCGTGAAGTAGAAAAAGTAATAGATAATCAAATGCCGGAAAGAAAGAAAATACGGCTTGCAGATTATGTCATTGAAAATAATTCGGATATGCAACACCTTCGTTTGAGTACCGAAAAAATTATGACATCTCTTATTAACGATTTGCATAAAATTTAGAACTAAACCCTTTCTACAAGGGTTTTCTAATTTTCATACATATAAAAAACTTTGGTAAAATAATATTGAATATTAAAAAATTCATATTATTTTTTTTATTATTTTTGGAAGCATTTTGTTTTAGCTCACAATTGATGAGTAGATTAAAATGTTTAAGTAATAAGTGATTGGAAGCCTCCTGAAAAGGAGGCTTTTTATGTTAAAACAGGTAAGCTACACTCCACATAAAGCCAAGTTTGAACTTATTGGCATCGGTTCCGAATCCCGGAATTACCATTGGAGTTATATTTTCTTGTTTCGTTGTATAAATCATGTATTTTGGCTGTACTTGTGCATCTATATAGAAATTAGAATGGAAAAGCTCTACCCTTCCTCCAATAGCTCCTTCCAGCCAATAAGCAGATTGAGATGATGTCGGAAATGACGCATAAGAATCGTGTCCCTGATATCCTCTGGTTGGGATCGATCTCATTTCCTGCTGATAAAAAGATGCTGCTACCTTTCCGCCGGCATAAAATCCGTTTTGTTTATTTTCAGGGTCCGGACTTAGCATGTATAATGTTCCGGCTTTAACGAACAATCCTTTTGCTGATACATCGTATCCGTTTTTGTCATACTTATTCTTTTCATAACCTACATCAGCTACCAAGTGAAGCCTTGGTTGTATACGTGATGTAGCAAAAGCCTGGAATAATTTCTGATCGGTAAAAGCCATTAGCCCTAAGTGAAGCACATCTACTCCAATCATTACATTCGGCTTATATTTCCATTTCTTAGCAGCAAGGGTATCACTGCTTATCTTTTTCTTCTCCTGCGCAAAGCTTAAGGAAATAAAAAGACTAAAAATTAAAGTATAGAACAGTCTTAACTTCATTATGAATTTGATTAGAGTTAATGTCGACACTTTTCACCGGATTTAGTCCTTCAACTGGTGATACTGTAAGATTATCATACAATTTTCTGATTCCGCATCCTGGTGAAACATATTCTGAAGATTCAGTATACTTTACCTTGATTTTAGAGATTTCTGTTTTTGATTTTGGGTTGGTTTGAACCAGAATATCCGTAAAGCCGTCTCCGGTAACTTTCAGCGGTATCATTACCGAATCTACCGCTTTGGAGTTATTCGCTACCATTAGGGTATCTGTACCCCATAGGATACGGACTGTAAGGCTGTCCATCTTGGCAAGCTTACCATCTGCAGCTCTTTTAAACTTTACTTTCATCTTAGGAGAACCTCCCTCAGTACATATATCATCTTCCTGATTACAGGCTACTACAGCCAGCAACAATGGAACAAAGCAAAATATAAACTTTATATACTTCATGATTTTTTAATAAGCAGTGCTATATTCTCTACGTGATGGGTCTGCGGGAACATGTCTACCGGCAAAACCTTCACTAAGTTATAATGTTCTTTTAACATAGCCAAATCTCTGGCCTGCGTTGCAGAATTACAGCTTACATATACAATTTTCTCTGGTGACAGATTAAGTATCTGCTCTACAACCTTAGCATGCATACCATCTCTTGGCGGGTCAGTAATTAAAACATCTGCCTTAGGGTGAGATTCTAAAAATTCCTGATTGAAGATATCTTTCATATCTCCACAGTAGAATGTACAATTGGTAAGGCCATTCAGTTCCGCATGCTCTTTAGCTGCATCTATCGCCTCCTGTACCGCTTCTATACCGATTACTTGCTTTGCATTACGGGCAACATATTGTGCAATAGTACCTGTACCTGTATAAAGATCGTATACAACTTCATCTCCTTTCAGATCAGCAAATTCAAGGGTCTTACGGTACAATTCCAAAGCTTGCTTATAGTTGGTCTGGAAAAATGATTTTGGTCCTATTTTAAATCTAAGCCCATCCATTTCTTCATACAAAAATCCTTCTCCGTAGTAAGTCTGAATATCCAGGTCATAGATACTATCATTTCCTTTTGGATTAATAGCATAAAGCAATGTATGGATTTGTGGAAACTTCTGTAATAAGTAAT
Source organism: Elizabethkingia bruuniana (assembly GCF_002024805.1). NCBI lineage: Bacteria > Pseudomonadati > Bacteroidota > Flavobacteriia > Flavobacteriales > Weeksellaceae > Elizabethkingia > Elizabethkingia bruuniana. The sequence goes on from NZ_CP014337.1 coordinate 3,348,623, forward strand.
CAAGAAGCTTTACACGCTCTGTTTCGTTCTCTTCAAAAAGCTGGAATAAAACCATCCATTCTCCTTTAGAGTTCTGACGCATCATTAACGTACGAAGAAAGCCTTCCTGATTTCTTACATCAAAGAATTCAAGGTTATTTTCCTCGGCATATTCTTTTACAGCAAGACGAATATTGTTGGATGGATCTTCTTGCAGGAAACACTCCTTCAGGTCCAGAATCTTGCTCCACTGTCCCGGAATATGAAATCCTAACGCATTTCTGTCAGCTATTTCTTCGGTAGAATTCACTTCTTCTAATGTAAGCCAACGTGCATTAGAAAAAGAAAATTCCATTTTATTTCTGTAAAAATACTGTTCTGCAGATCCCAGAATAGGCACAGCTTCAAAGCCATCAATACCACCAATTCTGCGGATGTTGTTCAGTACTTCATCCTCTTTAAACTCTAATTGCTTTTCGTAACTAAGATTCTGCCATTTACATCCTCCACATACACTGAAATGCATACATCTGGCATCTACTCTGTCAGGAGATTCCTCCAGAATCTCTATTGCTTCAGCTTCAATATAGTTCTTTTTCGACTTTTTCATACGGGCGTTTACCAGATCTCCGGGTACAGCCCCACTCACCAAAATGGTTTTACCATCCTCTGTTTTACCAACAGAAACTCCTTTCGCACCGGCTGAAAGGAGTTTGATATTTTCAAGAATTACATTCTTCTTTTTTTTCTGCATCTTATATTATTTAGCTTTCGCTTCTGTCTTTACTTTTGCTGAATCCACAGGCGCTGGTGCAGGCTGCATTTGCATTTGTGGCGGCGCAATAGCTGGTCCGGTAATTCCGGATACCTTATCTAAAGCAGTTTTGAAGTCAGGCTCCATCATACTCATGAAACTCTTGCTTGCTATTTTACCATCTTTATCTAAGATTACAAAGCTTGGCAATTTAAATCCGTATAGTGCATATTTTTGTGCCATTTCAGATTTAAGACCTCCTTTTGCATATAGTTTCTGTCCTTCAGTTCCGCTTAGCATTGCTACAGCTGTTTTCTTAAATTGAGCTGCATTGTCATCCACATCAATGAATACAAAGTTTACTTTACTCTTATAAGCATTAGTAACTTCTTTAAGCATTGGTACTACAGATTCTGCAATATATGGATTCCAAGAAGCATAGAACATAATCAATGTAGGTTTTCCGTTGAATGAAGAAGAAGGTACTTTTTTACCACTCACATCAATAAAGTCTACTGATGGTGCAGCTGTACCAACTTTAAGACCGTAAACAGCTTTTTCTACTTTCTCCAATCCTGTTTTAACTTCAGAGTCTTTAATGTTATCATTTAATAACTTCATTAATTTTTCTGAGTTAGCTTGTTGTGGATGCATATCCATTCCTGCAACAAAAGAAATCAGGTAGTCTTTAACCAATTGAGAATAATCTTTTTTATCCTTGATATAGTTAATGAACATTTCAGTTGTAGTACCATCTGGCTTTTGGTTTTTCATAGCATAAGCCTGGAAATCCTGACCAAGAGTACTTAGCATATAACCTCTGTATGAAGGATACATTTTGATTTTAGCATCTTCATCTCCTTTTAGTTCTTTCTGATAATCTTTTAACTTCTGAGTTGCTTTATAATCAGGCTTTCCTGTAACCTGTCCGTGAAGCTCTATATATTTCCCGGAGAAAGAAAGAAGATTAACATCTAGTTCATCTTTTTTCCATTTTACTAAATCACTGTCAGCACCTGTAGATTTCGCCAGGTTATCCATTTCTTTATTCAAGTCTGATCTGAATTTCTTCAGCTGATCTATGAATTTAGTTTCATCCTGAGTGATGATATCTTGTTGAATTTTAGAAAAATAATTATCTAAATAAGTTTGTGTCTTTTGTAAAAAGACATTGTTTTTTGAATCTCCTTCAACAGTAAATACTTTTGGGAAACCAGCTGCGCTGTTACCAGAAAGCCTTACATTCTCACCACCTTTTAAATAAACGGTACCATAGTTACCTCCATAAGAAAGTGTATATACACCATTTTTAGGAATCTGGATTGTATCAGAGAAATTTCCTTGTGCATCTACACCAAAGTTAGCGATAGGCAGTGTTGCGACACCTGACATGTCAACAATTTCTATTCTTTCCAATGGTGAGCCTCCGATAACTTTACCAGAGATAACAACAGTCTTTTTGTTTGAACAAGACACTATAAATAAAGTGCATAATACTATTAATAATAGTTTTTTCATCTCAAAATTTTAATAGAAGCAAAAATAACCTTTTTTCCATATATATCCCTGATTTTGTCATCTTTTAATATTATTTAACGCTTACTTCTGTTTTCACAGTGTGCTTTAAGACTGAAATTAAATTTTTCTCTCCAGCATCATTCTCTAAAAAAAATCAGCTCCGGGTTTAAAATGACATTATTATGTTTTGTTATCAAAGAAAAAACCGCTGAATTCAGCGGTTATATTTATACGAGGATGATAGTTGTTCATTTCCTCCAACAGCTAAAGGCTGTTCTAATTTAGTAACTTCAGTCTTGGAACTGAATAAAAATGGGTAAAAAAAATGAAATTAAGGCTTACGAGGTATAACGCCGTCTATGACTTTGTCTATACCACCAATAATACCGTCACGAACTTTTTTCAGCTCCTGTTCGATTTTACTCAACTCTTTGTCAAGACCTCCAATGATATTACCTAGAAGTCCGCCTCCAACAATACTGTTCAGTTCTTTAGAGGATAATTTTTTTCCGCCAAAATTCAATTTGGTCTCTAAATTTTTATTTTCCATTACGTTTAGATTTGGTAATACTAATTTATAAATAATTATTTATTATTAAATATTAAATAATTAAAATATATAAAATTTAACATATCAATAATAACCAACATTACCATACAGATAAGGTTTACAAATAAAAAAAGCCGCTAATAAGCGGCTTTTATTTATAAAGAGATTATAATCTTAGTGATTAGCTGTTGTAAAGTTAGCACTTAGATATTCTCTGTTCATTCTTGCAATGTTCTCCAAAGAGATACCTTTTGGACATTCAACCTCACAAGCTCCTGTATTAGAACAGTTACCGAATCCTTCTTCGTCCATTTGTTTTACCATGTGAAGTACTCTACGTTTTGCTTCAACTCTACCTTGTGGTAACAATGCAAACTGAGAAACTTTAGCACCTACAAATAACATTGCAGAACCATTTTTACAAGTTGCTACACAAGCTCCACATCCGATACATGCTGCAGCATCCATTGCCTTATCAGCATCTTCTTTTGGTACAGGGATATTGTTAGCATCGGTTGTTCTACCTGAAGTATTTACAGAAATAAAACCACCGGCAGCCATTACTCTGTCAAATGCAGAACGGTCTACTACCAAGTCTTTGATTACTGGAAAAGCAGCACTTCTCCATGGCTCGATATGAATAGTTTCGCCATCTTTAAAATGACGCATATGCAGCTGACAAGTAGTAATACCTGTATCAGGACCATGCGCTCTACCATTAATGTATAGAGAACACATACCACAGATACCTTCACGACAGTCGTGATCGAAAGCGATAGGGTCTTTTCCTTCGTTAATTAAATTTTCATTCAGAATATCTAACATTTCAAGGAATGAACTGTCTGTAGATACGTCTGAAATCTTATAGGTTTCGAACTGACCTTTTGTCTTATTATTTTTTTGTCTCCAAATTTTCAGTGTAAGATTGAGACCTTTTTTTTCACTCATAACTTTTATTTTAAGGTTGGAGATTATTTGTAACTTCTTGTTTTAACTTCGATGTTGTCGTAAACAAGATCTTCTTTGTGCATTACCTCGTGGTTGATATCTGCTCCTTTGTATTCCCAGGCAGCAACATATTTGTAGTTCACATCATCACGCTGAGCCTCACCATCTGGCGTAGAATACTCTTCACGGAAGTGACCACCACAAGATTCATTTCTGTTTAATGCATCAATTGCCATTAGCTGACCTAGTTCCAGGAAGTCTGCAACTCTGAAAGCTTTTTCTAATTCCGGATTCAGGTTATCTGCATCTCCCGGAACTCTTACGTTCTGCCAGAAATCTTTTCTTACCTCTTCAATTTCTTTAATCGCTTCCTCAAGTCCCTGAGCTGTACGTCCCATACCAACTTTATTCCACATAATGTTTCCTAATTGCTTATGGAAATGATCTACAGAATGAGTTCCTTTATTGGTAAGGAAGAATTCAACTTTATTTTTAATTTCTGTTTCAGCCTGATCAAATTCAGGTGTATTCGTTGGTATAGCACCGGTTCTGATATCTGCAGAAAGATAATTAGCAATTGTATATGGCAATACAAAATAACCATCTGCAAGACCTTGCATAAGTGCAGAAGCCCCTAGTCTGTTTGCACCGTGATCGGAGAAGTTAGCTTCACCTACAACGAAACATCCCGGAATAGTAGACATCAGGTTATAATCTACCCATACACCACCCATTGTATAGTGTACAGCAGGATATATCTTCATTGGAGTTTCATATGGATTATCCGCAGTAATTTTTTCATACATCTGGAAAAGGTTACCATATTTCTCTTCAACCCAAGCTTTACCTAAAGAATAGATTTGTGCAGAAGAAGGATTGTGGATATTCTGCTCAGTAGCAGACTCCTTACCTTTCTTCATAATCTCCGTAGAGAAATCTAAGTATACACCTTCTTTAGTATCATTATTTTCTATACCGAAACCAGCGTCGCATCTTTCTTTAGCAGCACGTGAAGCAACGTCACGCGGCACTAAGTTACCAAACGCAGGATATCTTCTCTCCAAATAGTAATCTCTGTCTTCTTCAGCAATATCTTTTGCCTTTTTCTTTCCTTCACGGATAGCAATAGAATCTTCAATCTTTTTAGGCACCCAGATTCTTCCTGAGTTTCTTAGAGATTCAGACATCAACGTTAGTTTAGACTGCTGTGTTCCATGTACCGGAATACATGTAGGGTGAATCTGAACGTAGCAAGGGTTTGCGAAGTAAGCACCTTTTTTGTGAATTTTCCATGCAGCGGAAACGTTAGATCCCATTGCATTTGTAGAAAGGAAGTAAACGTTACCATAACCACCGGAAGCAACAACTACAGCGTGAGCAGAATGTCTTTCGATTTCTCCTGTTACCAAGTTTCTTGCAATAATCCCTCTTGCTTTTCCGTCTACAATAACCAGCTCCATCATCTCGTGACGGTTGTACATTTTAATACGACCTTTACCAATCTGACGGCTCATTGCTGCGTAAGCACCTAAAAGAAGCTGCTGACCTGTTTGCCCTTTTGCATAGAAAGTTCTTTTTACCTGAACCCCACCAAAAGAACGGTTATCCAACATACCACCATATTCTCTACCAAATGGCACCCCTTGGGACACACACTGGTCTATGATGTTACCAGAAACCTCAGCCAAACGGTATACGTTAGCTTCTCTTGCACGGTAGTCACCACCTTTAATAGTATCATAAAACAAACGATAGACAGAGTCACCATCGTTCTGATAATTTTTTGCTGCGTTAATACCTCCCTGAGCTGCAATAGAGTGAGCTCTTCTTGGAGAATCCTGATAACAAAAAGCTTTTACGTTATAGCCTTGTTCTGCCAAAGTTGCTGCTGCTGAACCGCCCGCAAGACCTGTTCCTACAACAATAATATCAATTTTGTCCCTGTTGTTTGGCGCAACAAGTTCCATGTGATCTTTATGATTTTTCCATTTGTCAGCCAATGGCCCCGCTGGAATTTTAGAATCTAAACCCATAATAATATTTATTGGTTATTGAGTTACATAATGAAAGATAGCAATAAAAATAAATCCTAAAGGAATGATTACTGCGTAAACATTTCCGATAGTTTTAATTGCTGGTAAATACTTTGGATGATTAGCCCCAACCGATTGGAAAGAAGACTGAAATCCATGAGATAAGTGAAGACCTAGTAATACAAATGAAACTACATAAAGCGCTACTCTCCACAGATCTGCAAATTTGTGATGAAGCTCTTCCCAGTAACGCGTAGGCTCTGGTGACAAATGCTTTACATATTTGAAATCCATTTCATGAATCCAAAAATCGTAAAGGTGTAATGCCAAGAAAGCTAAAATTACTGCTCCTGAAATAATCATATTTCTGGATACCCATGTAGCATTAGCTCCATTGTTGCTGTAACCGTATTTTACCGGACGTGCTTTGTTATTCTTCGCCTCAAGAATAAAGCCCATTACAAAGTGAAACACTACTGCAAACCCTAAAATAGGTTGCATTAAAAACTGTACAAGCGGGTTATATCCCATAAAATGAGACGCCTCATTAAAGGCATCCTGACTAAAAACCGAAATAAGGTTTACAGAAAGGTGCATAATAAGGAATATCAGCAAAAACATCGCTGATAAAGCCATAAGGAATTTTCTCCCGATTGATGAAGATGTCAATCCTGCCATAGTCTAATTATATTATTTTTCTAATTTCACAAAATTAACAATTCTTGTGCGTGTAGTAAATGAGATTCATCATTAAACCTTAGTTTATATTGAATCTAAATAATTAACATTATTTAACAGATTTTATCTCATTTCTATATTTCAACTGATCAAATTCCTTAGTGTTAAAATAAATAATTTCATAATTCTTAATTCTTCGGGAAACGACATAAGGCTTAACTAAGTAATTTTCAATCTTATTTTTATTCAGATTATCAGCAAAAAAGAAGACAACTTTGTCATTTTTTCTGACAGAAAAAATCTTCTGATTAAAATACTGATGACTCAAGAATTCTTCTTTATGAAAAGCATGAATATTTAACCCTAGTCTTAGCAAAAAGAAAAAACAGACTACAAAACAGAACTGAAGCACTCTCTTATTCCTTCTTTCTTTTATCAGAAACCTCAGCAAATACAGAAACACAAAAAGCAATATAACTTCAGATAAAGACATTGGTATATCTTCAAAAAATAAAAAATCTGCCTGAGCAAAAAAATGGATGATTTTTAATAAATGAATAATTAGCTGGTCATAAAGAAAATTAATCACAAAAACATCTCCAAAAAAGTTCAACACGAAAACCATTAACAGGGAAAAGACAATAATAATTTCTGAGAGCGGAACTACAACCAGATTCGCAATAACAGAAACTAAAGAGAATTGATGGAAATAATACAAAATAAGCGGTAAGGTTATCAATTGTGCTGAAAGTGTAATACTGACTATCTGAAGAAAAAAATCATGAATATTATTTCGGGCTTTAGGCAGACAGTTTAATATAGGCCGGTTTAACCAATAAATTCCGAATACCGCCAGAAAGCTTAATTGAAAACCTATATCAAACAACTGCTGAGTATCTGCTATCAAAATTATCAGTCCAGACAATGCCATGGAATGTAATAAATCCGATTTTCGCTGTAAAAGCACCATAACATAGTAAAATGTGAGCATAAGACAGGATCTCACAACTGAACTTCCATAATCTATGAATACCGCGAAAACCCATATTAATATTAAACTTATTATGACAGCGATATTTTTGAATTTTAACGGAGTGCTTCTTTTCAGAACAAACATTAATAACCAGAAAATAATCACCATATGCGTTCCGGAAATTGCTAAAAAATGAACAAGACCCGTTTTAGTGAAATCTGATGATACACCTGCATCCATATCAGTTCTATCCGCAAGGATGATACCTTTCAGAAAATCTCTGGACTCTGAGGAAAGTGATGAATTATCAATACGCTGTAAAACATCAAGACGAATCTGCTTCACTTTATCTGCCAACAATGTATTTTTTAGACTAGCTACAGGTTCTTCTTTTGAATAGATCTGATAAGCCACATTATTCCGCAACATGTATTTCTGATAATTGAACTGGTAATCGTTCTGCGGAGGTTTAATCTTATTGATATAGTAAATTCCTGAATAAGTATGTGTAAAATCTAATCCGTTTCTATCCTTTTTCAAACTATAAACAGCATAAAAAGGTCGCACCAGCTTTTCTTCTCCGCCGATTGCAGATACATATATAATATAACGTCTGTTTTCTTCCGTGCTGTTAAGCTTTTTTACAATCTGAAAATTAATAGCCAGCTTTCCTTTAAAGTCAGGAAGGCTTTTATCCGGTGAATTAAATGAATGTGAAAGCTGCCCCAGAAAAATAAAGAACAGCATAAATGCTATAGCTTTTCCCTTTTTAAAACAAAAAGAAATCAAGGAACAAACAACAACAAGCATAACGAATCCTGCAGCGTTTTTGTCTGCAGAAAATTCATCTCCGGCTAAAATTCCAATTGAGAAAGAAATGAAAAGACAGAAAACAGGCTGCTTTTTCATTAACAATCAATTTAATTAAACTTAGTTTCAATACATTCGAATCTTAAATTTAATTAAAAAAATAAATTAAAAGCAAGTTATATAGGAAAATAAAACTATTCAACAATAATATTTGCTGCTTCATCTGAAGCTCCGGCACCACCAAGCCTCTCGCGAAGGATATAATATTCATCCAAAATCCGTTCTCTGTCCGATCCGGAAAGGATTAAAGAAAGTTCTTTTTTAAGATTATCTGTAGTCAACTCTTTCTGGATCAACTCTTTTACTACTTCTTTATCCATAATAAGGTTAACCAAACAAATATATTTTATGTGCTTTACAAGTCGCTTAGCTATTTCATAAGAAATCTGGCTTCCACGATAACATACAACTTCCGGAACATTTAACAATGCTGTTTCCAATGTTGCAGTTCCCGAAGTTACCAGAGCTGCTTTGGAAGATCTCAGGAGATCATAAGTTTTATTAGAAACGAAATGAACCTGGTCGTCTACATACTGCTCATAAAACTCTTTTTCCAACGAAGGCGCTCCAGCAATTACAAACTGATAGTCCGGAAAGAATGGCCGAACAGAAAGCATAATTTCCAACATCTTCTCCACCTCCTGCTTTCGGCTACCGGGTAATAAAGCAATTATCTCTTTGTCTGTAAGGTTATTTTCAGTCCTGAATTTTTGTGTATCCAGATCTGGCAGATTATGTATAGCATCTAGTAGTGGATGCCCAACAAAATGAGTATCTACCTGATGTTTTTTATAAAAATCTTTTTCGAAAGGCAGAATTACCAGCATGTCGTCCACATATTTCTTAATGATTTCTACACGTCCTTCCTTCCAAGCCCACAATTGTGGTGAGATATAATAAACAACTCTTATTCCTAGTGATTTTGCAAATTTTGCAATACGTAAATTAAATCCCGGATAATCTATCAGTACCAAAACATCGGGTTTGTAATCCTGAATATCTTTTTTACACAGCTTGATATTCCCCAGAATTGTTCCAAGGTTCTGAATAACTTCAGCAAATCCCATAAATGCCAGATCACGGTAATGCTTCACTAATGTTCCGCCTTGTGCTTCCATTAAATTCCCGCCCCAGAACCTAAATTCTGCGTCAGTATCTTTCTTTTTAATGGACTTCATAAGATTTGAACCGTGTAAATCTCCGGAAGCCTCTCCGGCAATAAGGTAATATTTCAAAGGTAATCAGCTATTAGATGTTATTCATTCAGATGCCTGTTCCGTAAGCATTCTTCATGCTTCATTGACAGTATCTAAATCTGGTATTATTTTCTTCTAAATTAATTTGACTTAATTTTGTGTAAAGATAAAAATAAAAAATGTCAGAAGAATTTGAAATTCGCAATAAAGTAGCTGAGAACACTAGTCTAGTTAATTTTGACCTGGCAAGCCTGCAACCCAAAGGAAAAAGAGTAGGGATCGATATAAAAGACTTCCTTTTTCAGGAGCTTATTTTGAAGGAAAAGGATTTTCGCCAAATGATTTCAGATCTGGATACAGAGCCATATAAAGACTGTTATGTATACATCTACTGTTCTGTAGATGCTATTGTTCCGCTATGGGCTTATTTCCTTCTTGGAGACAAACTAATGTCTTCTGCTAAAAAGGTAGTCTATGGCTCGCAAAAAGAACTGGAATTACTTCTTTTCCATGATGCAATTCAGCAACATGACTTTTCCGAAATGCAGGACAAAAGAGTTCTGGTAAAAGGATGCTCTGATTTTAGCATTCCGGAAAACGCCTATGTAGAATTGGTAGAAAAGCTTCGCCCTATTGTAAAGTCTTTAATGTTTGGGGAGGCTTGCAGTAATGTTCCGATTTTCAAAAAATAAATGCCGAACTCGTATTATTTTTTTTAAATTCGTTGAGTAAACAACAAAATAAAAACACTATGAGTTTATTAGACCTTATTACAGGTAACACCGGCAACCAGGTTGCTGAACAAGCTGAAAACAAAATGGGAATCAGCAAAAGTCAGATTATTGCACTATTGGCAGTAGCCGCTCCTTTAGTAATATCTTATCTTAGAAACAAATCTAAAAATACAGCTGACGCTGAGGCTCTAAATAATGCACTAGACAAAGATCATGATGGCAGCATTTTAAATGATCCAAGTCAGGCTCTAAACAGACAAGATGAAGGTAGTTCTATCCTGAATCACGTTTTTGGAAGTGACAAACAAAACGTTGAGAACCAACTTTCTCAAAGTACAGGTATCTCTATGGATAAAATAGGTCCGGCATTAGCAATGCTTGCACCAATTATCATGGGATATATTGGGCAACAAAAACAAGCCAGCAATACAGGAGCAGGCGGTCTTGGTGACTTATTAGGAGGCATTATGGGAAATGCTACAAATGATGCTAAAGCTTCTTCCGGAAACCCAATCACTGATCTTTTAGGAAGTGTTCTAGGTGGTGGAAACCAACAACAAGGACAAAGCGGTGGCCTTGGAGGTCTTTTAGGAGGTTTATTCGGGAAGTAATTATTCTTAACCACATATACAAACCGGGACTTTGTTCCGGTTTTTTTATTTACACTAATTTTTATTTTTAAAGAAAAAATATTTATTGTATTACGATAAATATTTATACATTTGCGATATAATCAAAATATTAAACATGAAAATTATTGGTAAGAATTCACTGGCAAAATATTTAAGTTATTTGTTTCTGATACTTTTTATATTTATTGCTTTCCATGTCATTTATGAGTTTATAGGATTTGCTATTACTTATATCAATCTAAAGACAAATAACAGCTTTTTGTCGGAAACTTTTTATGTCGGACATTCTATTGATTGGGCTGAAAAAATAATAACCAATCCCGATCATCTATTTTTCAGATTCAAATATCCTTTCTCAGATCAACAAATGCTTACAGGAAATTATACTCTTGGCACATTTTTCAATCATGCCATTGCCGGAATTTTCTGGAGCATATTTCTTTTCTATGGTTACAAGATTTCGAAGGCACTAAGTAAAGAAGATATATTCAGTAAAGAAATTATCAGATTCCTAAAAACACTTTACATCTCAATATTTGTTTTCGTCTCCCTATATATCATTAATTGGGTAATTATATCTAAGATACCCTTTAGTGGCTCACTTTTCTTTTCAAGTTTCACCTACATATTCATTGCTATTATTGCAGCATTTACTACCGAATTCTTTAAAAAAGGATATAAACTTCAATCTGAAAACGATTTAACAATCTAAATACACCAAAACATAGAATCATGAAAATTATTGGTAAAAATTCATTAGCCAGATATATCAACTGGGGCATTACATTTATCTTCTTTTTATTTTTTATACACCTTATTTATTTCTTACTAGGCTATACCATCTGTTATTATAATAATACTAGTGACAATAAGCTTATGGCTAGTACTTTTTCTACCGGAATAAAGTTATATACCGGAATACAGGAGAATACTTTCAGCATAAAATACCCTTTTATCGATTTAAACTTCTTTAGTGGTGTTTTTTCTTCCCGTTTATTTTTTGAAGGTTTAATTGGTTTTGCTGGTTTTGCATTTTATTTTTACTGTCTGAAAAAAATATTTGGAGCATTAAGCAGCGAGAATATTTTCAGCCTGAATCTTTTAAAATGGACAAGATTATTTCTTGGCTTTAACATTATTCTTGGACTCATTTATACTTTTTTCTTTGGAGAAGTCAAGCTTAATGAAGTTACAAAAATAATCTCCCATCTAATACCTTTCCTGTTTGTATTTTTCATCACCTTATTTGCTTATGCATTTTTCAAAAAGGGATATGATTTACAATCTGAAAATGAATTAACTATTTAGACTATGGCTATCATAATTAATGTAGATGTAATGCTTGCAAAGCGTAAAATGCAGTCGCAGGAACTTGCCGAAAAAATAGGCATTACACAGGCCAATCTTTCTATCCTGAAAACAGGAAAAGCCAAGGCTATAAAACTTTCCACTCTTGAAGCTTTATGCAAAGCTCTGGATTGTCAGCCTGGAGACCTTTTGGAATATACAGAAGACTAAAATCAACAAATATTATTATGAAAAAACTATTAGCTCTGGCGGCTTACCTATTCCTGAGCTGGAATACTTATGCCCAAAATCAAACCACCACCCCATTAAATCTTAGTTTTGAAGAGACTGAAAACAATCTTCCAAAGGGATGGTATATTTCCGGAAGCCCTTCATATAAAGCCAATATAGACACCAAAAATGTTCAGAACGGCAAAAATTCTTTACTCATTGAAGGTAACGGAGGATATAAAATCATAACCTTAGGATTACCACATAACTATACCGGGAAAAAAATTACTTTTTCCGGGTATATCAAAACTGAAAATATTTCAGATGGACAAGCCGCTCTCTGGATGCGTATAGATCCGAAAATAGCTTTTGACAATATGCAGGACAGGGGTATAAAAGGAACAACCGACTGGCAAAAAGCAGAAATCACGCTCCCTCTAAATCCAGATGCAACAGATCAGATTCTCATTGGTGCAATGCTATCAGGAAGCGGTAAAATGTGGATTGATAATTTTAAAGTAACAATTGACGGAACAGATATCAAAGAGGCAAAATTTATTGTTAAAATAGTTGACCAGAAAGAAGCATTAAGTACTCTTAATAATATTATAGAAGCTACTAAAAATAATAGTATATATAAGGACAAAGTTAATTGGATCGAGCTTACACCAGAAGTTCAAAAAGCACTAAACCCGAATGCTAATAATATATTTAATGCTGTAAAGCCTGCCGTCGCGCTAATGCTGGACAAATTAAATGACAACCACTCTTTTCTAAAATCTAAAAATGCGTCGGTTGGTCGTCTAAATCCGGTAAATCTGTACAGTAGAGTTAATCAGGAAACAATGGAAGCCCTCAATACATCTAAAGGCACTATTAATATTCAAAAATTAGAAAAAAAGATTGGCTATATCTCTATTCCGGGAATGAGCACTTCTCAGAAAGACGGAGAACGAGAAGAGCAGGTTAAGAAACTAGGCCAAGCTTTAAGGGATTCTCTCTGCAAACTGAATCTAAAAGATTTAAAAGGAATTATTGTCGATCTGCGGTTAAATACAGGTGGCAATATGCACCCAATGATTTCGGGGATTGCACCTTTATTAGGAAATGGGAAAGCCGGCTCTTTTGTAGACAATGGAAAAATACTCAACTCATGGTCTGTTAAAGACGGTAGCTTACTAATAAATGACAATCCGTACATTACACTACAAAACAATTGTAATCCTGGCAAAAATATTAAAATAGCCTTACTAATCGGTCCTGCAACTGCCAGCTCCGGAGAAGCAACTACAATATCCTTCATTGGCAAAAAGAATGTAAAGCTAATCGGAGAAAAAACAACAGGACTGGTTTCTGCAAATAACAGCATTAAAATCTCAGAAGATCTTTATTATTTATTATCCAGTTCTTATGAAGCAGACAGAAACAATAAGGAATATAAAGAAAGCATTCCACCGGATGTAGAAATAACAGGTGGTGATAATTTCAAAGACCTTTTAAAAGACAAGAAAATCCTTAGTGCTATTCAATGGATTAAGCAATAATAAATAAAGCCTTTTGGAAATAAAATTCTAAAAGGCTTTTTTCTTTAAATTCCGTATCTTTGCACCTGAAAAATTCTGTCAGGTTAATACCTGAGTGAAACCACAAAATCAAATTTTAAATACAATAAAATGTTCCGAACGCACACCAACGGAGAATTATCTCTGAAGAATCTAAACGAAGAAGTAACACTTTCAGGATGGGTACAAACTATCCGTGATAAAGGTTTTATGATTTGGATAGATTTACGAGATCGTTACGGAATAACACAGCTTGTTTTTGATCAGGATCGCTCTTCCGCAGCATTACTGGAAGAAGCAAAAAAGCTAGGCCGTGAGTTTGTAATTCAAGTGAGCGGAAAAGTAATTGAAAGAGCTAGTAAAAATCCTAAGATACCGACCGGAGAAATTGAAATTCTGGTTGAAAAATTAACTATTCTGAACAATTCCGAACTGCCTCCTTTCACTATTGAAGATGAAACCGATGGCGGTGAAGAACTTAGAATGAAGTACCGTTACCTGGACATCAGAAGAAATCCGGTGAAAGAAAAGTTAATCTTCCGTCACAAAATGGCTCAGAAGGTAAGAAATTATCTTTCCGACCAAGGATTTATTGAAGTAGAAACACCGGTTCTTATCAAGTCTACACCTGAAGGTGCAAGAGACTTTGTTGTACCAAGCAGAATGAATCCGGGCCAGTTTTATGCACTGCCACAGTCTCCGCAGACTTTCAAACAACTACTGATGGTTGGCGGAATGGATAAATACTTCCAAATTGTAAAATGTTTCCGTGACGAGGATCTAAGAGCTGACAGACAGCCGGAGTTTACTCAGATAGACTGTGAAATGGCTTTCGTAGAACAGGAAGACGTTATGAATATTTTCGAAGGTCTTACTCAGAATTTATTAAAGGATATAGCAGGTCAGGAATTTGGGAAATTCCCGAGAATGACTTTTGCAGACGCTATGAAAAAATATGGTAATGACAAACCAGATATTCGTTTCGGGATGGAATTCCATGAACTAAATAACCTTGTAAAAGGTAAAGATTTCAAAATCTTTGACGATGCAGAACTGGTTGTTGGTATCAATGTAGAAGGTTGTGCAGAGTACACAAGAAAACAAATCGACGAATTAACCGACTGGATAAAACGTCCACAGATAGGTGCTACAGGTATGGTATGGATAAAATACCAGGCCGATGGTGTTGTAACTTCTTCTGTTAACAAGTTCTATAACGAAGAAGATTTAAAGAAAATTGCAGAAGAATTTGGTGCTAAGCCAGGTGACTTAATGCTTGTACTTTCCGGAAACGAGAACAAAGTAAGAGCTCAGTTATCTGCATTGAGAATGGAGTTGGGTAACCGCCTTGGACTAAGAAAAGGAAATGAATTCGCTCCGCTTTGGGTTATTGACTTCCCGCTTTTAGAATGGGATGAAGATACACAGAGATACCACGCAATGCACCATCCTTTTACCTCTCCTAAGCCGGAAGATATCCATTTACTGGAAAATGAGGCAGGAAAAGCAAGAGCAAATGCTTACGACTTAGTTATCAATGGTAACGAAATCGGCGGTGGATCTATCAGAATCTTTGATAAAGATCTTCAGGCTCAGATGTTCAGCCTTCTTGGGTTTACACCGGAAGAAGCAGAAGCACAGTTTGGTTTCTTAATGAATGCCTTCAAATACGGAGCACCTCCACACGGTGGTTTAGCTTTCGGGTTTGACAGACTTGTAGCTGTATTAGACGGAAATGAAGTCATCAGAGATTATATCGCCTTCCCTAAAAATAACAGTGGTCGAGATGTAATGATCGACGCTCCGGCATCCATTGCCAATGAGCAACTCGATGAGTTAGCACTTACAATTAACATTAACGAATAAAAATAGAAGCGGGATACTCTCCCGCTTTTTGTTAAATTTGAAATACGAATAAAAAAGTAAAAAATGAATCTTACCTCCCGAATTGCCAATTACGAATTTGAAAATCCATTCATGAACGCTTCCGGCGTAATGTGTTATGATGAAATGGAACTGGATCAGTTACTAAGATCTTCTGCAGGTGCTTTTGTCACTAAAAGTGCTACACCAGATTTCAGAGAAGGGAATCCTAGCCCAAGATATGTAGATGTGCCTTTAGGAAGCATCAACTCCATGGGATTACCTAATAAAGGTTTTGACTTTTATCTGGATTTCTCTCTTAACTTTCAGAATGAAAATCCGGGAAAAATCAATTTCATCTCAATTGCGGGAATGTCTATGGAAGACAATCTGGAGATGTTACAGAAGATAAATGATTCCGATTTTAAAGGAATTACTGAATTAAATCTTTCTTGTCCTAATGTACCCGGGAAACCACAGGTAGGTTATGATTTCGAAAGAACAGAAGAGGTTCTAACCAAAGCTTTCGAATTTTTCCAGAAACCAATCGGTGTAAAACTTCCACCATATTTCGATATTGCACATTTCGATCAAATGGCAGAAATCCTAAATAAATTCCCACTTCAGTATGTTAACTGTATCAACTCTATCGGAAACGGACTTTATATAGATGTTGATCACGAAGAAGTTGTAATTAAGCCAAAAGACGGATTCGGAGGAATTGGAGGCGCTTATGTAAAACCAACAGCACTGGCGAACGTAAGAGCGTTCTATACAAGACTAAACAGTGATATCGCTGTAATCGGATGCGGAGGAGTAGAAAACGGAAAAGATGCTTTTGAACATTTCCTTTGTGGTGCACAGATGGTACAAGTTGGTACCCAGCTGATGAAAGAAGGTACTGGCGCTTTCGACAGAATATTGGAAGAGCTAAAAGCCATTATGCAGGAGAAAGGTTATACCAGCATAGAAGACTTCAGAGGTAAGCTGAAAAGCTTATAAATAATAAACAAAAAACGCCGCAGACAGAGTCTGCGGCGTTTTTTATATCTGTAAAGAAAATTATTTAGTTTCTGTTTCGTCAGTAACTGTAACATTTTCTTTTTCCTCCTTCGCTACTTCTTTTACTTTATTTTCTTTTGGAGTTTCTTTAGCAGCAGGTGCTTTTTTATCTCCAAAACGAGCTTCAGTAAATTCTCTGGAAATTGCAGCTCTTTCAAACTTTAATTTACCAGACATTGTTTCAATGATCACCCCGTCTTCCATTACATTTACAATCTTACCGTGCATTCCTGAAGTTGTAACAACTCTGGCTCCTGGTTTTATAGTTTCCTGGAAGTTCTTTTCCTGTTTTTGTTTTTTCATTTGCGGACGCAGCATTAGGAAATAGAATCCAACCAGCATTACAGCCATCATGATGAACATCATAGAACCACCACCTTGCTGTTGCGCCTGTAAAAAAATTGTTAGCATATTATGGGTTTAATAGATTAATAAAAAATTATTTGTTTAAAACATTAGCTGAAAAAGTAAGTACTACCGGAGACTTTTCCGTGTTGGTATATACCTCAGCATATTTGTTTTGTAATCCGTCGAAAGAACTTGAATCGAACTTAAGCGTTACTTTTCCTTTTTGTCCCGGAAGAATAGGATCTTTAGTATACTCCGGAGCAGTACAACCACATCCAGGCTTTACTGTAGAAATTACCAAAGGCTTATCTCCTGTATTAGTCACAGTATAAGTATGCTCTACATGATCCCCTTTTTTAACATCTCCAAAGTTGAAATTATTTTCTGAAATTGCCAGAGTCGTTAACGGAAGCTTCTTAGCTTCTGCAACTATATCCGCCTGTGTTTGTTCAGCAGCAAGGGGTTGTAATCCCGATGTACTCAAAGCAGACTGATCTTCTGAAACAACCAGTTTTTTTTCTTCTTTTTTACATGCTACCACAGCCATGGCAGAAAAAGAAATCATTAGTAGGTAGGTAAGTCTTTTCATGTGAAAGGTATTATTTTATTCTATATTCTCGAATTGTCTTTGGCATACTTATCCAGGATACCGTTAATGAATACATTAGATTTGTCAGAAGAGTATACTTTTGCAATCTCTATATATTCGTTTATAATAATTGAAGAAGGAGTCAATTTAAATTCATCCATTTCGCTAAGCGCTGTAATAAGGATTACTTTGTCCATCAAAGAAACTCTTTCCAGATCCCAGTTCTGAAGTCTTTCTTCTAGCTTCTTCTCTGTATTGTCCCAGTTAAGCGCAGTCTGAGCTAATAATGTTTTAGCAAAGCTCTCATCATCATAATTTTTAATAATCTTGATAAGAGTATGAGTCTCCTGCTCTGGCTTCATAAACCCAATTGTTTTCTGGATCAATGAATTTGCAATATGAATGTCATCTGCCCATGCCATTTCTTTTCCTTCTAAGAAATCATGAAGATCTTCATTTTCAGCAACATAACGAAGAAAAAGTTTTCCTATGAACTTCTGATCATCTTCAAAGCTACTATCAGACGATTCCATATAATCTTTATATCGTTTTCCGGCTTTTATTCTCTGGTAGGTTTTTACAACAAGATCGTCATTAGTGTCCCACATCAATTGTTTGTTGTTTGCAGTATATTCTCCTCTTTCATCGTTGTCAATGATTTGAAGCAATATTTTATTTTCAACAAACTTCAGATTGGGATTAGCTTCCTCTTCAGATTTGATGTATTTTCTTTTTCCGATTTCAATTTGCTCTTCAGCTAATTGATGAATTGCGACCAAAAAGTTAAGCTCATAGACATATAAGTCATAGATTTTGCTTATTTCTTTCATCATATTTTTCAGAACTACATCGACACTTTTAGGGTTTTGCTGATATGCATAAAGCGTTTGCACTACTTTTTCGCGGAGCTGTCTTCTTCCTACCATTTCAAAGAACTTAAATTTAAGGCACAAATTTACGCATTTCTCTTTGCATAAAAAACCTTAATTTTGTCATTCGTAACGGAACGTTTTTAAATAAACAAAATTCAGAAGTTGAAAGCACTAAAAACACTTAATCCCTATTTCTACAAACATCGTGTATTACTGGCTTGGGGATTACTTTTCATTATACTCAGCAATTTTTTTGCTATTTATAAAGTACAATTTATCGGGAAATCTGTCAATGTCATTCAAGAAGTACTGACCAATAAACATATATCGAAAGATTCTTTGTTCAAGGCTTTGCTTATTAATGCAGCTATTATTGTCGGCAGCTCTGTATTATCCGGCTTCTTTACATTCATGATGAGGCAGACTATTATTGTAGCATCCCGCAGAATCGAATACGAGCTGAAGAATAAAATTTACACTCATTATCAGAATCTTTCTCTGACTATTTTCAAAAATACGACCATCGGAGATTTAATGAACCGACTGAGTGAGGATGTTGTAGCTATACGTATGTATCTTGGTCCGGGTGTAATGTATGTAGTAAACCTATCGGTATTACTAATTATTACAACCACTTATATGTTGCTTACTGATGTACGCATGACAATATGGACGCTAATCCCACTTCCTATATTATCTTTTGTTATATATAAGGTAAGTTCTATCATCAACAAAAAGTCCAAAGTAATGCAGAAAAGTCAATCTGCAATTTCGACTTTTGTACAGGATAGTTTCTCGGGAATCCGTGTTGTAAAGTTCTTTAACAAGGAAAAGTATATTGAAAAGAATTACAACAACAAAGTTGGAGACTACATGGTAAAAGCTTTGGATCTGGCAAAGACTGAGGCCTACTTTTTTACCATTATTCTTTTTGTTATCGGACTTCTGAATGTAGCCATCCTTTATATTGGCGGCGAACAATATATTAATGGTAAAACTTCTGTCGGAACTATTGCCGATTTCTTCATGTACATTAATATCCTGATCTGGCCTTTCAGCATGGTAGGCTGGGTAACATCTGTTAATCAGCGTGCAGAAGCTTCCATGCAAAGGGTAAATGAATTTATGGATATGAAATCCGAAATTAAAAATAGCAACAACGATATATACAACATAACCGGAGATATAGAATTCCGTAATGTAAGCTATACTTATCCTAACACTGGCATTCAGGCTTTAAAGAATGTAAGTTTTAAAGTTAAGGCCGGAGAATCTTTAGCCATTATGGGTAAAACCGGGAGTGGCAAATCTACTATTGCATTACTTTTATGCCGTTTACTAGATCCGGACAGTGGAGAAATTCTGATAGATGGCAAAAATCTAAAAGAGCACAATCTAAGTGTTTATCGCGAGAATATAGGCTTCATCCCACAGGAAAGTTATCTGTTTTCCGATACTATTGAGAATAATATTGGATTTGCGATAGACAATCCTACAAAGGCTTTAGTTGAAGAATTTGCTAAAGTAGCTGATGTACACAAAAACATCGTTGGCTTTAAAGATCAGTATAATACAATGGTTGGGGAAAGAGGTGTAATGCTGTCTGGTGGACAAAAACAAAGGATAAGCATTGCCAGAGCATTGATTAAAAAACCAAAAATTCTGATTTTTGACGACAGTCTTTCTGCATTAGATACCGAAACAGAGGAAAATATCTTACGAAATATTGAAAAGGAAATTAAACAAACAACATCTATTATCATCACCCACCGTGAATCCAGCGCCAAAAATGCGCACGCAATTCTTCATTTAAATGATGGTGTAATTACTGATTTCGTACGTGTTCAATAATTTTTCATTGCTGATAACAAGGTAATTAACAATATTTAATAAAAATTCTTTGATATTCAGAATATTCTTCTATATTTGTTAACGCACGAATCTTAAAATGTTAGAACAATGAGCGATTACAAGGAACGCCAGGAGAATGAGATTTTCACAAAAGTGTTAAAGGCAGGTAGAAGGACTTATTTCTTCGATGTGAGAGAAACAAAAGCAGGAGATTATTACCTGACAATCACAGAGAGTAAAAAGAATTTCTCAGAAAATGGAGAAGCAAGCTTCGAGAAACACAAAATTTACCTTTACAAAGAAGATTTCAAAAGTTTTTCAGAATTATTCAATGAATCAACAAACTTCATCCTGGATGAAAAAGGAGAAGAAGTTATTTCTGAAAGACATAACAAAGACTACAAAACAACTACTAATTCTTTCACAATCGATACTGACGAAGAATTATAGAAAGAATTTCAAAACAAAGAGACAGCCTGTAGGCTGTCTCTTCTTGTTTAAAAGTATAATTGAAAAATATGAAGACAAAGCTTCTTATTTCAGGTTAGGGTTGACAATAGTTTCCTTAAGCGGTATAGGAAGAATATAAGCTTTATCATTACTATTTAACTCTTTCTGATCTCCCTCAGCTGCCAGATCTTTTTCCAGCCTCTGAACCGGGAGCTTCAATCTTTTCAGATCATAGTAGCGATGTCCTTCATAAGATAGTTCTAGGTATCTTTCGTTTAGTATAGTATTCAGATCAATAGCGTTCAGTTGTCCGCCATTGCTAATTCTGTGTTTTCTTAACTCATTAATATCTTGTAGAGAAGCATCCTTTCTGTTCAGGAAATAATTGGCTTCAGCACGAATTAAGTACATCTCTGATACACGGAAAACTTTAATATCATTTACCTTATCACTAAAGTCATTTCCGGGATATTTATTAATAAACTCTTCTTCCATATCCCCATCTTTACTAAAATTACTCAGGCGGATATCGGATTCTGTATAACTATTCATTAATTTATAAGAAGGCTGAAAGAATTTACGCCCAGCTGCATAATCCTGCCATAGCGTATTTGGTCTCAGCTTATTGTCATTACTTCTCTTCAAACGGAAGATGACTTCCGAAGGAGATTTATCTTTCCAAAGGTTTTCATACTGGTTTATATCTGATAGCTGAAACTGGTTAATAAGCTGTGTTGATTTTGCCAGGGCAACAATATAATTTTTCTGGTACAATGCTACCCTCGCTTCTAAAGCTGTAACCGCATTCTTATTCATACGGAAATCTACAGTTTCATCTATATCTTTTGCCCGTTCCAAATCCAGCCAAACATATTCATAAAATTTTGACAGACTTATTTTACCGGGTTTCTTATTAACATCAGTATCTGTAATATAAGGAATGGTTAAAGCCTCATTACCGTCAGCATCAGGCGTACCAAAATTTCGGTGCAACTCAAAATGCACCATTGCCCGTAATCCGTATAATTCTGCAATCAAAGATTTTTGCTTACTTCTCTCTTGTTCATTCCGGACCGGTACTTTAGCCGCATTTTCCAAAAGCAGATTAATACTGTAAATATCCGCATAGTAGTTTTTCCATGCTTTTAGCAGAATATCATCTTCAGAAGTGTACTCCCAGCGGTTCAGTAAATTTCCGAAACCATTTACTCCATTATTTTGGGGATTCAGACGGCTTTCATCAGCCATTATAGATCCTATAAGGACACTATACTCCGGAGAATAAAGGCTGTAGCTACCCAGTACTCCTTTTTCGAAGTTACTCACAGAGGAATAAACTCTCTCTGTGTCCAAAGCATCCTGTGGATCTACATCCAGCATATTATTACAACTTACCATACTTATACCCAGACAGGCAAACAGCATTACTTTTAATATATTTTTACGCATTTCTTATCATTTAAAATAAAACATTGAAGCCTAATGTAATTGTCCTTGGCAAAGGATATTCATACTGATACCAGTTGTTATCATCTTCTGGATCCTGCCCTTTCCATTTTGTCCAAGTCAACAAATTTTGTCCCTGAGCAAAAATGTTAACCTCTTTAAAGACTTTATTCAGACTGCCTAGATCTTTCAGTTTATAATTGATACTAACATTTCTAAGCTTTATATAATCTGCAGATTGCAATTCCCGATCTGTCATATATCTCGCATACTGAGCTCCCGGATTCTGGCTTATGTCTCCTGGCTTCTGCCACATATTCAGCATATCGGCTGACTGATTATAGATTCTATAGTTAGGATCGGCTGAAGTTCTGTACAACTCAGCAGTGTTGAGTCTGTACATTCCCTTCACAAAAGTAAACAAGGCATTAACCTGAAGATTTTTATAAGTAAATGATGTTGTTATCCCTCCCTTAACTGGCGGATCATAGGACCCTTTAACCATTACAGCATTTTCAGGATTATATTCTTTTGTGACTGCACCACTTTTATCATAATACAATGGCGCTCCGGTAGCAGGATCTACCCCTGCCCACCTAACCATATAAAAGTGCCCCAGAGCAGAACCAACTTTGTGAATAGAGTAATTTTCTGTAACAATCTCATCTTCGGAACCCAGACTCAGGATTCTGTTCTGATTGTAAGCCAGATTAAGCCCCAGGTTCCAGCTAAAATTATCGTTTCTGAAGACGTCTCCGGACAAACGAAACTCCACACCTCTGTTCCTGATCTTACCCATATTATCAGCAATGGATTCGAAACCAGATGTCATAGACAGACTGCGGTTAATAAACAAGTCGCTTGTTACTCTGTTATACAGGTCAACTTCTCCGATAATTCTGTTCTTAAATAATCCAAATTCTAATCCTACATCCGATATCTTGTTCATCTCCCAGTTATAATTGGGATTACCCGGAGATATTGGAACAAAAGCTGTATAGCCATTATAGTGCTGAGGTTTGTATAGCTGACGATAACCAAAATCACTTGCAAAACCACCCGCATTTCCTGTTAGTCCATGGCTTAATCGCAGTCTAAGTGTACTTAAAGCATCCCAGTTCTTCAGGAATTCTTCATTCTTCATATTCCAGGTTGCCCCGAAAGCATAAAAATATTTGTATCTGTTTTCTGAAGGAACTCTGGAGGATCCGTCACGTCTGATACTAGCGGATAAAGTAAATCTGTTTGCATAAGAGTATCTAAGCATTCCTAATTGTGATACCAATATATTTTCGGAAGCACCACCACTTATTTTTGGAATAAAATTATTTTCCGGTGTTCCGGGTGTAATTCCCCCCGGCGTATTTTCCAGTCCGGGTATAAGTCCATAACCAGTAAAGCCATCGTAGTTGGTACTGTATTTATTGAACTCGGCAAGAGCAATTGCCTCGACTTCATTGGAACCCCATCTTTTTTTATAATTGAACCCAAAATTGGCCATGTAGGAAGTTTTCTGTGTATTAATTCTTTCATAAAGCCCCTGTTCACCAGGATCTACCATACTTCCAAAGTATGTATCTGGTTTTATAATTCTGGTAAACCTTGTTTGCTGATGGTTTACCCCCAATGTACTGGTCAGTTTCAGATTTTTGGTAATTTCAAACGAAAGATTAGATGACAAGACTCCCTGAAGCTGCTTCTCTTTACGGCTGATGTCCTGATACATGGTTAAAGCATTTGCGCCAAACCGGTTTACACCTGGTGTAAGATTTCCATCCTTATCATATGGTTTTTCATATGGCATTGCAAAATAAAGAGATGCTACAGGATTGGTTTCGCTTACATCAAAATCAGATTCAGAAAGCTGTGTTTGTCCTCCAGTTAAATTAAGATTAAAAGAAGAAGTAAAACGTCCGCTCTTATGATTCACCCCGCTATTAATGTTAAATCTTTCAACTCCGGAATTCGGTAAAACCCCTTCTTGTTTAAAATAGGAAAGCGATGAATAATGATTGGTCTTTTGATCACCACCACCCATACTTAGATAATGAGAATTGGTAACTCCGTTTCTTAAAAGCAGCTTTCTCCAGTTTGTATTTGTTGCCCGCAAATCTGCTAACTTCTGATCGCCCTCTGTATAATCTGCATCCGTTTTTGCAATTTTCTGCCCGTTGACAATTTTATACGGGTTCTTTCTGGAATACGCCCAGCCGGGGAAATTAGGATCCTGCAGAATTTCCTCAAATTCTAATCTTTGGGAGCTGTTCATCATATCCCATTTCTGATTATTTACAGAAGATATTCCGAATTGATTCTGATAAAAAAACTGAGAATGTCCTTTATCATTATTTTTCCCTTTTTTAGAAGTAATCTGTATTACACCATTTGCTCCTCTGGAACCATATTGCGCAGTAGCAGACGCATCTTTTAGTACGACTATATCCTCATAATCCAGAGGATTAAGTACTGCAAAAACTTCCGGACTGATAGGCATTCCATCCAGTATATATAATGGATTCGTTTTATCATCCTGCACAGAACCAATCCCACGGATCGTTACCCTCCCCATTGCTCCCGGTTGCCCGGAGGGAGAAGCCACATACAATCCCGGAACTTGTCCCTGCAATGCCTGATCTAATGAGGCAACCGGAGTCTTTGCAATAACTTCGGCTTTTATACTAGACACTGCACCTGTCGTTTTGGCTTTAGACTGCCTTGTATACCCGGTTAGTACAACGCCTTCCAGTTGTTTGGTCTCCGGCAGCAAATAGACACTGTCTGGTAATTTCCCTGCGCTTAAAGCAATATCCTGAGCAATATAACCTTCTAATGAAATAACATAGGTCTGAGGGACTGCTTTAACTTCAATAGCTACTTTTCCATTTCCGTCCGTCACTATTTCCTTTCCTGTTGCAGTATCTTTAATGCTTACATTGGATAAAGGCTGCTGAGTGGTTTTATCCCTCACAATAATATCATGTACAGATTCCTGAGCCTTTAGTGTTGCGGTTATCCCGAGAAAGAAAACCGCGGCCAGAATCATTTTCCTGTTCCCGAACATATTTAATTACTTTTTTTTACAGAGCAAAAGTAAATATGGGGGATTAGGAAGATTTTAAAACAATATTAAAGACCAATTAGAAAGTCATTAAAAATTTCTAATAACTTATTTATCATGAGACAACAGGTATTTCAACTACAGAAGTAGTTCCAAGTCCTAATACAGACTGAAATGATAGTTTGCTTTTGTTTTGTTCTATGATTTTAGATGATAATGACAACCCCAGGCCAAAGCCCTTAATACCATAGGCATTCTGGCTGCGGTAAAACGGGCGGGTAATTTTTTCTATATCCTGCGGTGCAATCCCTATTCCCTGATCAATAACTGATATTATAACAGCATCTTTGTTAATATGAATTCTCATTTCTACTTCTTTCTGTGAAAATTTATATGCATTAGAAATAAGATTGCTAATGGCTATTTCCATTAGACCCGAATTAATATTTATAAATGTCGTTTGGAATTTATCCGGATTTTCGATTTCAATATTCAGGCGCGAACCGGAAGTATCTTCCATGTACCGATCTGTAACCTTCCATATAAATTCTTCCAGAGCCATTTTATATAGCGGATATGAAGAATGTTCCAGCTGTGACAACATGAGTAAATCGCTTACAATGCTATCCATACGGGAAGCATCACGATGGACACCTTCCAGTATTTCTTTATACTCTTCAGTCTCCCGGTCTTTTCGCAATGCTATTTCGGCATTTCCCAATAAGGAAGCAATAGGAGTTTTTAATTCGTGAGAAGCATTGGAAACAAATGACTGCTGGCTTTCAAATGAATTTTGTAACCGCAGTAATAGATCATTAATTGTAGAACTAAGAACTGTAATTTCATTCTTACTTCCTTTTTCTACAGGAATTCTATAACCGAGGCTGCTCGCCTGAATCTTTTCCATTCTATGGTTAATCCTCTTAATAGGCTTCAGACAAAGATATGAGAACCATTCTCCAAGCACCACGCAGATACCCAAGGCTATCACAAGGCTTATAATCATTACATTCCGAAGCTCCTGTAGAGACTTTTCTCCGGAAGCATTTTCTGCTTCCGCCATTACAATATAATCTCCGGAATTATCTACGTAATAGATTCCTACAACGTATTTATGATCATTTTTATAAAAAATATTTTTCTTCTGAGCCACCTGCTGCAGAATTTTCCCATTCCAGGTTGTCGTATTTTCCTTTATGAAAACCGGATTAAAACTGGTATCATAAATTCTTATTTTTTCTTTGGGTAGTGTTCTGGGCAGCTTACGAAGTACTTCATCAAATTCTACTTTAGAAAAATTATCCTGGGCCAGATAGTTATGTCCCACTGTATAAGCACGATCTTCTAACTGCTTCCGGAAGTTATTCTGCCAGTCCTGTGCTACAATAAAATAAACAGAAGTAAGCACTGCTATTAGCAGTACGGCAAATAAGCCTGTGAAAATTAATGATAAGCGTCTTTGCAGTTTCATACTATTCGTCTTTCAGTATATATCCCATTCCGACGACAGTATGTATCAGTTGCTTTGAAAAGCCTTTATCTATTTTTGTCCTTACATAGTTAATATAGACATCTATAAGATTAGTCCCTCTGTTAAAGCCAATCCCCCAAACTGCTTCTGCAATTTTTGCGCGGTTAATAACTCTGTTTTTATTTACCAGAAGATATTCTAACAAAGCATATTCTTTTACCGTTAGTGCAATCTCCTGCCCTGCCCTTTTTACAACTTTCTTATAGCAATCCATTACAAGATCATCTGCAGTATACGTTAGTACCGGAAGGCTATTCTGATTTCTCCGGCTTAGCGCATTAATCCTTGCCAGTAACTCTTCGAAATGAAACGGTTTGGTAAGATAGTCATCTGCGCCTTTATCAAAGCCTTTTAGCTTATCTTGTATGGTAGAGAGTGCTGTCAGCATTAAAACCGGAATTTCCGGCTTAAAACGCTTTATTTCCGAACATATTTCAAAGCCATTCACCTGTGGAAGGATTACATCTAAAATAATCAAATCAAAATCCTGCTCCATAGCTAGCTGAAGCCCCATTGCACCTTCATATGCCAGGGTTACATGGTGCTGACTTTCTTCCAATCCTTTTTTAATAAAGTTGGAAACACCAGCTTCGTCTTCTATCAGCAGAATATTCATAATATGACAATTTTCTCCAAATTTAGCAGAAATGTGCTGAGAATAAATGGTTATTAGAAAATTCTAATCAATTTTATAAATGAAAACGGATACTTTTAGGCATAAAAAAAGCCGTCATAAATGACAGCTTTTATTTTGGGTGGATGAGGGGTCTCGAACCCCCGACCTTCGGAACCACAATCCGACGCTCTAACCAACTGAGCTACAACCACCGTTTTGGTTTTGTGTGTGCAAAGATACACTATTATTCGTTACTGGCAAATAATTCCGTCAAAATTTTTCAATGCAATTAATTTTGCTGTGTTAAAACCTTCTGCAAACTCTACACCGCTCTGTCTACCCAGATTTTGAGCTCTATATGTAATACTCTCATAAAAATCCTTTGTAGCGATAGGTGTAACTGGTTCTTTAGAGTTTGGATCATAAAATTGCGATGAATACGCTGCACAACACTCTATTTTCTTGTCTATAAATCCTGTAATATCTACAACAAAGTCCGGCTGAAGATCTTTCCA
This sequence comes from Elizabethkingia bruuniana, assembly GCF_002024805.1. Classification (NCBI taxonomy): domain Bacteria; kingdom Pseudomonadati; phylum Bacteroidota; class Flavobacteriia; order Flavobacteriales; family Weeksellaceae; genus Elizabethkingia; species Elizabethkingia bruuniana. The sequence goes on from NZ_CP014337.1 coordinate 3,376,769, forward strand.
TTGAATATAATGGAATACATGTTTGGGTCTCCATGCTTCCTGCTCTTGTCCTTCTATAGATGTTTCAATTCTCCTTAATCCGGATAGGAAACATGCATCTGATACTAGTTTGGCTCCTTTTGCATGATCTGGATGTCGATCGTCCAGTGCATTACAAAGCACTATTTCCGGTTGATATTTACGAATAGCTTCCACAATGCGGAGTTGATACTCTTCTGAGTTCACCAAAAAGCCATCTTTCAGTTTCAGATTATCGCGGTATTCAACACCTAAGATTCTTGCAGCTTCTGTCGCTTCCTGATGTCTGATTTCCGGAGTTCCTCTTGTTCCAAGCTCTCCCTGTGTCAGATCTACAATCGCTACTCTTTTACCTTCAGAAATAAGTTTGGCCAAAGTTCCGCCACAGCTTAGTTCTATATCATCGGGATGAGCTCCTATAGCTAATATATCTACTTTCTTTACCATGGGCTAAAATTAAAAAAAACTTCTGATCCATAGGACCAGAAGTTTTTGATATTTTCATTTCTTTTAATAGAAATTATTTGCTCAACTTTTCTTTTAGTTTTGCTGCATCAGCATCAGCTGGATTAGCTTCAAGAGCTTTAGTTACATACTCTAATGCTTTTGCTTTGTCAGCATTTGCTGTTAAGCTTGCCATATTGTAGTATGAGTTAGCTAATAATTCTTTTCCTTTAGCCTGATCTGCTGCTGGTTTAGCTGCTAACACATCAATATATTTCTGGTATGCAGCAATTGCTCCGTTTGCATCACCACTTTTCTGTAATGCGTAACCTAAACTGTAATAAGCAGGCTCCCAAGTTTGCAATACGTTTGCCATCTGAGACCATGCAGAAGCTGCTCCACCCCAGTTTTGAGCTCCCTGATATTCGTTAGCTAATTTATAAAGTAGATCCGTGTTTTTAGGATCAGCTGCTACTTGCTTTTTCAATGCATCAATTGCAGCATTTGTAGGACCACCTTCACCAGAAGCTACTTTTGGTGCTGTACCACTAGCAGAAGCTAGTTCAGCATCCCAGTCGAAAGTTTCGTCTTTTGCAGCTTTAGCAACAGCAACTTTTTGTTGTGCTTGTTGTAGCATTGCTGCATCTTTCTTCTCTTTACCGATAGCCGCTAAGATTAAACCTTCTAAACCTGAATCACTTGGAAGGATTCTGGATTTTTCAGCTTTGCTTAGGAAAGTCTCTAAACTTGTTTTTGCTCCTGCGTAATCTTTCGCCTGATATTGTAAGTAAGCCTTAATTCTGTATTTAATAGGATCATTGATTTTATCGAAAACAGAATCTAAAGCAGAACCTGCATTAGTGTAGTCTTTTGCAAGGAAAGCTAATTTAGCATAATCTAAGACTGTATTAGGATCTGAATCTGCAAGATCCAAATATTTCTTGTAATCTAATGCTGCCTGATCATACTTCTGGTATACGATGTTAAATCCTCCTCTCGCTTTATAAGCAGGTGCATAACTTGCGTCTGCCTGAATTGCTTTATCAATATTATCTTTTGCTCTTTCCCACTGTTTAGCAGAGGTCCAGAGTGTACCAATTCTTGTATATACTGCAGCTTTATTTTTTGCTACTTCTAACGCTCTGTCATAAGCATTCATTGCTTCACCCCAGTTTTTGTTAAGACGGTTAGCGTCTCCCAGAGTGTAATAGTAATATTCAGGCACACCTTTCTTTTCAGCAAGGGTTGTTGCCTTATTCAAATAATCAATTGATAATTTAGGGTCGTTTTGGTTAGGATAAAGCGCTAATGCCTCACCAATTCTGTATAATACTTCAGGATCTTTTTCTCTGGAATCTTTAGCAACCTGATTAAGATCTGCTATTGCCCCAGTTTTATCTCCTTTTCCTAATTTAATTGAAGCCAATCCAATTCTGCTGAAATATGATTTCTTTGCATCTAAAGCAACTCCTTTGTTAAAGTATTCTGCTGCTTTTTCAAAATCTGGTTCAGACTGTACTAAATAAGCATTTCCTAAATAGAAATAGTTAGCGTCTGAAGGTTCTTTGTTTACTAGTGCTGTGTAGACTTCTTTAGCTTTACCAAATTTATAGCCGTCAATATCATTAATCCCTTCTGCAACCGTTTGTGCTCCTACCATATTCATGGCAAAAAAAGCAGCTGCACCTAACACTATTTTCTTTGATAATCCAAATCTCTCTTTCATAATTATTCTATTTTTATTAATTATTCTTCTTAAATATAAACACAATTACTATTCCATATATTGCGGAACTAATGTTAAAAAAATACTAATATTTACTTTATTTCTACCATTCTCTTGTACAGTAGATAGGGTTGCAATCCATTCTTGTCCACAATAAGCTGACCTACCTGACTGCAAGAGTATCTTATAAAGCCATTCCCAACTCCGAAGTTACCTTCGTTGGTAAGGAAATATAAAATACGTGTAAACGGATATTTCTGATATCTCAGATTCTCTCTGCTAGGAGCAAATTCTCCTTTTGCATCTGTAATATTAAGTATTTTAATTTTTGATCTTAATTCTTTAGCTTTCTCATCATAAGGTCTGCTAATTGTATTAAGACTAATTACCCCAATATGACCAGGGAATTTAGTCAGATTTTCAATGATTTCTTCATTGGACTTTAACGATGAATACTGCATTTTAGCAGGATCTATTTTTAGCTTTTCAGCAATATAATCTGTATTACTGGTATTTGCCCCGTCAAAGATTAAAGTTCTTTTTTCGTCAGTCAACATTTTCGCAACATCATCTACCGAAATTTTTTCTATTGAAGATTCCTTTGGAACAACAAAAACCAAAGCATCCGCAGCAAAATATGCCGGAACAGCTTTTAATTTGATATTGCTAAGAAAACTTTGCTTTTCTGTCTCCGTTAGTTCACGTGACATTACAATAGTAGAAACTTTATTATCAATTAAAGCTTTCAGAGCTTCCTTCTCTTTCATTTGTTTCAGTTCTATCTTTGCATCCGGATATACTTTCATATAACGGTAAGAAAGTGCATCGGTAACATTATAGAAAGAAGGGTCTGTCGCCATAATTACACTGCCAGTAGCATAATCATTTTTTTTATCATTATTACATGACCCTAATATGATTAATAATACTAATAAAAAAAGGCTATTCTTCATTTCTCTTTCTGAATTTATTTACTACTCTTATCAGTCTGAAAACACCATATATGATAAGTAGCCCTCCCAGCGGATACGCAGCAGCTTCTCCTAATTCTACAATGAAAAATTTATACATAATCACAAAAATACCTAATGTGATATAACAAATTCCTGCAACAATTGATAACAAATTAAACGTCATGGAAACAAAAATACAAAAAAAAGAGAAGCTGCAATAGCTTCTCTTTTTTTATTTGGATATAAACTTATTCGAAGTTCATTGTAACCGGGAATCTGAATCTGGATCTTACCGGATCACCGTTAAGCTTACCAGGGCTCCATTTCCCTTTGATTGATCTAATTGTTCTTTCAGCCTCTCTGTTAAAGTCGGAATTAGGTCCTGAAGCTTTAACATCAGAAAGAGAACCATCTCTTTCTACAACGAAAGTAACTGTAGTTTTCAATGTACCTTCACCTTCTACAGAAGAATTGTCGAAATTACTTGTAAATAAATTTCTAAATTTCTCAATACCTCCTGCAAATGCTGCTTCCTGGTCAACTCGGTCAACGATTTCGTTACCTACTGGCTTAGGAGCTTCAACATTCTTACCTGCACCTGTATTAGCCGGTGGTGGTGGTGGAGTGTATTTAGCAATTTTTTCACCTTCCTGGTTCGTTGTACCAATTGTAGTTTCTTTTACCTCTTCAATTTTCTTAGGTGGTTCTTCCACTTTAGGATTTGGTTTCGGCTCCGGAATCATATCCCTTACAATTTCTTGCTTAGGAGGCTCAACTGGTGGCGGTGGTGGCGGCGGTGGAAGTTCTTTTTCTTCTACCGGAGGTGGGATATCTTTAATATCTGTTAAGTCCACTGACACTTTAGTCTCTTCTTTTTGTTGCCCCTCTTTTATCTTTAGATAAACTAAGGGTGCAAGTACAGCAAAAAGAAATAATGCTGAACCTACTAGTAAAGATCTTGTCAGTATAGGTCTGTAACTTTTTCTCAGATCATACGCCCCGTACTCTTTATTTCTATGCTCAAATACGATTTCATCCAGCTCTGCTGGTTTACCGTAAGTTGCATTAATATTATCTACTGACATAATTAAATTATTTTTGTTAAAAAAGGTAATTACTTACCTATTTTCTGATCATAGATTTTTTGCTCCCAAGGCTTCACTTCACCAATACCGTATCTTTCACTTTTTGTAATTGCCATTTCATCTAACAAGTCTACAAAGTTCTTGTAGTTAGAGTCATCTGTTGGCTTAATAATTACAGTAAAGATATCTGGTTTACGAGCTCTTCTCTTAGCATCATCAATCACCTTTTCAATACCATTCTTATCGAATGTAGTTTCCTGAAGTTTACCTGGATCTGTTAAACCTGTTTGGTCTAACTGATGATAATATACTTTATCATCTTTCCCTAATAAAAATGTGATTGAGTTTGTAAGGTCAATCTCAGGAATGTCTACCTTTTGTGTAGGATCAGGCTTCGCAGGCAACTTCATATCCATCGTGTTAGGCTTACTTAAAGTAGTTGCTAACATGAAGAATGTAATCAGAAGAAAACCTAAGTCTACCATCGGGGTCATGTCGACCCTTACATTTACTTTCTTGGAGCGGACTTTGCCGTCCTTGCCTCCTTTATCCTGTACTTGTACTTCTGCCATGTTGAATATTTTTTACTGATTTTCAGAAGAAGTAATCAGAACGAATTTATAAAACTTAATATCTTTCAATCCTTCAAATAGAGCCTTGAATTTAGGGTACTGCGCTTTTGCATCACCTTTAATTGCAAGTCTGGCATCAGGATTTACTTCCAAACTATATTTTACCCAATCTACTAGTTCTTTATTCACACTATCCATTGGAATTGTAGCACCCTTTACATTCGCTCTCTGAGCATCTGGCAAGTTAAGATAACTTTTCATCTGCGCCATAGAGGCTCCTACCATTGGCAACTTAAGAAATTCATTTTTCTCAGCAGCAGAGAATCCAACTCTGTACTGCCCTGCCATTTTATCTAATACCTGAGCTTTCTCAGAATTATTTTCAATAGGTGTAAAGAAATACCTTCCATCCGGAGTAATACTAATCGTCATTAAATTAGTATCGTCTAACGAAGTTGTAGAGATAGATGAAGGCGTTGTAATAGCCTCAGCATCTGGCTTCTTGAACTGCGCTGTCAGAATGAAGAACGTAAGAAGTAGGAAAGCAACATCCGTCATTGCCGTCATATCGGTAACTACACCATGTCGTTTTGGTTTAACTCTCGCCATTTCTTAATTCTTTATAATTTATTTATTGTTAAACAGAATATTATATTCTGCACTGATTAGTTATGCTCAGCAAAAGATTGTTGGATGCTCATTCCGATTTCGTCAATCTTATAAGTTAATCCATCGATCTTAGAAGTAAAGAAATTATAAAGAATAATTGCAACAGCAGAAGTACCAATACCTAAAGCCGTGTTGATAAGTGCTTCAGAGATACCTACTGATAGTGCAGCAGAGTCAGGAGTACCACCACCAGAACCTAAAGCAGAGAACGCTTTAATCATCCCGATTACCGTACCTAAAAGTGCTACTAACGTTGCAACTGTACCTAATGTAGAAAGAATCATCATGTTCTTTTCAAGCATTGGCATTTCAAGAGTTGTAGCTTCTTCTAGAGATTTCCCTAAAGCTACTAACTTTTGCTCTTTGTTCATTGTATTATCATGCTCAAGAGCTTTGTAAGTTGTAAGACCTTCTTTTACAACGTTACCTACAGAACCTTGTTGTCTGTCGCATTCTTCTAATGCAGCGTTGATTTCGTTTCTGTTAAGGTATCCTCTAACTGTGTTAACAAAGTTATCTAGGTTACCACTACCAGAAGCTTTCTTAAGAACGAAATATCTTTCGAAAGAGAAAACAACTACTGTAATCATAAACGTAAGAAGAATAGGTACAATTGGACCTCCCATATAAACGATACCCATTGGCTTTCCTTCAGCCGGGTGAAGTTCTGTGGACTTAATATCCGCAAGGGCTACAGATGCTACTCCATCTAAAGCAGGGTTTTTCTTAAAGTTACTCGGGTTACCGAATACGAATAAATAAATTGCAATACCAATTACAAATAAAATAGGGATTACAATTGCAGGATTTAAACCTCCCTTCTTTTTAGCAACAACTTCGTGTTCTGTGTTTGAAACATTCATTTCCATATTAATCTAAATTATTTATTGTTTATTTCTTCAAATTTTTGAGGTTGTAAATTAAAGTCATTTTATTGGAAAATGCAAGACGCAATTTCAATAATGATGATTTTTGTCATTTTTTGAAAACTATTTTTGTTTTTCTCAGATAATCCATCGATCCAAAATCGGGACTAAATTTGTTAAATAACAAAGAATTGTTTAAAAATCAAAAATAAACCTCCTTATTTTTTGTCAATTAGCCAATGTTAATTTTTATTCACTTTTGTGTTATTTTTTATACAACATATTTTATCGTATAAATGATAAATATACCAAAATTTAATGAACTAAATAACGAAATTAACAATTTTTTTAGGTACAACGATGATTTTCTTAGGTATTGCTCCATTTAGAATTTCAATTGTTTTGTCAAGTTTCAGCACTGCTTCTTCCACTTCTTTCGGTGTAAGGTTTGCCGATAATGCTGCCTTAAAACGCATTTTACCATTAAAACTTACCGGATATTCTATCTCATCCAACTCTAAATATTGTGAATTAAATACCGGGAAAGGAGCATATTCTATACTTTCTTTATTCCCTAAAAGAGACCATATCTCTTCCGTAATATGCGGAGCATAAGGAGAAATAATAACAGCCAAAGGCTCTAATATTTGTCTTTTGTTAGTCTTTAATTTAGTCAGTTCATTCACTGCAATCATAAATGAACTTACAGATGTATTAAATGAGAAGTTCTCAATATCAAAAAGAACTTTCTGGATAAGAGTATGCAGAACTCTGTACTCTTCTTTTGTCGGTTCTTCATCTGTAACTTCAAGCTCATCATTGGCATTGAAGTATAGATTCCATAGACGCTTTAAGAAACCATAAACACCACTAAGTCCTTGTGTATTCCATGGCTTGGATTGCTCTAACGGACCTAAAAACATTTCGTATAAACGAAGACAGTCTGCACCATATTCATCACAAATATCATCAGGATTCACAACATTGAATTTAGACTTGGACATCTTTTCTACTTCACGTTCAGTAACGTACTTATCTCCGTCTTCTAAAATAAACTCAGCATCTTTAAACTCGGGTCTCCAACTTTTGAAAGCCTCCGTATCCAGTTCATCTGTCGCTCCTTTTAATAAGGATACATCAACATGAATTTTCTGAGTAGCATAATCTTTAGCAAGGTTCTTTGAAACAAACTGATTTGTTCCATCAATTCTGAATACAAAAGCACTCATTCCTAAGATCATCCCCTGATTAATAAGCTTTTGGAAAGGCTCTTCTTGTTCTATATAGTTACGGTCTTTTAAAAATTTATTCCAGAAACGGGAATATAATAGGTGTCCAGTAGCATGCTCACTACCACCTATATATAAATCTACCTGCCCCCAGTAATCTGTCATTTCTTTATCTGCAAAGTAGGAGTCATTGTGAGCATCCATATAGCGCAGGAAATACCATGAGCTACCAGCCCAACCTGGCATTGTGCTCAGTTCTAATGGGAAGATAGTTTTATTATCGATAAGGTCAGTCGCTACAATTTTCTGATTAGCTTCGTCCCATCCATAATCTTTAGCATTTCCTAATGGCGGATCTCCGTCTTCAGTTGGCAAATATTTTTCTACTTCTGGTAATTCCAATGGTAATGCAGAAGCAGGCAAAGTATAAGGAACATCATCCTTATAATATACAGGTACTGGTTCACCCCAATATCTCTGACGGGAGAAGATAGCATCTCTCTGACGGTAATTGGTTGTAGCATTTCCTAAACCACGGCTAACAACTTCAGCAATAGCTTTTGCTTTTGCCTCTTCATATTTCAGGCCATTCAGAAAATCTGAATTGATACAGATACCATCTTTAGCAATGAATGGGTCTTCCTGAACATTCTCACCTCCTTCAACCACTTCGGTAATTTCTAACCCGAATTTCTTTGCAAAACGATGATCTCTCTCATCATGCGCAGGAACAGCCATTACAGCTCCTGTTCCGTAACCCATTAATACATAGTCGGAAATATAAACCGGCATTTTCTTCCCGGTAAACGGATTAATTGCATAAACTCCTGTAAAGGCTCCCGAAACAGTTTTCACATCTGCCATACGATCTCTTTCTGATTTTAGAGAAGTCTGCTCAATATAATCTTGCACTTCGTCTTTTTGCTCAGTCGTTACAATTTCTTGTACCAATGGACTTTCTGGTGCCAATACCATAAAAGTCGAACCGAAAATAGTATCAGGACGCGTCGTAAATACTTTTATCTGTACATCAGAATTTTCAAGACCAAAGTTAACTTCCGCTCCCTGAGATTTACCAATCCAGTATTCCTGAGCGTCTTTCAATGGTTGTGGCCAGTCTAATGTTTTTAGTCCTTGTAATAGTCTTTCTGAGTATGCGGTAATCCTCATACTCCACTGCATCATTTTTTTCTGATACACCGGGAAACCTCCACGCTCAGACTTACCATTAATAACCTCATCATTTGCTAATACAGTTCCCAGTCCCGGACACCAGTTTACGGTAGTCTCGGCACGGAAAGCCAAACGATAGTTTAATAAAATCTCTTGTTGTTCTTTCTCAGATTTTGCATTCCATTCAGCAGCCGTAAATTCTATTTTTTCAGTCTGAACTGCATTTAAACCTTCTGTTCCTTTTTCAGAAAGATGCTTTATCAAAGTATCAATAGCTTCAGCTTTATCAGTATCATTATTATACCATGAATGGAATAATTCTATAAAGATCCATTGTGTAAATTTGTAATAACTGGCATCTGAAGTACGGAATTGTCTGGACCAATCGAATGAGAAACCAATTCTTTTCAATTGCTTCTCGTAACGATTGATATTTTCTTCTGTTGTAATAGCCGGATGCTGTCCTGTCTGAATTGCATATTGTTCTGCAGGTAATCCGAAGCTGTCATAACCAATAGGATGCAGGACACTAAATCCCTGATGTCTTTTGTAGCGGCTTACAATATCCGAAGCGATATAGCCCAGCGGGTGTCCCACATGCAGTCCTGCCCCTGATGGATAAGGGAACATGTCGAGTACATAATATTTAGGCTTTGTAGATTTCGCATCGGTCTTATAAGTTTCATTTTTGGCCCAATACTGCTGCCATTTGCTTTCAATCTGGTTATGATCGTAATACACTTTATAAAATTATTTTTTTATTAAAATTAGATTTTCACAAAAGTACAATATAAAAAACAATAATCTCCACAAAAGCTTGTGGAGATCTATTAAATTATACTGCGTTTTGTTTTTTTGTTATGCCTTGATATACTTCATCGTAGCCTTTACCTTGACGTTATCAATGGTCTTATTTTGTGAAATTACAAGCGTTGTATTTGTCACCCCTTCTACTCTTGCTTCATCTTTCTGTCCGTTTGTATAAGTCTGGTAAATTGTACCTCTTTCAACACTAAATGTAAAGTTAAGATTTCCAGAATCTTTACAGGTCCCGGGTGTTGAAATACTTTCATAACCACGCTCTACTCCTTTACCATCTGCACCATTAAATAAAATTGTAGATCTGCGGAAGCATTCGTCATTAAAAACTTTTTTCTGCCCATTACCTTCAATAGTAAGAGATTCAAGTTTCCAGTTTCCATAAATTTCTGCAGGTTCAACCACAAGGTAATTATTATCATTATCCCGGGAGCTGCATGATCCGATTGCTAAAAAAGCTACAATAAATAAAAAGAATAGTTTTAGTTTCATATTCATCTGATGTTAATATTTCTCTATGGCGTGAAATTAAATAAAAAGATACACTCCTTCCAACTTTTTCACAAATAGTATAGTAAGTATTAGTTACAGTGAATATTATCAAGAATAATGGCAGCTGCATCGGGCTGATCATTTATAAATTTACCTGCTACAGAAGCCATATTTCTTCTTTGATTTTCGTCCCGGAACAATTGAGAAAGAAACTTAACGGCATTATTTTCGTCGGAAAAGCTTTTTGCAGCACCAGCATCAATCAAAGCGTCGGCTTCAGGATTCTTCTTATATCGATTGCCAAAAACCACAGGTACAGCATAAGCCGCGGCTTCCAATATATTATGCAAACCCGAAGTATGAAAACCCCCTCCTACCACAGCAACATCCGCATAATGATAAAGACGGGACAGCATTCCTATATTGTCAATAATTAATAGCTGATGACCTGAAGCTGATAATTGGGTACTTTCTAAACTGCTATACAAAACAGCCTTATCTGCGAAACGATGCTTAATCTGTGGAACACGTTTCAGATCATGAGGGGCTAGAATTATTTTTGTGTCCGAATTCTCACTAATAAATTTTTCAACCAAATTTTCTTCAGTTTCCCAGGAACTACCGATAACTAGGACCGGTTTGTTCTGAATAAAACCCTGAATAAACGGAACTTCTGTAAAGTTCTTTACATTTTGTTTTACTCTGTCATACCTTGTATCTCCGGTATATAGAGAATTTGTAAGCCCTATTGACTCGGCAAGTTTCAGTGAGTGTTCTGTTTGATGAAAAAATATGGTGATATTTTTTCGAAGCTGCTCCACAAAAAAACGCCCTCCGGATGTAAAGAACTTTTGTTTTTCATAAAACAATGCTGAAACAACATAAATTGGTATATTCTTTTGATGTAATACTTCCAGCAATCGATACCAGAAATCATACTTTACCGTAAAAAAAATAGCGGTCTGAAATGAATTTACAAACTGCTTGATTGCATTTTTTTTGTCAAACGGAAGATAGCAGATTACATCTGCAATATGCTTTTTCTTCACTACGTTTTCATAACCCGATGGAGAAAAAAAACTAACGAGAATTTTATAATCAGGATACTGGATTTTTAACCTCTCAAGAACAGGAAGTCCTTGTTCGTATTCGCCCAGGCTGGCAGCATGCATCCAGATAATTTTATCATCTTTAGCAAATGCCTGTTGAACATTTTTCAGGGAATCTCTTCTCCCGGCCACACCTTTTTTCACTTTTTCATTAAAAAGCGAAGCAATCTTCATCCCGAGGGCCATTAGCGAGATAGATATATCGTATAAAAAAAACATTCTTTATCCGGAAACTGAATTTATTCTAAACGGTATAGTGTGCAAACATTTTGTTCACCTTACCTTCTTCATTAAAAAACATCACTTCGACAGCTTTTTTGTCCATTACTGATTTATAATAAAGCGCAACAGAATTAACTCCTTCTGTTACATCATAAAGCACGAAATGCAAATCTGGTATTTTATCCAGCGCTCTTTTCCAATAATCAGCAACAGCATCTTTACCTTTCAAACTTCCATCACCTTCTCCCAGCGCCATCTTAATCATAGGTGTTGTAATTTCTATATCTTCTGAATAATGACTTAAAATGACATCCAGATCATGGGAATTCCATGCTTCAATCCAGGTTTTGGCAAATTGTTGAGCTTTAGACATCGCTTAAAATTTATAGATTATCCAAGAATATTCCGGATAAATCTTAGTTTGTGAGTATGTTTATTCAGTTCTTTATTAAAGATACCTGACGAGTCTAGTGTATCAATACGCACCTTACCATGTGCATGAATAATCTGATTATTCTCCAGCATAAAACCAACGTGAATGATACGCCCTTCAGAGTTTTCAAAGAAAGCCAAATCTCCTGGCTGCGCTTCTTCTATAAAGCTTAATGGTTCTCCCACTTCTCCCTGCTGATAAGCATCACGGGGATATTTTATATCGTGTACTTTTAGCACCAGTTGTGTAAATCCGGAACAATCGACTCCAAAGAAACTCTTACCACCCCACAGATATGGAACATTCAGAAATTCCTTAGCCGTTTCTATAATACTCTGACGTATTGTTGCGCCACGTTGTGCGTGTACAGTTTCAAAAGAAACTTCTGAACCCATAGACAACAACATTTTCCCGCTCTCCATCACACGGGACTGAAAAGGCTCTGTAACGAGATGGGTTTTTCTCTTTGCCAGAAAATCATCTGTCACTAAAGTAATCTGCTTGGTGTCAATCCAGCCTTCATAGCCATCGTAGTGCATCTTGATTCTGGTCCAGTTATTTATTACCTCCAGTATATCCGCACTCTCTCCATACAGCATCTCTGTAACAATCTCCGCTTTATCTGTTTTATCAGCTCGCACCGGAGCTACAGATACGTTACAAACTCCTTTATCCATTATTTTTTTCTAATTAAATGTACACCGTCCCGCAAAGGTAGAATTACATTTTCGAAATCCGGGTCTTCTGTTACAATTTTATTAACCAATTTAATCTGTTGGGTAGATTTATCTTTAGGATTTTCTTCTATTACCTTTCCATACCATAGCACATTATCTATAAGCACTACCCCTCCCTTTCGGAGTTTTGGTTTTATAAGTTCTATATAAGCTGCATAATTTTCTTTGTCAGCATCTATAAATACTAAATCAAAAGTTACATCTAATTTTTTAATTTCTTCTTTAGCATCTCCTAAAATAAATTCTATCTGAGCATTATATTCGCTTTCGTCAAAATATTTTTGAGGCAGGTAGGCCAGATCTTCATTTTTATCCAGCGTGTAAATCTTTCCGTCTTCAGCCAGCCCTTCAGCCATACTCAATGTTGCATATCCTGTAAACGTTCCGATTTCCAAAACATTCTTAGGATTCAGAATATGTGATAAGATACTTAAAAAACGTCCCTGAAGATAGCCGGAAATCATATGCGGCTGTGTCGTTTTCTGAAAAGTTTCTTTTCTCAGTCGTTTCAGGATATCAGGTTCTGCAGAAGCATTATCTTCCAGATACCTTTCTATTTCCGGGAATTTTTCTTCAAATAAAGCCATTTTTCTTTTTATATACAGGTTAATAATAGCTTTTACCCGCAATACAATTAAGACGGATGGGTAAAAACTATTTAACAAATTTCAGATTATTTTTGCAACTAGCAAAATCCTACCTTTGTTGTTTAAACCTGTATATGCCCCAGCTAACATCTACATACCTGAAAGAACACTTACAAAGCCTTCATAATACCATAGAGAATCAGTCGTTTCTGCTTGCTCTAAGTGGTGGTGCAGACAGCATGGTTCTTGCGGATTTGTTTTTGAAAGCAGGAATTTCTTTTGAAGCCGCCCATGTCAATTATCATTTGCGTGGAGAGGACTCGAATCTGGATCAGCAGATCGTTGAAGATTTTTGTAAAGAGCACAATATTATTCTTCACACCTATGATGTATCTGAAAAAGACAACAAACCTGAGAATTCAATAGAATTATGGGCCCGGGAAATACGTTATCACTTTTTCTTCCGCCTTTTAGAGGAACAACAGCTAGATTTTATTGTAATGGGTCACCATCTGAATGATCAGTTGGAAACCTTCATTATCAATCTTTCTAAAGCGTCTGGTATTACAGGCCTCAGTGGCATTCCGGAAAACAACAACAAAATACTGCGCCCATTTCTCCATATAACAAAAGTAGATATCTATAAATTTGCAGAGGAAAACGGGGTTAGCTTCCGTGAGGATCACACAAACCAAAGTAAAGATTACCTACGGAATCAAATCCGGCATGACATTTCCCCTGAAATGGAGAAAACAAATCCTCATTTTTGGGAGAATTTCGATAAAAGTATCTCTTTTCTCAATCAGGCAAAAAACTTTATAGAGGAGCAGCTGCAAAAAATACTGGATGACATCATTATTTCTGAAACAAATGATGAACTTATCCTTGATAAAGAAAAGTTGGCTTCTCAGTCGGATTTTGTCCGTTATGAAATTCTGAAAAAATATGGGTTTACCAATCCCGTTGAGCAACAAAAGATTTTCGAGGCCGACTCAGGAAGTCGGTTTAAAGGAAATACGCTCAATCTCTTTATTCACCGGGACCAGCTTATTATAACTCCTAGAAATATTTCCGAGGAAGAAACAGAGCAGGAAATAATTTTGATTCCTGACGAACCAATTAGCATTCCTGAAAAAATGTTACTTTCTGAAAATAAACTAAATCTGAAACCTTACTGGGAGATAGATCTTCAGAAAGTCGTTTTACCACTAAAATTACGCAAAGCAAAAAGCGGAGATTTTTTTCACCCTAAAGGAATGAAAGGCAAAAAGTTAGTCTCAAAATTCTTTAAAGACGAAAAAATCTCTATTTTAGCAAGGCAAAAAGTCTGGCTACTTTCAGATTCGGAGGAAAATGTCGTTGGAATCATCAATTATCGACAAGACGGAAGATTTCTGCCAGAAAACAATAACCCAAAAATATATTTGTATTTATGAAAAAATGGCTTTGGCTATTTTTACTATTCGTATATACTGGCTTTAGTGCCCAGATTAAAGATGTAGTAAAATGGACCTACCAACTAAACAAGGTTAGTGATAGTGAGTATGAAGCAGTATTAACTGCTAACATGGAGAGTGGCTGGCATATTTATTCCAAAGATTTACCACCGGACAGTGGTATTCCTACTGAAATGAAAGTGACCTCCAAGGACATACAAACTATTGGAGGCTTCCGCGAAGCTGGTAAAAAAATTGAAGAGTTTAGTGAGGCTTTCGGAGCCCAGATTGTATACTATTCCAATTCTGCTAAATTTATTCAGAAGTTTAAACTAAAAGACCCTAAGAAGGCAGCTAAAGTAGTTGCAGAAATTACTTTCCAAACATGTAATGACCGTGTTTGCCTTGCTCCGAATACTTTGGAATTCGAGAAAGAGGTTGCCGCAACCGGAGAAGCTAAAGCTGAAGAAAAAGAAGAGGTTAAAGCACAGGATACAATGCCTGAAACCACAACAATTACCGAAACCGGAACTACTGCCGATGTAGAAGTAAAAATGCCTGCAAGTACAGACGGAATCAGAGTAAACAGCCTGGATTTCAGAAAACCTTTGGTAGATTGTGGAACTGAACAAGTGAAAGAAGATTCCGGCAACGGATTAGTATTTGTTCTTGGTTTCTTAGGTGGGCTTATTGCACTTCTTACCCCTTGTGTATTCCCAATGATTCCGCTTACTGTTTCTTTCTTTACAAAAGGAGCGGCTAACAAGGCGAAAGGAAAAAGAAATGCAATTATTTATGGACTTTTCATTCTGCTTATTTTCGTGGCATTGAGTATTCCATTTTATATTCTGGACGGTATCAGCGGAAATATTTTCAATGATATCTCTACCAATATATGGCTAAACCTGTTCTTCTTTGCAATCTTCTTATTCTTTGCGTTGAGTTTCTTCGGATATTACGAAATTACACTACCAAACTGGATTGCTAATAAATCTGCAAAGGCAGAAGAAGCCGGAGGTATAATCGGTATTTTCTTTATGGCCCTTACATTGGTTATTGTTTCATTCTCATGTACAGGTCCTATTCTGGGAAGCTTACTGGGAGGTGTAGCTTCCAGTGCTAAAAATATTCCGGTATTATTAACTTTTGCTTTAGGTGGATTTGGACTGGCATGGGCTATTGTTTTCGGATTACTAGCTCTATTCCCACAAGCATTACAGTCATTACCAAAATCTGGTGGCTGGATGAATACTGTGAAAGTTGTATTAGGCTTTATAGAAGTTGCACTAGCATTAAAATTCCTTTCCAAAGCAGACTTAGTTTCCAAAACATTCCTTCTGAAAAGAGAAATATTTATAGGACTATGGATTCTTGTTACGATTGGATTAGTACTATACTTATTCGGAAAAATAAGATTCCCGCACGATGATAAAAATCCTAAAATATCTGTTACCAGAAAAATATTAGGCGTACTTGGAATAGGGTTTATTATCTATTTAATTCCGGGCTTATTACCTTCTGAAAAACCAAGACTGGCAACATTAAGCGGTATTTTGCCTCCGATGAATGTGAGTCTTTACAAAAGTGAAAAAGATGGTATCCTGGGACTAAAACCAGAGCATGATTACTTCAAAGCAATAGAATTGGCCAAGAAAGAAGGCAAACCTGTACTAATTGACTTTACCGGATATGGCTGTGAAAACTGTCGTAAAATGGAAGAGTTTGTATGGAGTGAAGCAGACATTCTGCCAATTATTCAGAATGAAGTTATCCTGGCATCTGTCTATGTAGATGACAAAGAAGAACTTCCTGCTGACCAGCAAACATCCATAGATATGGGGAATGGTCAGAAAAAGAAGATTAAAACAATCGGAGACAAATGGTCCATGTTCCAGCAAGTGAACTTCAACAATAATTCTCAACCGCATTATGTGTTAGTAACACCTGATCAGAAAGTTATAAACGCACCTGTTTCAGGATATATGCCTAAAGAAGAGTTTAAGAAATTCCTGGAGTGTGGAATTAACTACTACAAAAAGAATAAATAATATAGCATTCTAATGCTAAAGGCGGCCGGAAATTTTCCGGCCGCCTTTTTATTCACCTCTATATTTACTCCCAAAACATATGTCAGCTTTTTGTTCCCGGACTAAAGTCGTATTTTCGTGAAAAAGAATTTATAATGCTTCATTACGAAATATCCGGAGATAGCAATCAGACTTTAGTATTACTTCATGGTGTTATGGAGAGTACCGAAGTATGGTATGACATGCTTCCTGAACTGGAAAAACATTTTAGGGTAGTACGAATAGATTTACCAGGCCATGGAAAGTCAGAAATCACCGCTGAAGTGCAAACCATGAAACTGATGGCTGCGGAGGTTAAAAACACATTAAAAGACCTTGTTAATGGTAAAATACATTTATTAGGACATTCCATGGGCGGTTATGTTTCTCTGGCATACGCAGAAATGTATCCTGAAGATTTACAATCAATCACACTCTTCTTCTCCACATACTTCCCGGACACTGAAGAAAAGAAAAATACCCGAAGAAAATCATTCCGTATAATTATGGAAGAATATAATAAGTATGTAGCAGCAGGTGTTCCAAATTTATTTAACCCATATGAAAAAGAACAGCTTCGTGATAAGATTGACTATGCCAAACAAGTTGCTCTGGCTACTCCACGCGAAGGTGCGCTTGCTTCGGTAAAAGGAATGATTGAGCGTACAGACAAAAGACATATTCTGGAAACATTGGATGCAAGAATCCTGATCCTTTCTGGACGTTTTGATAATGCCGTGAATAGCGTACAGGTTATGGAAAACCTTCCGGACAGAAGCAATATAAAAGCTTATACATTGGATTGCGGACACAACGGACACTGGGAGAAACCTGCCATCTGTACCGAAATTATCAAAACCGAATTATTATAAAATTACATAAATGAAAAAAATTATTGTTAGTGTTTGTCTCGGATTATTTGCGATGAGCTGGGGACAGACAAAACTCCCCCAGAAGAAAAGCAATCTGGTTCTTTATTCTTATCAAACTTTTAATTGTGATAATAAAGGCTATTATGACCCTGCCAAGTACAAAAAAGAAGAGATTGACGGTGTTCATAAACTCCTGTATAAATACAGCGGAGTTCATTTCGACAGTCATACCGTTTTCAAACTTTCGGACCTGGAAGACGTTCGCAAAAACAAAGTAAAGTATCTGGAGCAACTGGAACAGCAGTATCAGGAAAAGAAAAAAGACTTATATAGTCTAAAGATAATAGATACTCCTATATGGAAAAAGCTGCGTGAAGAAACAATTCGGGCCTTCGAAGGTGAATATCTTCTGAACAAAACTCTTCTTCTGGCATACTCAGATCCTTCTGTACTAAAAAAGAGTAAGTTTTACGAGACCTGTAAAAGTTATGTTGATGCTATAACCTCTCCTGACAAGCAAAAGATGTATGACGCGTGGAAAATTCATATTGAAGCACAAAGCAAACTCAATTATGATCCAAAAAGAGTAATCGAAGAATTCAACAACAAATTAAAAACGCCACAGAAGGATGATTATGCGTTGATTGATCTTCTTGGAATAGGATTCCATAATTGTGCGAACAATAGCTTTAGACCGGCTATAGACGACGATGGAAAAACTTTCACCAGTTTTGATAAAATATTTACCAAACTAAAAACTGATTGCGACGAACCTTAAATAACAAAAAGAGACCGGAATTTTCCGGTCTCTTTTCTGAACTAATAAATATGAATTATAAAAAACTTTTAGAAAGAATATCTCACTCCAATCTGAATCTGGTATGGATTCCCTGATAACGGAGGAAGACCTTTTGTATTCAAAGCATATGTGAATTGCTTTGTATTTGGATCAAATCCTGTAATCTTATACAAACTTGTATTTCCATAAGATTTGTTTACGCCCCACTCTTTGTTTAGTAAGTTTGCAACATTGAATATATCTACAGAGAATTCAAGATTTCCTACTTTTTCAAATTTAAGTTTCTTCGCTATTCTAAGATCCCAGACTCCATAGAAACTATTTATCCCGCCATTTCTCTCAGCTATTTTACCGTTGTACTCGCTAATATAGTTTTTAAGTGCTTTCCCTACTTCCGGATCACTTAATAAAGAAGATGTAAGG
Organism: Elizabethkingia bruuniana; assembly: GCF_002024805.1. NCBI lineage: Bacteria > Pseudomonadati > Bacteroidota > Flavobacteriia > Flavobacteriales > Weeksellaceae > Elizabethkingia > Elizabethkingia bruuniana. The sequence goes on from NZ_CP014337.1 coordinate 3,395,499, forward strand.
TTAGGGAATACATAAGCAAGATCATTGCTGTTTACAAAGTCTCCGTTGATATTTCCTCCTGCAGTCATCGAAAATCTGGTTCCCCCAATTCCGGCATATCTAATCCCTATAACAAATCCTTCAAAAGTAGGAGAGTTACCATACACTACAACTTTATGTCTGAACTGGTTGTCCGAATAGCCCATTCTAAGGTCTCTCGGATCACTGCTTACCATTGTAGAAAGAATTGCAGAGTTTGCTACGTTACCATTATAAGAGGTATTGTCTTTAATATCCGCCCATGTGTAACTTGCTGTAATTTCTCCATCTTTGAAATATTTGAAGCTGGTATCAAAAACCACGGAATACTGGTTTACTTTACCATCACTAACAAGCTCCATTACCCTTCCAAAGTTTTTATTAATACGTCCGTCCAACCAGTTAGAGTTCCCGTTCGATGTGTTAATACTACTAACAGGTACAAAAACACCTCTGTTATCTTCATTTGACAATGTAAAGAATGGCTTATCTACCATATTTCTGTCATAGTAGAAATAGTTATTTCTTCCGAATGCAGCATAAGCGGCAAGTCCTACACGGAATCTTTCGGTAAAGAAGTGGCTATAGGAAATATTGGCTTTGTATACAATAGGGATTTTAGCATCTTTCCCTGTATAATTAATTGTTGGTAACTGATATTGTGCTAATGAAGGAACTGTTGAATAATCCTTTCTATAGTTTATAAAGTCTGGTGTAAAACCTGAGATAGTTCTTGGGTCAACATCTACTGTTGCAGAATGTCTTCCATCGAAGTACAGGTTATTAATCAACATATAATTGTTGATATCTGATGAGAACACACCACCACCAAGCTTGATGAAATCTTTATGATTTTCATTGATATCCCAGTCAAATTGAACTCTTGGCTGAATAACGAAAGATTTAATTTTGTTATCTGTTCTGATACCCATTTCATCATACAACTTCTGATTAAGTTCAGTTTTAGGATAACCTCCATAATCAAATCTTAACCCGGCTGTGAAATTAAGCCCTGTCGCAATCTTCGCCATCATCTGACCATAGAATCCTAAATTCCAGATACTGGACTTTACAGACGGATCATCCAACAACGGTACTTCCCTGTAGAATCTATAAGGGGTCATATTCTGGAAATTGTCTATCCCATCGAAATGGAATCTACCATTCACCTCACTTCCATACACAGATTTAGCACGTGTATACATCAAGTCCACACCAAACGTATACTTTACTTTGTCCGTATTATAATAAAGGTTGTTGACCAACTGGAATACATTATTTTTAAAAGATTCCTGTCCAAATCTATGCCCTCCAAACTGAATATTGGTCTGAAGAGGATTTTTCTGTCCTTCTATTACAGAGTTTACACGCTCTACAATACCGCGGGGAACTGTACGCCCAAGTTCATCATTCTGGTAACTATTCTGGAATGTATATAAATGCTGGAACTTTAGTTCATTGGTTATTGAAGGACTAAAATTAGACCTTAGCGTCAACAATAAACTATTATCCCAGTTCTTGTCATTACCATAGGATTCATAGAAGTTAATGTTGGTATTATCTGCAAGTCCATTCTTATTAAAGTCGTACGTAAAGTTATTTCTTAACGTTAATAAATGTTTTGGACTAATTTGCCAGTCTAAACGAAGAAAACCGGCATCTGAATTCCTTGTTCTGTCAAACGTTCCAAACTGAGGTGTATTCCCTACACCGTATTTATTTCTTCCAATTTCCAGAACTTTATTTAACGTCTCATTTGTCACATTGAAACGAAGTGCATCTTCTCTGGTTTGCACATCGGCAATAATAAGGGGCCTGCTGTCTAACTGATGGTCCCAAGCCATGAAGAAATGCAATTTATTTTTAATAATCGGACCTCCTAATGAAAAACCAAACTGATAAGTTGAGTAATCATTTTTCACTCTGTTTCCTCTGATATCATAACCACTGGTAAGCCATCCTGCTCTCTGATATTCGAATACGCTTCCGGTAAATGTATTGGTACCCGATTTGGTAACAGCGCTTATCGTTCCTCCTCCGCTTCTACCTAGTGTAACATCGTATTGGTTTGTTGTAATTTTAAATTCACGGACAGCCTCAATAGAAATAGAATATGGCGCACCACTTCTGCTGGTTGTTGCTCCTGCTGAAGTAGGGTTTTTAGCTGTCATTCCGTCAATTGTATAATTTGTTGAAGAACCTAACTGCCCCGATAGGTTTCCATTTTTACCACTTAATGGAGAAAGTTCTGTAAGGTTAGTAAAATTTCTACCGTTAACAGGTAGTACACTTATATTTTTGGCAGTAATTGCAGTAGCTGAACCAAGATTACCCACTTTATTTTTCAGGTTCCCGGTAATGACAACTTCTCTGATATTTTTTTCATCGGAATCTGCAAGATTAATATTTACAGTAAGCTGATCACCGAAATTAACGTTGTAACCTTCTTTTTTTTCATGTCCGTTTACAAAAACCCTGTAAGGACCTCCTAAAGGAATTTCTTTAAATATATATTCGCCGTTGGAGTTAGTTACTGTCTCTGTGGTAAAGCCAGTAGACTCATTAAGAATCTTTACTGTTGCTTTTGTCTGCGGTGCATTACTCTGACTCGTTACCCGCCCCAGAATTGAAGCTTGTGTTGTTTGCGCATAGACACTCATGCTTCCAAAACTTAGCAGCATAAATGCAAGAGCTACGTTAATACGTTTCATAGGTACTTGTATATAATCCGGACAAAAGTACCTCACATATTTTGCGGGAATGATAAGCTAATTTTAAGGAATCATTAACTTATCACAGTTGCTCTTTAACGTATCTTTAACAAGATTTAGAAATCTTCTTTTTCGATGATATTTCTAAAACGTTCCAAAGTATCTTCTATAGATAATTCGGAGCGTCCTCCGGCGGCATTAATATGGCCTCCACCGCTAAAATAACTTCTGGAAAACAGGTTTACATCCAAATCGTCTTTGGAGCGGAAAGATATTTTAATAAAGTCATCCTGAATATCTTCCATAAAGAAAGCAGACATCTTTACTCCTAATACACTTAGTCCATAATTTACAAAACCTTCTGTTGCTCCTTTTTCAAAACCAAAACGTTCCATTTCTTCACGCTTTAGCCACAAAATTGCAACCGTTCCGTCTTTTACAACTTCTATTCTGCTCAAAACTAAAGAGAGCAAGTGCAAACGGCTTACGGTGTTGGTATCCCAGGTATCCGAAGTAATCTGAGCAGGATCCGCACCCTTCTCTATAAGATTGGCAACAATTCTGTGAGTTGTTGCGCTTGTGGAACGGAAACGGAAACCTCCTGTATCTGTCATTATACCTGTATAAAGGCATCTTGCACTGTCTTCAGAAATACACTCTTCTAACCCTAAAGCTTCTAAAAAATGATAAACCATCTGACAGGTCGCCGGAATTGAAGTATCCGAATATACATAATCGAATTCCTCGGGCATCTGATGGTGGTCAATAAGAATTTTTGCAGCAGATGATCTGGCAATCCATTCACCAATAAATCCGATTCTGGAAAGCGTATTGAAGTCTAAACAAAAAATTACGTCGGCATTATGAAATATCTCTGCAACTTTTTTTCTTTTGAATTCTGACACCATAACCTGCTTGGCTTCCGGCATCCATTTTAAAAACTTTGGAAAGTCATTTGGAACGACTACTGTAGCGTCAATCCCAAGATTTTTCAGTGCATGTTTCAGCCCAAGACTAGAACCAATAGCATCTCCATCCGGGTTATAATGAGTGACAATAACAATCTCTTTATCAGGTTGAAGTAGTTTTTTTATTTCGGAAAGTTCCTGGTTTGAAAACATAGACGGTCTTTAAAATATAATCCTGCAAAGATATTAACTGCATTCTCTAATAAAAAATAAAAATATTTTTGCAGGTTAATAAAAAATACATAAATTTGCAGTCTGAAAATATACAATAGAAATATTACTAACTATAAATATACTTAGGTAATGAAAAGAACATTCCAGCCATCAGAAAGAAAGAAAAGAAACAAACACGGTTTCAGAGAAAGAATGTCAACGCCAAATGGTAGAAGAGTTTTGGCTGCAAGAAGAGCTAAAGGCAGAAAGAGATTGACTGTTAGCGCGTCTAGAGCTAAGAGATAATTTCTGTATTATTATAGATTTTAAAATGCTTGAGGTATTCTGTACTTCAGGCATTTTTATTTGTTTATACTCTGATTTATACAAAAACTCATTTATTCTAAAAAAGTTTTTTGTATTTTTAGCCTTTAAAATCAGTACCAGTTGCTGATTTCAATTGTTAAAAGTAAAGATATGCCACATAAACACGAGCATGGTGATGATGTCATCATTCTTCAAAACGCCAAAATAATTCAGAAAAACTTCACTGTACTTTCAGATGTTAACCTTAACATTAAGAAAGGAAGATTCTGCTACCTTATTGGAAAAACAGGTTCCGGTAAAAGTTCACTTTTAAAGGTTCTTTACGGAGATCTTCCACTAAGACAAGGTATTGGTGAGGTTGTAGGTTTCGATTTATCTAAATTAAGAACTTCTGATATCCCGCCTTTAAGAAGAAAACTGGGTATTGTATTCCAGGATTTCCAGTTACTTACTGACAGAACTATTGAGAAAAACTTGATTTTCGTACTTCAGGCAACCGGCTGGAAAGATAAAAGATTAATCACTGACCGTATAGACGAAGTACTAAATAGTGTAGGCATGAAGACCAAGAAGCACAAAATGCCACATGAGCTGTCAGGAGGAGAACAACAGCGTATCGCAATTGCCAGAGCATTGCTTAACCATCCGGAACTAATCCTTGCAGATGAGCCTACCGGAAATCTTGACCCGGAAACATCTAATGAGATTATGCTTTTATTAACCAATATCTCAAAAGAGCGTAACTGCGCTGTACTAATGGCTACACATGATTATCACATGATTCAGAACTATCCGGCCGAAGCAATCCGTTGTGAAGACGGTAAGGTAACAGTAATGAATACTGCAGAACTTTTCGAATAAGATAAATGATATAAATAATGTAAAATCCCGCTTAGTAATATTAAGCGGGATTTTTTTTAAAACATCGGATGAAAGTCTTTCGTCAACTCTCTGTACTCATCCGAATAAATTCTTTTTTCTTTTTCCAGAACAAGTTCTTCCAAAACCAATTCTAATGGTTTTCTGGAAAACTCCAGAATATTTCTTTTCAACTTTCCACCTTTTATTCCATAAATATCAATTTTACGAATAAGATATAAGTCGTTATCTTCAGCAATAGTTATAAAACTTTCAGCATCATCACCCGGAATAATAACAGATAAAATTCCAGAATCTGAAATAAGCACAGCACTTTTACATATGAGCTGTTGAAAGGACAACAACACCTGGTGTCTCGCAATAAGATCTTTAGAAGAATCCGATTCAAAATAAGGCGGATTACTTACAATAAGATCATATTTATCAGCAGATACAAAGTCATTATAATTGATTTCAATAACATTTAGCCTGTCAGCAAAAGGAGAATGGCTAAAATTCTGTCCTGCAATTTCTACCGCTTTAGCATTGATATCTAAAGCATCAAATACAACTGAAGGAAATCGCTGCGCCAGCATAAGAGAAATGAGTCCGGTTCCGCAGCCAACCTCTAAAGCACGGACAGTTCCTTCACCATTACACAGGGCTCCAAGTACAACCCCATCAGTACCCACACGAAAAACTTCTTTATCCTGAAGAATTTCAAATTGTTTAAAAACGAATGGCTTCATTAAATCCCGACAGGTAAGCTAATGGTAAACTGTGTTCCTTTTCCGAATTCAGATTTCACAGATATAGTCCCCCTGTATTCATCAATCATCTTACGGACCATTGTAAGCCCAAGCCCCATCCCACTACTTTTAGTTGTAAAATTAGGTTCAAAAATCTGTTCAAGTTTTTCTTTTTCAATTCCGCTTCCGTTATCTTCTACCTTAATGGTTACTTTCTTATTAAATTGCTCCAGATCGATATTAATAATAGGTCTTCTTCCGTAAACCCCTGCCTGTTGTGCATTGGTAATAAGGTTAGTCATAATACGGCTGATATAGATTTTATCAAATTTCAGCATGATATTATCTTTATTTGAGTGTATAAAAATATCGTTCTTGTCGAATATATCTACGATCTTCTTTATCTCCTCGTTAATATTAAGAATAGTATCTTCTTTTTCAGGCAGCTTGGCAAATTCAGAAAACGCACTTGCAACTTCTGCAATCAGATCAATCTGCTCTACCACAACCTTGCTCATCTTATGTACCTTATTTTCTATTTCAGGATCCTGAGGATCAAATTTTCTCTCGAAATTCTGAATAGTTAACTTCATAGGAGTCAAAGGATTCTTCACCTCATGTGCAACCTGCTTGGCCATTTCCCGCCATGCCTTTTCTCTTTCAACCTGAGCTTTGAGCTGTGTCTGCTCCCGAAGCTGATAAATCATTCTGTTATAAGCTCTAACCAATACACTTAGCTCATCCCGACTGGAATACTTTATAGGCTTAAGATCTCTTCCTTCATCACTTATCTTAGACGAAATAGATGTAATGGTCTTGGTAATATTTTTTGAAATTCTCCAACTGATAAATATACTCAGCAACACCGCAAACACATTAACTAAAACAATAAACTGAAGGTGCTTATTGAATATATCTACATATTGATTGTTAAAATAATAGGATGGAAAATAAGCAATTGCCAAAGGCTCGGACTCCAGACTCGGATCATCTCTAAGGATTCTGTATGAAGATGTAATTGTAGCATTACTTTTATCGTCATAAAACCTGAAATCCAGCGCTCCGCCTTCACTATGCAAAATTTTACTAAGCACTTCCGCAGGAATCCTTTTCTGTTTTATGAGTGCCGCATCCCTGTTAGAAACCAGAAAATTTCCTTTACTGTCGTATAATATAATATCTAATAGTCCATTGATATCTGAAATCTCCATCAGCTTGTAACGAAGTTCGGCTGCAATATTTTCTTTAGTAACATGTGAATGGACAATTGCATAATCTAATGCTGTAGTAAGTGCCAAAGATTTATTCTGAAGCGAGGTTTCATTCTGAACCTGCGCCACTCTTCTGATCACCAGATAAGAAATAAGAGTTGTCCCTGCAACACATAACAGAGACACTAATATTAACCCCGAAAAAATTTTAAGTTGAAGACTTATTCCTCTCTGACCTAGAGCCATATATTATTTATTCATAAGCTTAGCAACATACTTGCCAATAATATCAAATTCTAAATTCACCTTGTCACCAATATTTAACTGGTGCATATTCGTATGTTCCCAGGTGTAAGGTATCAACGCTACAGAAAACTGACCTTTCTGGCTGTTTACGACTGTCAGGCTAATCCCATTTACAGTAATAGAACCTTTGTTAACTGTTGTAAAATCCTTTTCATCATATTTAAAGGTAAGCAGATAACTTCCGTCTTGATTTTCTATAGTATCCAAATAGCCTGTCTGATCAACATGTCCCTGTACAATATGTCCATCCAGACGGCTATTCATAATCATACAACGCTCCAAATTTACCAGATTTCCAACTTTCAGTTCGTCTAAAGCAGTTACATCCAGCGTTTCTTTTATCGCTGTTACAACATACTCACTATCTTTTATCGCTACTACAGTCAGGCAGCAACCGTTATGAGCAACGCTCTGATCTATTTTCAGTTCCCCTGTAAAAGGGCTATTTATTGTAAAGTGAACATTAGCGTCTTCATGAACGATATTTTCTACTTTTCCTATCGCTTCAATTATTCCCGTAAACATTGATTTAAAAATATTAAATTTGTATCTTCAAAGATAGCAAAAAATGAGCGCTAAGCATCATAAAATACGTGTGGGAATCTCTATAGGGGATTTTAACGGCATTGGACCGGAAATCATCATTAAAACATTGAAGGAAAAATCTATACTGGATTTTTTCACTCCGGTCATATTTGGTTCCGGGAAACTATTCTCCTACCAGAAAAATGTTTTCAAAGTCAATCAGAATTACCACCTGATACAACAATTATCGCAGCTAAAGCATGGCGAAATCAATATTCTAAACCTGTGGAAAGACAATGTAAACATTGAGTTTGGTAAACCAACTGAAGAATCTACCGCCTTGGCAATTCAGTCTCTGGAAGCTGCAACTGAAGCCTTAATGAAAGGTGAAATTGACGTTCTGGTTACAGCACCTATTAACAAGGACGAAATGCTAAAGCAAGGATTTAGTTATACAGGACATACGGAATATCTGGAAGCTAAGTTCAAGCAGAAAGCGTTGATGTTTATGGTAACTGAAGATTTAAAGGTTGCTGTATCTACACATCATATTCCTGTTGCAGAAGTTGCTTCTAAGATTACCAAGGAAAGAATTGTAAAACAAGTCAGAACACTGGATCAGACATTACGCGAGGATTTCTGCATTCAGAAACCTAAAATTGCTATCTTAGGGCTAAATCCACATGCAGGAGACGGAGGCAGCATAGGCCAAGAGGAAATAGAAATTATCACCCCTGCTATCAATAAATTATTTGATGAAGGAGTTCTGGCTTTTGGACCTTTTCCTGCGGACAGCTTTTTCCAGCCCGAAAAGTATAAAGCTTACGATGCTGTTTTAGCAATGTACCATGACCAAGGACTTACTCCTTTCAAGACTATTTCCTATGAAGAAGGAGTAAATTATAGTGCTGGTCTTCCTTTTATAAGAACGTCACCTGATCATGGAACAGCTTATGATATTGCGGGAAAAAATATTGCAGATGCACAATCTTTTGAAGAAGCTATTTTTTCCGGAATAAAAATTTTCCAGAACAGAAGAGAATATCAGGAACTACTTCAAAACAAGTTACAGCCGAAGAAAACCTTCGATGCCAACGGAGTAGATGAAGACTTACCTGAAGAAAATGAATAATTTACTTTGTAATCTCAATTATTTAATTTATTTTTGCAAACCATTTTTATGGAGAAAATCAGAAACTACAATATCGCATTTACAGGTTTAAAAAACGGTAAACACGAGTTTATTTTTGATGTAAAACAGGAGTTCTTTAATTTATTTGACACTGAACAAGAGTTTGACAAAGCTGATCTTAAAGTGAAAGCAATGTTGGACAAACACTCAACTTTTTTAGAATTTGAAATTAAAGTTGAAGGAACAGTTCAGTTAACCTGCGACATCAGCAATGAAGAATTTAGTCACCCAATACATAATGATATAAAAGTATTGGTGAAATTCGGAGAAGAATATGACGATAGCAATGAAGAGGTTATTGTAATCCCGCAGAATGAATATGAGTTCAATATTTCACAACTTATATTTGAAGCTGTAGTATTAGCAATACCGATGAAGAAACTTTCTCCCAATTTAACAGAAGAAGATTTGGAAGCTCTGGACCAATACAGCCCGAAAGAAGTTGAAGAGGATCAGGCAGAAGAAAATGAAGAAGGTGATATTGATCCAAGATGGGCAGCACTTAATAAATTAAAGGGCAAAAATTAACTAAAACAAGAATTAAAAAATATTAAAAATATCAGACAATGGCACATCCTAAAAGAAGACAGTCTGCTACTAGAAGAGATAAAAGAAGAACTCACTACAAAGCTGTAGCTCCACAGTTAGCTAAAGACGCTACAACTGGAGAACTTCACCTTTATCACAGAGCACACTGGCATGAAGGTAAACTTTACTACAGAGGTAAAGTTGTACTTGAAAAACAAGTTGAAACTACAGAAGAAAACTAATACCCGGTTTTCTCTGAAATTTATACAAAAACCATTCGATTTCCATGAAATTGAATGGTTTTTTGTTGTTATTTCGTATATTTGACCCCTAAAAAACTATTTTTATGGATATTAAAGATATACAGAACCTGATCAGGTTTGTTGCTAAGGCCGGAGTGTCTGAAGTAAAGTATAAAACAAAGGATTTTGAAATCAACATCAAAACTCCAAGCGCTGCTGCAGAAGGTGTTACTTACATCCCTCAACAGCCAGTTTTCCAACAAACAGCTCCTCAGGCTACTGCACCTGTAACATCTGCTCCACAAGCTACAACACCAGCTGCTGATAATGACGACAGCAAATATGTAGCTGTGAAATCTCCGATGATCGGAACTTTCTACAGAAAACCATCTCCGGATAAAGATGTGTTCGTAAATGTAGGTGATACTATCTCTTCAGGAGATACAGTTTGCGTTATCGAAGCAATGAAATTATTCAACCAGATTGAATCAGAAATAAGTGGTAAAATTGTAAAAATCCTTGTTGATGATGCTTCACCAGTTGAATACGACCAACCTTTATTCTTGGTAGATCCTTCTTAAGGAATTTTAGATTAAAAATTATAAATTTTAGATGCTTTTGTATTTAAAATAATTTAAGATTCAGAATTTAAAATTTAAAATTTCGAAACAATGTTCAAAAAGATATTAATTGCCAATAGAGGTGAGATTGCCATGCGTATTTTGCGTTCTGCAAAAGAAATGGGAATTAAGACTGTTGCTGTATACAGTACAGCAGATAAAGACAGCTTACATGTGCGTTTCGCAGACGAAGCTGTATGCATAGGACCTGCACCAAGTAAAGATTCTTACCTAAAGATCCCTAATATTATTGCTGCAGCAGAAATTACTAATGCAGATGCTATTCACCCTGGTTATGGATTCCTTTCAGAGAATGCTAATTTCTCCAGAATCTGCCAGAAGAACGGTATTAAATTTATCGGAGCTACTCCGGAGCAAATTGAAAAAATGGGAGATAAAGCTACAGCTAAAGCTACAATGAAAGCTGCAGGTATCCCATGTGTTCCAGGATCCGACGGACTTATCGATTCTTATGAGCATGCTGTAAAGATTGCTAAAGAAATTGGTTATCCGGTAATGATCAAAGCTACCGCAGGTGGTGGTGGTAAAGGGATGCGTGCTGTATGGAAAGAAGAAGACCTTAAAGATCACTGGGATTCTGCAATTCAGGAAGCTGTAGCAGCTTTCGGAAACGGAGGTATGTATATGGAAAAGCTTATTGAAGAGCCTCGTCATATTGAGTTCCAGATAGCAGGAGATCAAAACGGAAGAGCATGTCACCTTTCTGAAAGAGACTGTTCTATCCAAAGAAGAAACCAGAAACTGATTGAGGAAACTCCATCTCCTTTTATGACTCCTGAACTTCGTGAAGAAATGGGTAACGCAGCTGTGAGAGCAGCAGAGTACATTGGATATGAAGGCGTTGGTACAATTGAATTTCTTGTGGATAAACACAGAAATTTCTACTTCATGGAAATGAATACCCGTATCCAGGTAGAACATCCTATTACAGAGCAAGTAATTGACTATGATCTTATCAGAGAGCAAATCTTATTAGCTGCAGGAACTCCTATTTCTGGTATTAATCACTACCCTAAGCTTCATGCTATAGAGTGTAGAATTAATGCAGAGGATCCATATGCTGATTTCCGTCCTTCTCCAGGTGTTATAAAAGGATTAAACATTCCTGGTGGACACGGTGTAAGAGTAGATACTCACGTTTATTCCGGATATGCAATTCCACCTAACTACGACTCTATGATTGCTAAGCTTATTACAACTGCACAAACACGTGAAGAAGCTATTGCAAAAATGAAAAGAGCTTTAGAGGAATTTTATATTGAAGGAGTAAAAACCACTATTCCATTCCACAGACAACTTCTGGATAATGAAGACTTCATTGCCGGAAATTATACAACAAAGTTCATGGAAAGCTTTGTGATGGATAAAAATTATGAAAATCACTTCTAAAGTGATATATACATACAAAATAAAGAATGGCAGGAATTAGTTCCTGCCATTTTTGTTTACATCAGAATTAAATACGAAATCTACATCATTCACCAAATAATCATGCACTTTATGTCTAAAAAAACGAATTTGTGAAGGCGAAATAGAAACCGTAAATTCGTCACTCAAACTTTAAATATTATGTCAGAAATTAAAAATTCAGAATATTTCATTGAACTTGAAGAGAAACACGGAGCACACAATTATCACCCATTACCTGTTGTTTTAGACAAAGGAGAAGGTGTATTCGTATGGGATGTAGAAGGCAAAAAATACTATGATTTTCTTTCTGCATATTCGGCTGTTAACCAGGGACACTCTCATCCCAAAATTGTAGAGGCACTTGTTGATCAGGCAAGCAAATTGGCGTTAACTTCAAGAGCTTTTTATAACTCGAAGCTAGGAGAATACGAGCAAAAAATAACATCTCTTTTAGGTTTCGATAAAGTTTTACCAATGAACTCCGGAGCCGAAGCTGTTGAAACAGCAGTAAAACTAGCAAGAAAATGGAGTTACGAAGTAAAAGGGATTGCTGAAAATGCAGCAAAAATTATTGTATGTGAAAATAACTTCCACGGAAGAACAACAACTATTGTATCGTTTTCCAATGATCCGGATGCAAACCAAAATTATGGTCCTTTCACTCCTGGTTTTATTCGTATTCCTTATAACGACATTGCTGCATTAGAAGAAGTTCTAAGCAAAGAAGCAGGAAATATTGCAGCTTTTCTTGTTGAACCTATTCAGGGTGAGGCTGGTGTATATGTTCCTAATGAAGGATTCCTGAAGCAATCATCTGAACTTTGTAAAAAATACAATGTTCTTTTCATAGCAGATGAAGTACAAACAGGAATTGCCAGAACAGGTAAATTAATAGCATGTCACCATGAAAATGTTCAGCCAGACATTCTTATTCTGGGTAAAGCTTTGTCCGGAGGAATGTATCCTGTATCTGCTGTCTTAGCGAACAACAATATTATGGATGTCATCAAGCCTGGACAGCACGGATCAACTTTTGGAGGAAATCCATTGGCATGCGCAGTAGCAATGGCTGCCCTGGATGTTGTACAAGACGAAAAATTATCCGAAAGAGCAGAAGAATTAGGAAATCTATTCAGAAGTGAAATTGAAAAACTAATAGAGAAAACGGATCTGATTACTAAAGTAAGAGGAAAAGGATTATTAAATGCTATTCTTATTAATGATGCACCGGACAGCTCTACAGCATGGAATCTATGCTTAGCTCTTAAAGAAAACGGGTTATTAGCTAAGCCAACTCATGGTAATATTATCCGTCTGGCACCACCTTTAGTAATTACTGAAGAACAATTACTTGACTGTGTGAAAATTATTGAGAAAACGATTTTAGAGTTTTAATAAGTTATATTTTATTTATAACTTTCCTGCATGGAAAAAGTCAGTGGGCTAATCATTACTTACAATGAAGAACGCAATATTGCGGCTGTTTTAAGCTGTTTTAATTTCTGTGAGGAGATTATTATTGTTGATTCTTTCAGCACAGACAAAACAGTGGAAATTGCTCAAAAAAATCCAAAAGTTAAAGTTTATCAACAAGAATTCGTTGATTATACTAAACAGCGGAATAAGGCACTTTCTTTAGCTGAAAACGACTGGGTATTTTTTCTTGACGGTGATGAGCGGACAACTCCTGATCTTGAAAAAGAAATTATTGAGACCATAAATAACAAAGACTCTAAAGATGCTTATTATATCTACAGAATCTTTTTTGTAGGCCAAAAGAAAATAAATTTTTCAGGAACTCAGAATGATAAAAACTTCCGACTTTTCCGAAAATCGAAAGCTTTTTATACAGAAACAAAAAAAGTACATGAAACACTTGAAGTACAAGGAAGTACTGGAATTTTAAAACATAAATTACTGCATTATTCTTTTGAAAATTTCGAATCTTTTAAAAAGAAAATGATGTATTATGGATTATTAAAAGGTACTGAGCTTATAGAGAAAGGAAATAAATATTCTGTTTTTACTCACTGGAGCAAAGTTGCATTTAAATTTATTAAAACCTACTTTTTAAAGTTAGGTATCCTCGACGGAATTGATGGATTAAAAATCAGTTATCTCCAGAGTTTATATGTTGATGAAACCTATCAGACACTTAAAAATAAAAGCTAAAGTATCTACTTTAGCTTTTTTTATTGGTTTCATTTTGTGATAACATAAACAGGCTTTTTATCCTTGTAAAAGATATCTATGAAGCTTCTGAGTTTTCTCTGAGTATTGGACTCTTTTACCCAGATAGGGTTCTGTAGCAAATCCATTTCTTTAACCCTATCTATAATCTGTTCAAAAGAATATTTTTTCATGAAAGCTTCTTTCAGGAAATGATCAATTATTGTATTCCATTGTTGCTTATTTCCCCAATAATGTCCCACAGTATCATCTGCAGGCTGCAATACAGAGTACTCATTCAGTCCTATAGAAAAAGCCATCTGCTCGATAAGTCGCCTTGTAACGTTATCGGCACACAATGCATCATTAACATCTAAGGTAAGTTGCAAACTTTCTAAATGCTGATTAGAGATACCTATCAACCCAGCATTCCACATACTCGTAGCTTCATCTATTCTTATATCATGATATGTCTTCCCTTTCATCTGTTGCCACATCAACTTTTCAGTTTTAGAAGAAAGCACAGATAATTTTCCTTCTTTTACATGCATATGGTTCTGCCCACTTTGTAAACTTTTTGATAGCTTATCTGTTCTCTGGTAGAAGAAGGTATCTCCGTCTAAATAAAGAATAGATTCATGTGGATACTTCTTAGCAATTAATTCCAGCGCTTTAATTTTAACCCGCCAGAAAAATTTATGCTCCCCCTCCCACTCTGTTATCGTTTCTCTATTTATTGGTATTACTTCTATTTTATCCTCAAAAGAACTGAACAATGAAGTATCTTCTGCTATAACAATAATTTTATCTGCCGGATTTTTATAGGCAAATGCAGTGTATATAGAAAAATACACCTGTTGATAATGATCCAGATTATTACCAAAAACTAAGTATACTATATTCATTTAAGGGAGGTATTCATATGAAGTTTTGAAAATTATGATAAATTTCCTTTCTGTGGGACAAATTTAGAATAAAACCATGGATATCAAAAATTATAGGTTTCTGTTTTATATTAACTATCCCTTATTACGTACCGAATATTATAATTTTTTAATAAAATATATCCTCATACATCAGAAAATAGTTTTGTTTTCGTTTATCTAGATAAGCTAAATAATTTTATTTTAGCTAAAATAATGAAAAAACAACGCAACCTTTTTTCATCAAAGCCATCTTATTAGTAGCACTAGAATCTTCGAAAGAAGTACGGAACAAAAAATAAAACGAATTAATGAAAATTTGCGTCATAAGTTTTGATTACTGGCATTACGACCAATATATAGTTGAAACTCTTTCCAATAAAGGAGTTGATGCACACCACATCAATATTGGGGCGCTGACTCATGCAAGCTTCAAAGACAAGGCTGTCAATGCCCTTAGCAAAGTATTTCTGAAGAAAAATTTGAAATACGAAAAGCGCCAGAGTTTTATTATTCAATCACTCCAGGCTCTTGGTAAACAGGATCAGATTTTGGTATTAAATCCGGATTCAATGGACATTGCAACTCTGGAAATTGTAAAAAAATATACTGACAGACTTATTACATATCTCTATGATAGTGTTGGACGATTTCCTGTAGAAGACAAACTCCATTATTTTGATAAGATTTTTTCTTTCGATGATTCGGACGTAGAAAAGCATGGCTTTGAAAAACTAACAAACTATATTTATCTTTCTCATCTGCCAAAAGAAAACCAGTCTCCATCTAATGATTTGTTTTACATTACTTCTTATGATAAAAAACGACTGGGACAGATAGGCGTACTGGACAAAAAATTAGCAGAACTAAAAGTTAAATCTCAATTTATCATTGTTGGAAAAAAGGCATGGAAAAAAATATTACAAACAAAATTTTTCCCTGTTAGAAGTTCTTCTGTTACTTTTAGAACACAGCGAACCGATCCCAGAAATATGATAGAATCTTATCAAAACTGCACCGCAATTCTGGAGCTTATGCGAGAAGGACAGAATGGATTAAGTTTTCGAGTTTTTGAGGCAATTGCTTTGGAAAAGAAAATTATAACAGATAACGAAAATATAAAAAATTACGATTTTTATAATCCTGATAATATATTAGTTTTGGATAAAGATATGACTAATATAAATTCAGACTTCTTTCAGAAACCTTATAATGCGCTTGCAAAAGAATATTATAATAAATATACGCTGAATCAATGGACTGAAAGGGTCTTTAATCTACCTTTGACATAAAATCTTAATTATATTCATTACACTGAATCTTTAAATATGATTGCTTATACACAACAGTCTAAGGTTATAATATTTTGCCCTCCTCAGAAAGTTACCGGTGGACCAGAAGCTTTGCACCAATTATCTGACAAATTACTACGCTTAGGAAACAGAAATGTTTTCATGTCTTATTTACCCAAAAAGAAAAATGCTAAGCCCCAAAGCTATTCGATATATAATACACAGGAAATAGACACAATAGAGGACAATCAAGAAAACATACTGATTATCCCAGAGTCTATGACCTTCTTAGTAAAAAAATATCCAAAGTCTCAGAAAATAATCTGGTGGTTAAGTGTTGACTTCTATAAAATCTTAATGGATCTAAGAATCCGCCGCCAAAATATTTTTTCCAAATTATTCTATCAGCAAAAAGACAGGGAATACAATTTTGAACAGTTGCCTAATGTTTTTCAATGGGCACAATCATATAGATCTTCTATTTATATAAAGGATCATAAAATTCCTGAAGATCAAATAGACTATGTTTGTGATTATATCAATCCTATTTTTTTAAAAAATAACAAGGAGATCCAAAAAGACGTAACAAACAGAACTATATTATATAATCCCCAAAAGGGTAAAAAAGAAATATCCGAGCTGATTAAAAACTCTCCGGAATTAGTCTGGATTCCCATACAAAATATGAATGCCCATCAAATAAAAGATTTGATGGCAAAATCTTTACTGTATGTTGATTTTGGTGAGAATCCCGGCAGAGATAAAATGCTGCGTGAATCTGTATCACAGGATTGCTGTATCATTTCGGGCAAAAATGGATCTTCTCTATATTATGAGGATCTGATGATTCCTGATGAATATAAATTCAATTTTAGTGAAAAAAACATTCCACATATTATAGAAAAAATTGAAGATATTCTAAACAATTACACTAAACATATCAGTAACTTTGAAACCTATAAAAAGGCGGTTCTTATTGAAGAAACTGCTTTTGAAAACAAGATAAAACAAATTTTCGCAATAACTTAATATGGAAAAAGACAAAAAGGTTTTGGGTGTGAATATGTCTGGTTTTTTCAATGCCGAAATTGGTTTTGGAGAAGCAATTCGTAACAATTTAAAAGCTTTAAAAACTGTTGATATCCCGGCAAAACCTATTAATTTTAATTTACATCTCAGACATCGTCTTAATGACAATTCTGTTAATTATGATGATAATATAAATGATCATCCTATCAACATTGTTCATGTCAACATGGATACTATTGGAAGCTTTTTACAAGAAAAATCTTCGGATTTTTTTAAAGGCAAATATAATATTGGTTACTGGGCCTGGGAGCTGGAAATTTTCCCAGAAGTTTACACAGAATATTTCAAATATTATGATGAGATATGGACTTGTTCAAAATACTGTTTAGATTCTATTTCTTTGAAATCTAATATTCCTGTCATTAATATTCCTCATCCAATTAACGTTGGAACAGAAGATATTGATCAAAATTTTGAAACCGGATTATCAAAAGATTGTTATAATTTTTTATTCGTTTTCGATTATAACAGCCTTATAGAGCGTAAAAACACGCTTGGACTTATTGATGCATATGAAAAAGCTTTTGGAAAAAACAACCCGCATGTAAAGCTTATTTTAAAGACATCTATTCCCAATCACCATCCAAAAGCAAAAGAAAAAGTATTATCCAGAATTGGAGATAATAAAAGTATCATTTACAAAGAAGAAATGCTTCGGAGGGGAGAATTACTTGCATTAATGAATCAGGCTGATTGTTATATTTCTCTGCACCGATCAGAAGGTTTTGGGCTGACTATGGCAGAAGCTATGGCATTGGGCAAACCTGTAATTGCAACCGGATATTCCGGAAACCTTGATTACATGACTACCAACAACTCATTTCTTGTTAAATATAAAATAGTAAAACAAGAAGATGATTTGGGCGTTTTACCTAAAGATAATTATTGGTCTGAGCCTGATACAGATCACGCTGCAGAAATGATGAATTTTGTTTTCAATAATCAGGAATATGCAAAGAAAATAGGTGAGCAAGCAAAATTGGACATCAACAAACAACTCTCCCTGCATACCATTGGAATGAAAATGAAAACGAGATTGAATGTTATTGAAAATTTCATTCTACCAGAAAGAGATGAAACCCATGTAAAAGACAATCTTGTAAAGCTAATGAGTGAAAACAAGATTCTCGAAAAAAGGGTTATTTATTTGGAAAAAGGGCTGTACAATAAAGCAAGGAAAAAGGTTAATGAATTTTTAAAAAAAATAAAAGGCCGTTAGATAAAAAAATACTTGATTAAATGTGATCAAGTATTTTTTTATATATGTTTACATGCTCCTCTGCACACTTCTGCCATGAAAATAATTTTGATCTTTGAAGTCCTTTAAAGGATAAGTTTTCTCTTAGATTTTGATCGGAGTATAAAGTCCACATTACATCACATAATGCATTTTCATCTTTTGGATCCAATGTAATCCCTGCATTACCAATTACCTCGGGCAAAGAAGAAGTATTAGATGTAACTGTTGGTGTACCACACTGCATAGCTTCTAATGGAGGCAATCCAAATCCTTCGTATAAAGACATATAAAAAAATGAATAGGCATTACTATATATACTTGCAAGATCCTCTTCTTCAACTCTCCCCGTAAAGATTATCTTATCTTTTAAATGATTTGTATTTTCATATTCTTCAAATATTTCATCATACATCCAGCCTTTAGCCCCTACCAGAACCAGACTTAAATCGTCAATATTATGAGTTGTAATCATCTGAATGAAGCATCTGATTGTATGGGTTATATTCTTCCGAGGCTCTATTGTACTAAGCCCTAAAAAATATTTTTGAGGCAGGTTATATTTATTTTTAACCCTTTGAAGTTTTTCTTCATTTTTACATACGTAAAATGTATCGGGAGAAGCTGCTAATAAACTTACAAAAACTCTGTTCGGGTCTATTCTGGGTTCATATTTCAGAAGATCTTTCTTTGTATTTTCCGACACACATATTGCATACCCATTGTCTGCAATACTCTCTACAATTTCCTTTAACATCTCAGTTGTAACATTATATTGCGGGAATAATATAGGAATCAGATCATGAATTGTTATTACCTTTTTTATGTGTCTGAATTTACTTATAGATTGAGGAATCGGATAATAAGGAGAATGAAAAATCTGAGCTTCTTTTATTACTTTCTTATTGTAACTGACCTTATATTCATGAATATTAATTTTCTTATAAAGAAACCGGAAAAGCTTTTCTTTTCTAAAAGGAACAAACTTTCTTCTTTTTCTTGTATTAGCCCTTTCAATATTAATTTCTTTTTCATGTAAATAAACAGCTATATTTTCATTGGCGCATTTTCCGGTTATATAACCATCATTTGCATAAAAAAGTTTTATTTCTTTTTGAGAATACAAATTTCTAAATAGCAAATCGGCAACTCTGTAGATACCCGTTTTGAGGGCATCTGCTGAATCTCCGATTAACCATATATCAAAAATAACTTTTATTTTCATTCCAAATTATTCTAATATAATTATACCAATGTTTCATAGAAATTATTCTGCTGTTCTTGTTTAGCTATAATTTTCTCGTGCAACAAACAAAAATCAGTTGTATCTATGGGCAAAGTGTTTTGTTTTTTAAACCCAGACAAATGCTCATGCACTTTATTTTTCCAAACAATACCTTTATTTAGCTTGAATATTCTTTGCTGATAGTCAGGAAAATTAATATAATTATTACTATCTACAGCCCAATTCCATTTTTTAACATGTTCCGGAGTGATTCCTATAACGGTATTAATCCTTGGAACATTAAATACATCAACTTTTTTATTGTCTAATAAATATCTTTTCAGGTTTTTAATTAATGATATTTTAGGTTCTTCATCTGCATCAATTTGAAAAAGATAATCTTTAGCTGCCGCAGTAATCAGACTATTTTTAAAAGTTGCGAAATCTCTATTTAAAGGACGATATATTAATCTAATATCGTTTTTAAACTCATGTAAGACAGCTTCTACCTCTTTACTTTCAACAGAAGAATCTTTTAGAACCAATATTTCATCTCCAGCATCTATATTTTCAATAAGCAATATTAGTAATCGTTTTAATTCTATTGACTCATTGCATACAGTGACACCATATGTAAGATTTATTTTGCTCTTGGTATCCTTTTTAATAATTGGATAACTACCTGCAAAATGGATAAAATAGTTTTTTTGATATAACTCAGAAACTAACTCTTTATAGATATTTGTCGGGTAAATACTCCACCCTCTTTTTTTTGCTATCCTAGAATGAAAATATCTTTTAATACCACCTGTTTGTTTTCTATCATCTTCCTTTGTTACTGTCCCGTTATACTTATACATAATCTGGACATTGAATTCCGATGGTAGTGGTTGAAAAATATCATTTACCTGGGTCAAGAACGCCATCGGGGCTTCTTCAAAACTATTTAGATCTCCCTGTTGATGATCACTAAAATAATAATCATTAAATATTTTACTAACCATATTAGGTCTAAATATAAAGACACCTCCATTTATACTCCCTTGAAGTTCTGTTCCTATAGGGATACTAAAATTCCTGTCAGTAAAATATTTTTCAGTTGTCTCTTCTAATATTCTTGGGATATGCTCCCATGTTTTCTTAAATTCATTAGTTTCTCTCGGATCAAGTACGGCTCCAAAGTCTTTATTTTCTGGCAGAAAATTGAATATAGAAGGTGCTTTCGGTGAAATAAGGATATCTAAATCTAAAAAAGCTACAATATCAAAATCTTTACAATAGTCAGGAATTAAAAGTTTCTGTGATAATAATGGTCTTTTAAAACCATTATCCAAAGGATTTTTTATTAAAATAAGCTCTGCCCCACACTTTTGAGAGTATTCTTCAAAAACATTCTTATTCTCATTGTAAAGCTTTTCATACTTTTCACCTATAACCATTAGGCAAATTGCCTTCCTTAGATTGGGATTGGCTTCTGTCATATATTGTTAAAATAACTTTATTAGAAATCTGAAACTCATCATTATATGCAAAATATCTAAATAAGATATTGTCTATCAATAGACAATGCTTCAAGATTAATACGAAACTTCTTTCTACTCCATCAATATATACTATTTGACAAAATATAAGCTAATTCTAACTAAATAATAAGCATCACTATAGTACAAAACTACATTTTCCGTAACTTTGCACCAAATTTTTTTACATGGAAAAAGTACGGGTACGTTTTGCTCCCAGCCCAACCGGGCCTTTACATTTGGGAGGTGTACGTACAGCATTATATGACTATCTGTTTGCAAAACACAATGGTGGTGATTTCATCCTGAGAATTGAAGATACCGACACTCAGCGTTATGTTCCGGGCTCCGAAGAGTACATTATGGAAGCTCTGGAATGGATTGGTATGGTTCCGGATGAAAGTCCAAAACATGGTGGTCCTTATGCTCCGTATCGTCAGTCAGAACGTAGAGATATCTATGACAGGTATACAGAACAAATCCTGAAAACGGATTATGCTTACCTTGCTTTCGATACACCGGAAGAACTGGATCAGATCCGCGCAGAATTTGAAGCTAGAGGTGATGTTTTTGCCTATAACTACGAAACCCGTAACAGACTAAGAAATAGTATTTCTCTTCCTGAAGAAGAAGTAAAAAAACTTTTGGAAGAAAAAACGCCATATGTTATCCGTTTCAAAATGCCATTAGACAGGATCATTAATCTTAATGATATTATCCGTGGGAAGTTTAGTGTAAATACTAATACCCTGGATGATAAAGTTCTGGTAAAAAATGACGGAATGCCAACTTATCATTTTGCGAACATTATCGATGATCACGAGATGAAAATCACCCATGTTATCCGTGGTGAGGAGTGGCTGCCATCTATGGCACTTCACGTATTATTATATGAAGCAATGGGTTGGGATGCACCGGAATTTGCCCATCTTTCACTTATCCTGAAACCAGAAGGAAAAGGGAAACTAAGCAAAAGAGATGGTGATAAATTCGGTTTCCCCGTATTCCCACTTAATTTTACCGATCCGACTACGGGCAACACTTCTGCTGGTTACCGTGAAGAAGGTTATTTACCAGAAGCTTTTATCAATATGGTTGCCATGTTGGGATGGTCTCCTGCTGACAATAAAGAAATTGTGAGTATGGATGAAATGATTAAAGAATTTGATCTTAATAAAGTTCATAAAGCCGGGGCAAGATTCAGTGCCGAAAAAGCCAAATGGTTCAATCAGCAGTACTTGCAACTGACACCCAATGAAGCTATCCTTCCTGAATTTAAAAAAGTGCTGGCAGAAAACAATGTTGAAGTTTCTGATGAAAAGGCTTTAAAAATAATTGGTCTGATGAAAGAAAGAGCAACCTTTGTTAAAGATATCTATAATGATGGTAAATTCTTTTTCCATGCACCAGAATCTTTTGATGAAAAAGCTTCGAAAAAAGCATGGTCTCCGGAAACAGCTGTATTAATGCAGGAATTAGCCGAAACTATTTCGACTGTAGATTTTAAAGCAGAAACTATTAAAGAAAGTATCCATCACTTAGCAGAAGCCAAAGGTTTGGGTATGGGAAAAGTAATGATGCCTCTGCGTCTTTCTTTAGTTGGAGAACTTAAGGGACCAGATGTACCAGATCTTATGGAAATGATCGGAAAAGAAGAGACTATTTCCAGAATAACTAAAGCAATTGAAACTTTAAAATAGGGATTCCATAAAAAATCCTTAAATTTGAGACCTTGAATTCATACGAATGGAATATTTAGAATTTGAAAAGCCGATTGAAGAGCTTATGGAGCAATACGACAAATGCTCTTTGGTAGGTGAAGAAAGTGGTATCGATGTAAAATTGGCATGCAGCCAGTTAGAAGATAAAATTATTGCTGAAAAGAAGAATATCTACGGCAAGCTTACACCATGGCAGAAAGTTCAACTTTCCCGCCATCCAAACAGACCTTATGCTTTAGACTTCATTAATGGAGTTGCAGACAAAGGAAGTTTCTTAGAACTTCATGGAGACCGTAATTTTGCTGATGATCCTGCAATGGTAGGCGGAATTATTACCATCGAAGGGCAAAGTGTAATGATTATCGGAACCCAGAAAGGGAGAACGACAAAAGAAAGACAACATCGCCGTTTCGGTATGTCTAACCCGGAAGGATACCGCAAAGCACTTCGTTTGATGAAGCTTGCAGAGAAATTTAACATCCCTATTGTTACGCTGATAGATACTCCGGGAGCATACCCTGGTCTTGAAGCTGAAGAACGTGGACAAGGAGAAGCTATTGCAAGAAACATCTATGAAATGTGTCGTATGACGGTTCCTATTATCACGATTGTAATCGGTGAAGGAGCTAGTGGGGGTGCATTAGGTATTGGTGTAGGAAACAAAGTTTACATGATGGAGAATAGCTGGTATTCTGTAATTTCCCCTGAAAACTGTTCTACAATTTTATGGAGAAGTTGGGAATACAAAGAGGTTGCTGCTGAAGCAATGAAACTGACTGCTCCGGATATGCTAAAAGAGAAATTAATCGATGGTATCATCGAAGAACCTCTTGGCGGTGCTCACTACGAGCCGGAAGTTGCTTTCCAGAATGTAAAAAGTACAATCCTGAGCAACATTAAATCTTTGAAGAAATTCAATGGTAAAGAATTAATGGAACAAAGACAGGAGAAATTTATCAATATGGGTAAATTCAAAGGATAAATCTAAATTCCTTAAAATATACAAAGCCACTCAGTTGAGTGGCTTTTCTTATTGGCTAAATAACAATTGTTGGATGAGGCATTCAAATATTTTCTATATTTAGATTAAAGTATATAATGCAATGAAAGATGTAAGGATCGCTTTTAGAAAACCCATATTTCCTGTTTCCGAGGCCTTACAGCAATATCTGGAAAAACACAACAGAACTACTAAAATTCAGTTTTTGTATGAAGACCTTTTACGGTTTAGTGACAGTGTAAGTATTCTGGATAAAGAAGGTAAGGACACTCTATGGCTGGGTGTATTCTATCCTGAACACGAATTTCAGGAAATAGAAGCCAATCTGAATAAAATATATACCCTACTCCATTCAGACGGAGACGAGGCCACCCTACCTTATCTAAAGGTAGACACAATAGACTTCTGTACTTTTGGCAACTCCAAACCTTTTCGGATTCGGGTAAGAAATATTCTGAATGACAATTACACCAATTTCTATATCAAACAGGCCGATGCCTCGCGGATATACGGATTAGAGCTGGAGGATTTACTTTCTCCAAACAGAATTAACTTTCTTATTCATAAAAATACATTGATCGAAGAGCATATTCTGGGAATTCCGGGTGATGTCTTCATCAAGAAGCATCTGTCTAATTGTACAGAACTGGAAAAAGCCCAGATCTCCAAAGAATTTGTAAAATTCAATGAACGTTGTCTTATTGGGCTATTGGGAGATATGCGTTCTTACAATTATGTGATTATCCCGGTTCACGATTTTGATCAGGTGATATACAGAATTCGTCCCATTGATTTTGACCAACAGACTTATGAAGGAAATTTAAAGGTATATTTGCCTCAGTATTTCAAAGAAAACAGCGTCATGGTGAATATGGTTCTGGAGAAACTAAAACCTAATTCCATAGAGCAGTATCGGAAAGAAGTACGTTCACAGATCGTAAAAAGAGTCACCAGTAGCCAAAATAGATTCGATGAACTGATTTCGATTATGAAAAAAGAAGATATTGCGCCGGAAGCTAATGTTAAGGAGCTTAAAACAGCATTACAGAAATTGACTTATGATGTAAATTTCAAATATTGTAAAACAATGGGCGATATTATTGAAACCGGAATAAAATTTGTCCTTCGGAATTATAAAAAATCATATTAGAAAGCCTGAGAATATCTCAGGCTTTTTATTAATTAGGTTCAACAGCTGTAAACGGCTTATAAGGACTAAGATTAAATGTAAAGTTTCCATTAGAATCTGTTCCCCCTGCTCCTCGTACTTTTGCTTTTACGGTGTATTTCGCTTTGGGATTATACCGATCTACCTTAAAATTATAATAGAACGGTTTTATTTTGTTCGTTCCTCTGAATGTATCTGCCAATGAATGATGCAGGTCTTCTGATATAACCGTACCATTTTCCAGTAACTGAACTCCATCGATTTCTAAAAAGTTTTTACCGGAGGTATAGAAAAAACCGGCAACAATTCTTCCGTTTGTATAAACTTTAGAAGTAACATCAAATGCAAGGTCTGCAAATTCTTCTTTAATATCGTTTTTAGCCCATTTCCCGCTTATATATCCTCCCGGTTTATAATAATCGACCTTCAACTCATCCAATCTTTTTTCACCTGTTAAAAGACGCTTTTTAAAGTCCTCAAAATTTTTGTTGGCTGGTAATGTCCATCCTGTTTCCGCAATGGCTAATAAACGTGGGAAAACATGCACATTCATATCTTTAGCTTCCTGTGTCAATGCGGACCAAAGATTCCCCTGTATACCCAATACAAATTTTTCTTCTTCTTTAGTTAAACCTGCGGACGGATCATAAGCATAAATCCTGTCTATTGAATTAATATTACTATACGCCAGGTCACTCGGAGTTCCGTCATTTCTGTCAGCCTGTGTAATATCTAAATAAACATGTGAATAGGGTGTTGCTACAGCTTTAAATCCATGACTTGCAGCATCTTTTATAGCTTCTTCTCCCAACCAGCTCATAATAGCTGTTTCTTTTGGCAAACCTTTATCATCTGCCAATACATCGTTCCAGCCAATAGGCTTTTTGCCTAGCTTTTTGATAATACCTGAAACGCGCTGAACAAAATAGCTCTGCAGTTGTTTTACATTTCCAATCTGGTGTGCCTTCATAAACTCTTGTACATGCGGTTCTTTCTCCCACAGTACATGTCTGACTTCATCTCCACCAAAATGAATATACTCACCCGGAAATAATGCTGCTATTTCTGTAAAAACATTTTGCAAGAAGGTATATACTTCCTCTTTAGAAGGATCCAAGGTATTCGGTGTAAACTGATTTCCCCAATACCCCCATGAAGAAACGAAAGGAAACACAAAATATGGGTAACTGTTTTTATTAACACCCAGCTGTGGATAAGCTAATATTGTAGGCCATGAGTGCCCCGGAACATCAATCTCCGGAACAATTGTTATTTTACGTTCCCTAGCATAAGCTACAATTTCCTTTATCTGCTCCTGAGTATAAAATCCACTTCTTTCTGCCGGCTGATTTTCTGTTCTGTGAAATACTGTTGCCTGCTCGGAAGTTAGTTTAGGATACTTTTTAATTTCAATACGCCATCCCTGATCATCTGTAAGGTGCCAGTGAAAAGTATTCATCTTATAAAGTGCCATCAGATCTAAATACTTTTTCACAACATCCACTCCATAAAACGTACGGCTGACATCCTTCATATATCCCCGCCAGTCATATCTTGGATAATCTGTAATTGTTAAAGCTGGGATTGTCCAATTCTGGGCTTCCTTTTTATCCGAACTTTCTACAGAGACAGGCAGCAACTGTCTAAGTGTTTGCGTAGCGTAAAAAAGGCCATTCCCGTTTTTTGCTTTTACTACAATATTTTTATCAGACACATCCAATGTATAGCCATCCTGATTGGGCAAGTTCAGTTTTGTATCCAACTGGAAAACTATTGTATTTTCTTTTCCGTTTTTTACAGACAAAGCGTATCCCGAAGCTTTTCTCAGTTGGGTTAGAAATAGCTGAACATCTTTTTCGGACGCTCCATTTAACTGTATTCCTGTATTTTGATCAATTACAAAATTTCCGGTCTTTTGCTGCAGCAGCTGGGGTTTAGGAATTACAGAAATTTCCTGACTATAAAAAGTACATACTGTACCTACCAGCAGACAGAGCTGAATGAAAACATTTCTCATTATAAATTAAGGAATTATGATTATTAGTTATCGTAAAGATATTCATATTTCCGGAATAATATTCAAACAAAAAAGCCAGCTGTGCAGCTGGCTTTTATTTATTGTATCAAATATAATTTACAATGAGTAGTTAGGGGCTTCCTGCGTAATGATTACATCATGCGGGTGAGATTCTTTAAGTCCGGATCCTGTGATACGAACCATTTTAGAGTCTTTCTGAAGAGATTCGATATCTTTAGCTCCACAGTATCCCATTCCGGCTCTTAATCCTCCGCTAAGCTGAAAAATAACTTCTTCTAACTTACCTTTGAAAGGAACTCGTCCTTCGATACCTTCCGGTACAAATTTCTTAGCCTCACTTTGGAAATATCTTTCTTTACCACCACGCTTCATTGCTGCTAAAGATCCCATTCCTTGATAAGACTTGAATTTTCTTCCCTGGAAAATAATTTCATCTCCCGGAGCTTCTTCTGTTCCTGCTAAAAGAGATCCAAGCATTACTGCTCCGGCCCCACTTGCAATAGCTTTTACAATATCTCCTGAAAGCTTAATACCTCCGTCTGCAATAACAGCTACATTTTGTGTTCTTGCATATTCGTAAACGTTATAGATAGCTGATAATTGTGGTACACCTACACCTGCAACAACTCTTGTTGTACAGATAGATCCCGGACCAACACCTACTTTCAGAACATTTGCACCAGCTTCAATAAGAGCTTTTGCTGCTTCAGCAGTTACAATATTTCCTCCAACGATATCCAGATCCGGATATGCTGCCCGGATTTCTCTGATCTTTTCAAGAACACCTTCTGAATGACCGTGTGCAGAGTCTACTGCAATAATATCCACACCAGCTACAACTAGAGCTTTCACTCTGTCCATTGTATCTGCTCCAACTCCGACTCCGGCACCTACAATAAGTCTTCCGTTTCCGTCTTTATTAGCATTAGGATACTCCAGCTGATTGTCGATATCTTTAATAGTAATTAATCCTACCAATTTGTTTTCAGCATCTACTATAGGAAGTTTTTCTACTCTGCTTTTTAACAAAATTTCTTTTGCTTCTTCCAGAGTTGTTGACTTATGAGAAACAATAAGGTTATTCTTTGTCATAATCTCTTCAACCTTAAGATCTAGATCTTCCTGGTATTTCACATCTCTGTTAGTAATAATACCTACCAGTTTGTTATCATTATCTACTACAGGAAGTCCTGAGATTTTATAATGAGCCATCATCGCTTTAGCTTCTCCAAGAGTATGCTCTTTGGATAGTGTAACAGGATCGGAGATCATACCGTTCTCGGATCTTTTTACGCTGTTAACCTGATTAGCCTGCTCCTCGATAGGCATATTCTTATGAATAAATCCTAACCCTCCTACTCTCGCTAATGCAATAGCAAGTGAAGCTTCCGTTACCGTATCCATAGCTGCAGAAACGATAGGAACTTTCAGGGTGATTTTATCGGAAAGTCTTGATTTTAGAGAAACCTGATTTGGTAATACTTCAGAATATGAAGGTACTAGAAGAACGTCATCAAAGGTGATTGCCGTCTCTATTATTTTGTCGTGTATAGGCATAGCACTTTCTTTGCAAAATTACGAAATTATTATGGAATGAGAAACATTAATTCTGATTAACAAAAAACCCCGGGAACTTCCCGAGGTTTCTTTTTATTTCAGTTTGATTAAGCTAAGCTTACTCTTACGAATCCTACTACTTTTAGGTCAGCGTTAACTGATTTTACATAGTCAGCTACTGATTGGCTTCCGTCTTTGATGAACGCCTGGTGAACAAGAGTGTTCTCTTTGTAGAACTTCTGCATTTTACCTTTAAGGATGTTATCGATAATATTTGCAGGCTTACCTTCTTTAGTTAAGATATCTCTTTCGATCTCTAGTTCTTTATCTATAGTTTCCTGAGAAACCTGAGTTTCATCAAGAGCGATTGGGTTCATTGCAGCGATCTGCATAGAAACAGCTTTTGCAGCATCAACACCACCTTCTACGTTAGCAGAAAGAGAAGTAATAGCAGCAATTTTATTACCTGCGTGGATGTAAGCACCTAAGAAAGGTCCTTCAATTCTTTCGAAGCTACCGATCTCGATTTTCTCACCGATAACACCTGTCTGCTCGATTAATTTCTCAGCAACAGTAATTCCGTGGAAATCTGTAGCTAATAATTCTTCTTTAGTCGCAGCAGTAATTGCCATTTCAGCTAATTCATAAGCTAACTCGATGAAAGCTTCGTTTTTAGCAACGAAGTCAGTCTCACAGTTAAGGCTAATGATAGCACCTAAAGTGTTATCTTCATTAACTCTTGCGATAACAGCACCTTCAGTACTTTCTCTGTCAGCTCTGTTAGCTGCTACTTTCTGACCTTTTTTTCTAAGGATTTCGATAGCTTTCTCAAAATCGCCTTCAGCTTCCACTAAAGCTTTTTTGCTATCCATCATACCTGCACCTGTGTGGTTTCTTAGTTTAGCTACGTCTGCTGCTACTGGTGTATACATAGTTTGAAATATTTTAATTAAATAATGCTTGAAATTTTAGCAGTGCAAAGATAAAAAAAATACAACAAATTAAAAAGCTGTGTTTTGTGTTTCGGTGTATTACGAAATAATTAATTTTAAGAAGATTAATTTATCTTTGACGGATGAAAAAATATTTATTCCTTATTTCTGCAACAGTACTTCTGGCCGGGTGCGATGCCATGAATTATGGCACATACAACCGATTTCCAAGATATCCTTCTTACCCCGGAAACAACAATACTTCTATGGCAAATACTGAAAGAGAATATAATGAGTTACTAAAGACTTATAAACCTGAAACGGAAGCTGTATTAAATGATCTTTTGAACAGTACAGATCCAAATGCTATTAATACTTCTATTGTTATAAAAAATGAATCTTCCTGTAATATGGTTTTCACCATCAGCGGAAGTAATGGTTTTAAAAGAATACCAATTGGTACCGGAAAGGTTGGCTATGCTATGATCCGCAAAGGGACCTATACCCTTTCGGCCGATGTTTGTCAGAAAGTTTACAGAGAAACCATCAGTATCCGAAACTCCCAGCAGTTATCTTTAAAATAATCAACTCCATATTGGATAAAAAAAGAACCCGCTAGTAAACTAACGGGTTCTTTTATGTATATAAGAAAATTCTTATTCAGCATCGAAATCAGCATCAGCATCAGCTGTAGCTTTTTCACCTTCTTTAGATTTTTCTTTTTCAGCTTTTCTTTGAGACTGACCTTCTTTGATAGATTCAGACACTACAGAAAGAATCATATCGATAGATTTAGAAGCATCATCGTTACCTGGGATAACGAAATCTACTTTTCTTGGGTCAGAGTTCGTATCAACGATACCGAAAACTGGAATACCTAATTTCTTAGCTTCAGTTACCGCGATGTGTTCTCTCATAATATCTACTACGAAAATAGCAGAAGGAAGACGCACCATGTCAGCGATAGAACCTAAGTTTTTCTCTAGGTTAGCTCTCTGACGGTCAACTTGTAATCTTTCTTTTTTAGATAAAGTTTCGAAAGTACCATCTTTCTTCATTTTATCGATAGCGTTCATTTTCTTAACCGCTTTTCTGATAGTTACGAAGTTGGTAAGCATACCACCTGGCCATCTTTCAGTAATATAAGGCATGTTCAGTTCAGAAGCGTGTTTTGCAACAACTTCTTTAGCTTGTTTTTTAGTAGCTACGAAAAGAACTTTTTTACCAGCAGAAGTAATTTTTTCTAAAGCGTTACAAGCTTCGTCCAATTTTACTGCCGTTTTATGTAAATCGACAATGTGAATACCGTTTTTCTCCATGAAGATATATGGAGCCATATTTGGATTCCACTTTCTAGTCATGTGACCGAAGTGTACGCCAGCCTCTAATAGGTCTTTTACATTTGCTTTTGCCATGTCTTTAATTTTTTTAGTTTACATTCCGCTTTAAGCAATCAACAACTTCAAAGAACGGGAGAAGTGTTTGGGTGCTAAACTAAACGGGCAATTTTTGTTTTGTTTAAAATAGATTTCAGAAATAAGATAACAGACCAAGTGAAGCGTCCGAAATCCATGATCCGAGATCCTGAATTTTGAAAATTAACGTTTTGAGAATTGGAATCTCTTTCTCGCTTTTTTCTGACCGAATTTCTTTCTTTCTACCATTCTTGCATCTCTGGTAAGAAGACCGTGAGGTTTCAATGATAATCTGAATTCTTCATTGATTGCGCAAAGTGCTCTTGAAATACCTAGTCTGATAGCTTCTGCCTGACCTGTAATACCACCACCGAAAACATTAACGGTAACGTCGTACTGTCCAGCAGTTTCAGTTAATAAAAATGGTTGATTTAATTTGTAAACCAACATATCTGTGCAGAAGTAAGTTTTAGCATCTTTACCGTTAACAGTAATGTTACCAGCACCTGGCTTAACGTAAACTCTCGCTACAGATGTTTTTCTTCTTCCGATTTTGTGTACTGTAGACATCTTAATTATTTAATTTCGTTAATATTAATTTCTTTAGGCTGCTGTGCTTCATGCTTGTGCTCTCCACCTACGTATACGTGAAGGTTTTTGAAGATAGCTTTTCCTAATCTGTTTTTAGGAAGCATCCCTTTTACAGCTTTTTCAACTACCGTTGCACTATTTTTCTTGTGAAGCTCTTCAGCAGTTAAAGATTTTTGACCTCCTGGGTATCCAGTATGCCAGATGTACTCTTTATCAGCCCACTTGTTTCCTGAAAGTGCTACTTTCTCAGCATTCAAAATAATAACGTTATCGCCACAGTCAACGTGCGGTGTAAAGTTAGTTTTGTGCTTTCCTCTCAAAATCTTAGCCACTTTAGATGCTAAACGCCCTAAAGGCTGTCCATCAGCGTCTACCACAACCCATTCTTTATTTGCGGTAGCTTTGTTAGCCGATACGGTTTTGTAACTTAATGTATTCACTACTTATCGTTTACGATTAAACATAATTTTCCCCATTACGGGTTTGCAAAGGTATAAATAATTTTTCTAAAACAAAACAGCTATTTGCTTTTTTATATTACGCAAGTGTTTAAATTGACAAAGCGCTATAATTCAAAAGCTTATATAAAAATCGATTTTTATCTATATTACCTCATCCTATTTTGGCACACGAATTGTGTATAATTCAAACATAAAAACACATCAACATAGAAAAAAGCAGTCCCTTTTTATAAGGTATTGCTTTTTTTATTTCCATTTTTCCAAAATCTGATTATTTTTGGAGAAAACTATTCAAAAATGGGACACCACGGAAAACTCCGATCAGACAAGACATGCCTAAACTGTGGCCATCAGGTAGAAGAGAGATTCTGCCCGCATTGTGGCCAGGAAAACACTGAACCCAAACAGCCTTTCTATTATCTTTTCACACACTTCTTTGAAGACTTCACCCATTATGACGGTCAGTTTTGGGGAACATTAAAAAATCTTCTCTTCAATCCTGGAAAATTAACAACTACATACCTAAAAGGTGAACGCCAAAAGTATGTTCCGCCTGTGAAACTATATATTTTCATGAGTTTCATAACTTTTCTAATGGTTGCTTTTTTACCCATAAACGTCGGAAGTGGTCATAATGAAAAAGATGAAGAACTGATTCAAACTCAAAATCACCTCCGTGAATTAAACACTGTTGAAGCAACAGGTATTATCGTCAAAGAAAATAACATAAAGAAAGTTGATTCAATAAAACTTCAGGCATTTTTAAAAGCTACAAAAGATTCTCTGATAAAAAAAAATACTATCCAAGGTGATCTTATGAACTGGAAAGATCAACGCTTTTTAGAAGGCACTCATATAAAAGGTGCTAATAATATAAAACAATACGATTCAATACAAGCAAAAAATCCTATGAACTTTACTACTATTGAACGACCTATTGTAAAAAAAGCTTTTGAGCTTCATGAGCATGGTGCAACTTATAAAGATGTACTGAACGGCCTAATTATAACTTTCTTTCATTCTCTTCCAAAAGCTCTCTTTTTATATCTACCTTTATTTGCACTTACACTATGGCTATTTCATAGCAAGAAAAAGTTTTGGTATTTTGATCACGGCGTTTTCACGTTGCATTATTTTTCATTTCTATTAGTAGAGATTGCAATAGTTCTATTCCTAAGTCTTATTGCAAAATGGTTCCCGTTTTTATCATTTTTCAGAAATATCGGATATTTCTTAGCTACCATATTCTCAATTTATAGTGGAGTTTATTTTTTCATTGCTCATTATAAAGTATACAGGACACATCCGATTACTACAGGTATTGCAGGGATATCTTTATTCTTTATTAATACAATTTTATTTACATTCCTTTTAATGATTCTAATATTAATAAGCTTCCTGATGATTCACTAAACATGCAGGATATAGAATATAAAAAAGAAGCGTTTCAGATATCTGAAACGCTTCTTTTGATTTTATTAAAATCAATTTTATTTTCTCAACGACTTACTTTGTCTGAAACTAGCCAAAAGATAATAGGCAACAAAAACTGTTGAAAAACGAATAATAGAAGGAATAGCAATTTCCAGATTAAAGAAAACAACTCCTAATACTACTAAAAGGATAATGCCTATAAAGGATAGCCCTAATTTTTTGGGTAGTGCAAAATCGGGTCTGTCCAGAAAATAAGCCATTCCCCAACCCAATCCAAAAGCAAAAGCATAATACAGGTCTAAAGAAACTTTCCCGAATCCTGATAAAAAATAATGGAACAGGAAACTAACTGCAGTTCCCAATAAAAGATATAAAATTGCTTTTTTCATGCTTCTTATTAATAGTTATAATTCTTGACAAGAGATTCTTCGCGAAAATAATAAGATTCTCCGTAAGGATTTTCATTAATAAGAACTTTTTCTTCTGAAAATAACTTACCAGCTTTTGTATATTGTCGGATTATGATCCATTCTCCTTTTCTTTCGATCTCTACATCGCGTACATCTTCATCGATTCGGATTTTGCCACTAACAAGATTATTATCCTTTATAACAGCCTTGTTACTTACTTTACCTTTTACATATTGTAATACTTCTCCGCTAAACGAATCCTCCTGTACTGATCTTGTATAAGAATAAAGTACTGCTCCGTCTTCGTTATATACTTTAGATTCATATATATTTTTCTCAGGGTTAAGATGCCTTGTCCATTGTACTTTTCCGTTTTCGAAAAGTCTTTTCATATCCTGAACAATTCCGTCTTTATACACTATTTCACCGGCACTTGCAATTTCTGTCCCATTATAACCAACGCCATCCTTTAACTCCAGTTTTGCTTTTAAAGTACCATCAGTATTATAGTAATTAGTAGCTACTTTGTCCTCTCCTTTATAGAAATTTTCGGTATTTAATTTTCCGTCTTCATCATAGTTCTTATCAGAAATAAGTACTCCTTCATGGTAGGTAGATATATGTCTTACAGTCTCTCCTTCTTCATAGAATTCATAATCTTCCCCTTCATAAGCAACAGCATCTTTAATGTCTTCATTATACTTTAAGTTAAGCCTTGCTATTACCTTCCCTTCTTCATTATAAGTTATTTTCTGCCTGTTTTTACCGGATATTTTTACATCCTGTTTCAGTTTGCCATTTTTATAATAGTTCTTAGACTCCAACAGATCACCTTTTTTGTTATATCTTTCTATACTGGCAATTCTCATAGGTGCATAATAGTATTCTATAAGAGTCCCTTCATATTTGCCTTCTTTAGTATTATACGTTTTACTTCCTATATATTTCCCTTTTTCGTCGTAATATTTAACTTCAGACTCATAACCTTCCTTATAAATAGTCTCACTTCTTATTCCTTTTTTAGAATCATCGAAAACAACTGTATAAGTAGCTTCAGAATTCTTATACTACGTGATCATATTATAACCTGTGTTCTCATCAGTATTTTTATAAAGATAAGATGTCCCGTCGTATCTTCCTTCTTTATTATAGATCAGATCTTCAACAAGACGTCCTTGTCCGTCAAACATTTTAGACACTCCTGTTGGCACTCCTTTTACATATTCTGCAATTTTTTCAGGTTTACCATCAGGAAAATACCATGTTGCCTTCCCTTCATAGACTTCATGGTTTGGTGTGACATCCGATGCCAAGCCTTCGAATTGCAGTGCTCCGTTTTTATAATAATCTTTTAAAAGAATAAGATTTCCTTGTTTAGAGGTTTCCCGGTAGTAAACCATCTGGCCTTTGGTGGTAGCTTCCCAGTTTTCATCAAAGTAAATACGCTCCTGAGCAAACGCTACAGAATACGCACTGATTAACGCTATTATTAAAGTAGTTTTAAAATTCATCATTATAGTGTTTAGTATTAGATTTTACGTGCATAAAAGTATTAATTTTTAATCTACAGACTATGATTTATAAGCAAAAATGGCTGAAACCAGCCATTTTTAAGCCCTTTCCGTTAACCATATAATCCTGAAGAAGATATGCCCTCAATTTATTATATTTGAATTATTACTAAACCCTAATATGAATACAAAAAAATATACTCCTGACAATAAAGTTAGGATCGTTACAGCAGCGGCTTTGTTCGACGGACATGACGCTGCTATAAACATTATGCGGCGGGTGATCCAGGGAACCGGATGCGAGGTTATTCACCTTGGACATGACAAATCAGCAGAAGAAGTTGTAAACACAGCAATACAAGAAGATGCTAATGCTATAGCATTGACTTCTTATCAGGGCGGACATAACGAATACTTTAAGTATATCTATGATCTGCTGAGAGAAAAGAACTCACCACAGATTAAAATCTTCGGTGGCGGCGGCGGCGTTATCCTGCCTGAAGAAATAAAAGACCTTATGGATTATGGTATCGACAGAATTTATTCTCCGGACGACGGCCGAGAGCTTGGTCTTCAGGGAATGATTGATGATCTTGTACACAGATCTGATTTTGCTACTGGAAAAGATATAACTGCAAAAGACCTGGGTGCTATAAACTTCGACAATCCAACGAGCATTGCCCAGATTATTTCGGCAGTGGAGAATTTCTCAGACGAAAAACCTGAGCTGGTAAAGGCTATAGATGAACAATCAAAAGATCTGAATATTCCGATTATTGGTATTACTGGTACTGGTGGTGCTGGTAAATCTTCTTTAACGGACGAACTGGTAAGACGCTTCCTGCGTTCTAATCCGGATAAAAAGATTGCGATTATCTCTATTGACCCTTCCAAAAAGAAAACAGGAGGCGCCCTTTTAGGTGACAGAATCCGTATGAATGCTATTAATGATCCAAGAGTCTACATGCGTTCGATGGCTACCAGAGAAAATAATGTTTCGGTTTCGCCGTTTATTCACTCTGCATTAAATGTCCTAAAATTGGCACATCCGGATGTTATTATATTGGAAACATCTGGTATCGGACAGTCCGGTTCTGAAGTTTCTGATTTTGCAGATGTATCAATGTATGTAATGACTCCTGAATATGGAGCTTCTACTCAGCTTGAAAAAATAGACATGCTGGATTATGCAGATCTTGTTGCTTTAAATAAATCGGATAAACGCGGTGCCCTGGATGCATTACAAGCTGTAAGAAAGCAATTCCAGAGAAACCATCTTTTATGGGAAAATCCATTAGATGATATGCCGGTTTTTGCAACCAAAGCTTCTCAATTCAACGATCATGGCACAACAGAACTCTATAACAGATTAGTTGTAAAGGTAAATGAGACCCTTCGACAGACTCAGGGGGACAATGTATCGGAGTTTAATACTTTTATAGAACAGGAGGTAACAGATGAAGTGACCATAATTCCGCCCAAAAGAGTCCGTTATCTGTCTGAAATTGTAGAAAATAACAAGCAATATGATGCTGCAATTGAGAAACAGGCTGAATTAGCCAGAACAATGTATCATATTGACGGTGTTAAGAAGATTATCTCCAATGAGGTTTTGGAAACTGAATATCAAAAAGCGGAAAAAGAACTGCAACAGGAAAACATAGATTTCCTTAAAAACTGGGATGATACAAAAAAAGCATTCAACGCAGAATTCTATTCTTACTTCGTTCGTGGAAAAGAGATTAAAGTAGAAACCTCAACAGAATCTTTATCCCATCTTAGAATTCCTAAAATAGCACTACCTAAGTATAATGACTGGGGAGACCTGATTAAATGGAAAGGCCAGGAGAACCTTCCGGGAAGTTTCCCTTACACAGCAGGTATTTATCCATTCAAAAGAACCGGAGAAGATCCTACGAGAATGTTTGCCGGAGAAGGCGGACCGGAAAGAACCAACAGAAGATTCCATTATGTTTCTGCAGAAATGCCGGCAAAACGTTTGTCTACAGCTTTTGACTCGGTAACATTATATGGTCAGGATCCTGCTTTACCACCAGATATCTATGGTAAAATTGGTAATGCCGGAGTTTCTATTGCAACATTGGATGATGCTAAAAAGCTATACTCTGGTTTTGACCTTGTAAATGCTCTGACTTCTGTGTCTATGACTATTAATGGTCCTGCTCCGATGCTATTGGCTTTCTTTATGAATGCAGCTATCGACCAGAATGTTGAAAAATATATTACTGAACACAAGCTTGAAGCGAAAGTAGAAGCTGTTCTGAAAGCCAAGTTTGACGAAAAAGGCTTAAAGAGACCTCAATATAACGGAGAGTTGCCTCCATCTAATAATGGTTTAGGCTTAAAATTGTTAGGAATTACCGGAGATGAAGTGATCCCTGCAGATGTTTACGAAAAAATCAAAGCCCAAACAATAGCTACCGTTCGGGGAACAGTCCAGGCAGATATTCTGAAAGAAGATCAGGCACAAAACACTTGTATTTTCTCTACCGAATTTGCACTAAGATTAATGGGTGACGTTCAGGAGTATTTCATTAAAGAAAAAGTAAGAAATTTCTATTCGGTTTCTATTTCAGGATATCATATTGCAGAAGCCGGAGCTAATCCGATTTCGCAATTGGCATTTACATTGGCAAACGGATTTACTTATGTGGAATACTATCTAAGCCGTGGAATGGACATCAACGATTTTGCACCAAACTTATCTTTCTTCTTCTCCAACGGTATCGACCCTGAATATGCAGTTATCGGCCGTGTGGCAAGAAGAATCTGGGCAAAAGCCATGAAACTGAAATATGGTGCAGATGAAAGAAGCCAGATGCTGAAGTATCATATTCAGACTTCCGGCCGTTCACTTCACGCTCAGGAAATTGATTTTAATGATATCAGAACCACGCTTCAGGCTTTATATGCTATTTATGACAACTGCAATTCACTTCACACCAATGCATATGACGAAGCGATTACAACACCAACAGAAGAATCTGTAAGAAGAGCGATGGCCATTCAGCTTATTATTAACAAAGAATTAGGTCTGGCTAAAAATGAAAATCCGCTTCAGGGCTCTTTTATTATCGAGGAATTAACAGACCTTGTAGAAGAAGCTGTATATACTGAATTCGACAGAATTACAGAAAGAGGTGGTGTTCTTGGTGCTATGGAAACCATGTATCAGCGTTCAAAAATTCAGGAAGAGTCTATGCATTATGAATGGCTGAAACATACCGGGGAATATCCTATTATTGGTGTAAACACATTCCTGGGCAAAGATGGGTCTCCAACTGTTTTACCAGGAGAGGTTATTCGTTCCACTGAGGAAGAAAAGCAGGCACAGATTGAATCTCTTCACAATTTCCAGGAAGCCAATGAAGGAAAATCTGAAGAGGCTTTAAGAAAATTACAACATGCAGCCATTAATCAGCAAAACCTATTTGGGGTTATGATGGATGCTGTAAAATATTGTTCTCTGGGGCAAATTACCAATGCTTTGTTTGAAGTAGGTGGCAAATACCGAAGAAATATGTAGAGGCTACAGCCTAAAAAAATAATCCCTCGTAGAAAATACTATGAGGGATTTTTATTTATTTCAGATCTGTGGCCAACTCAGCCATTGCCTCAGTTATCAACTTTACATCATGTTCCGTAGTCCGCCAGTTAACAAAAGCAGCTCTTATTCCTTTACGCTGGTTATAATTGGTTGGTGTCATAAAAACTTTACCTGTAGCATTCAGCAATTCCAGAAATTGATTTACCATATCCTGCTTCTCTTCTCCTTTTAGAGTGAAACATATTGTATTCAGACGCACAGGAGCCAGCAATTCGAAATCATCACTGCTTTCTATAAATTCCCCAAATTGATTTGAACAAAAAATGCTGTTTTCCACAATATCCCGATAACCATCTTTACCATAAGCCATAAGTGAGAACCATGCCGGTAAGGCTTTTAAGCGTCTCGAATTTTCCGGAAGAAAATTTAAATAATTAAAACTTTCCAGCGGATCTCCCAGATAAGGAGCATTGGAGTTCTGAAAAGTTTCAACCTGTAAAAGCTTGTATTGCTCTTTTATAAAGAACACAGCACTTTCATAAGGAACATTCAGCCATTTATGACAGTCTACGGTAATGCTATCTGCATATTCCCAGTCTTTTACCAAGTGTTTGTAAGTATCGGAACATGCTGCAAAACCTCCAAATGCAGCATCGATATGCCACCAGAAATTATATTTTTCTTTTAGCTTTCTTATCGCAGTAAAATCGTCAAAGTCAACCGTATTTACAGTGCCTCCACTTGAAATCAAAATAAAAGGGTCTCCATTCAGTTTCTGGATATGATCTTCGAGATCCTTAATAGAGATGGCTTCTCTGTTACCCTCTTCAGTTTTAATCTTAATAATATTACCACTTCCTATTCCCAAAAGAGAAAGTGACTTTATTGCTGAAGAATGTGGTATAGCTGTTAATATGTGTATCGGAATTGTTATTCCTTCTTTTGCTATATCTATCTCCTTCTCTTTTCCATACCATTGCCTCGCTACGGCAACACAGGTGAAATTGGACATCATGGCTCCGGTTACAAAGCCTCCTAAAAAACTTTTAGGTAATTCCAAAAGATCCAGTAACATTGCTATGGCCTCTAATTCTATAACTGCTGAAATATCTCCATGTCCTTTTACAGATTGGGTATTCTGATCATATATAGTCGATAACCAATCTCCAGCAACTGATGCAGGTGTGGAGCCTCCGGTCACAAATCCCAGATACCTTGGACCAGATGAAGCCACCATCAGAGGTTCAAATCTTTTATTAAACAGCTTCAGTACTTCCTCAGTACCATATCCTTCCTCTGGTAATGCCTGCTTTTCGGGAATTAATTTATTATCTACAGATGTTGCTCTCTCCGAAATAGAGTTCAAATATTCTACACCTTGTTCTTTTATAATATTTAGCAGATGTTCTATTTGTAAAGAATCACTCTTCAGGCTTTCTTTCATAATCTATTGTAATTAGCTAATCAAAGGTATTAATTAAGAGTACTAATTGTATATTAATTGTTCTTTAGCATGGAATTTGTTTCGTTAGGAGACTTCAGAGTATTTCACTAAATTTAAAATCAGTTATGCTATTTTAATCAATACTCTATTCAAACTTATAACAAAACACTTATGATAAAAAAATTAGGATTTCTATTTCTTTTCACCCTGCTATTTTCATGTAAAACGGAACAGCAAAAAACTATCGACCGCAATGTTGTTATAGATTCTACAATAACAGCATTTCAAACTAAACTTACACAACAGCAGATTGACACCGTATTTAAAAAGTATCACTTCAACGGAAGTATTGCTGTTTTTAAGGACAGTACTATATTATACAGAAAAGAAAATGGCTATTCTAACTTTAAGAGTAAAACTAAGATTGACAACAACACCATTTTTGCCATTGGCTCGGTAAGCAAGCAATTCACCGCTGTTCTCATCTTATTGCAGAAGGAACAAGGCAAATTAAAATTGGAAGATAAAGTTTCACAGTATCTGCCAGATTTTCGAATCAAGGAATACGAAAATATCACCATCAACCAGCTTCTGAACCATACTTCCGGACTGAACATTATGGGTAACAGACTTATGTTTAGAAGCGGGACAGGTTTCTTTTATTCTAATGACGGATTTAATGCATTAGGGCAAATTGTGGAGAAGGTTTCCGGAAAATCCTACGACGAAAATGCCACAGAGCTTTTTATTAAAACTGGCATGCACCATTCGTCCACTGCACTGACTTTTAAAACCGGAAATTTTGCAAGTGCATATCTTGGAAATGAAAAGGTTCAGGAAGTTGTTCCCAATATGCCTAAGCGACTTGCCGGAAAAGAAATAGGTACACCAGCAGGCGGTATCCTCTCTACTATAGACGATCTTCACCTTTGGAATCAGAAATTATACGGAGGTAAAATTCTAAAACCTGAAACACTAAAAGAATTCACAAAGAAAAGTGCGGAAAGACAACATGCAGTTTTTGGGAAAATGGGCTATGGTTATGGCATAATGCTGAATACCGGAAAGCCTGAAGCTTATTTTCATAGTGGATATGTAAAGGGATCTCCGTCTCTAAACATTTATTATCCTGAAACCAAAACTTCTGTTATTATTCTTTCTAATATCGCTGATGAAAATAAAGGTAAAAATGCAGTATTTAATCCACATAAAGAGGTTAAAAACATTACAGATAATCTTCAGAACGTTATCGTAGATTTACAGAAAGATTTACTAAAGCCTGTTGAACATAAAAATGAATAAACTATATTTCATAGCCATCTATCCTCCAAAATTTATTATTGAGGAAATCAGGGTTTTCAAAGAAGATCTGGCGAAAAACTATAGCAATTCCAAAGCACTAAAGAATGATGCCCATATTACTCTCTTTCCACCTTTCTCAAGAGACAAGGCTATGGAACAGGATATTATTACGGCTTTTCAGAAGATAGATACTCATATTTCTCCTTTTGAATTAATCTTAAATGGCTTTGGATCTTTTCCTAATCCCAAAAATCCGGTTTTATTTGTTCAACCAGAAAAGAATGAAAACTTGAATACACTTCATTCCAAAGTAAAAGATCGTTTTAACTTTATAAAAAACTCTTTCAATCCTCACGTAACAGTCGGTTATAGAGATCTAAGCTTTGATAATTTCAAGAGGGCATGGAATTTCTATGAATATAAAGATTACAAAACTAAATTCATAGTCGATGAAATACAACTTCTTCGTCATGATGGAAAATGGGTCCCTATATCAACAAAAAAATTAACCGGAGAATAGTATCTTTGACCACATGAAAAAATTTATATCTCACCTTTTAATATTTCTATCAATCTTTTCTTTTGCACAGAAACCCGACAATGCATTACAAGGCTATTATGGCGTTAAAGGAAATGGAAGTTTATATGGGAGTTTTAATTTCGATGGCAACGGAAAAGTTCTGATCGGCGACATGGCACATGGAGATTATTTTACCCGAAATGACAGCTTAATGATCTATCCTGATAAAGATATTTTTATATTTAAGATAAAAGGAAAAGAACTTCACGGCATATCGACTTGGGTTGAAAATGAAGTATGGAAATTCAATAAAGACTCTATATCCGTAAATAACAGAACGAATCCTGAGCTATCACAGAAGAAAGCAGCACTACTTGCACAATACTACGATAAAAAGAAAAATCAGGGTGATCTGGCCGCATTACTCGATCCGGATTTCATCAGCTTCAACACGGAACTTTGTGACAAAGGGCTTGCAAAATCCTGCCTTGATCTATTCGGAGCCAAAATGCTGGAAGTAACCCCAGGCTTACTCACAGGAAAAGACCTTTCCAAACAAAATATCCAACCTCATCCGGAGCTATTAGCATTAGCACAAAAAATAATCGACATGGGAGAACCTGAAGGCCATACCGCTTTGGGCAGTTATCTATATGCTATAGGCCGAATGGAAGAAGGAGAAAAAG
Organism: Elizabethkingia bruuniana; assembly: GCF_002024805.1. Classification (NCBI taxonomy): domain Bacteria; kingdom Pseudomonadati; phylum Bacteroidota; class Flavobacteriia; order Flavobacteriales; family Weeksellaceae; genus Elizabethkingia; species Elizabethkingia bruuniana. The sequence continues at coordinate 3,438,551 of NZ_CP014337.1, forward strand.
AATGGGACAAGGCTATAGAAAAAGGCAGTAGAAAAGCCTTTCAGGGAAAAGCACTCATGGAGTTTAGTAAAGGCTTGGAAGAGAAATAGAAATAACAGAGAGGGTGCAATTGCACCTTCTCTGTTTTATGCTAGTTTCATTTTAGTAACTTCTCTTTTATATTTAATAAAAACAAAAGCAGAAAATAAACATACCGCCGAGAAATACAGGGGCATACTAAGTGTTAATATTTTACTTAGTAGACTCGTTTCTGATACGTAAAATACACTATAAAACATTTCAGATGACTTTGATACATTAGTTATATTTACCATCGGAAATATAAACATTCCTACAGCCAACTCTACCATCTTATGATAAGCATTCAGTGGACGCTTATTGTAATTTCCTCGCTGAATCAACACCTCAAAGTTTAAGATAAAAACAATAACCGGAAGAATTATAAATCCTGCATAAATAATTGTATAAAATGTTTTAAAACTTTCTATGTCTAATTGATAGGCTCCTAAAACCAGAACTAATAATATCAAGAATGAAATAATCAAAATTTTAGGCATTATTTCTCTTACATACGCACTTCTTATCTTAGCTACAATTTTCGGAACTGCTTTCACATCACTAAAACTAAAATTCTGAAAGGACAATTCTTTCTTCCATTTAGTTTTCACTTGTAAAAAGGCCTCTTGAAAGCCTATACCTTCATGTTCCAGCTCTTCAATCTGAGAAATAATATGATCCTCTATTTCTAAATAAATATCCAACGGAAGTCGTTTATCTTCCAGATATTTCTGTATCTGTTTTCTTTCTAGTATATTCATCGTTATTGTATCTTTTGCAAAAAAGGTTTTATCTGTATAATACTGTTCCGGTATTTTCGAATTGTAATTGCAGATATCACCATGCACAGGTAAAACAGTGCCATCATTACTGTCATTCCACTAAAAATGAATACATCCTTCCATCCAAAAGATGAAGTAAACACCGAGTATCTTATATCATATAGCCTATTCCATGCATTAACATTGCCAATCCATCCTATAAAACCTCCTGTAAAAACTGGAAGCATTACAAATTCCTGATAAACACTCAGTCTGTTAGTGTATTTTCTTTGTAGTTTGAAAAGATCTTTGCTTCGATATACCCAGTAACCTAATGCAACAAAGTAAATAACACATATTATAACTTGTACCCCTTCTACCCATTCACGAGGAATACTCCATAACAAAGCAACATGAATGCCCCATATTAATAATGCTATAGGAAAAGCTTTTGTAAAAGAACTTCTCAGATACCTTTGTTTTATTTTTTTCATTAGCAGAGTAATGTCATCAAAACTATACCATACATCATAGATGGTTTTCATTTCATCATTCCATGAGATTTTAGTTTTTTGCCATGCCACTTCAAAACTCTCACCTTCCGACATCAATAAGGCAACCTGCGTCAGCATATGGTCATATATCTCAGCGGCTATATCCAGTGTAAGTTTTTTATTTAGTAAATAATTTCTGATTATATTTTCCTGTTCAATGGTAATCATAATGTTAACCGTTTTTTTATCTGTTTCACTGATTTTACAAACCTCTGGCTAAATAAAAGGCAATAACAAGCCATTCCTAACCAGAACAATAAAAAGGCAAATATGAAGTAAGTATATAAAGCATCTTCTATCTTATGTGCATTTAACAATTGGTAAAAGTCCGGGATTTGTTTTCTGGAAATCCAAAAAAAATTAAAGCCGCCTAAAATAAAATTCCATACGATAAATTCCCGTTGGTATATTGAAAACTTGTTTGCAAATTTATCTGTAAACCGAAACACCCGGAAATATCTGATATAATACAAGACAGGGGTAAAAGTAGACAGAATCACTATAACCATAAAGACAATTCGGAAAGACGAAATATCTAATTCTGTTGCAGCAAGAATAAGAAGCATTAATACACTCAAGGCAAAGCCTACAGAACGAAAAATTGCGCTTTTACGCCTTTGCCAGTAAATTTTCCTGACAAAAGGTGTTGCCAGAAATTCATTGTAAGTAGTTAATGCAGGACGATCTATTTTCAAATCTTCTTTCCACAATAACTGAACTTCTAAAAATGCTTCTTCATATGTCATATTTTTTGAAACCTCCAAATCCTGAACTTGTGTATGGATATGATCTTCCACTTCCAGCATAATATCCCAGGGAAGTTTTTTTGCTAATAAGTATTGACGTATTGGACTATTTTGTGATGGTGTGTTCATAATATTAAAATTCAAGTGTCATTCTCTCCTTTATTTTGACTACTGCCTTTTTATAACTAATATAATTAAGGTATCCATAAACTACCATATAGATATAAAGATAGCTCATCGTAGCATGCATGAAATCTCCAGGTTTAAAATTATGCTGAAAGAAAATCTCATTTAGACTTCCACTAATCTTTTCGATCTGCGAGTCCACTCCTAAAATATTATTGGCTGTAATAAAAAGGGCCCCTGTAAGCATGAGACTTCCTACACTTCTTTGAAAAACACTTATATTCTTTTTATAATTACCTTTAGTAGTTTCCAGTAGCTTCCGTCCTAAAATAGATACTGCAATTCCTAATATTGCAGCTCCGCCATTAAAAGCAATGAATGCGTAGATAGACAGTTTCGGGATATATAGAATAAAATATGAGGTCACAAAGAATATGGCCAACATTATCAGCAGAGATTTCTTTTGTATTCTAAGCTGATTGCGCATCATTATACTATTCTGCAATCTGGTAATCTTTCTGAATTTATAGGAAAAGAAACTAAACCTCATCTCAAGATCTTTTCCCCATGAAGGTTTAGTCTGTTCAAAAGCATCATCAAAAGTTATATTTTGTTCTGTCTCTAAAGCAGCAACCTGATCGGCCATATGATCTTTTACTTCAAGAAGGATATCCAAAGGAAGTCTTTTTTCGATTAAATAATCCGTTATCTTTTTATCTTGATATTCCATATCTATTGCTATTAAATATTAAAAATAGTATTCAGGTTCAAAATATAACTTTTCATTTCAGCCTCTTGCTCTGCCTGCTGATGCTTACCTTTTTCAGTCAATAAGTAATATTTCCGGTCACGTCCATTTATATTTTGTATTTCAGATGTAATAAGTCCTTCGTCTTCCAGTTTATGTAATAACGGATAGAGTGCTCCCTCCGTCATCTCCAACTCCCCCTTCGTCAGGTCTTTTGCCCTTTGCGTCATTTGATAACCATACATCTTGACTTCCTGAGCTAATAGCTTCAGAATGATATTCTGTAAAGTTCCTTTGTATAATTTATTATTCTTTTTAGACATACCTAATTTTCTTACATATCAAATATACATAAATTTCTTATGCATCAATAAAAAAGGTATCAAAAATTTTGACACCTTTTTATTTCTATGTTTAAACGTTAAATTATTGCTTTATAACACTGCTTCCTGCTCCGAAAACATTTTTCACAAGTATTATATCTACTTTTTACTAAAGTCCCCAACATCTAAAGTGGTCATTTCGCTGGTTTTTAAATATTTACGTAATGCTTCATTTGCTTGTTGAACGTTTATATTTAGCACTTTACTTTCAAGAGTATCATAGTCTTCTAACGGAATATCATATAACAATTTACTATTTACTAATCCCATTAAAGTTCCGTCATTACCCAATCCTGTTTTCCTTGAGTTCTGCCAACTCTGTTTATTTGCTTTAAGTTCTTCATCAGTGAATCCATCTTTTAAAGCTTTTGCAATTTCTTCACGGACAGCCTTGTCTACAGCATCTTTCTTTGTCGGATTAAGGAAAGCATAATAGCCCCATGAAGCAGCATCATTAATATAAGGAACACTCATATATGATCCGGCACCATAACTGATCCCTTCTTTTTCACGAAGACGCATCGGAATTCTTGCTGACAGGAAACCTCCGCTTCCCAGCATTTCATTGGCCAGAAGGAGAGCTGGATAGTCAGGGTTCTTTCTGTCCATCTTAAAGTTTATAGCACCAACTGCTGCTGCATTTTCTTTATCCGGAGTGTTAATGATTTTATCTTCTTTTTTAGACGGGAAGAAAGTTGGAACGACATAACTGTATTTAGTTTTTGTATTCCATTTTCCAAATGTATCTTCCAATACTGTTTTAACAGTTTTTGCATCCAGGTTACCGATTACTGTTCCTACACCGTAGTTAGCTCCAATAAGATTCTGATAGAAATCAACAATTTGTTCACGTTTCACATCTTTATTAAAGTCAATTTGTTCCTGGATTGATGGGGTATAGTAAATATGGTCTTTTGGATAACCTTGGTTTATTCTGCTAATCTCTGTGAATGCTAAGGTCTGAGGATCATTTAAAGATGATTCCAGATATGTATTATATTCTTTTATAGATTTTGTAAGTTCGTCTTGAGGAAATGTGGAATCAGTCAATATATCTTTTAAGATACCCATCACCTCAGCAAAATTATTCTTATATGTATTGATATTCACCGACAGGCTTTGTCCTCCATACCCAAAATTGATACTGGATTTCAATGCGTCCAGTTTATCTTTAAGCTGCTCTTTGGTATATTTTTTTGTTCCGGTTTTCAATAGCTGTGCCATTGCATCTCCAATCTGAGATTTGCCTTTCAGACTTTTTTCATCTCCTATCCGGAAATTAAATGACGCTAATACCTTCTCACCTTTAATCTCTTTTTTAATAAATCCATACTTCATTCCGTTTCCGGTCTTATCTTCTGTCAGGTTTTTCTTTAGGTTAGAAATGCTAGCTTCAAAAGGAGCTACTTCTTTTTCAAGGGCTTTTCCTTTATAGTTAGTTGTTAATCCCGCCAGTTTATCATCAGAGTATTCCAAAGCATTAACTCTTTTCTCATCCTTAGACGGAATAAAAATACCTACAGTCCTGTTATTAGAAGTGAAATACTTTTGTGCAACCCTTTCTATATCGGCCTTGGTCAATTTCTCAATATTGTCACGATATAAAAAGCCGAGTCTATAATCTCCGGCGCCAATAATCTCGGTAAGATTTATCGCATAGCTAATTGTATTATTCTTAATATTATCATATTGTTTTAATAAAGCTGTCTTAGCTCTTTGAACATCCTGATCAGTATATTTAATTGTTGGTATTTTATCCAGTTCCGAACGTACCAAATTTTCCGTTACTTTAATATCCGTATCATTTGGAATATTAATCCCAAAATACATAAAGCTGGCATCTCGTAATGTTTGCTGATATGAATAAATAGAAGCAACCTTATGAGTATCTACAAGTGATTTATAAAGATACCCTGATGGGTCTGAAGTCAAAATATTAGACAATGCATCCAGTGCTGCATAATCTTTATCAGCATATGGAACCGTATGATAGACAGCCCCAAAAACTTTACTATCTCCTGCTCTCTTTAGTTCGACAAATCGTTCTCCATCCTGTGCAGGTTCCAATGTATAGGTTTTATCCAGAACCCTGGTTGGCTTTGGTATAGACCCGAAATATTGTCCAATATATTGTAAAAGTTTTGGTTCATCAAATTTACCCGCAACAACTAATGTAGCATTATCCGGCTGATAATATTTTTCATAGAATGTACGTAGTCTGTCAGCTTTTACTCTTTCAATATCTTCTTTGCTTCCAATCGTGCTATTTCCATAGTTATGCCACAGATAAGCAGTTGAAAGAATTCTCTCCTGCAAAACGCCTTCCGGACTATTTTCACCAATTTCAAATTCATTTCTTACTACAGAGAACTCTTTATCTAGATCAGATTGTAAAATCGTTGCATTGAGCATTCTATCAGCTTCCATTTCCAATGCCCAACGTAGGTTTTCTTCATTAAATGGAAATACTTCATAATAATTGGTTCTGTCATACCAGGTTGTTCCATTAGCATTCCCTCCTTTATCAGAGAGCATTTTCTTGATATCACCTAATTTTTTGGTACTTTTAAAGAGCATATGTTCCAAAAGATGAGCCATACCCTTCTCTCCATAACCTTCATTTTTAGATCCTACATTGTATACTATGTTAACTACAACATTACTTTGTGAGGCATCCGGAATTAGAAGAACTTTTAGTCCATTATTCATGGTATATTGCTTCACTCCTTCAATATTTGAGACAAATTTTGGAGTTTGCTGTGCCTGTGCGTAAGTAACAACTGTCCCGGAAACGGTTGCTGATAACAGTACTGCCTTAAGTACAATTCTATTCATATATTTTGTGGTTTAATGAAATAAATATAAAGATTATTCACGACTTCATGTAATATTAATTTACCTCAATTATTCCCTGTATCTTTGCATAAGGATGCAACACGAAAAAATCATATTAGGTATTGACCCCGGAACAGCTGTTATGGGATTTGGTATTATTTCGGTAAAGGGACAGAAGATGGAATTAATTTCTATACATGAATTAATTCTGAAAAAGCTGGAGACTCATGAAATAAAACTAAAGAAGATATTCGATCGTACTCTTGCATTAATTGATGAATACCACCCGGATGAAGTTGCACTGGAAGCTCCTTTCTTTGGAAAAAATGTACAATCCATGCTGAAATTAGGCCGCGCTCAGGGCGTAGCCATGGCTGCCAGCCTTGCAAGAGACATCCCAATTACTGAATATTCTCCTAAAAAAATAAAAATGGCTATTACCGGAAATGGTAATGCCAGTAAGGAACAGGTTGCCGGAATGCTGAAAAATCTGTTACAGCTAAAGGAATTTCCCACCAAATATCTGGATGCATCAGACGGTCTTGCCGTTGCAGTATGTCATCATTTTAATATGGGTAAAGATATCTCTGAAAAATCCTATTCGGGATGGGACAGCTTTCTTAAGCAGAATCCTGGCAGGATTAAATAAATTATTAATTTAGGTCCAGCATCAATTTGGTCTTAGGATTTGACAATTCTTTAATTGTTTCTTTTATCTTACTATTTAAATCTGCCAAACTCGTAGCTCCGAATAAATAATAGTTTTTTTCAAAGAAACCTTTTTCCGATGATTTTTCCATAATCATACCTAAATCTTCTGTGGTATACTTTTTCAAAAACAGATGTATTAATGCTGCACCAACAAAATAATCAACAGAAGTTCCCTCTAATTTTATCTCTTTTTCTTCATCCAAAAAATTAAAATCCGGATGCTTTTTTGTAAAATCTGAAATCTTTTGGCAATGCCATGCTAATGACTTTCCAATATGCGCATTGTCAGACTTACTGTAAACAGAAAATCCGGACGTCAGCCAGTAATGTGCATTGGGATATTTGATATTAATAAGATGGATAAGCTCATGTCTATGATTTTCGCCTGAAAATGCTGCTGTGTATATTATCTTGTTTTGTGAATCAAAAAAAGCACAATTATCACTTTGCCCCTCTCCCAAAACATAATCAAAGCCTTGCACCGTTCTTACTTCCTTGCAATTTTTTGCGATGTAATAATGTAATTTATCATCATCAAGTTTAAATATTTCCTGTAGTTTATTTACAAAAACATTTGCCTGTTTCGCCTTTGTAGTACTGAAAGAATAATCTGACGGGAAATGATATTCAATATTTCCGACTGTTCTTTCCACCCATCCTTTTGTATAAAAATCAGTATAATTAGATAGCTTATTATCCTTAAATATATAATTTGCTATCGCATATATATTATCTGCCTTATCAGACGGGGACATTAGAACTCTGATTAGTTTAGCTCTTCCTCCAATATCAGATACAGATAAAACATTAGCCTGTGAAATGTAAGCATACAGATTAGGATTCCAGAACCCCTCTGAGAACAAAAAATCATAAGAGGTGAACTTCTTATCTGTGTTCCAGAATTTTTGTCCTCCTTTTCTGTCATCAACAACTTCCATATAAGACTTAAATACTTCAAATGCCTTTTCCTCATTTTTGGAAACATTTTCTCCATTTTTTACAACATGAATCTGGGCAATAATATTCAATGATAAAACAAAAAGTATAAACAGAAAACTCTTTCTCATATTTTTTCACCAAATAAAGAAATAAATTAAACCACATACAACACTTTAAACAAAAATAAGATTAAAACACTGGTTTTCAAAGTACATTACTTGTAAAACTGCTTTACAAGTATTGCACAATTATTTTACTAGGTAAAACATACTACTATTTGTAACATTGGTATGGTTTTTCGTACCTATTAAATTCAAGAGTAAAATTTTATGAAAACATTACAACCCAATATTGCACCCGCTGAAGCCAAAATGAATTGGTTTCAGCACTTTATGATGCTTTGCTCCGGGGCAAACATTCATATTTTGAGAAAAACACCATCCGAGTGGAATAAGTACTCCGGAATCGGTGGCGTAGTATTATTTACTGCTGTATTTGCAACGTTATCTTCCGGCTATGCCATGTATACTATTTTTGACGATATCTGGGCAGCTATAGGCTTTGGATTGCTATGGGGTCTGATGATCTTTAATCTGGACAGATATATTGTTTCTTCTATTAAAAAGACAGGAACATGGTGGAACCAGATACTGATGACTATACCTCGTCTTATTCTGGCAGCCTTCTTAGGAATTATTATCGCAAAACCTCTGGAACTAAAGATTTTTGAAAAAGAGGTTAATAAGCAGCTTAATACTATTATCCAAAGAAATAAGACCGAACTGCAGGCAAAAATCAATAACCGGATTATGCAGCAAAGCGGTCCTTATGATAAGGAAAAGGCTGAAATTAATTCAAAACTTGCGGCTTATCAGAAGTCATATGATTCTGCTTCTGTGGAGCTGGAAAAAGAAATTCTGGGAAAACAATCCGGCCTTACTTCCGGAAAGATAGGTTATGGCAGCAATGCCAAGCGTAAGGAAGAGCTGAAGAAAAACAGGCTTGCAGATTTACAAAATTATCAGAAGCAGATAGCTCCTCGTTTGGAATATCTGGACAAAGAAACATCCAAAGTATATACTAATCTGGAGCAGGAACTAAAGAATTCTGAAGGTGCTGAAAACCGTTTTAATGGTTTTGCCGCAAGACTTCAGGCCCTGGATGAACTTGGTAAAGCGAGTGCAATTATAGCATTAGCTTCAACCTTTATTATGGGACTATTTATATGTCTGGAAATATCTCCTGTACTGATTAAACTTATTTCCTCCGTAGGCCCTTATGACTGGTTGCTGGATAAAAATGAAAATGATGTAAAAGTCTATGCTAAAGAAAAAATAGAAAAAGCGAATATTTCTACCGAATACAGAGTAAACGAGCTCAAAGAAAGTCTTTATCCCAAGAACACATCTACTTTATAAAAACAACCGGACATTCATCTGAATGTCCGGTTTTATATTAGTTATTGTCTGGCTGTGCCTAAAGCCAGCGAAAGATTCTTTTGAATAACCTTGGTGGAGGTATAAGTTGCGCCGCATAGTGAACCGGTAAGTGTATAGGTTCCTTGTGGTAATACCAGAGTATTCTGACCCTTTGCAGGGATTGCCATATTATAATACTTATCACCCTGAATCCTTAGGATCATATTACAATCCGAATTATTCGCCACAAGCAAAATCGCATTGGTGTCACTGATATCGTTATTAAACATCTGATTGAGTACATTCACCGTTTTAGCGTTATGTCCGGATTTATCCTGAGCCATAAGTTTTGCAAATTCTTCAGCCTCCCGCTCCTCAAGAGTTTTAATAACAGGTTTAGGAATATCGGCCGCTTTTTTAGGATTGGCTGCGATTTGTAAAGACAATAATTTCTGCTTTAAGAAGGCAATATCCTTATGTTTAGGATATTTCTTAATGTAAGCCGAAAGCTCATTAATATCCTTAGTTTCCATAATATGTGCAAGTGTCACATTATTAGACGCACAACTCCACAATAAAACCGAACCAAGAATTATAAGTAAAAATTTCTTCATATCGGACAAATATAATTAAATTTTAAATCTTAAATACGTAATTGTCTTCCCTTTTGCAGAAAACAAGCCCTCATAATAAGTTTTAATTTCACGAAGATGTACGGCATCTGTTTCAAATTCAGGAGCTCCGTAAATATCATGATGCGAAACTTCTACATCATAACCTAATGCCTGAAGTATTCCCAAAGTATAACCATGTAAAAATTCAGAATCTGTTTTCAGATGAATATAACCGCCTTTTTTCACAATTTTTTTATAACGCTCTAGAAATTCAGGATGCGTCATTCTGTGCTTAGCCCGCTTAAATTTAATCTGAGGATCGGGGAAAGTAATCCAGATTTCATCAACCTCATCTTTTTCAAAAAACAGATCGATTAATTCTATCTGTGTACGGAGAAAAGCAACGTTGGTCAGATCTTTCTCTACTGCTTCTTTAGCGCCAAACCAAAAGCGCGCACCTTTGATATCTACTCCGATAAAGTTTTTATCCGGAAATGCTTTTGCCATTCCTACACTATATTCTCCCTTTCCACAACCCAATTCTAATACAATCGGATTATCGTTTTTGAAGAAATCAGTTCTCCACTTACCTTTCATTTCATAGCCCGAAAGAGCCTCTTCACGTGTAGGCTGGAAAACATTGACAAGAGTTTTATTTTCTTCGAAACGTCTGATCTTATTTTTACCCAAAATTCAAAATTTAGGGTGCAAAAATAACAAATTTACAGCTATTTATCTCCAATTACAGCTTGTAAGTTGGAATTACGCAGTCTTTTAAGGTAAACCGGGAGATATTTCTCAATAGACATCTCGATCATAGCATATTCTCCACTCTTCACAAGAGACCCCAGATCATCGGATGTATAAACAAACTGCAGGAAATTATCTATTAAGTTTTTAGGAATTTTCAGTTTAATAAAATAATCATCACCATAATAATTATGAAGATTGGTTACATTTTTCTGCATAGCTTCATAAGCATAAAGACGTTCCTGTTTCCTACGTTCACCTGTCAGGATATCGAATACACTTTGTACATTAAATCCAAGTCCTCCATTATTGAAAGAAGCAATCGGGGAACGTGGAGAAGTTCCATCGCCCTTTGGTGAAGGTAATCCTATTTTATTGGCTAAAGCAAGCCTTTTATCTTCCCGGGTAGAAAGTACATCTACTTTGAAGTTTCCGGTAGGCTTAAAGCGTCTTAATACCACTTCTTTAATTTCATGATAAGCTATAGAAAGTTCTACAAGCATCCTTTTGTCCTGAAAATATTGTGGAGTAAGTGTTATATCTTTTCTTTCGGTAACAATGGAAGTAAACCTTATAACATCTCCGACTTTCGCTGGGATATTAAATTCCCCCTGATAATCCGCAAGAACAGTTTTCTGAGTATTGAGGTTTGTTACATAGATCTGATTAAGGTATAATGCAGAGTTGTCCCTTAAGTATATAGTCCCATTAAAAGTCTGCCCCTGAAAAATGAGAATAAATAAGAACAATAAACCAGTAAAATATTTCTTCATATAGGTCGCAAAATTAAACATAAAAAAAGCGAGTTTGCTTTCTTTAGATTTTCAAAACGGGTTAAAGTTTTATTAAACTTTATATGTCTTCTGTTAAAAGTAGTGAAGAATATAAAATTATCTTAATCCATTTTGGAATACTTACGCATCAGATTTTCATAAAAATTCTGTGGCAGTATCCATTTCAATGGTACTCCTATCTTTTGCCCGAATTTCCCGAAATAATAATGCGCTTTCCAGCTTGTCTTATCTAATAAATTCACTACATAATCTGCTACTTCAGAAGGCTCTGCTCCTTCATCTACATGAGCATTCATTAATTCATAAATTTTATTGAATACTGTTTTATAGGCTTCTGAAACCTTTGTTTTAATACGGCTTTCAGCAATATTGGTTTTTATATCCCCTAAATGCAGTGACGTAGCCTGAACATTCCAGTTTTTAATTTCGTAACGTAATGCTTCTGTAGCTTTGTCCAGGGCAGATTTGGAAGCTGAATAGAATCCTCTGAAAGGCAATCCCATCTCACTACCAATGCTGGAAACATTGATAATTTTTCCAAAACGTTTTTCCCGCATATATGGCATCACAGCAGAAATCATTTGTATTGGCCCTACCAGATTAAGATCAAACAGCTTATGAATATCTTCTTTGGTAGTATCTTCAACCGAACCTACCATTCCCATTCCGGCATTATTAATTAGCACATCTATTCTTCCTTCTTTTTCAATAACAGAAAAAACGGCCTGATTAATTTGCTCCTTATCTGTAACATCAACAGAAAGGCCTTTAAAATGGTCACTATCTGCAATTTGTCTGCTAAACCCGTAAACAACATGTCCTTTTTTTGCCAGTGTTTCTGCCAGCGTAAAGCCTATCCCTTTAGAGGCTCCGGTAATAATAATGACCATTTATTTTCTTTTTACCACTTTATAAAAATCCTTCCAAAACTCCGGGTAGGACTTTTCTACTACATTTGGATCGTCGATTTCCAGTGTACGACACAAAGCATATGGAGCAAAAGCCATTGCCATTCTGTGATCATTATATGTGGAAATTGTAATGGTCTCCGCCGGAGTAATATTCTCCAGAGATTTTATAGTTTCATTTGTAATCACTGTGTTAAGACCAATTTTTCTCAGCTCATTCTGCATAGCAGTAAGCCTGTCTGTTTCTTTAACCTTTAGTGTTTCCAAACCTGTAATATAAAAAGGTATATCTAGTGCTGCTGCCGTTACACAAACCGTCTGGGCAATATCCGGGCAATTATTCATATCCAGCTGCATGTCTTTCGGAAACCGGAAGCCTTCTATCGGCTGAAGAGACAATTCATTTTCTGAAACCTCTACCGTTTCTATTCCGAAAAAGCTTTTGTAAATTTCAGCTGAACGGGAATCTGCCTGCAAAGATTTTATATTTAAGCTCTTCAAATTAATCTTTTTCCTGCCTATTGCAGCCAAAGAATAGAAATAAGATGCAGAAGACCAATCGCTTTCTACAACATAACGAATTGGTTCTAATGCTCCGGATAATGGTTTTATCCTGATAATGTTCTCTTCAATAGAAGCATTAATTCCGGCTTTCTTAAGAATTTCGATTGTCATTAACAGATAAGGCAATGATGTAATTTTACCTTCAAGGCTTACATTCAGTCCGTTCTCCAGACTTGCTCCTACCAATAAAAGTGACGTTATAAACTGGCTGCTGATATTCGCCGGAATACTCACCTGATTTTTTTCAATCTTTTTTCCTTTAATTTTTAATGGCGGATATCCTTCTTCACCCAGGTATTCAATCTCTGCATCCAATTGTTTCAGCGCTTCCACCAATGGCTTTATAGGACGCTGTTTCATTCTTTCGGATCCTGTTAATATAACTTCTTTACCTGGCTTTGTTGCAAAGTAAGAAGTAAGGAAACGCATAGATGTTCCTGCATGGTGAATATCTACTATATCACTCTCATCATTCAGAGCTTTTATCAGAAGTGAAGAATCCTGAGAATCGGAAACATTTTCTAAGGTTATATTTCCAAATATCTTCTCTAAAATCAATAATCTGTTCGTTATACTTTTTGATCCTCCAATTTTTACTGTTTCTCCATCCAGCATTTCACAAAACGGAACAGTTGATTGTAGTTTCAGGTTATTCTGGTGTCTTTCTTTATCTCTCTCCATATTAGATTTCATTTTTTTATTAAAAGCTTCCTGTAGATCTGTTCCCGTCTGATTCGCCAGACACAAAGTAACAAAAAGAACATCTGCAAGTTCTTCTCCGAGATCTTTGCTCTTATCCGATTCTTTTTCAGATTGCTCTCCATATCTTCTGGCAATAATTCTGGCAACTTCCCCGACTTCTTCTGTTAACATTGCCATATTAGTCAGTTCGTTGAAGTAACGTACTCCCACTGTTCTGATCCATTCGTCAACCTGATGCTGAAGGCTTTTAATTTCTTCCATAATTTTAATACAATAATGCTATTATACAGAACCCGGAATGATGATTCTGTAGCTTGTTGGTGATTAATTTTTAACAAATATACGATAGATGAATAACTTCCTAAGCAATTAGAAGACTTAATCTGCCAGAACTTATACCTATTTATGCTCTGAATACTCGTTTTATTCAGCTAAATACTAAATTGTATTTTTTTGATCATAACAGATCAGTAATAATCTATTAAAAAGAGGCTTACAAAATTTTTATTCATTAACGCTTTCACATAAAAAGCTTATAATCAGATTATGTAGAAAGTTAATCTTTCTAAAATCCTTGTGTAACATGTAAATATATCACCACTAGTTATATTTATTTTATATTTGTTAACATTAAAACACCACATGGAAATATTTTTATTGTTAATAATTCTTGTTTTTGTAATTATTTCACTTAACAAATCAGCTGCTAATTCCAAGGCAACACAGGAAGCAATTGGCAAGCTTAAAGATGAAATTAATGCATTAAACCTTAAGATTAGTACAAACACACAAACTTTAAAAGCTGAAGAACCTCAACCGGAGATCATATCTGTTGTTACAGAAGAGCCACAACCTGCTATAAAGGAAGAAATAAAAGCCGAAGAAGAAAAGCAAATTATTGAGGAAATCCCTGTTGTTGAAGAAGTACCTGTACAGGCAGCCATGTCTGCAGCAGTATCTCAGGAACTTCAACCCGAGGCAATACCATTACAAGAAAATGCAGAGATTCCGGTAACAGAAAAAATTGTTTTACCTCCTAAAAAGAGCTGGCTGCAAATATTCAAAGAAAAAAATCCGGATATTGAAAAATTCATCGGAGAGAATCTTATTAATAAAATAGGCATTCTTATTCTGGTACTGGGAATTAGCTTCTTTGTAAAATATGCTATTGACAAAAACTGGATTAATGAACCTGCGCGTGTTGGGATCGGTATTTTGTGTGGTGCTCTCATTATGGGAGTTGCACACCGATTAAAGAAAAACTACAAAGCATTTAGTTCGGTATTTGTTGCCGGAGCCATTAGTATCTTCTACTTTACCATTGGTATTGCATTTCACGATTATCATTTATTTAATCAGGCAACAGCATTTATCATTATGGTAGTTATCACCATATTTAGTGCATTTGTTTCAGTATCCTACGACCGAAAGGAGTTGGCTGTTTTATCACTTATTGGAGGTTTTGCGGTACCATTTATGGTGAGTACCGGCGAAGGGAACTATAAAGTGCTCTTTACTTACATTGCCATTCTTAATATAGGAATGCTGATTATTGCTTATTTCAAAAAATGGAGTCTGGTCACCTTACTGGCATTTATTTTTTCCTGTGTTCTTTTCTCATTCTGGTTCGGTGAAAAGGTTATCGATGGGGGGCTTCCATATCGCGGAGCTTTATTTTATGCAACTATTTTCTATCTTATCTTCAGTATTGCTACCGTTGTTAATAATCTGCGGAATAAGGGAACATTTTCCAAACTGGAATATTTCATCATCGTTGCTAATACATTCTTTTATTTCGGGATAGGAATTAGTATTATTCATAAATGGGGAATGGACTTCAAGGGTCTGTTTACTATTGCGCTGGCATTATACAATCTTGCTTATGCTATATTATTGTACAGAAAATTCGGGCTGGACAAAAATGCAATCTACCTTTTACTTGGCCTGACACTCACTTTTGTAACTCTCGCTATTCCAATCCAATTTAATGGTAATTATATTACATTATTCTGGTCTGCCGAAGCTGTGCTTTTATTCTGGCTATTCCAAAAATCAAGAATTGCAGCTTTCAAATTAGGAGCCATAGTTGTTCAGATTCTAATGCTTTTCAGTCTCATGATGGACTGGGAGTTCTATTACATGAGAAGTACTGGAGTACTGAAACTAGTTTTCAACCCGATATTCATAACAGGTTTAGTTTCTCTGGTATCTCTTGTACTTACTTATCTTCTGTTGAGAAAAGAAAACGAACCTGTTGATATTTTTACAGTTAAATTCAACCCTTCACTATACAGATCCGGAATAAGTATTGCCGCTGTTATTGTAGGGTATTTCATAGGCTTATTCGAAATTTCTTATCAGGCGAATACGGGCATTGCCAATTATTATTCTGCTCAATCTTACTCTGTTTTATATCATTTCTTATTTAGTACAGGAGTTATATACTTTACATTAAAGCGCAAAAACATAGCAGTAAATAACCTTGCAATTATTTTATCCTGTATCAATATCCTCTTGTATATTGTAGTTTTCCATCAGCTGGTAACAGATGAAATAGTGGAGAATTATAACGCAGGATTATCGGGCAAGTCAGCCTTTTTCATACATTATATATTATTAGCATGTCTGGTATATTTTGGATATACCATCATAAAGTTGAGAAATGACAATAGTTTCTCCATGCTTCTCAATCATAAATTTGCTTTATGGATTTTTGCTTTCTGTATTGTTTTCATTATGAGTAATGAAATAATGGTTCATGGATTAATATTTTCCGGAGAGATTATCTCTCAGGCAGAGCTTGCAAAAACATACCCTGTTACAAAGGAACACCTATATAAATATCAGAGAATAGTTTTTATTGACGATAAACTCAGATTTGTAAAACTTCAGATCATCAAAATAGGATACCCTATTCTTTGGGGTGCACTATCATTCGTCTTTCTGATTATCGGAATAAAGAAACAAAACAAGCAACTGCGTATTATTGCACTTGCTTTACTGGGGATTACTATTATTAAACTGTTCTTATATGATATCAAAAATGTATCGGAGACAGGAAAGATTATAGCCTTTATTTTACTAGGGGTTCTTATCCTTATTATATCATTTGTTTACCAAAAAATTAAAAAACTAGTTATTGATGAATCCAGCAAACCAAATGATACAGAAAATAATTAAGCTGCTGCCAATACTAATTGGTTCCTCTGTCCTTCTTGCACAAAACTATCAGGGCAAAATCAGTAATATAAAAGAAAACGGACTGCATCAGATCGTGCTTTCTCCGGATGTTATTGCTGCAACCCGGAACAATACGGATTTCATAAGGATTTACGATTCGAAGCACAATGAAGCTCCTTATATCGTGGGAAATGGAAATTTCAAAAAGTCTGGTTTCAAGCAATTTCCGATAAGCTCCAGAAATACAATCCCAAATGTTGTAACTTCTGTTATTATCTCTAATGAGAATATAGTTAACCTGGATAATCTTACCCTGAAGATTGCCAATACAGAAATAGATAAGAAATACAACATCAGTGGAAGCAACGACCAAAAGCAATGGTTTGGGCTTGTTGACAATCAGATTATATCAGGTCTTAATGAATCCGGAAAAACGTCAGTCGATAAGAATTTCTCATTTCCTCTAAACAACTATAAATTTTTAAAATTCGATTTTCTCGACAAGAATTCTTTGCCCATTAATGTACTAGAAGCCGGATTAGAATATGATAATGTTGTAACTGGTGCTAAAACCGCATTACAAAACTTTGAGCAGAAAATAAACACGGACAAGAATAATAAACAGAGCATTATTACAATTACTTTCCCCAATGAGCAGGTAATTAATGGAATTAGCTTTGATATTCTCTCACCTTCTTTTTATCAGCGCGATGCACGGATACTAATTAATAAGTCCAGAGTTTACAAAAGAAAAACCGAAAATTACAGAGAAGAGCTTACTGCTTTTCAAATCAGATCTAAAAATAATAACCAGTTTGGCTTCCCGGATTTATTCACAAAAGAACTGATCATAGAAATAGATAATCAGGATAATCCCCCATTAGATATAAAGAAAATAAACCTCTTTCAATCTCAAAAGAAAATTTTGGCAGATCTGAAAGCAGGAGAGACTTATACACTGGATATTAATCCCGAATTATCTGCCCCGCAATATGATTTAGTAAACTCCGGAATTAATCTTAATCAGAATTATCCTGATGCAATGATTACTGATCTGAAAGACACTGATCATTCGGTGCATCCAAAATCAGGAAAAGCATTTTGGCAGACTCCCTTCTTTGTATGGGGCTGTATAATCATCGCCATTATAATTATCGGATTTTTCGCGCTGGGACTAATTAAAGACATGAACAAAAAAGCAGAATAATTGCTTTCTTTTAAAATATTTTTTGCCCTTCCGGATAAACAGCTAAACAACAGTAAACTAGCATAGACATTCATTTTATGGTGTATTAATTTTGAAGATTATACTTCGGGAAAGTTAAAACCGTCTAAATCATTTTTTTAATTAATAAAAATATTTTGCCATTTAAAAAAATATTTATAATTTTGCGGTCTAATTATTAAGACAATGAAAAAAGATATCCATCCATCCAATTACAGATTAGTTGCTTTTAAAGACATGAGCAACGATGAAGTTTTCATTACAAGATCTACTGCTGAAACCAAAGATTCTTTGGTAGTTGATGGTGTAGAGTATCCATTGGTAAAAATGGAAATCTCTAGTACTTCTCACCCATTCTACACAGGTAAAGTTAAATTAGTTGACACAGCTGGTAGAGTTGATAAGTTCATGAATAAATACAAGAAATTCGCTAAGAACTAAGATATACAGTTTTATACTGAACAAAAACACCGAAGAATTGGATTCTTTGGTGTTTTTTATTTAATTGCACACCGGAAAATATTACAACGTGAGAAACAACAACGGCGCTATTATAACCCTTGGATTTGCTCTTTTTGCCATGTTTTTTGGCGCAGGGAATCTTATTTTACCTCCCTTTATCGGATTAAAATCCGGAACAGAATGGTTTTATGCCATTGTAGGATTTATCACCACAGGAATTATTGCTCCGCTGATCAGTTTGATTGCCGTAGTACAAATCGGGCATAACTTTACAGATATCGGGAAACGGGTTAATAAGAACATGATAACCATACTTGCGTTTATCATCATCTGGCTAATCGGCCCCTTAATCGGGATTCCGCGTACCGGAGCAACTACTTTCGAAATAGGATTACAACCTGTGTTCCCAGGACTTTCACCTATTATTAGTGCTGTAATATTTTTTGCTGTAACAGGTTTTCTTGCAATCTCTCCAAGCAAAATTGTCGATATTATCGGAAAATACCTTACGCCGGTACTTATTCTATTATTGCTTATCCTTATAGCTGTTGGTATTGTTTATTCACCAGGGGCTCCTGCATCATCTGCTCTTAGCCACGGAGAAAGTTTTGCATTAGGATTTCATGAGGGCTACCAAACAATGGATGTCCTATCCGCTGTTATTTTTGCCGGCATTATTATTACCACTATTACCGAAAAAGGATTTACTCAGGTTAACCAGAGAGTCAAAATGACTATTATGGCCGGCCTTATTGCTGCTTTTTGTCTGCTGGTGATCTATGGAGGACTTGTATATCTTGGAGCTACTTCCGGCTATCCTGTAACCGATGATTTATCCCGAACCAAACTGCTTTTACATATCTCTAATTCCGTATTAGGAAAATACGGAACTTATATCATTTCCGTTGCCATAGCGCTTGCATGTTTAACAACCGCAATTGCACTGACATCAGCATTTGCCAGCTTTATGGAAAAAATTACAAACGGGAAATTCGGCTATAAAGTCAATGTTATTTTCTGTTGTGTACTTGCTGCTATACTTTCGGTAAAAGGAGTAGATGAAATAATTAACTATGCCGGAATATTGCTAGGCTTTGTATATCCGGTTGTTTTTGCTTTGGTCATGTACTTAGTATTCTTCGGAAAAATTGTTAAGTCCAAGGCTCCTTATGTAGCTGCTGTTATTATAAGTACGCTTGTATCCTCCCTTACTGTATTCCAGTATTATGGTATTGCAAAAAATTTTATAACCTCTTTAAAAGAAAGTCTTCCACTGGTTCAACACAACATGGAATGGGTACTTCCCTCTTTTTTAGCATTTATTATTACTGCTATTTTTTCTAAAAATAATACTTTTGCAACCCAAGAGTAATTTTGGAAATTTTTGTTTTACTTAAATTTGTAATATTATTATCCTCACTAAAAAATGAAACAACTTGTTTTCTCTGATGCCCAATATTGGGAAGAGTTTTTACCTCTGACCTTCACCCGCCCCATTGCGGATATGCGTGTAGGTATATTAACATTTAAGGAACGATGGGAAAAACTTTTAGGATTTGATGAAAGCTTTTTCGTCACCGAAAAGTATCTTCAGGTAAAATACCCTGAACCTGAAAAAAAAGAATCTTTATTGATAGTCCCGAATTTTCTTCCAACAGAAAGCGTACTACAACAAATAAAAGATTTACAGAAAGGAGAAGCCCTGGTATATGAGAATGAACTAATCGCCTCATATATCAATCTGGAAAATTTTAATATTGGCCAGATTGAAAAATGTATAGATATTACAGAGGAACTGATTGTTTTCAAAAAACCATGGGATCTTTTTACATACAACGACAAAGCCATCAGATTCGATTTTGATCTGGTAACCAAAGGCCGGACCTCTCAGAAAATTTCTGAAACCAATAATATCCGTGGAAAAGTTGAAGATATCTTTATAGAAGAAGGTGCAGATGTTGAATTTGCCTATCTGAACACTAATGGCGGCCCCATTTATATTGGTAAGGAGGCCGAAGTCATGGAAGGCGTTATGCTAAGAGGTCCAATTGCAATTTGTGATCATGCAGTCATGAAAATGGGTGCTAAGGTTTTCGGAGCAACAACATTTGGCCCTTATTCCAAAATATGTGGAGAAGTAAGTAATGTTGTAATCTTTGGTTATACCAGCAAGGGACACGATGGATATTTAGGAAATTCAGTCCTTGGCGAATGGTGTAATCTTGGTGCTGATACCAATACTTCTAACCTGAAAAATAATTATTCCGCCGTAAAAATGTGGTCTTACCGCGAAAAAAGGTTTGTAGAAACAGGCTTACAATTCTGCGGAACCGTTATGGGAGATCATTCTAAAACAGCAATTAATACTCAGCTAAATACCGGAACTGTTGTTGGTGTTGCAGCTAATATTTTCAAGACAGGCTTTCCACCAAATTTAATCAATGCCTTTACATGGGGCGGAGCAAATGATGATCCTAAATTCCGCCTGGATAAAGCCTATGAAACGGCGGAGATTATGATGGCCAGAAGAAAGATAAAACTGACCGAAGAAGATAAAGCCATACTAAAACATGTATATCATGAATTTTAGACTATAATATACTGGAATCATCATTACTGATGATTCTTTTTTTATCTGAAAATCAAATATTTAAATATTATCATAATATTTTTTAATTTTAGATGTAACAGAATACTTCTTCCGATTGTCTTACTTATAAAAGCAATACTATGGACCAACAGACTTTTAAAACAACGGTTTTTATCCACAAGGATAGATTATACCGTTTTGCTAAAAGTTTTCTGGTCAGCGCAGATGAAGCCTATGATGTGGTACAGGAGATTATGATAAAGCTCTGGCAAATGAAAGACGATCTTCATCGTTATGAGAATATTGAAGCTTTTGCTTTACGATGCCTGCGCAATGAATGTCTGAACAGACTGAAACATGCAAAAGTAGTAGAAGATTATCAGATTAAGAGTGTGAGGCAGGATTATTCAGTTAACCATAGTGACAATACACGGGAAATTATCATTAATATGATTAACCAACTTCCCGAGAAGCAGAAAATGGTGATGCATCTGAAAGACATTGAAGAATACAGTATTCCTGAAATATGTGAAGCCCTGGAAATGGAATCCAATGCAGTAAGAATAAACCTGATGAGGGCCCGACAAAAAATAAAAACACAACTCGAAAAAATTTTCGAATATGAAAACCGACAGATCCAAACAATATAAAGACCAGTACTTCGCAGGAAATTCTTCCGAGGCTGAAGAAAAATGGCTGAAAGATTTTTCGGATGATGTTTTCTTTAAAACACTTCGGGAAGAAAAAGAGGTGACAATGGATTGGAACTTTGAAGACTTTATGGAAAAAGTTGAAGAGCAGCCAATACCTGCAAAGAAAATTCAGCTAACGACAAAACCAGGACTTAGTAAATGGTACTGGATGGCAGCAGGTTTCATTATTTTCTTAAGTTTTGGTGGTTATATGTTTTTTAATCAGAAACCGATGACAGATGTTACAACAACTTCTGTAGCCAAAACTGAGCCTGTAAAAAATAATACATTAATCAATCTGGAACAGCAAACAACCGTACCTGAAACTAATATCCAGCCCTCTGTTAGCATTCCTGAGACAGAGAAAAAAGAAATAACAGAAAAAGAAAATAGTAAGGTTTTAGCTCAGAAAAAACCTTTAGCAAAAAAAGAGAAAGAGATTATTGAAGCTGCTTCTGTAAACAGTGTTCCGGAAACCGGCACAGATACCAGCTATAATCCGAACTATGTCCTTATCAACGGAAAGCCCGTATACGATGAAGAAGAAGCTGCAGATCTTACAAAGAAATCGCTTAATCTTCTGGCCAGCAATCTGGATAAGGGAATTGAAAAAGTTGGACTCATAAAACATCTTTCTGTTAATTTTTAAATCAAACCATCATGAAAAAGATATTTCTAACATTATTTATAATTGCTGCCGGCATTGGTGTAAATGCCCAGATCAGCAAGCTCGAAAAACTTTTCGATCAGTATCAGGACACCAAAGGAGTGACCTCTATTAAAATAGCAAAGCCTATGTTTAACCTGCTTAACAAACTGGACATTCAGGATGCAGGTATAGACCAGATCAGACCATTGATAAAGGATGTTAATTCTATTAAAATTCTGATTTTCGAAAAGAATAAAAAAGATAGTATTGCTCCTACTGTTAATATGTCGAAAATAAGAGACGAAATTAACTCTTCTATTAAAAACCTGAAATATGAGGAGCTAATGACAGTTAACAGTGATGGAAAGAAAATTAAATTCTTAACTCAAGACACAACAACTAGTGTGGTAAAAGACTTATTACTGAGCATCACCGGAGACGATGAGAATCTTTTCCTTCTTCTGGATGGTAAAGTAAATGTAGACGATATTTCTAAACTGGTTAACAGCGACGAAAAAGGTGATAAAGGAGGCAAAGGACCAAAGGGTGATAAAGGTAAAAAATAATATAATGAAAGCTTTTTCCAAAATATTCGCTTTATTCGTTCTTCTCGCTTTATTGCAGTCTTGTATTGTTTCCTCCAGTCCGAATATGGAGTTTCTGGATCGTGAAAGCCTGGGAAAAGGAGCACAGGTTACTGCTATCAATCCTCCAATGTTCCTGGTGAAACCTTTTGTAAAAAAGGCACTTCGTGAAGACGGAGAGAGCGAGGAAGTGATCGCACTGATAAAGAAGGTAAAAAAAGTCCGTGTTATGACTGTTATCGCCCCAAATGCCAATTATCAGGAAAAGCTGAACCGTTTCTTTACAGAAAATAAATATGAAGAGTGGATGACTCTGAATTCTGAAGGGCAAAAAGTAAATATCCGAGCCATTACCAATGGCGATCAGATTAACAAATTACTCATTGCTGTAGATGGTGATAAAGATGGAGAAAAAGTTTTTGTAGATGTAAGAGGTAATTTTACCCCGGAAGATATTTCCAATATTGTCAATATGGCCAGTAAAAGCAAATCAATAAATTAAAAAACATTATATTTCATATCTCTAAATTAAGGCTCTTGTTGTATAACAAGGGCTTTTTATTTTTCAGGTTCGTAGTCCAGCGGAAGCATCTTTGCTACTTTATCCATAGCCCAGGACTTCTGAAACAACATCTGATCCGGATCTGAATAATTACCGTCAGATGTTATGTGATAACGGATACCACGCGTTTCAACATAAGAGTTTATCGTACTATAAGAGTTTGTTCTTACAACCTCCCGTTTAGAAATATCGAAAAGATATTTCTTATAGCTCACCATTAGTATATCAGGAAATTCAAAATACACTTTCCCATCCGCTTCACTTCTGTATGCAGATGCCTGAAGATCTTTTTCTACCAAAGCAAGGGCTTTTTGACCTTCCATATGCTTAATCCGGTCCAGAATAAATCCTTCTTTATTAACACTGTTATTAAACACTGATTTAAAAAAATGTTGCACACTACCGTAATAAGCATTCAGCCTGTTCATTTTATAAACTCTGTTTTTAGATTCAGATGCTTTTATTGGTGTATAAAACGATGTTCCTGTATATTGGGAAATACCATTTCTATGATCAATATAGAAAGACATGAGTTTGTATTCTATTGTATAACCTAGTTTTTTATTGAAAATTATTAAAGGTTTCTTGGCCTGGGCTCTGAGAATTCTTTCTGTTTTATCATAAGCAAATTTCACTTCTTTCGGATTCTCAATACTTACGCCCTCTCTGCTTATTCCTAAAAAATTGTCAAAAAAAGTATTGATATATTTTTCATAATCCTTACTTGAGTACCCAATTAACTTTACCTCTTCTATAAGTCGTTCTTTTTCCAGTACAACTTTAAGGGTTTTATTCATAGCCTGCTGTAAAGGATAAACAAAATCCTGATAGCCATCTTTCTGAAAAACAATATTTCCTTGTTTTATATTGGGAATGCTAATATCAAATATTCCTTTGGTATCCGTTATCGAAGAAACCTGACTGCCATCAATATATATTTTCACATTAGACAAAGGCTGATCTGCTGTGGAAACAACACTTCCTTTTATAACTTGTGAAAAACACAAAGCCGACAAAAACAGAAATAGAATAAAGCTGATTTTTATTTTCATAACCCTAAAGTCTTAGGTATAAATATAGCTATTTTTTTGATTCTTCTTTATTGCTGATATAATTTTGTAAATTAGGAGACTTATTATATCCATGTCTAAAGTAACAATTCGTGATATCGCCAAAGCATTGAGTGTCTCTGTATCTACAGTGTCTAAGGCTCTGTCCGATAGTTATGAGATTAGTGCGGCTACCAAGAAAAAGATAATTGAATACGCTGAAAAGCACAATTATCACCCTAACAGGCTTGCAAAAAATCTAAAATTTGGTAAAACAAATACCATAGGAGTTATTGTTTGTGATATTTCCAATACATTTATATCCCAGGTTCTCGACGGGATACAAAGTAATTTTATGGATAAAGGCTTCGACACCCTTATCATGCAGAGCCATCATGACGAAGCTACAGAAAGACAATGCATTGAATCTCTCATTAACAAGGGAGTCGATGGTATTCTGATGTCTCCATTGACAGAAACATCTAATTTTGATCTCTTAAAAAAGCTTCAGCCGAACTATCCTATTGTTCTTTTCGACAGAATACAAAGCTCACTGAATACACATAAAGTAGGAGCTAATAACGTTGGCGGAAGTTTTAAGGCAACACAGCACCTATTACGGATCGGGAAAAAAAATATTCTGATTATACTTGCGGATAAATTAGGTGTCAGTGATTTGCGCTTAGAGGGTTATAAAAATGCTTTAAAACAATATAACATTCCTTATCTTGAGGAAAATGTACTATTTGTAGACCTTAAAAACATTAACCAGCACGATGAGAAAATTAAAGAATTTATATCTGAAAAACTAAAATCTGAAAATCCTCCGGATGCGGTTATTTGCGGTTCCGAAACCATTTCTACCAGAAGTCTTGGAATTTTTATGGAAGCTGGTATTAAAGTCCCGAAAGATATAGCTGTTTTAGGTTTTGCCAATACAACTTTTGCATTCTCACTAAACCCACCTCTGTCTACAATTGTACAGCCAGCATACGAAATTGGTAAGATAGCCACCGAGAAAATGATAGAATTACTAAATAAACCAACTAAGGATTACAAAACTATTGAACTGGAAACCCAATTGGTCATTAGAAAGTCATGTGGTTATTTTCCGGAAAATTTTAATTCTTAAAATAAGATTTGGCATTGTGATAACAAATATCACTAATTATACCTCCTACCCATTTCAGGTCATTTGGCAATAAACCTTTTCTGATATCTTCTGCAAAAAGATTGCACAGTAACCTTCTGAAATACTCATGTCTCGGGAAGGAGAGAAAACTCCTGGAATCTGTAAGCATTCCAATAAATGTACTGATTAGCCCCAGATTGGAAAGTGTATTAATCTGCTGTTCCATTCCGTCCAGCTGATCCAGAAACCACCATGCAGACCCAAACTGTATTTTTCCTTTTATACCTTCTCCCTGAAAGTTACCTGTCATGGACCCAAACACCGCATTATCCGCCGGATTGAGATTATATAATATGGTCTTGGTTAGTTTTTGTTGATTCTCTAAATTGTTTAAAAATGCGGATAATGCTTGTGCTTGTGGGTAATCCCCAATAGAGTCATAACCTGTATCTGTCCCTATTTCTTTTAACTTTATGGTATTGTTATTTCTTAATGCTCCTAAATGAAATTGTTGCGCCCATCCTTTTTCATAATACATTTTGCATAGCTCTGTCAAAATATAATGAGTATAGCCTTCTTCTACATCCTTGGCCTCTTCATCATCTCCCAGTAAAACAGTAAAAAAGACATGATTAATTTCTTTTAAACTATGTTTTCCCGGCTGTGGAATATACAACAGACCATGGTCTGATGCTACACACCCCATATCATCGAAAAAATTCACCCGTTTCTGTAAAGCTTCAAGAAGAGTATTCAAATCTGAGATCTCTACTTTACTCACCTCTGAAAGCTTTCTTACATAATCCCGGAAGCTATCACCTTTACTTATGGCAAAAATTTTATCCGGGCGAAAACTAGGCTTTACGTCTATTTCTTTATTTTGTTGTCGCATACTCTGATGAAAACTAAGATCATCTGTCGGATCATCCGTTGTTCCCAACATTTCAACATTATAATTATTCAACAGACTTTGTGGCCTGAAATTTTCCTGTTGCAATTTTTCGGTTGTCTCTTTATATATTCTGTCGGCCGAAGCTGCATTCAGATATTCATTTACATCAAATGGATTTTTAAGTTCCATATGCGTCCAGTGAAACAATGGATTACGCAATGTATTAGGTACTACTTCGGCCCATTTGCGGAATTTATCTTCATCAGAAGCATTACCGGTGATAAAATATTCGTCTATACCGTAGGCTCTCATAGCACGCCATTTATAATGGTCTCCTTTCAGCCATACCTTTGTAATATTTTCAAAGTTTTTATTCTCTGTAATCTGTTGCGGTGACAAATGATTATGATAGTCTATAATCGGTAAATCCTTTGCATAATCATTGTATAATACTACTGCAATATCTGATTGTAACAGAAAATTATCATTTAAAAAATACGACATACTATTTACCTAATATTCCTAATTCTAGTCCTCTCAACTCTGCTAATCCTCTTAATCTGCCAATCGCAGAATATCCGGGGTTAGTTGTTTTTTGTAAATCATCCAGCATCTGATGTCCATGATCTGGTCTGAAAGGAATTGCGGTCTCTCTTTTTTGATTTTCTGCAACAATAACCTTCATTACCTCATACATGTTTACATCACCATCTAAATGATCTGCTTCATAAAAATTTCCGTGCGCATCTTTCTGCACATTCCTCAGGTGTATAAAATATACTCTATCTTTTAGTTCACTGAACATTTGTGCAAGCTGTTCTGCTTTTCCTGCTCCTAAAGAACCTGTACAAAAACAAATTCCGTTAAACTTTTTATCGACTCCCCTGATGATATATTTAAAGTCTTCTAAATTACCGGCTATGCGAGGAAGCCCCAAAATAGGATATGGCGGATCATCCGGATGAATCGTCATCGAAATTCCATAGTCCTCGCATATGTCAGCAATTGATTGAAGAAAGTAAAGTAAATTCTGTCTTAATCCTTCAGCTCCAATTGTACTGTAAAGCTCAATACTCTTGTTCAGTTCTTCAACTTCAATATTCTTTTCTCCGGGAATTCCCATCAGAATATTGGTTTGCAACTGATTCAATTGTTCTTTAGTATAATTCTCAAAGCGTTCTTTTGCTTCTTTTCTTACAGAATCTGTATAATCAGCTTCTGCATTCTTACGTTTCAGCATAAACAGATCAAAAACGGCTAAATCTATCCAGTTAAAATACAAAGCTTTTGATCCGTCTTTTAACTCTAAATCCAGCTGAGTGCGCGTCCAGTCTAATACCGGCATAAAATTGTAACAAACAGTTTTTATTCCGTTTTCTGCCAGATTTTTTAAAGTCTGTCTGTAGTTTTCAATATAATGCGCCGCATGTTCAGATCTTGTTTTAATAGCTTCATGTACTGGTACGCTTTCAACTACTGACCATCTGAATCCTGCTTCTTCAATAATTTCCTTCCTTTTAGCAATTTCATCCGACGGCCAAATTTCTCCATGTGGAATATGATGTAGTGCCGTTACAATTCCCGTTGCTCCTGCCTGTTTTATATCCTGTAAGCTTACCGGATCTTCTGGTCCGTACCAACGCCATGTCTGTTCTAATCTTTTCATACTACTCCTGCATTAAACCCCGCACCATGAATTGAAACCTCCATCTACAAAAATGGTCTCTCCATTTACAAACTGAGATGCATCGCTTAGTAAATAGACTAACGTACCTGCCAGTTCATCGGGATTCCCTAATCTTGAATAAGGTGTTCCGTTAATAAATTTCTGTGCTCTTTCTGTATAAGTTCCATCACTATTTGTAAGTAATGTACGGTTTTGTTCTGTTAAAAACACGCCGGGCGCAATAGCATTACATCTTACGCTGTCTCCATATCTTAGAGGGAGTTCTGTTGCCATCCATTTAGTAAGACCTTCTATACCATGTTTAGCAATTGTATAACCTAATACCCGTGTCAGAGGCCTGCTTGCTGCCAGTGAAGAAATATTCACAATAGAACCTTTCCCATTTTTAGCAATTTCTTTCCCGAAAATGAAGGTTGGAATAATGCTGCCATATAAGTTGAGTTCAATCGCTTTAATTGTATCACTAATTTTTGTATCAAACAAATCTTCATTTGGGGGAATGGTCGCTCCCGGAATATTACCACCGGCAGCGTTGACCAAACCATCTATCTTCCCCCATCCATTTATGATGATGTTATTAGTTTCTATTAACTGTTCTTCATTGAGTACATCAGTCTGAAAAAATTCAGCCTCACCTCCCGCATTAACTACCTCTTGTACTCTTTCTCTTCCTCTTTCTTCATTCCTTCCTAATATTGCTACTTTAGCATTTGCTTCACCCAAGGCTTTAACAAATGATTGTCCCAGGATGCCTGTTGCTCCCGTTACGACAATTACTTTTCCGTTAAGTGAAAACTTTTCTAAAATGCTCATATTCCGTTTTTGAATCTGAAGCCAAATTAACAAGATTTAACATCACAGTATTAAATAATTATTAAAATCTACTAAAACGTTTTCGTATAAATTAATAATCTTTAAATATTCAATATATTAAATTAAGTTAACTTAGTGATAGTAAAATATGAAAGGAAAAATTATCTGCTTCGGGGAAGCATTAGTACGATATCAGCCCGCAGAAGATTCATTCTTTAATGAATCTAATAAGGTTATGGCTTTTCCTGGCGGATCCGAAGCCAATGTTGCTGTGAAGCTGGGTCAGACGGGGCTCCCGGTTTCTTATATTTCGGCAGCACCCGACAATCAAATTACCAGGGAATTTCTGAAAATATTGAAAGATAATAACGTTGAAACTGACGGTTTTTTATACAGAGGTGACAGGATTGGCTCTTACATATTGCTTTCAGCAAATGGATTAAGTAAAGGCGAAGTTATATATGATCGTAAATATTCTTCGTTTAGTCAGATAAAAACAGGTGAAATTGACTGGAATAAAATTTTTGAAGACTGTAGCTGGTTTCATTGGACAGCGATTACTCCAGCTTTAAACGAGGAGCTTGCAGAAGTAATGAAGGAAGCATTAGAGATTGCTTACTCAAAAGGAATTACTATATCTGTAGATTTAAACTATAGGAATAAATTATGGCAATACGGAAAAAGTCCTCTGGAAGTAATGCCCGAACTGGTAAAATATTGTCATATTATCATGGGAAATATTTGGGCCTCTCATAATATGTTGGGAACTTCCATTGATAGTAATCTAAATAGAAATACAAGCCCTGAAGAGTATTTTGAATTTGCTAAAAAGAACAGCATAGATCTGTTTTCTGAATATAAAGATGCCAGAATTGTGGCAAATACCTTCCGCTTTATGGATAATTCAAACCATAACCTTCTTTTTGGATCCATTCATTCAAGAAATAAGAGCTTAATAAGCCCGATATATGAAACCAATGACATTATAGACCGTATTGGCAGTGGTGATGCATTTATGGCTGGTGCAATAGCCTCATTGTATCAGGATCTCGATTTACAGAATATAATAGACAATGCAGTACAGGAAGGTTATCACAAGTTATTTGTAACAGGAGATTTTAGTAATACTAAATAAGTAAAATGGAAAAGACACTCAACTATATTGAAAAGCATCCGGTAATTCCGGTTTTTTATCACGACAATCCTGAAGTTTGTAAAAAAGCATTAAAAGCTTCATATGATGGAGGAGTAAGGGTATTTGAGTTTGTAAACAGAGGTGCAAATGCAATCTCCAATTTTGAAATATTACAGCAATATAAAGATCAATACTTTCCCGATCTAAAATTGGGCATTGGAACAATTAAAAGCAAAGAACAGGCTCAAACATTTTTAAATCTTAATACAGATTTTCTGGTAAGCCCTGTTTTTGATGCAGACATTGCACCAATAGCCAATCAACATGGCAAACTATGGATTCCAGGATGTATGACCCCTTCAGAAATCAATCAGGCAGAAAAAGCCAATTGTAAGCTTATTAAACTATTTCCGGGGGATTTACTCGGAACAAAGTTTTTAAAGGCTATAAAGCCCTTATTTCCTGGCTTAAAATTCATGCCAACCGGAGGAGTGAAACTAAATAAGGAAAATATACACAGCTGGTTTGAAGCCGGAGTTACTTCTGTTGGACTTGGCTCCAGTTTATTCCCTGCAGATTTCGACACTGCAGAAGTAACCAATCAATTAAAGAAAGTATTCAGTTATATTGAAGAAGCGAGGAAGTTATAAGTTAAGAATGAATAGTAATAAGATCGCAAGGTTTATAGGTTTAAGAGCTTTTATAACTTTATCCCCAGTCTTTATAACCTCTGCAGCCATTATAACTCTATCACATCCGTAACTATTATAACCTGCATAACTTACATAACCAGTATAACCCTCCTGGTTTGATAGAATGTTTTAGGAATATCCTAAAAACGAAAAAGCCTCTGCATGAATATGCAAAGGCTTTTCAAAAATAAAAACTGGCGGCGACCTACTCTCCCGCGTTAGCAGTACCATCGGCGCTGGTGGGCTTAACTTCTGTGTTCGGAATGGGAACAGGTGAGCCCCACCGCTATAACCACCCTAAAGTTTGTTATATATTTTTGGTTGTTCGTTATCGGTTTCTGGTTATCGGTCTTACACCTACAACTCTTATCCAATAACTACAAACCATTTTCGGTAGTTTCAACATCACAAAGGCATAACCTTTAGCGCACTCCTTAAGTATTTTTGCAAAGCTTACTTATTGCTTTTAGCTTTAAGCCTTATTAGGCTATAAATCTACGGGTAATTAGTACTACTCGGCTATGACATTACTGCCTTTACACCTATAGCCTATCAACGTCGTCATCTACAACGACCCTTAAAAGATGTCTCATCTTGAGGCGAGTTTCGCACTTATATGCTTTCAGTGCTTATCTCTTCCAAACATAGCTACTCAGCGGTGCACCTGGCGGTACAACTGATACACCAGAGGTTTGTTCAATTCGGTCCTCTCGTACTAGAATCAAGCCCTCTCAAACATCTAACGCCCGCAATAGATAGAGACCGAACTGTCTCACGACGTTCTGAACCCAGCTCGCGTGCCACTTTAATGGGCGAACAGCCCAACCCTTGGGACCTTCTCCAGCCCCAGGATGTGACGAGCCGACATCGAGGTGCCGAACCTCCCCGTCGATGTGAGCTCTTGGGGGAGACTAGCCTGTTATCCCCGGAGTACCTTTTATCCTATGAGCGATGGCCCTTCCATACGGAACCACCGGATCACTATGTCCTGCTTTCGCACCTGATCGACTTGTAGGTCTCACAGTCAAGCACCCTTATGCCATTACACTCTACGCACGGTTACCAAGCGTGCTGAGGGTACCTTTGAAAGCCTCCGTTACTCTTTTGGAGGCGACCACCCCAGTCAAACTACCCACCACGCAATGTCCTTCCGTAGAAGTTAGGCTCCAAGTAAACAAAGGGTGGTATTTCAACGTTGGCTCCACAAACACTAGCGTGCCTGCTTCACAGCCTCCCACCTATCCTACACATTGTTTACTCGAAGTCAATACGAAGTTATAGTAAAGGTTCACAGGGTCTTTTCGTCCCATTGCGGGTAATCGGCATCTTCACCGATACTACAATTTCACCGAGCTCGTGGCTGAGACAGTGCCCAGATCGTTACACCATTCGTGCAGGTCGGAACTTACCCGACAAGGAATTTCGCTACCTTAGGACCGTTATAGTTACGGCCGCCGTTTACTGGGGCTTCAGTCAATGCCTTCGAGTTACCTCTAAGCACCTTCCTTAACCTTCCAGCACCGGGCAGGTGTCAGACCCTATACAGCATCTTTCGATTTAGCAGAGTCCTGTGTTTTTGATAAACAGTCGCCTGGGCCTCTTCACTGCGGCCTCCCCGGAGGGAGGCGTCTCTTCTTCCGAAGTTACGAGACTATTTTGCCTAGTTCCTTAGCCACGACTCACTCGAGCACCTTAGGATTCTCTCCTCGACTACCTGTGTCGGTTTTGGTACGGGCAGTATATTTCGCTTTTCTTGGAAGCGGGTCCCCAGGATTATCAGCGCATCCGAAGATTTGCTGTACTATCGTAACCTCGCAGTTACTTCAACGTACTATTCCGTCAGTACGCACCTAGTTTCCAACTCCGTCACTTTTATTAATATACTGGTACGGGAATATTAACCCGTTGTCCATCCACTACGCCTGTCGGCTTCGCGTTAGGCCCCGACTAACCCTCAGCTGATTAGCATGGCTGAGGAAACCTTAGTCTTTCGGTGAGGGGGTTTCTCGCCCCCTTTATCGTTACTTATGCCTACATTTTCTTTTCTATCCGCTCCACAATACCTCACAGTACTGCTTCGGCGCAAATAGAATGCTCCCCTACCCAGTATTA
The DNA here is from genome assembly GCF_002024805.1 of Elizabethkingia bruuniana. NCBI lineage: Bacteria > Pseudomonadati > Bacteroidota > Flavobacteriia > Flavobacteriales > Weeksellaceae > Elizabethkingia > Elizabethkingia bruuniana. The sequence continues at coordinate 3,471,617 of NZ_CP014337.1, forward strand.
AATACTGCCATAGCTTCGGTAATATGCTTATGCCCGATTATTATCCATGCCGGACCGCTCGACTAGTGAGCTGTTACGCACTCTTTAAATGAATGGCTGCTTCCAAGCCAACATCCTAGCTGTCAATGCAGTCCAACCGCGTTCTTTCAACTTAGCATATATTTAGGGACCTTAGCTGTTGGTCTGGGTTCTTTCCCTCTCGGACATGGACCTTAGCACCCATGCCCTCACTGCCGACAATCATTTATTAGCATTCGGAGTTTGTCAGGAATTGGTAGGCGATGAAACCCCCGCATCCAATCAGTAGCTCTACCTCTAATAAACTATATCGACGCTGCACCTAAATGCATTTCGGGGAGTACGAGCTATCTCCCAGTTTGATTGGCCTTTCACCCCTACCCACAGGTCATCCGAAGACTTTTCAACGTCAACCGGTTCGGTCCTCCACTTTGTGTTACCAAAGCTTCAACCTGCCCATGGGTAGATCACAAGGTTTCGCGTCTAATCCCACTAACTAAGCGCCCTATTCAGACTCGCTTTCGCTACGGCTCCGGACCTTAAGTCCTTAACCTCGCTAGTAAGATTAACTCGTAGGCTCATTATGCAAAAGGCACGCCGTCACAGCATATAGCTGCTCCGACCGCTTGTAGGCGTACGGTTTCAGGTTCTATTTCACCCTTCTATTCGAAGTGCTTTTCACCTTTCCTTCACAGTACTTGTTCACTATCGGTCTTTCAGGAGTATTTAGCCTTGGAGGATGGTCCCCCCATATTCAGACAGGATTTCACGTGTCCCGCCCTACTCATTTATCATCTATGTATGCCTTTCATATACGGGGCTATCACCCTCTATGGCCACACTTTCCAGTGTGTTCTATTAAACATATAAAGACTTTTGGGCTAATCCGCTTTCGCTCGCCACTACTTACGGAATCTCTTCGATTTCTTTTCCTCCGGGTACTTAGATGTTTCAGTTCTCCGGGTTTGCTTCTCGTCCGAAGACGAGATGACATATCTTCAATATGCCGGGTTGCCCCATTCGGACATCTGCGGATCAACTCGTGTGTGCCAATCCCCGCAGCTTTTCGCAGCTTACCACGTCCTTCTTCGCCTCTGAAAGCCTAGGCATCCGCCATACGCCCTTAACGATTTCTTTCCTAATTTTATTTTACTCTGCACTCAAGGAGTGCTCGGTTATCTCTTTGTGATGTCAATTTTACCGTTAATGTCAATGATCTTTAATTCTTTCTGTCTTCCTGATAAACGAATATTTGTTTTGGCTCTATTCGTATACTTGTATCAGTCCAACAAAACTGTGGAGAATAAGGGAGTCGAACCCTTGACCTCCTGCGTGCAAGGCAGGCGCTCTAGCCAGCTGAGCTAATTCCCCCTCTTAGTTAAGATGTTAGTCTTTAGTCCTTAGATTCTAGTATTAAACTAAATTCTAATTTCTTATTTCTAACCTCTAATTTAATTAGTAGTCTCGGGCAGGCTCGAACTGCCGACCTCTACATTATCAGTGTAGCGCTCTAACCAGCTGAGCTACGAGACTTCAATTTTAATTTTAAATTTTAAATCCTTAATTTTAAATTCAATCTAAAACCTATTATTTATAATCTAAAATCTCTCTATCCCTGTTACTAATCTAAGGGGTTATCTTTTTTATAGCAACCAAAGTAAAACCAAAGCTGTGCTTTGTTTAAGTAAGCAGTACATTTAAGTACCTTAATTTTGTTTATCGTCCTTTGGACGCTCTAAAATGAGATGTTCCAGCCGCACCTTCCGGTACGGCTACCTTGTTACGACTTAGCCCTAGTTACTAGTTTTACCCTAGGCAGCTCCTTTTACGGTCACCGACTTCAGGTACCCCCAGCTTCCATGGCTTGACGGGCGGTGTGTACAAGGCCCGGGAACGTATTCACCGCGCCATGGCTGATGCGCGATTACTAGCGATTCCAGCTTCATAGAGTCGAGTTGCAGACTCCAATCCGAACTGAGACCGGCTTTCGAGATTTGCATCCTATCACTAGGTAGCTGCCCTCTGTACCGGCCATTGTAGCACGTGTGTGGCCCAAGACGTAAGGGCCGTGATGATTTGACGTCATCCCCACCTTCCTCTCTACTTGCGTAGGCAGTCTCACTAGAGTCCTCAACTTAATGTTAGCAACTAGTGACAGGGGTTGCGCTCGTTGCAGGACTTAACCTAACACCTCACGGCACGAGCTGACGACAACCATGCAGCACCTTGAAAAATGTCCGAAGAAGGATCTATTTCTAAATCTGTCATTTCCCATTTAAGTCTTGGTAAGGTTCCTCGCGTATCATCGAATTAAACCACATGCTCCACCGCTTGTGCGGGCCCCCGTCAATTCCTTTGAGTTTCATTCTTGCGAACGTACTCCCCAGGTGGATTACTTATCACTTTCGCTTAGTCTCTGAATCCTAAAATCCAAAAACGAGTAATCATCGTTTACGGCGTGGACTACCAGGGTATCTAATCCTGTTCGCTCCCCACGCTTTCGTCCATCAGCGTCAGTTAAGACTTAGTGACCTGCCTTCGCAATTGGTGTTCTAAGTAATATCTATGCATTTCACCGCTACACTACTTATTCCAGCCACTTCAACCTTACTCAAGACTAACAGTATCAATGGCAGTTCGACAGTTAAGCTGTCGGATTTCACCACTGACTTATCAGTCCGCCTACGGACCCTTTAAACCCAATAAATCCGGATAACGCTTGCACCCTCCGTATTACCGCGGCTGCTGGCACGGAGTTAGCCGGTGCTTATTCATCTGGTACCTTCAGCTACTTACACGTAAGTAGGTTTATCCCCAGATAAAAGTAGTTTACAACCCATAGGGCCGTCTTCCTACACGCGGGATGGCTGGATCAGGCTTGCACCCATTGTCCAATATTCCTCACTGCTGCCTCCCGTAGGAGTCTGGTCCGTGTCTCAGTACCAGTGTGGGGGATCACCCTCTCAGGCCCCCTAAAGATCGTCGCCTTGGTGAGCCGTTACCTCACCAACTAGCTAATCTTGCGCGTGCCCATCTTTATCCACCGTAGTTTTCAATATAATCCGATGCCGAATCATATATTATAGGGTATTAATCTTCCTTTCGAAAGGCTATCCCCTTGATAAAGGCAGGTTGCACACGTGTTCCGCACCCGTACGCCGCTCTCAAGATTCCGAAGAATCTCTACCGCTCGGCTTGCATGTGTTAGGCCTCCCGCTAGCGTTCATCCTGAGCCAGGATCAAACTCTCCATTGTATGTTTGTGTTCCTTAAACTCAACTCAATTTAAAATTGACGCTTTGGTTTTTCTTACTTGGTTGTTATTTTATTTTCAATGATCTTTTATTCTTTTCGCTTTCTCCGAAATCTCTTCTGTCAGTTGTTTCAGATTTGCGAGTGCAAAGATAAAAACTTTTTCCCGATTTACAAAACTTTTTTTGAAGTTTTTTTTTCAGTCATCTTTATTAACTCTACTCTGCTCTAACAGTCCTTTTATTAACCATTTTTGCGTGGGCAAAACTAATAAATTTTATTAACATGACCAAATCTTTTTTTCTAAAAAATTTTAACCGATTTTATAGTCTCAATTATCTCCTGCTCCCCTCACAACTCTCATTGTTTAGGACTGCAAAAGTAGAAAAACTTCTACTACACACCAAACTTTATTACTCATTTTTTAACATAATATTCGTAACTATCTGACTACGGGTGAGAAAAATTTAATATTATGTTCATATTGAAAAGACTTCCCTTCTTTATATATACTCCATATATCGCTGCACACGCTTTAAAAACCAGATTCTTGTTGTCAGCATTTACTGGAATAAGCTCTTTCTAATAGCTCAGAAGCCATTTTTTTAGCTTTAGCACCTCCTTTATATATATAAGAAAAACAAAAATCCGGCTTTACACCGGATCTTATATACTATATATATGTATAATGTTTATTCAACAAAAATTTTCTCACCTCCAAATTTAGGCTGAACACTGAAAAGAAAATCCCAGAAAACTTTCGCCCTTGCAAACTTTTCACGAATCATTGTTTTGATGCCTATAGACTTATTCACATCCTGGGCGTTAAAACCAAATGCATTGATCCCATTTTCCCGTGCAATAAATACAGCTCTTTCATTATGGAATTCCTGAGAAATGATAATATACTCATGTTGTCCAAATATTTCTCTTGCTCGTATTACAGAATCTAATGTACGAAGACCTGCAAAATCCATATAGATATCAATTTCCGGAATGCCTCTTTTCAGCAATTCGTTTTTCATATCTTCTGGTTCATTATATGTTTTGCGGCTGTTATCACCGCTAGCGATAATATTTTTTATTTTACCGGCTTTATATAATTCTTCCGCAGCATCAATCCTATATTTAAAATACGGATTCATATTTCCGTTAGCCAAAAGCTTGGAAGTGCCCAGTACGAGACCAACATGTTCAATTGGTAATTTATTAGGATCCGATGTAATATAATTTTTGGTTTCGGATCCTATTTTCCAATTGGCATAAATTATAAAGGTTGCCCCAAGCAACCCTATAATAATTAAAAGTAAAAATACTCTTTTGATTAGATTATTCATATCATATAAATGATACCCATATAGTTTTTAGAAATTCAAACCATTCGGGAAAGCTTTTTTCTTAAATATTAATATAATTGCAGCTCCAACAGTAATAGCACTATCAGCAATATTGAAGACCGGTCTGAAGAATTCAAATTCTGTACCACCAATTCCGGGAACCCAGGTTGGCCAGTTGAACTTGAATAATGGAAAATAAAGCATATCGACAACACAGCCATTCATAAAGGAGGCATATCCACCGCCGCCAAGTTTTGAAAGTCCTTCATAAGGAATCCAATGTCCTACTGAAGCATTAAAGGTTGTTCCTGTATCGAAAATCAATCCATAGAACATTCCGTCTATAAGATTACCAATTGCTCCTGCAAATATCAAAGACATCGGAACTATTAAATAATTGGAAGCTCCTTCTTTTAACCATTTTTTGAACATCACTATAATTCCTATTACTAATGCAATACGAACCAGGGACAATGCATATTTACCAATCGCTCCTCCAAAGTGAAGGCCATAGGCCATTCCTGGATTTTCAACAAAAGCCAGTTTGAACCACTTAAATACGTCTACACTATGTCCTAAAGTGAAATGTGTTTTGATATAAATTTTGGAAGCCTGGTCAATGAAAAGAACCAGCAGGGTAATAAGCACAATTTTCTTCATAATTTCTGTATCATATAATTAAAATGTACAAAGCATCATGTATTTACTGAACACATTTTGCTTTGTACATTAATCAGTTACACCAATTGGTATAATTTTATCGTTGCATATTTTTAGCCTCAATACTTAAAGTAGCATGCGGAACCGCTTTCAATCTGTCTTTAGAAATAAGATTTCCGGTAACACGACATACACCATAAGTTTTGTTCTTAATACGAATTAAAGCATTTTTCAGGTCTCTGATAAACTTTTCCTGACGTGAAGCCAGAAGAGCATTCTGCTCTTTGCTCAAAGTTTCAGCTCCTTCCTCAAAAGCTTTAAATGTTGGCGAAGTATCATCTGTTCCGTTATTCCTATCATTGATGAAACTTTCACGTATAAGAGATAAATCTTTCTCGGCTTTTTCTATTTTTTCTTCAATAATTTTTCTGAATTCCTCCAAATCAGCATCGCTGTATCTTACTCTTTCCTCTGCCATAATATTTCTAATTTGATAATTGGTACTTTATATTTTGAAAAGTACTTTCTGCATAATCGCAGACAAGTACTTTTCAAACTCTTTTAATTTTTAATAATATTAATATTGAATCTATGTTCATCAATTTCTACTTCTTCCCCTGATATATTAGCCTTAACCGCTATATCATTTGCAAGAACTTCTGCGCTAATATAATCTTTATTCTTCAAGATATCTTGTAAAAATGGATTATTTTCTTCTAATTCGATAAGAATTTTGTCACTTATTTCAAAATTCTTCTCTTTTCTAAGGTTTTGTACTCTGTTAATGAATTCACGTGCAATACCTTCCGCTTTTAGATCATCTGTTAATGTAAGATCTAATGCTACTGTCAATTTTCCTTCAGAAGCCACTGTCCATCCCGGAATATCCTTTGTTAGGATCTCTACATCGTCAGTAGTTATTTCATATCCCTGAATTGTTAAACTACCTTCTTTCTCTAATGCAGCGATTTGATCATCCGAGAATGCAGAGATCTCTGCAGCTACAGTCTTCATATCTTTACCAAGCTTTGGCCCTAATGCCTTGAAGTTTGGTTTAATTTGCTTAACAATAAGATGAGAAGCCTCTTCTGCATTAATCAACTGAAGCTCTTTCACATTTACTTCTTGTTTGATAAGCTCAGACACTGCATTGATTTGCTCTCCGGTAGCAGCATCTAAAACAGGAATCATAACCTTTTGTAACGGTTGACGTACTTTGATATTTTCTTTTTTTCTCAGAGAGAATACCATAGAGGTTATCTGCTGTGCAAGATGAGTCTTTTCTACTAAAGAGTAGTCGATCTTATTTTCATCAACAACAGGGAAATCTGTTAAATGTACAGATCCTGTTAATTCTTTTTGTGTTGCATTGTTCAGATCCTGATACAATTGATCCATAAAGAATGGTGCAATTGGGGCGGAGATTTTAGCAATTGTTTCCAGACAGGTATATAAAGTCTGATATGCAGAAATCTTGTCTTCAGTATAATCTCCTTTCCAGAAACGTCTTCTGCACAAACGTACATACCAGTTGGAAAGATTGTCATTAACAAAAGTATTGATTGCTCTTGCTACTTTTGTTGGTTCATAATCTTCATAGAAAGACTTCACCTCTTTTACCAGAAGATTAAGTTCAGACAAAATCCATCTGTCGATTTCCGGACGATTTTCTACATCTGCCTCTTCATATCTAAATCCATCTACATTAGCATACAACGCAAAGAAAGAATAGGTATTGTATAATGTTCCGAAGAATTTTCTTCTTACCTCATCTATTCCGTCTAGGTCAAACTTAAGGTTCTCCCAAGGCATCGCATTGGAAATCATATACCAACGGGTAGCATCTGGTCCGTATGTTTCTAAGGTTTTGAAAGGATCAATTGCATTTCCTAAACGCTTAGACATTTTTTGTCCGTTTTTATCTAACACCAATCCGTTAGACATTACATTTTTGTAGGCTACAGAATCGAAAACTGCTGTTCCGATTGCATGCAACGTATAAAACCATCCTCTTGTCTGGTCTACACCTTCTGCAATAAAGTCCGCAGGGAAAGCTTTTCTTTCATCTATCAGCTCTTTATTCTCGAAAGGATAATGTAATTGTGCATATGGCATTGATCCTGAATCGAACCATACATCGATAAGGTCAGATTCTCTCTTCATTGGTTTTCCTGAAGCAGAAACCAAAATAATCTGATCTACAATATTTTTATGTAAATCTACTTTAGCATAGTTAGCTTCATCCATGTTTCCAACTTCAAAGCCCTCGTAAGGATTGGAAGTCATAAACCCGGCATCGATAGATTTCTGAATTTCCTGCATCAATTCTTCAACCGAACCTATGATCAGCTCTTCTCTCAGGTCTTCGGTTCTCCATATTGGCAATGGAATACCCCAGTAACGTGAACGGGAAAGGTTCCAGTCGTTTACATTTTCTAACCAGTTTGCAAAACGTCCTTCTCCGGTAGCCTTTGGCTTCCAGTTAATTTCTTTATTCAGGTTTACCAAACGGTCTTTTACAGCCGTCATTTTTACAAACCATGAATCCAGCGGATAATAAAGAACTGGTTTATCTGTTCTCCAGCAGTGTGGATAACTGTGTACATATTTTTCTACTTTGAAGGCTTTGTTTTCAGTCTTCAATAAAATTGCTAATTCAACATCCCAAGACTTTTCAGGTGCCTGGCCATTGTCATAGTATTCGTTCTTAATGTATTTACCTGCAAATAGTTCAGGAACATTTTCTCCATGGATAAAACGTCCTTGCAAATCTACCAACGGGATAAGGTTTCCGTTTTCATCCTTTACCAACATTGGCGGGATATCATTTTCTTTGGATACACGAGCATCATCCGCACCAAATGTAGGTGCCGTGTGCACTACCCCAGTTCCGTCTTCGGTAGTTACAAAGTCTCCGATAATTACACGGAATGCTTTTTCAGCATTTTCCTCTGGAGTAAACCATTGTACAAGCTGCTCATAGTGTGAACCTGCCAGTTGTTCTCCAGTAAATTCTTTTAATATTCTGTAGGGAATAACTTTGCTTTCCGGTGTGTAATTAGCAAAATCTTCATCCGTTCCTTCAGCATATTTTTTACCAAAGTTCTTTTCTAAAAGAACTCTTGCCAATACTACATTGATTGGTTCAAACGTATACTGATTGAAGGTTTTAACAACTACATACTCGATATCTCTTCCAATTGTTAAAGCAGTATTCGAAGGTAATGTCCACGGTGTAGTTGTCCATGCAAGGATATCTACATTTCCGTCTATATCGTTAAATAGATCTGAGCTTTCTTTTTTAACTCTGAATTGCGCTACGATTGTTGTATCGGAAACATCGCGGTAAGTTCCAGGCTGATTTAATTCGTGTGAAGAAAGCCCTGTTCCTGCTGCCGGTGAGTATGGCTGTATTGTATATCCTTTATACAATAATTCTTTGTTGTAAAGTTGCTTCAATAGCCACCATACAGTTTCCATATATTTTGGCTCGTAGGTAATATAAGGATTCTCCAGATCTACCCAATAACCAATTTTTTCAGTAAGCTTATTCCATGCATCTGTATAACGCATTACCGCTTCACGACAAGCTTTGTTATAATCCTCAACACTAATTTTCTTACCAATATCTTCTTTTGTGATGCCTAATTCTTTTTCAACACCAAGTTCAATCGGAAGTCCGTGAGTATCCCAGCCGGCTTTACGAAAAACCTGCTTACCATTCTGAGTCTGGAAACGGCAGAAAATATCCTTAATACTTCTGGCCATAACGTGGTGAATACCCGGCATCCCATTTGCAGATGGCGGACCTTCATAGAAAACATACTCGGGGCTACCCTGGCGATTTTCTACACTTTTTTCGAAAGTATCGTTCTCTTCCCAGAATTTCAATACATTTTCGGCAGAACCGATAAGATCTAAGTTTTTATACTCGGTAAACTTCTTCATGTGACGTTAAAAAATATTTCTAGTCCTTTATAAATTAAGATTGCGAATATAAAAAAAATTGTCGAATTTATCCTATATTAAGAAAGCTTAAATCTATTGAAATTTAAGCTTTTAAATATTAAGCATTCTTCTTTTTAGGAATAGGCAATAACACAGCTTGTTGTCTAAATAGAAAATTTGAATGATAAAGAAAAATTTGATTTTCAAAATAAATCCTAATTTTGCAAAAAATTTTCTATGTCGAAAAATCTCGTAATTGTGGAGTCCCCTGCGAAGGCTAAGACGATACAGAAGTATCTTGGTAATGACTTTGAAGTAACCTCTAGTATGGGACACATCCGTGATCTTCCTAAAAAAGGCATGGGTATTAACCTTGAAACATTTACTCCTGATTACGAAGTTTCTCCGGATAAGAAGAAGCTCGTTACAGAGCTTAAGTCTTTAGCAAAAAAAGCCGATATGGTATGGCTGGCTTCCGATGAAGACCGCGAGGGGGAAGCTATTGCATGGCATCTGGCGGAGGAATTAAAATTAAAAGAAGATAAAACTAAAAGAATTGTATTTCATGAGATTACTAAGAATGCAATTCTTAAAGCTATAGAGAATCCGAGAAAAATAGACAATAATCTTGTCAATGCTCAACAGGCAAGAAGAGTACTGGATAGAATTGTAGGTTTTGAAATGTCTCCTGTTTTATGGAAAAAAGTAAAACCAGGCCTTTCTGCAGGACGTGTACAGTCGGTAGCCGTACGTCTTGTTGTTGAAAGGGAAAAAGAAATCCACGGATTCCAGTCTCAGGCTTCTTATAAAGTAGAAGGAACTTTTCTTAATGATGAGAAGAAAGAAATTTTAGCAAAACTAAAAAAGGACTTCTCTACAGAACAAGAAGCTGAGTCTTTCCTTAACCAATGCAGTACTGCGGACTTCAAAGTTTTAAATGTAGAAAAAAAACCGGGGCAACGTTCTGCTTCAGCTCCGTTTACCACTTCTACTCTACAGCAGGAAGCTTCAAACAGATTAGGATATTCCGTAACTTCTACGATGCGCGTTGCGCAACGTCTGTACGAAGAAGGTTACATTACCTATATGAGAACGGACAGCGTTAACCTTTCTCAGGAGGCTATTAATTCGGCAAAAGCAACTATTACAAAAGAATTCGGTGAGGAATATTCTGCACCGAGAAACTATACTACTAAGAACGCATCTGCCCAGGAAGCACACGAAGCAATTCGTCCTACCGATTTTGGTGTAAAAGCAGTAGGAGATGCACAGCTTAACAAATTATACCAACTGATATATAAAAGAGCAATGGCAAGTCAGATGGCCAATGCTAAAATTGAGAAAACAGTAATTGAAATAGGAAACCAGAAACTTCCGCAACATTTTGAAGCAACTGGTGAAGTGATTATTTTCGATGGTTTCTTAAAAGTATATGGTATTACTAAAAATGATGAGGAAGATGATGAGAACGACGATAAACTTCTGCCAAAAGTGAATATTGGTGAGGCTCTTAAATACAAAAAAATCATTGCTACCGAGAAATACACAAAAGCTCCTGCAAGATTTACAGAAGCATCGCTGGTAAGAAAACTGGAAGAACTGGGAATCGGAAGACCTTCTACTTATGCTCCAACTATCCAGACGATTCAGAATCGTGAATATGTGGACAAGAGAGAAATTATGGCTAAGGAACGTGAAATCGTTCAGCTTACTTTAACTTCTTCTCTGAAAAAAGAAACACTTACAGAAAAGTATGGTGCTGATAAGAACAAATTTTTACCAACTGATATAGGCGTTGTTGTTAATGACTTCCTTGTTAATAACTTCAACGAAGTTCTTGATTACGGATTTACAGCTCGCGTTGAGGAAGCTTTCGATATTATTGCGGAAGGAAACAGAGCATGGAAAGATGTAATGACTGAATTCTATGGAAAATTCCACCCAAGAATTGCTGATGTAGAAGAAAATGCTGACAGAGCAAACGGTGACCGTGTGCTGGGAGTAGATCCTAAAACGGGCAAAAATGTACATGCAAGAATCGGAAGATTTGGTGCTATGATCCAAATCGGAGAGACAGATGATGAAGAGAAACCAATCTTTGCTTCTCTGATGCCGAATCAGAATATCACTACAATTACTTTTGAGGAAGCAATGGAGCTTTTCAAAATACCTTTTAATCTTAACGACTACGAAGGTAAAGAAGTTGTGGTGGGTGTTGGACGTTTTGGACCTTATATCAAATGGGGAGAAGCTTATATCAGCATTCCTAAAACCGAAGACCCCCTGTCTGTAGATAATGACAGAGCTATCGAGATTATAGAGGAAAAGAAGAGAGCTGATGCTCCTATCGCAACTTACAAAGGAGAACCAGTAACAAAAGGAACCGGAAGATTCGGACCTTTCATAAAATATAAGGACATCTTTGTAAATGTTCCGAAGAAATATGATTTTAATAATCTTTCTCAAAGTGACATCAACGAACTAATTGATGCCAAACTGGAAAAAGAAGCGAACAGATATATTCAGCAATGGGAGGACCAGAAGGTTTCTCTTGAAAACGGAAGATGGGGACCTTTCATTCGTTTTGGAAAGAAAATGCTAAAAATCCCATTGAAAGGAAAAGGAGAAAAATATACTGCTGAAGATTTGCAGGATATTTCCTTCGATGAAGTAAAGAAATGGATCATTGCTCAGGATGAAACTGCTTTTAAAGAAAAACCAAAAGCAAAAAAAGCACCTGCCAAGAAAGCTGCTGCTAAAAAACCTTCTAAAAAATAAGGTTAGTCATGAATATTGAAGATCTTCTTATTCCTGCTCCTAATATCCCTACTGAAAAGTGGCAATTAGGAGCAATGATAAAACCAGAAATCAAAGAAGGAGGTATTGCTCTTATTTTCTGTTCTGATGAAAGAGGCGCTGGCGGAACAGCAACTCCGAAAAACTTCACAGAGGTAAGAAAACAATTATACCAACTATCCCGACATGATTGGGAAGTTCCTATTGCGGATCTTGGAGATTTTATTTCCGGTAAAACTCCTGAAAACACTCATTTTGCATTACAGGAACTCCTTACCTATTGTTTACGCAAGCATGTTCTTCCAATTGTTATAGGAGGTTCTAATGATATATCTTACTCAATATTCTCAGCCATTAACCATATTTATAAAAATCTGACTTATGTACAGATTAATAATATGCTTAGTCTGGACCACTCTGATGAAACCTTAACAGAAAAGAATTTCTTGGCTAAGATTCTTAGCTCCGAAACTAATCCTGTAGGAAAGTATCATCACCTTGGCTTCCAGAAGCACTCTAATGAATATGATGCTGTGAAGCTGATGAATGAAGTAAACTTTGACATTATCAGACTTGCGGAGATGATGAATTCTACAGAACCTATTGAACCATACTTCCGAAAAGCGGATCTGGTTACGATTAGTTGTAATGCTGTAGAAAGTATTGCTGAGCCTTTTTCAGTCCAGCCACAGGTTAACGGATTAAACAGAAGAGAGATTTGTGCCTATATGAAAGAAGCAGGTTTGTCTGAAAACCTCAAGTCCATAGGTATCTTCAATTATCAAACATCTTCTAAAAATTATCTGAACCAACAACTATTGGCTCAAATGATATGGTACCTTTTGGAGGGAATTAATATTCAGAGGAGCCATCCTAAAGAAAGAGAATACGAAACATTCTGGATTATGATCGGCGATCATGAGGTTGCTTTTAAACGCGATACCTTTAGTAATCTATGGTATTTTGGAAAGAGCCCAAATATTGCAGAATGTCTGCCTTGCGCAAAATCTGACTTTGAAAATGCCAAGGCCGGACATCTTAATAACAGGCTACTAAGATTTGAAGAATAGGCCAAAGTTATATAAGGAAAATATGTTCTACTTGGAAAAAGCTTTTTTTCTAAAAATACGTTAATAATTGCTGAAAATTAATGGATTATTTAACTAAACATTATGAATATTCCTAATATAAATTTGTTTTATATTTGCACCATTGATATTATAAATAATTATTCTACGGAATAGTAAATAACAGAATGAAGCAACTACAATATTCTATTTTATCCTTTATCAGTTCTCTTACCGGAACGGGTAGAATTTTGCTGCCGCAATTTTCCGGTTATAATAGTCTAAAGTATTCTGTTATTCGCTCAATACAAAAGCCACAGGACTACCGCAATTAATGTTATGGAAGAATTGAAGTCGAAAATTGATATGACAAAACTGCCGAAACACGTTGCCATTATTATGGATGGTAATGGTCGTTGGGCTAAATCTCGTGGTGAGGAAAGGACTTATGGACACCGCAGTGCAATACAATCTGTACGCAATGCCATCAATGCCTGTAATGAAATTCACATTCCTTATTTAACGCTATATACCTTTTCCACAGAAAACTGGAACCGCCCGGAAGATGAAGTATCTACCCTGATGTCTCTTCTTTCGGAAACATTATTAAATGAAGCGGATGAGATATACACAAAAGGATTACGCCTGAAAGTAATTGGTGATGTTTCCAAAATGCCGGAAATGGTAAGGGAACAATTACAAAATGTAATGAATCTAACCGAAAACAACAAAGGCGGAACTTTGGTATTGGCATTAAATTATGGATCTCAGGATGAAATTATTCATGCTGTAAAATCTATTGCCAAAGATGCTAAAGACGGAAAGATAAATCCTGAAGACATCAATAACCAATTATTCGAAAGCCATCTTTATACAAAGGATATGCCTCCTGTGGATCTTATGATAAGAACGAGCGGAGAAATTCGTATTAGTAATTTCTTGTTATGGCAGATTGCTTATGCGGAATTACAATTCCTGGATATTTTCTGGCCAGACTTTACCAAGGATGATTTCTTCAACTGTATTCTTAACTATCAGGATAAGGAGCGCAGATATGGAAAAACTAGTGAACAAATAGAAGCTGATAAAGCTTAGAGTATATATAAGAAAAGATACATTAAAAATGAAGTTTAGATCGTTACCGATATTCCTTTTCATTGCTTCTGCTCATTTTTATGGGCAGGTGACGCCTCCGCAAACAACGCAGGACAGTGAAGCAGTTGCTCAGCATGAGGGCACTTATGTTCTGAAAGATATTGTAGTAGATGGTGTTAAAAAATACACACCTGAGCAAATTTTACGCTTTACAGGTCTTGTAAAAGGTGAATCTGTTGAAATTCCCGGACAAAGACTGAGTACAGCTATCAAAAAACTTTGGGATAGCCAATATTTTTCAGAGGTCGAAGTATACGTACAGAGCATTGAAGGGCAAAACATTGTCTTAAAATTCTCTCTTCAGGATTTAAAGGAGCTTGGTGAAGTAAAATTTACCGGAAAGGGGATCAAGAAATCTAAAAACGAAAAACTTATTAAGGATAATAACCTGAAGCCTGGTATGAAAATTACCGAGAACCTGGTTACAAATCTAAAACATAATGTACCTCAGCAATACATTACAAAAGGATTCCCGGATGCTAAGATTACCATTGAAGATAAAATCAATGCAAAAGATCCTAGCCTTATCGACTGGACCATTAATGTAGATAAAGGAAAACGTGTTAAGATAGACCGTATAGATTTTGAAGGAAACAGCAGTGTTTCTGCATCTAAACTTCGTAAAAACGGTTTTAAAAATACGAAGCAAAAAAGATTCCTTCTTGGTTTGCTTAAGCCTTCAAAATTCATCAAAGATAAATATGATGAAGATAAGAAAACTCTTGTAGACTACTACAACTCTTTAGGGTTTAGAGATATGAGAGTCGTATCCGATTCTGTTACACGTAATAATAAAGGATACAACATCAAAGTAAAAGTAGATGAAGGTAAAAAATACTATATCGGAGATATTACATTCGTAGGAAATACGGTATTCTCTACTGAAGCTTTGACAAAACTTCTTGGTTACAAAAAAGGTGATATTTACGATTCCGTAGGTTTCAAGAAAAAAGTAGGTGAAGAAGGTGGTAAAGAAGATAATTCTGATATCGCTTCATCTTATATGGATAGTGGTTACCTTTTCTCTAATGTAAACGCAGTAGAGAAATCTATTAAGAACGATACCATCAGTATGGAGGTTCGTATCCACGAGGGTACAAAAGCAACATGGAATCGTGTAACATGGGGCGGAAACGTTACTACACATGACCATGTTATCTTAAGATCATTAAGAACACGTCCTGGAGATTTATTCTCTAAGGCAAATATTAAAAGAACCTATTTCGACCTTGCGGGGATGTCTTACTTCGACCCTCAGCAAATCGGACAGGATATTAAACCTAATGCAGTAGACAATACAGCAGATATTCACTGGACTGTAGTAGAGAAAGGATCTTCTCAGGTTCAGGTTCAGGCAGGTTATGGTGGTAACTCTTTCATCGGAACCTTAGGTCTTACATTCAACAACTTCTCTTTGAAAAACTTCTTGAGATTGAAAGACTTCAGACCAGTTCCTCAAGGTGACGGACAAATCCTTTCATTACAGGCACAGGCAGGTCAGTACTTCCAGAACTATAGCATTTCCTTTACTGAACCTTGGTTATTTGGTACAAAACCTACAGCATTATCAGTTGGTTTCAACTATTCCAGAGTTAAATATACGGACCAATATGGTGCTGCTCAGAAGTTGAATATATTCTCTGCTAACGCAGGTCTGAACAGATTACTTCGTTGGCCGGATGACTACTTCTCTTTATACACTGGTTTATCATACCAGCGATATGAGTTTAACAATTATCCGTTCCAGTTTGGTACTGAAACTCTATATAATGGGGAAGCGAACAACTTTGCTGTTAACATAGGTATCTCCAGAAATGCAGCAGGTCCGGATCCATTCTTTAAAACGTCTGGTTCTGACTTTGAGATTTCAGCGAAGCTTACGCCGCCATATTCTTTATTCGCTAAGAAAGATTACAACAATATGTCAGCCATTAGCAAGTACAGATGGTTGGAATTCTATAAAATTAAACTAAAAGCTGACTCTTATAACCAGATTATTGGTAAATTAGTGCTAAGAAGTTCTATCGAAATGGGATTCCTGGATGGTTATAACAAACAATTGGGAGCTCCACCATTCGAAAGATTCTATATGGGTGGTGTAGGACTATTTAACGGACGTTTCGACGGACGTGAACTTATTCCACTTCGAGGTTATGAAGATGCATCTTCTACCGGAGGTACTAACCAGGATATTACACCATATGGAGGGGGTACAATCTATAACCGTATTAACTTCGAGTTAAGATACCCAATCTCTATGTCACAAACAGCGAAGATTTATGCATTAACCTTCCTGGAAGGGGGTAATACATGGCAAGGATGGGGTAGTTATAACCCATTCCAGCTGAAGAGATCTGCCGGTATAGGTATCAGAGTTTATATGGGAGCGTTTGGTCTTATTGGATTTGACTTTGCTTACGGATTCGATAAAACAATCGGAGGAACTCAGCCAAACGGATGGAAGACTCACTTCTTAATGAACCAACAACTGTAAAACTATTTAGGTATAGTTTTTGATAAAAAACAAGGAATTAAATTAAAAACAAATTAAATTTTAGATTATACTATGAAAAGATTAAGCGTATTATTCGCAGCGGTATTAATGATGGTGTCTTTCACTGTTATCAAAGCTCAGAAATTAGCTCACGCTGATATTGCTGGAATTCTTACAGCAATGCCGGAAATGAAAAAGGCTAACGAACAACTTGAAGCTCTTGGAAAAATGAAGCAAGCTGAGCTTGGTAAATTACAACAAGCTTTAGAAACAAAAGCACAAGGTTACCAACAAGAAGCTGCAAAACAAACAGCACAAGTAAATCAGCAAAGACAAGCTGAATTGCAAAAAGAAGGAGAAAATCTTCAGAAAATGAACCAGGCTGCACAAAAAGACGTTGCTGATAAGCAAGAAGCTCTTTATGCTCCAATCGATAAAAAACTTAACGATGCTATTACCGCTGTGGCTAAAGCTAAAGGTTTAGAATATGTATTTGATGCTAACGGTCAAGGTTTAGTATACAAAGGAGGTGCAGATGTAACTGCTGATATCAAAAAGCAATTAGGTCTTTAATAAGCTCTTAAAGTATCATAAATAAAACCACCCTTTGCGGTGGTTTTTTTATTTTTGTAACTGATAAAAATTTATGAAAGGAGAAACAACTACACAAACCAAAATACGCTTTAACGATTGTGACCCTATAGGCCATCTTAATAATGTAAAATATCTTGATTATATGCTTAATGCCCGTGAAGATCACGTGGTAGAAACTTATGGCTTCACTTACGAAGAGCATATCCGCCTTACAGGCTGTACATGGGTAGCTATCCAGAATCAGATCGCATATTTAAAAGAAGTACGTCCTAATACACTTGTAAACATCAGCAGCAAAATTATAAAACTGGGAGAAAGAACTTCTGTAGTGGAAATTTTGATGAGAGATGAAAAAAATGAAGCTATACATGCTGTACTATGGACAACTGCTATTTACTTTAGCATGAAGGAAAGGAGATCTGTACCCCACTCTCCGGAACTAATGGAGTTTTTCAAAGACTTTTGGGTAGAAATTCCTGAACAACACTTCGAACAAAGAACAGAATCTTTAAGAAAAGAAAATAAACAATGGAGAAAATCTTAGTAACAGGCGGGAACGGCCAGCTTGGAAACTGTCTAAAAAAATTAGAGGAACAATATTCTGATTACGAATTCTTGTTCACCTCATCTTCCGAATTAGATATAACAAATGAAGGTTCTGTAAAAAAAGTCTTTGAAGATTTTCAGCCACAATATTGTATCAACGCTTCTGCGTATACAGCTGTTGACCTTGCCGAAACTGAAAAAGAAAAGGCATATGCAGTTAACGCCTATGGTGTAGAAAATCTGGCAAAAGTATCAGCAGAAAACAATGCTATCTTTATACATGTATCAACAGATTATGTATTCGATGGTCTAACTAATCTTGCCTATACAGAAGATGACTTTACTGATCCTATCGGGGTGTATGGAAACTCCAAAAGAGAAGGTGAAATTCTGGCATTGGAAGCTAACCCTAATACCATTATTCTTCGTACTTCATGGTTGTACTCAGAATTTAATAAGAACTTTGTAAAGACAATGCTTAACCTTTTCGGTACTAAAGAAGAGTTGGGGATTGTTGCAGATCAGTACGGACAGCCAACTAATGCTGCTGACCTTGCAGAAGCTATTATGACAATCATAAGTACTCCAAAGAAAATTTTCGGCATTTACCACTTCTCCAACTACGGTGAAACCACATGGTATGATTTCGCTGCTAAAATTGCTGAATTATCAGGCTCTTCTATCCGATTAAAACCTTTGACCACTGCGGAATATCCAACACCTGCAAAAAGACCGGAAAGAAGTACAATGTGTTTAGACAAAATAGAACAGGATTATAAAATAACTCCGGAGTACTGGGAAAACAGTCTGGAAGAGTGTATTAATATTTTACAGAAATAATTATGAAGCAGTTTCTTTTTATATTTTCTATCCTCTCTTTTACAATTATAGGAGCACAATCAGTTACCATTTCCAAGATGGCTAACATTCATGAAAATAAAGACAAACATCTTTATAAAATTGAAGATATCAGCAAGGCAGAATATCTGGGCGAAATTGAAATAGGAGGCTTTAGCAATGATGATGCATTGATGTTTAGTAATATCTATTCCAGAGCAAAGAAAATGGGGGCTAATGCATTTAAGCTAAGACCTATTGAAACTATAGACGGAAAATTGGAACCTTTTGATCCGAACCATTATTTCCTGAGTGTTTATTACGTGCCTTCTGAATCTGCAGAGAAAGAAGAAAACAACATTGCTTTCCTTATCGGCAGTCCGACAACTTCTCAAAAGATCGGTGTAAACCAGGAGAAAATTACAATTCCGGAACGTTCTTTTAAAAAGATCAAATTAAATCCCGGAGAGATCTATACCATTTCTACATTAAAGTTCCTGGGATCGTCTATAAAGCTTACGGCTTCGGATAATGAAAATACTAATTACTTTCAGGTCTCAGGTTTCAAAGTGAAGTCTAATCCATACGGACAGGCAGGAATTAACCTGAAATCCGGAGACATTATACGATTGGAAAAATCTTACGGGATGTTTCTTACCACTATTTATCAGGAAATAAAGTAGCAAATAAATTTTCTTATCGCACTAAAACCCTGTAAATTTGCATATCAAGAGATATAAATCTTAATTTATAATATAAATATATGAGAATTCTAACCGGAATACAAGCAACAGGAACGCCCCATTTGGGAAACCTTTTAGGAGCCATTATTCCTGCTATCGAATTGGCAAAAAAACCCGAAAATGATTCGTTATTTTTCATCGCCAATTTGCACACATTAACGCAGATAAAAGATGCAGCACAGCTAAGACAAAACACTTACGAGATTGCAGCTGCGTGGCTTGCTTGTGGTTTAGATACTGAAAAAACAATCTTTTACAGACAAAGTGATATTCCTGAAACATGTGAATTGACATGGTACCTGGATTGCTTTTTCCCTTTCCAAAGATTAACATTAGCTCACTCTTTTAAAGATAAAGCAGACAGACTTCAGGATGTAAATGCGGGACTATTCAACTACCCTATTCTGATGGCTGCAGATATATTATTATATGATGCCGAAGTTGTACCAGTAGGTAAAGATCAGTTACAACATCTTGAAATTACAAGAGACGTTGCAGAGAAGTTCAACAGACAAATGGGAGAAGTATTTGTACTACCTGGCGCAGAAATTCAGGAAAGTACCAAGTATGTTCCCGGAACCGATGGTCACAAGATGAGTAAGTCCAGAGGAAACATCATCAATATCTTCCTGCCAGAAAAAGAGCTAAAAAAACAGGTTATGTCTATTGAATCGGATAGCAAAAGTCTTGAAGAACCAAAAGATCCTGAAACGGATAAGACATTTACAATCTATGCTCTTATTGCTACTCCGGAACAAACCGAAGCTCTACGCGAGAAATATCTTGCCGGAAATTATGGATATGGACATGCTAAAACAGAACTTCTAAATCTAATTCTGGAACGTTTTGCAAAAGAAAGAGAACTTTTCAGTTACTATATGTCCCACCTGGATGAACTGGAAGAAAAGCTGCAACAAGGTGCTGCAAAAGCAAGAGTTATTGCCCGTACAACACTAGACAAAACAAGAAAAGCTTTAGGGTATTAATACCTATGAAAAGAATAAAAAAACTCATAAGTTTGACTTGTGAGTTTTTTTATTTACCTGTTGAAGCTCTGTAAACTAATTCGGCATCCATCATTACAGTTCTGCTTAATGCTGAATTATCTTTTATTCTTTCCAGAATTAATCCTGCTGCCTCCTCTCCCATTTCTGTTAGTGGCTGCTCCACACTGGTTAACTGTGGATATACAATTGTTGCTAGTTCTGTTCCCGAGAAACTGGCAACAGCAACATCATCCGGAATCTTCATCCCCTGTTCCAACAGATAGTTCATCGCCCCAATAGCCAATGTATCAGTAAAAGCAAAAATACTGTCAAATTCAATTTCTCTATCCAACAATTGTTTGGCTGCATTCCGCCCATGCTCAAACATCATTCCTTCAGGTTTTATGAGTAATTCCGGATCATAAATATTATACTTTGTCAGGATCCGTTTATAGCCGGAAATTCTTTCAACAGCATTCCGTATAGTGTCTGGACCAGTAATATGAACAATTCTTTTTCTCCCGGTACTTACTAAGTGTTCTGTCATCAAAGAAGCTTTAAGCTGGTCGTTTACCATTACTTTAGAAGCATCCAGAGAATTATCCGGAATCCTGTCAAAAAAGACCACAGGAGTTCCCCTTTCTATGATTTGCTGGTATATATCTTTATTATAATTTTCATGACACGGATTAATAATAATCCCATCCACATTAAACTCTTCCAATAAAAGAAGATTTTTTCTTTCGATTAAAGGATTTTCATCTGACTGTGTAATAATTACCCTATACCCCAACGGATATAAAATATTCTGAATACCGCGAAGCACTTTTGAAGAAAAAGGGGTTGTCATCTCCGGAACAACAAAACCAATACTTTTAGATTGTCCATATCTAAGGTTAAGTGCTGCAGGATTGGGCTTATATCCTAATTCCTGAGCTGCTGCCAATATCTTTTCTCTCGTTTCCGGATGAACGTTCTTATCATTCATTAAAGCTCTGGATATCGTGGATTTAGATATCGAAAGGTGTTTAGACAAGTCTTTAATGGTGATACGTTTCATAAGCTGATGATTACATTTTAATCAAAAATAATAAAAACAATTATTCCCGGGAACGTTCCCTGAATTTTGGGAACGTTCCCATATACTTTTTTTAAGTACAAATGATTTAGCAACAAACTTATTGTCCTAAACTTGAGATACTTAAGTTAAAAAAATCAATGTAATTATGAAAGTATCAGATTATTATTACAACCGTAAAGCTATCCAAACAGGTATTTTACATATCGGCGTTGGCAACTTTCATCGTGCCCATCAGGCATTCTATACAAATCAGCTGCTAAAGGATGAAGACCAATATTCCTGGGGGATATGTGGTGCCTGTTTATTACCTTCTGATGAAAAAATCGTCAATAATCTAAAATCACAAGATCTGGAGTATACTTTAACAGTATGCGGAAGAGATGACAAAGACGAAGTTTATAAAATCGGGGCTATAAACGACCTCATCTGGGCAGTAGAAGCTCCACAGGATTTACTAAATAAAATAGCTGACAGCAACACCAGAATCATTACACTAACAATCACTGAAGGTGGCTATAATCTGGATAAAGCGACAAACGAGTTTATACTGAATAATGAAAGTATACAACACGACCTGAAGAATCCTGAATTTCCGACTACTGTTTTCGGTTTCATTGCCGAAGGTCTTCGTCTGCGAAAAATTAAGGGTAATGGTAGCATTACCATTCTATCCTGTGATAACCTTCAGCATAATGGTAATACTGCCCGAAATGCATTTACCACATTTATTGCCGCCTTGGATGAAGATTTGACAGAATGGGTCCAGGAAAATGTAACATTCCCGAATAGCATGGTCGACAGAATAACTCCAGTAACTACTCCAGAAGATATAAAAAGACTGAACGAAAAAAGCGGTATCACCGACAAAGCCCCTGTATATTGTGAGGATTTTGTTCAGTGGGTTATAGAAGACAACTTCATTGCCGGAAGGCCTGCTTGGGAAAGAGTTGGTGTTACTTTTACAAAAGATGTAACAGCTTACGAAAATATGAAGTTGAGTTTGCTTAATGCCTCTCATACCCTGCTATCCTATCCTTCATTTTTAGCCGGATACCGCAAAGTAGACGAAGCCATACATGACAAAGATATTGTAAGCTTTATCCGCAGTTTTATGGATATTGATATTACGCCTCATGTTCCGGCTCCGGAAGGTGTAGATCTGGACGAATATAAACAAACTTTAATCGAAAGATTTGCCAATAGTTCTGTAAGTGATCAGATCAGCAGATTATGCTCTGATGGCATCTCAAAATTCCCCGTTTATATAATGCCTAATCTAATTAAAATGATTAATAGCAAACAGGATCTTTCCCGAATAGCTTTTCTTATCGCAGCTTACAGGCATTACCTGAAGTACAAAGTAGACGACAATGGTTTATCTTATGAAATCGCAGAACCCTGGATCACTCCGGAAGATCAGGAACTCATCTCCAGCGATAATCTTCTTGACTTTTTGAATATTTCTGCATTCAGAAGTATCAACCTTGATACTGTAAACATTTTTACCACACCATATATATCCTTTACAGAAAGGATCAAAAACGAAGGGATCAAACCTGTGCTACAATCCATTATTGTTCAACCTAAGATAAGCTCATAAAATTATGGAAACTAAACATCGTAATAGTCTATTGCCCTTTGCAATTATTACCTTCATTTATTTTATTGTAGGTTTTCTTACCACAGTAAACGAACAATTACAGGCTCCATTAAAGTTTACATTTCTTGCAGAAGCCGGAAGCCTGAAAAATACTTTTACAACTCTCATTTCATTCTTTTTCTTTCTGGGCTATTTGCTCAACGGTACTCTGGGAAGTAAATGGGTTAATGCTTATGGTTATAAAAATACCATTCTTAGAGGTTTACTATTTATGATGTCTGGTTTATGTATGTATCTCTGTTCTTCATGGTTTGGTTATCAGTATCCACACCTGGCAATACATTTTGGTAATGCTGCATTGCCTTATGGTTTTATAATTTTTGTTATTGGCTCATATCTTATGGGGACATCAGCAGCCATTATACAGGTTGTTGTCAATCCATATGCTGCGGCTTATGAGCTGCCGGGAACGCAACCAGTACAGCGTTTAAATATTTTAACTGCTATCAATTCCATTGGTACTACTTCAGCGCCATTTTTTGTAACAGTTGTTATGTTCAGTGGTGTGTCCATTGCAAATATCGAAATCCGGCAGCTGATACTGCCTTTAGTAATACTAATAACATCGGTCCTTATTGTAACTTTAATTACTAAGAAACTTCATCTTCCGGACATTGCCAATACACGTGCTGTAACAGGTGAAAAACTGGAAAGAAGTCTCTGGTCCTTCAGGCATTTTGCACTGGGTGTACTGGCTATCTTCTTTTATGTAGGAACAGAAGTTGCCATAGGCGCTAATATTAATCTGCATGCATTCGAACTTGCTGAATCCGGACATCCAATGACATTTTTTGGTAAAAGTGATATTATTATCGGCGGAATGGATTTGGGAATACATGCTTTACTATCTACACTGTACTGGGGTGGCTTTTTAGTCGGCAGGGCTATTTCCAGCTTCTTCAGTAAAATTTCTGCAAAAACACAGCTTACCGTAACAACCGTATTGGCTACTATATTGGCTATTATCTCTATGCTTACCCAAAATTTGTGGTATCTGGTAGCTATTGGTCTGCTACATTCCACAATGTGGAGTTGTATTTTCTCCCTTGCAATAAAAGGTTTAGGTAAATACACATCAAAAGCTTCCGGTGTATTTATTTCAGCAGTTTTTGGAGGTGCTGTATTTACCTTAATACAAGGTGGTCTGGCTGATATATTTGGTTCATGGAGATGGACATGGAGCCTCACCGTTATATGTGAACTACTTATGCTTTCCTATGCACTTTTCGGTTCTCGTATAAGGCCCAAAGATATTATTCAGTAAAACTAAACCCTGACACACTTATGTATAAATTTAAATTAATGATCATTTTTTCAATGATCACAGGAAGCATATTACTATATGGCCAGGAAATACACTCCGCATTACAACTTCGTAATAACCACTTGTGGAGAGGTATAGAAGTAGCCTCTGGTCTAGTATATACCGGAGATATCCATTTGGATTATAAGAATTTTTATGGGGGATTCTGGGCAGGCGGAACAGCGAATGGCGATTACAAAGAATTCAATAACTATATCGGATACAAAAACAAACATCTGACACTAGAGCTATGGGATATTTATAATTTCTCTCCTAATGCAACCTACAATAACAAAGAGTTTTTTAATTACAATGCCAGGGAGACCGGACGCTTCATGGATTTCAGATCTTATTATACAATCAGTGACCGTATACCATTGATCCTAAGCTGGAATACTGTAATCTCCGGCAGGGACAGAAATAAAGAGAACACACACAATAAGTATTCTACTTTTGTCTTTGCAGAATATCCGGTATACAAAAAGGATGATTTGGAAGTACGTGGGAGACTTGGTTATAGCTTTGCAATAAACAATCCCGGAGAACAGAACAACTTCTTTTCGAAGAGGGCAGGTTTCAACGAAATCAGCCTTATGATATCGAAGCCTTTGTCAATAGGCAATTACAAGATCCCGCTAGGATTATGGGGAATGTGGAATCCAGTAGATAATCGTGCGATTCTACAATTTTCAGCACAGGTATACTCTTTTTAGTATTACATCTATAAAAAAGAAATACATTATTTTTAATGAAGAAATCATTCATAACCGAAAAGGCTATTAAATAATTATAATGAAAGAAAATAAAATAAAAGTTGCCTGCTATGGCGAAGTATTATGGGATATATTTCCGGGAGGGCAGCAAAGAGCCGGAGGAGCTCCGTTTAATGTCGCTTACCACCTTTCCAGAATGGGTGTAGATGCTCATATGATTAGCAGCGTTGGTAGTGATCACTTAGGAAGTGAATTACTGGAAAAAATCCAAAACTGGAACATTCCTATTAATGGGATTCAGATAAATGACCAATATCCTACCAGTACAGTCGTAGCTACTATAGATGAGAATAATGATGCCCACTATGATATCATTCAGCATGTAGCCTGGGATTATATTGAAACCAGACCTGCAGATCTAAACCTCCTAACAGAAACTGATGCATTGGTATTCGGAACATTGGCCGCCAGAAATGAAAAATCCAAAAATACATTGTTCGAGTTAACAGAAGCCAGCAATTATAATGTATTCGATATTAACCTGCGTCCTCCTTATTACGATATACACTTGATTAAAGACTTATTGCACAGGACTCAGTTGGCAAAGTTCAACAAAGCGGAGCTTCGCATGATGCTGGATTTTATGGGTAAAGATTACGTTACCGAAAAAGACAGTATACAATATCTCCAGGATGTATTTGGTATGAAGGAAATAATTGTTTCTAAAGGCAGCAAAGGAGCATTATATGCCAATAAAGATAACTTCTATTTGTATCCAACAGTGTCTGTTGAAGTAAAAGATACCGTAGGCAGCGGCGATTCTTTTCTTGCCGGCTTTTTATCCAAACGCTTAGAAACAGGTACTTCTGCTCAACAGATTATGCACCAGGCTGTCGCACTGGGTGCATTTATTACTGCACAAGAAGGAGCCTGCCCGGAATACACCCTGGATTATTTTACAAAGTTCAGAGATCAACACCAGGTTTCTGCGCTTCCTGTATAAATCTCTGGCGGGAATTATTTATAAATTACAAAAGAAATTAAAGAAAAACGTCATAGGTTTTGAAAGCCTATGACGTTTCTATATTAAAGCAATATTTAATTTCTAGAGAAAGGAGAATAATCTTAGTTTTTCAAAAACTGAAGTATACACTTCGTTTACAGAAAGCTTTTTATATCCAAAAGATGTTTTACAGATTTTAGTTTTTCTTCTTGCTTATCTTCTTTCAAAGCATCAAAGAAAATAACATCCATACCGAATCCTTGTGAGCCTTTTACATCAGCAATCCAATCGTCTCCTATCAGAATACTTTCTTCTTTCTGAGCGTTAGCTTTTCCCAATGCGAACTCAAATATTTTTGGATTTGGTTTTCTTACGCCTACATCATCTGCACTTGTTATGGTTTCAAAGTAAGGAGTTAAGCCCGAACCTTTTATTTTACGGTGAGTAACATCATAAAAGCCATTCGAAATAATATGGATATTGTAATTTTTATCTTTAAGATAGTCTAGCACTTCCTTTGTTCCGTCTACAAGTTCGTTGTAACCAACAATTTCATCAAGGAAATTTATTTCAAAATGCTCAGCCAGTTCCGTATTGTCTACACCAAAGAACAGGAAGGTATCATAGAAGCGATGTTGTCTTAGATATTCCTTATCAATTTCACCATCTCTTATCTGTTCCCATAATCTCTCATTAATTTCATCATATTTGTTATGAAATTCTTCAAAGTCTATTCCATAAAGACTATTTATCTCTTTGCGGTTGAAAAGATCCTTAAGTGTTAAATATGCATTCTTGCGGTGGTCCCACAAAGTATTGTCAAGGTCAAAAAAAATGTGTCTAAATTTCATAATGTAAAATTCAGACACAAATTTAAAGAAAATTGCTAGTTAGTTTTTAGAGAATACAACTTTTATAGTACGTGTATCCACTATTTTAATATTTTTGGAATAGCTTAACAAGAAATCTATTGTAGATTTTCTTGGCTTGAACTTAGCCTTTCCTAAAGAGTCGAGTTGTTTCATAGAAAATCGTTTCGTTATTATATCTATATAACGCACCGATTTTCAATTTATTATTTAGTAAGGATAATTTGATGTTCCTCCATCATTTTCCGTAGGTTAATAAGTGCATAGCGCACCCTGCCTAAGGTCGTATTAATACTTGAATTGGTATGTTCGGCAATTTCTTTAAAACTTAATTCTTTAAAGAAGCGGAGTTCCAACACTTCTCTTTGATTTTCCGGAAGGCATTCTATCATTTTGTACAGATCATCATTAATCTGAATCTGGATTAGCCTATCTTCTATATTCGCATCAGGTTCCTTTATGATGTCGAAAATAGAGAATTCTTCATTATCATAAGAAGATTCGGATATCTTGAAGTTTTTTGATTTTTGTCTGTAGTGGTCAATAACCAGATTATGAGCAATACGTTTAGCCCATAATGAGAATTTGCCTTCATCTTTATAGCGCCCTTCTTTCAGGGTCACAATAATTTTCATGAAAGTATCCTGAAAAACATCATTGGCGAGGTCTTCGTCTCCTAATTTGTAAAAAATAAAAGTGAAAATTTCGCGTTGGTGGCGCTTTAAGAGGATTTCCAAAGCTGCTTCATTTCCTTTTTGAAAATCAGCAATAAGTTTACTATCTGGCAGTGTCTTCATTATTCATTTACTTTAAAATGCCGAAAAGCAGTAGCAAAATTATTTTGCCATCTCTTCGAATCATTGTTTTAAAGTAAACTTCCTGCTTATAGTAATATTATTTGTTTGTTTGAACTGCTAAATTATAAAATTATTTAATAACACCAACTTTTAATAAAAGAAATCGTGCTATTTTTTAGATAAAGCTACTAAAGGAATATTAAAAGTCAGATTAAAATTAAAGCCTTTCAACTGTTTCCCGTTTAAAGTAGCATCTCCGTAATTAAAGGCATAACCTCCGGTAAGATCTATAATCCCGAAAAGGCTGAATCCTGCTTTTGGTGCAATATACTTGTTCGTACTTTCAGCACCTAGGAGAAAATACCATGAGTGAAAAATATCTACGTTCTTTTCGAAGTTCAATAAAATATCTGCCTGTACTTTTGGCATAACAGCAAACTTACCATTAGTCTCACCCATCATTGCGGCTGCTCCTACTCTGAAAAGAGTATCGTCGTTGGTTAAAAATAATAGACGCCCGCCTACTTCTCCAAAGCTTTGGTTCTGATAAGCATATCCGGCATGCACCATTGGGTGTACTGTTAGCTGAGCCTTTGCTGCTACTGAAAGTAGCAACAAAAACGCAGGTAATATTTTAAGAAAAATCTTCATGACTATTTGTTCATGGACATTAAGAACTCTTCATTATTTACAGTAGACTGCATGTGTTTTTTTACAAACTCCATCGCTTCTACAGGATTCATATCTGCAAGATACTTACGCATAATCCACATTCTTTGCTGGGTTACCTCGTCAAGTAATAAATCGTCTCTACGTGTACTGGAAGAGATAAGATCTACAGCAGGGTAAATACGCTTGTTCGCGATTTTTCTGTCTAATTGAAGTTCCATGTTACCTGTTCCTTTGAATTCTTCAAAGATCACTTCGTCCATTTTAGAACCTGTATCAATTAATGCAGTTGCAATAATAGTTAACGAACCACCACCTTCAATTTTTCTCGCTGCACCAAAGAATCTCTTTGGCTTATGCAATGCATTAGCATCCACACCACCAGAAAGTATTTTCCCGGATGCAGGAGTTACTGTGTTGTAAGCTCTAGCCAAACGTGTAATAGAATCCAGAAGGATTACTACATCATGACCACATTCTACAAGCCTCTGCGCTTTAGACAATACCAGATTGGCAACTTTTACGTGCTTGTCAGCAGCTTCGTCGAATGTAGATGCAATAACTTCCGCATTTACGCTTCTCTGCATATCGGTAACTTCTTCAGGTCTTTCGTCAATTAGTAAGACCATCATATAGGCTTCCGGGTGGTTTGCAGAAATGCTGTTGGCAATATCCTTCAACAACATTGTTTTACCAGTTTTAGGCTGTGCTACGATCATCGCACGCTGTCCTTTACCAATTGGTGCAAAAAGGTCTACAATTCTTGTTGATAGTGTTGCATTTTTTCCAGCCAGGTTAAATTTCTCCTGTGGGAAAAGTGGCGTTAAAAATTCGAAAGCTACTCTGTCCTTAATATAAGCAAGATCTCTCCCGTTTACTTCTGTAGGACGTTGTAAAGAGAAATACTTCTCTCCTTCTTTAGGCAAACGAACAATACCTTTTACGGTATCACCAGTTTTTAATCCGTAGTTCTTAATCTGACTTGTAGACACATATACATCATCCGGAGACGAGATATAACTAAAGTCTGAAGATCTAAGGAATCCATAATTATCTGGTAAAATTTCCAGAACACCTTCCACAGTTACAATACCATCGAAGCTATATTCTTTCTTCTGAGGTTCAGAATGTTTTGCATCACCATTATTTCTGTTTTGATTATGGTGATGTTGTCTATTCTGATTATTGTTGTTATTGTTCTGGTTGTTATTTTTTTGCTGAGGAACAGCTTGTGTTTCTTTTTTGGCAGGTGCCACAACTTCAACAGGTTCTGAAGCTTCCGGAGCAGTTTCTTCCGGTGTTGTCTTTGCCTCTACAGGCGGTGGAGTTTTGGTAACTCTTCTTCTTTGCTTTTTTTCTGGCTGACTAATTTCCTCGGTAACTTTAGCAGCCTCCTCTACAGGAACTTCAGCTTTAGTAGTCTCGGCCTTCTTTCTAACTTCCTTTACAGGCGCTTCAGGCTTAGCCGGTTCCTCTGGAGTTTTTACAACTTCAGCTTTGGCAGCAGGCTTCCTTCCTCTTTTCTTAGGTTGTGCAGCTTCTTCATTTCCGGCATCATTTCCTTTATCCTGTGGTCCGAGGTAATCCTTAATCGTTTGAGGGTTGGATGCCTGAAAATCCAATATAGCGTAAATTTTTTCGTTAATATCGGAAGTTTTCTTCACACCAATACCTAAATCTTTTGAGATTTTCGTCAATTCGGTATCCGATTTTGACTTTAGACTTTCAATGTCAAACATATGAAATTAATAATGTATGTAAGGTATAAAATTGTAATTTAAAATCTTTATGAGAGTGAACCTATCAGATTGATAATGTCCATTTTGCGATTCTGTGTAATGCAAATCTACACATTTTTTATAAAAACCAAAAAAATATTATTACTTTTGCATAAATTAATTGCATAGATGCTTCAAAGAATACAAACTATCTGGATGTTTCTTGCTGTATTAGCCGCTGTTTTTTTATTTTATACAGGGCAGGATGTAGACGTATTAGGAACAACTCCTGTTATAACTATTGCAACAGTCATATTGATATTAATCTCTTTGCTAAGCATTTTCAGTTATAAAAACAGAAAAAGACAAATCTTGCTGAATAATATCAGCATTTTTATAAACGCCTTGTTGATCGGCTTATTGGCTTACTGGCTACTAAACTTACCCGGAGGAATTAGTTTTCCTGAGAAGGGTATTGAGTTAACATTTCCGCTCATCGCAATTGTAGGTTTGATTATAGCAAACATCTACATTAAAAAAGATGAGAAACTTGTAAAATCTGTAGACAGATTCCGGTAGACTTACAACGATTTTTTTGAGTGAGAACCGTCCTGAGAAGGACGGTTTTTTCATGTATGCTGTATAGTAAATGTAAATGCATTACATTTGTAGCTTAATCTAAAAATTGATGAACTTATACTTTAGGATTCTAAAATTTGCTAAACCACACCAAAAATATATTTACGGGAGTTTATTCTTCAACATTTTATACTCTCTACTTCAGATAGCATCCATCGGAACGCTTTTACCTGTACTGGGAATACTCTTCGGTACAGAAAAGCAGGAAATAAAAGGCGACGGTTTTTCCGACAACCTTAAAAGGACGCTCTACACTTTTATTAATAATGAAATAGAAAAGCATGGCAGTTTAAATGTATTGCTTTGGCTTTGTATTATTACCGGCGTTGCTTTCTTTCTGAGAAACATTGTCCGTTATCTTGGAGCTTACCTTCTGATCTTCTACCGCGTTGGAGTAACAAAAGATCTTAGAGGATCTATGTACAGAAAGATTCTTACGCTTCCTGTATCTTTCTTTTCGGAGCAAAGAAAAGGAGATCTTATGTCCAGAATGTCTAATGATGTCGGCGAAGTAGAAAATAATATTCTGGGAAGCCTTGTAGACCTCGTAAACTCACCGTTTATGTTAATAGGTACACTGGCTTCTTTATTCTTTTTAAATCCACAGTTAACACTTTTCAGTTTACTTGTATTACCTGTAATGGGAACATTAATTTCTCTTATAGGGAAAAGTCTGAAAAAGGATTCTCACAAAGCACAGAATGAATTGGGGAATGTTTTCTCCATCGTAGATGAAACACTGAAGTCCGCAAAGATTATTAAGATTTTCAATGCCGATAAGCTACTCGACAATCGTTTTACCGGTTCAATGACCAAATGGATCAATCACTCCATCAGTCTTGGCAGAAAAAGAGAGCTCGCCTCTCCTATGAGTGAATTCTTAGGAGCTATTACTTTCCTTATTATTACATGGTACGGAGGTTACCAGATTCTGGTAAATAAGAATATGCAGCCACAGGACTTTTTAGTTTTTCTGGGTATGTTCTTTCAGATCTTACCTCCTGCAAAGAGCTTAGCAACATCTATATCCAATATCCAAAAAGGTGAAGCGTCGCTTGTAAGAGTAATGGACATATTAGATGCCGATGTTAAGGTTGACGAAATAGCGAATCCTATTCCGGTTTCTGAGCTGAAAGATCGTATTGAGTTCAAAAACGTAGGTTTCTATTATAACAAGGAAAATCTGATTCTGAAAAACTTTAATCTTAGTATTCCAAAAGGCAGTACTGTTGCTCTGGTAGGACAAAGTGGTAGCGGAAAAACAACGATAGCCAACCTTCTGGCTCGTTTCTATGATGTAACTGAAGGCACTATAACAGTAGACGGCAACAATATTAAAGACTTGAAATTAAAGGAATACCGAGCTATTCTGGGTATGGTAACTCAGGAATCAGTATTATTCAATGATACAATCTATAACAATATTGCCATGGGTAAAGAAAATGCTACCCGTGAGGAAATTATTGAAGCTGCAAAAATTGCTAATGCACATCAGTTTATAGAAAGTCTTCCCGACGGCTATGAAACCAATATTGGAGACGATGGGAACAAGCTATCCGGGGGTCAGAAACAAAGAGTTTCAATTGCCCGTGCCGTGCTGAAGAATCCACCAATTATGATTCTGGATGAGGCTACATCGGCTCTGGATACAGAGTCTGAACGTTTTGTACAGGAAGCTTTGGAAAAAATGATGGAAAACAGAACCTCTCTGGTGATTGCCCACAGACTGTCGACAATCCAGAAAGCAGACTGGATCGTTGTGATGGAAAGAGGTGTTATTGTTGAGCAGGGTACCCATCATAATCTGATGGACAATAATAGTGTATACCGTAAATTAGTAGATCTTCAGAACTTTGATTAATCAAGTCTGACAAAAAACTAAAATATTTTATAAGGCACAAAAGAAATTTCTTTTGTGCCTTTATATTTAATTTAGCCAGGCTTTATTTTATTGGTGGATCATATACAAATTCTGATGAGAAATAGATAATTCCTGTTTTCAGATAGTATTCCTCTGGAATACTTACTTACTGGCGCATCTGTTTTTACACAGATCAAGCTCCTCCGGAGCTAACATATAATAACATGAATTTTACACAAAAAAGTTCCTTATAATAGACAAAAGTTCCTTTAGGAACTTTATCTCTATAGATTCTAATAATTAAAAATCATAGCGTTCCAGAAGAACGTTATCCTAGCATAGAGTATTAAAAACTTCCGATACCAGAAGACTTAAGACAAAATCTTTTTTTTATCTTGATTAACTAAACTTATGGTATAATCCCAGAATTCGTACTGCTTCCTTTCTTAAATCCAGGAAGTTTTCATATCATTCTGGTCCAGCATTTTATGCACAGGGCATTTGTCTGCTATTTCCAGAAGCTTATCTTTCTGTTCGTCGCTAAGCTCAACATTTGTTGATAAACTTATTCTGAAAGTGTTTTCTCCTTTTGTGTTTACTATTCTCTTAGCTTCTACATACAAATCACCAAGTTCCCATTGTTTACGGTCTGCATACATTTTTAGTGTAATTGCCGTACATGAAGCCAGTGCTGCATCTAAAAGTTCTGTTGGTTTTGGGCCAAGATTCTGACCTCCGACATTCTTAGGTTCATCTACATGAACTCTGTAAGAATCCAATTCAACATCTGTATAATAGTTCTGTTGTGAAATTAATGCTTTTGCCATGAGTTAAAAATACAACAAAAAAACAGGTCCTGAAAATGGGACCTGCTTTTTTATTATTCTAATCTTGCTAACGAAGATTTATTTATTTTCCGTAGGAAGCTTTGCAATAACATCTATACCTCCTTTTGTAATATCTCCTATTTTACAGATTACTTCTGTATCTAAAGGCAGGAAAACGTCCATTCTGGACCCGAATTTAATAAAACCATATTCGTGTCCGGCTTTTGCAGAATCTCCGATTTCCGGGTAGAATACGATACGTCTAGCCACATATCCTGCAATCTGTCTGAATACAACATTAGCACCTGTTAAAGTTTTAACTGCCATAGTTGTTCTTTCATTAAGCTCAGAGGATTTCTCATGCCATGCAACCAGATATTTACCTTTATGGTATTTCTTATATGTTACCTCCCCTGTAACCGGATAACGGCAAACGTGTACATTAAGTGGTGACATAAAAATAGAAATCTGCAGACATTCCTGCTGAAGAACTTCTCCTTCGAAGACCTTCTTTATCATTACTACTTTACCATCTACCGGAGCAATAACATTATCCACCTGATCCAGAATATCTCTTTCAGGATCTCTGAAGAACCACATTACAAAACCATATAGTACCAGTAATGGTATAATAATAAGCAATGACCACATCTCCAGAAAGTAGATACTAACTCCTGAAATAATAATAATGGCTAATAAAACCGTAAGTAAAGTACCTTTACCTTCTTTGTGAAATTTCATCTAAAACCTTGTTAAAATCATAAAATAAATATAAACGACAGGAGCGCAAAGTATAAAGCTGTCCAGCCTGTCCAATACACCTCCGTGTCCCGGGATTATATTCCCCGAATCTTTTACTTTGAAAGTTCTTTTGAGCTGTGACTCTACCAAATCTCCCAACGGTGCAAAGATAGCAACTAAAAGTCCAACCACCATCCAGTTTCCTTTCATTTCAGGGAATTTATATTCAATAAAATACCCTAAAATCACTGTACATATAACACCACCGGCAAAACCTTCCCATGTTTTTTTAGGACTGATCGTTGGTGCCATTTTATGCTTACCAAACAATCTACCGGCAAAATATGCAAAAGAATCGCTACTCCAGATCAGGACAAACAGCATAAAAGCCTCCCAGCTGAAGTGGGTATCATAAGGTAAAAAGTCTGGTAACCCAAGTGCAAAACCAAAAGGAATTGTTACATACAGGATAGTAAAGATCATTTTACCATTATCATTTTTAATTTCCTGCGGAAACTTGAAAATAGTAATCATGGCCAATGCCATCAGTATAATGCCAAAAATATCCATCATGTTAATTCCTAAATAGAAATACTGATAGAAAAATTTATAAGAAAATCTGTAATAGATGTATCCGCCAAGAATAACGGTTATAAGAATCCATAACCAGGATTTCAATTTTGTAATCTTCACACATTCATAAACGCCAACGATTACAAAAAAAGTCATCAGTCCGTAATACAGATAAGACTGATTAACAGATACTGAAAATGTTTTTAAAATAAGTGTGGAGCCGTAATGGGTTGTACACAGAAAAATAACCAATCCGTATATCAGTCCTGAAATAAGACGCTGTATGAGGTTTTTATCCAAAATGATGCCTTTTAATCTTCCAGCAAAAGTAAGAAAAGTTTAGTATTATCCGGGTTAGGAGAATCTAATTTGGAAATATTTCCACTAATTGATGTAAGATTTTTCAGGGTTCCTCTGCGCTTAACTTTCATCATAGCGTCGTTGAGGTTAGCAACAATCTGAGAGACGTTTGCTATAATAATGATCTTCTCGGGTAATGAAGATGAAGGAAAATGTCTGATATTATTATAAGACAACATGATTCTGCCATCGAAAGCGATAAGATATTCGCATGAAATAAAGGCAGTATCATTTACAAGTTCCAGACTTTCGGTGTAAGGAACTTTTACAACATCCAGGAAGCTTTGTAAATCTTCGTCGCAGCAGAAAACAGATTTTACCTGTTCAAGTTTGAGTATACTATTCAAAGCTTGAAGAGCCTCTGCCTCGTCCGCACAATAGTTAAAATAACCTCCTGAATGTGTGAAAAGTTGAGCAAATTTATAGTCGAGATCAGCATTTTTCAGTTGATCCCCCAGACGAACAGAAGTTATTTCCTCCTCCTCGTCTTTATTAAACAGTTTATTAACAATTTTTTTAAAAATGCTCAATCTGAATATTTTTAATTAGCCTAACAAAAATAAAAATTATTTTTAATTAAAGCTCTTTTGCTTCCTCATTTATTGGGCTAACAGTATCATTCTCTGTCGTTGCAGAAAGTGGTTGCTCTGTTAACTCCGGATCCCAGGCTCTTTTTCCAAAGATTTCTTCCAGATCTTCTCTAAAAATAACTTCCTTATCTAATAACTTAGACGCTAAAGCATCCAATTTATTGCGATGAGTTGAAAGAATTTCTACAGCTCTCTGATACTGAGACTCTACAATTTTGGAAATTTCCTTATCTATAAGCTTAGCGGTTTCTTCTGAATATGGTTTTCCAAAAGAATATTCCTGCTGACCTGAGCTGTCATAATATGACAGGTTACCTACAGCATCACTTAGTCCGTAGATTGTTACCATTGCCTGTGCCTGCTTAGTTACTCTTTCCAAATCGGAAAGGGCACCTGTAGAAATATTTCCGAATACAACCTGCTCTGCAGCTCTACCACCTAATGTTGCACACATCTCGTCCAGCATTTGTTCAGTTGTAGTAAGTTGTCTTTCTTCCGGAAGATACCATGCTGCTCCAAGAGAACGTCCTCTTGGTACAATTGTAACCTTCAGTAAAGGTGCTGCATGTTCTACCAACCAGCTAACAGTAGCGTGACCTGCTTCATGGAAAGCAACTCTGCGTTTTTCAGATGGCTTAATTGCTTTATTTTTCTTTTCAAGACCACCAATAATTCTGTCTACAGCATCCAGGAAGTCTTGTTTATTAACAGATTCATGCCCGTTTCTAGCTGCGATAAGAGCAGCTTCATTACAAACATTGGCAATATCAGCCCCACTGAATCCAGGTGTTTGCTTCGCTAGGAAGTCAACATCTACAGAAGAATCCAGTTTAATTTTTTTAAGGTGAACATTAAAGATTTGCTTACGCTCGTGCAATTCCGGAAGATCCACATAAATAGATCTGTCAAAACGTCCTGCACGCATTAATGCTTTATCCAGGATATCTGCACGGTTAGTAGCTGCCATTACAATAACGTTGGTATCAGTACCGAAACCATCCATTTCTGTCAACAACTGGTTTAGTGTATTTTCTCTTTCGTCGTTGCCACCTGTAATATTTCCACGGCCTCTGGCTCTACCAATAGCATCAATCTCATCGATAAATATAATCGCCGGAGATTTTGCTTTTGCCTGTGCAAAAAGGTCACGTACCCTGGATGCTCCTACCCCTACAAACATTTCCACAAAATCAGAACCTGAAAGTGAGAAGAAAGGAACTTTTGCTTCACCTGCTACAGCTTTTGCCAATAAGGTTTTACCTGTTCCCGGAGGGCCTACTAAAAGAACACCTTTTGGTATTTTACCTCCTAACTTGGTGTATTTTTCAGAGTTTTTCAGAAAGTCTACAACTTCCTGTACTTCTTCTTTAGCACCTTCTAAACCAGCAACATCTTTGAAGCTAACGTTTACTTTTTCTTTTTCATCAAAAAGTTTCGCTCTCGATTTTCCAATGTTAAAGATTTGGCCACCAGCCCCACCTGAGCCACCAGCTATCTTTCTGAAGAAGATATAATAGAATAAAACCATAATACCTACCCAAACCAGAATATTCATAAGGAAACTACTCCATGGAGAGCTTTCCGTATCGAACGTAAGTTTAGATTTGATATTTGAATCTTTATCTGTGATAGCATTATAGCGTTCCTGAAAATACTTCAGGTCACCAATATTTACAGTAAAATCCGGGTTTTCTTTCATGAATCCCATCATTGGCGACGGAGTCGTTTTCTTCTTAGCCAATGCAGGATCATTTTTAGCTTCAGGCGTTAAAAAAACCTGAGCAACGTCTGTATCTTTTAATACGACAACATTTTTGATTTTATTTTGACTCAATAATGCATAAAAACTTTTCTCATCTAGTTTTCTGGTGTCCGATGAAGACATTAAACCAGGAAGGAAAAGCATAAGCAATACTGCTGCAAAGATTAAATAAAACCAATTAAATCCTTTACTTTTCATTACTTCTTTTAAATAATTAGGAGAGCGTTCTCTCTGTTAAGATTCTATTTTTGTGACTTTGGCATCCCCCCAAAGGCTTTCAATATCGTAATATTCACGAATATGTCTTTGGAAGATATGCACAACAACCGATACATAGTCTACTAATACCCACAATGAGTTTTCAGCACCTTCCACATGCCATGGACGATCCTGTAGTTCATTTCTTACTTTCTTTTCTACATTTCCTGCGATTGCTGAAACCTGTGTATTAGAATTGGCACTACATATAATAAATGTATCGGCAACTGTATTTTCAATATGCGAGAGATCAAGAACTTGGATATCCTCACCTTTAGTATCCTGAATCGCTTCTAGTATTTTGTCTATTAGTTGCTGTTTTTCTGTATTTTTACTCATTCAAAAAATTGTAATATTTGCAAAGTTACTTTTTTTTATCTCAAATCCTCTTTAATTAGCTTTAAAAAATGAACAGCCTGCTTTACCTTCCAAGTGTTGGATCCACAAACGATATCGTTTCTGAACTTGCAAATCCAAACGCTACAGGAATATCCTCCGTATATACATTTGACCAGACCAAAGGACGTGGACAATATGGCAACACCTGGAAAATTCCAAAAGATAAGAACGTGGCTTACTCTTTTATCTTACCAACAAAGCTAGTGAGATTGTCTCCAAATCTATTCAACTTCTATACCGCTTTGTTACTTCGTGACTTTATTGTCAAAATTACCGATAAAGAGGCAAAAGTGAAGTGGCCCAACGATATAATTCTGCAAAATAAAAAAATTGTGGGAATTCTCATAGAGAAAATTACAGTGGAACATGTAGATTATTATATTGCAGGTTTTGGAGTAAATGTTCTTCAGGATAATTTTGAGGAGATTACAAAAGCGGGTTCTATAAAGACACAAACTGGTTTAAGCTTCGACCTGCATCAGTTTGCAGAAAATATGCACAATCATTTTTCTGAGCATCTTGTTCAGTTTCCTTCAGATGAAGAAGTGTTGGCACGATACAATGAGGCATTGTTCCGAAAAGACCAGATATCCGTGTTTGAGATTAACAATATCAGACAAAATGGCATCATAAGATATGTTGACAAAGACGGTTATCTAAATGTAGAACTGGAAAATGAAAACGAAATGAAAAAGTTTTTCCACAAAGAAATCACCCTGCTTTATTGATTAGCACGCTTCCAGTATAGATAGAACGCAATCGGAGCAAATACAATATTCGGGAGCCACATAGCCACCAAAGGTGATAAAGTTTGTGAAGAGGAAACCAGTTTCAGCACTTCGAATGAGAAGACAAAGACAAAGGCCAGGGCAATACCAATTGCCAGGTTTGCTCCAAGTCCTCCTCTTTTCTTCTGGGAAGAAAGTGATAGTGCCAAAAAGGTTAGTATAATAATAGAAAAAGGCATGGCAGTACGCAGATGCAGCTCATTCTGATAGGCGGCAACATTTGCATTACCTTTCCTTCTTTCGTTATTGATAAACTTAATAAGTTCGGGTGTTGTCTTGTTTTCACCGACAAGTTCATCCGGGAAAATTTCTTCAGGAGATGCCCCCAGCTTCTGGTACTTTGTATCTCCTTTAGCTAGTTTTTCGGTATCATCTTTATTCACCCACTTTTCGTAATAATTGGTCAGCATGAAGCTTTTCTTCTTTTCTTCCCACACCATATCACTTGAAGTAAGCTGATAAATCAGTCGTCTGTTTTTATCAAATTTCTGATAAAGATAGGAGAAACCTCTTTTCTCTTTAGGATTATAGCTATTGATAAAAACATACTCTGTAGGCGATAACTGTGTAGAAATCTGACGGCTATCCGTAAATTTACTTCTATTGGCCGCACTATAGGTATAGATGATTAGCTTATTTTTCTTAATATTCGCCCATGGCAATATAAAGTGATTAATTGCCAGTGCAGAAAATGCCAGTAATAAAGCGGCAATAAGATAAGGCTTGGCAAATCTGTGAAAGCTGGCTCCACTACTAATAATAGCTACAATTTCGGTATTATTGGCCATTCTCGATGTAAAGAAAATAACCGAAATAAATACCAGAATAGACATAAAGGTTATAACAAGATATACTAACCAGTATGGATAAAAATGGATCAGAAAGTAACTTGTTGTAAAACCATTACTTTCAATACGCGGAATCTTTGCCTGAACGTCTATCACCAATACAATAATAGACAGCAATGCCAACATAAATCCCAGGGTTCCCAGGAATTTCCGGATAATATATTTATCTATAATCTTCAAGGACTACATTCTGCTTTTTAGTTGTGGAATAATGCTATCTTTCCATTCATAGAAATCTCCTGCTAAGATATGTTCTCTTGCGACTTTTACCAAATCTAAATAAAAAGCAAGATTATGAATAGAAGCAATCTGTTTTCCTAAATATTCTCTTGCTGAGAATAAGTGTCTTACATATGCTTTTGTATATTCCTGATCTACATATGATGTACCAAATTCGTCTAGCGGAGAAAAATCATTCTTCCATTTTTCGTTCTTGATATTGATAACACCACCCCATGTGAACAACATACCATTTCTGGCATTACGGGTCGGCATTACACAATCCATCATATCGATACCATTACCTATAGATTCTAGAATATTCCATGGTGTCCCAACCCCCATCAGATAACGAGGTTTATCTTTAGGAAGAATATCTGTTACTTCATCTGTAATTCTGTACATTTCCTCTTCCGGTTCACCAACAGAAAGGCCACCAATGGCGTTTCCTTCAGCTCCTGCCTCAGCAATAACTTCCGCAGAAGCTTTTCTAAGATCCGAATATACAGATCCCTGAACGATCGGAAACAATCTTTGTTTGTGTCCATAATATTCGGGATTATTTTCCGTCCATTCAATACATCTCTTCAGCCATCTATGCGTAAGTTCCATAGAAAGCTTTGCCTGATTGTATTCACATGGATATGGAGTACATTCATCAAATGCCATAAAAATATCTGCACCAATTTTACGCTGAATTTCCATAGAAACTTCAGGTGAGATAAAATGATAACTTCCGTCGATATGAGATTTGAATTTCACACCTTCTTCAGTCATCTTACGGCTGGAAGCCAGTGAAAAAACTTGAAAACCACCACTATCTGTAAGAATAGGACCGTTCCAGTTCATAAATTTATGTAAACCGCCTGCATTTTGCATAACCTCCATACCTGGCCTCAGGTACAGGTGATAAGTATTTCCCAGGATAATCTGAGCTTTAATATCGTCTCTCAGTTCTCTCTGATGAACAGTTTTCACTGTTGCTACAGTACCCACCGGCATAAATATAGGCGTCTGTATTTTACCATGATCTGTTGTAATAACACCAGCTCTGGCCTTACCTTTTGCTGAAAATTGTTCTACTTCAAAAAACTTCTCCATATGTTATTTCGGAACTTCAGTTCCTTTATTTTTCTTTTTAATATATGCTTCCAGTTTCGGATCCTTTTTCATCAACTTCTTTTCTGCCGATTCAAAAATAGATTCCATTTGTTTTTGGGATATGTAATAGTTATAGCTATCCATAAAAACAGTTCCTGTAATTTTATGTTGCTGCAAAATATATTTGCTTGTTCCCTCCATATTAGCTTGCGGATTTATATTCAATGCTCCATCATAAATGGCCATCTCCACAAAAATATCCGCCATTTCGTCTTTAGAAATAAGCTTCTTTGGTTTATCCACCTGCGAGCATGCAGAAAGGAACACTATAAATATGAAAAAAAATAGTTTTCTCATAATCTGTTTATTATACTTTTCCACTTCAGGTTGAGCACTCCGAATAAAGCCTCCTGAAAAATGTTTGCACTCATTTTTGATTCACCCTTAGTTCTGTCTGTAAAAATAATAGGGACTTCAACAATTTTAAAGCCTTTTTTATAGGTCCGGAATTTCATCTCGATCTGAAATCCATAACCTCTTAGTTTAATTTTGTCTAAACCTATTTCTTCCAGCACTTTTCTGGAGAAACATACAAATCCGGCAGTCGTATCATGAATTGGTACTCCCAAAATAAAACGTACATACTTGGAAGCAAAGTAAGAAAGCAATACTCTGCCCATAGGCCAGTTTACCACATTTACTCCTTTGGAATAACGCGATCCGATAGTCATATCAGCATCCTGGCAAGCTTCATATAGTTTTGGTAAATCATTTGGGTTGTGCGAAAAATCGGCATCCATCTCGAATATATAATCATAACCATTCTCCAAAGCCCATTTAAACCCATGGATATAAGCCTTCCCTAATCCGTCTTTTACTTGTCTTACACTAAGAAAAACCTTCCCTGTGTAAACAGGCATAAGATCCTCTACAATACTGGCAGTACCGTCCGGAGAGGAATCATCTACCACCAGAATATGAAAATCCTGCTGCAAATCCATTACAGCTTTTATAATATCAGCAATGTTTTCTTTCTCGTTGAAAGTTGGGATAACGACTAATTTTTTCATACAAATCGAGCACAAAGATAAGTTATTCTGATCTAAATTTTGTACAGGAGATGAATGTGTGTACTTTTGCAAAAAAAAAATCATTGATTAGAATTGTAGAAAACAATGACTGGGTAATCTACAGTATCTTAGGTATTGCTATAATATATATTATATCGTCCAGGGTGCTGAATAAAGATATTTCTTTTGTAGAGCATCTGCGGCTTTCTATAGAAGATAGCAGCAATATCTTTATCAACTGGTTTATTTCCGGTTTTATTTATGTTTTCATCTTATCTGTTTTTTTATCACAGTATATTCCTGTTGTACCAAGATTTATTAATGATCATATAAACCTTGGCGGCTATACTCTCAATAAGTTTGGTTTTATCTTTATTACCTACCTATTATTATACGGAATAAAATGTGTCTTATCTTATCTGTTTTTTGCCAGCTCCGGCAATGCAGATCGCTGGAAGTCATATACTTTCAACATTAACAAGTTCTTCCGGATTATTATTTTGCTATTTTGTGCACTTACACTAGTTCACTATTTCTATCCTATAGATCACTTCCGGGTGTTCAATTATTACATAGGAATGCTGGTTTTTATCTTTGCCGGCAAAATAGCATTTCTACTTTTTAACAGGAATCCTACTCTTCCTAAAGAATGGTATTATAAATTTTTGTATATTTGCACACTCCAAATTTTACCTCATTTGGTAGTATGGAAATTTTTATTTTTTTAGTCATTATAAAAATAAATTGATGAAAGTAAAGTCCGTTCTAGTCTCTCAACCAGCTCCTAACTTAGCTACATCACCTTATGGTGAGATAGCTAAAAAAGAAAAGGTGAAGATTGATTTTAGACCTTTTATACATGTAGAAGGAGCAGATGCGAAAGAACTTCGTTCTCAAAAAATAGATCTTAGTCAGTACACTGGTATTATTTTTACCAGTAAGAATGCTATTGACCATTACTTCCGCTTAGCAGAAGAGATGCGCTTTGCTGTACCAGATTCTATGCGATACATTTGCCAGTCTGAAGCTGTAGCCAACTACCTTCAGAAGCATATTGTCTATAGAAAAAGAAAAATCAGCTTTGGTGAAAAAACAGCAAAAGATCTTTTACCATTATTAAAGAAGCATAATACTGAAAAATATCTTCTTCCATCTTCTGACGTTTTCACAGAGGACATCCCTAATGTACTAAATGAAGCTGGCGTAGAATGGAAAAGAGCTATTATGTACAGAACAGTTTGCAGCAACCTGCAAGATGTTAACATAAAAGAGTATGATCTTGTGATATTCTTTAGTCCACAGGGCGTGCGTTCTCTATTTGAGAACTTCCCGGACTTCAAACAGGAAGACACTAAGATCGGAGTATTCGGGCTAACAACCCAGCAGGCAGCAGAAGAGCTTAAACTTCGTGTAGATCTTATGGCTCCTACAAAAGAATCTCCTTCTATGACAATGGCTTTGGAAAAGTTTATCAAAGCTAACAACAAGTAAAAATCTATAAATAATACAAAAGCCATCATTACCTTCGGGTTGTGATGGTTTTTTATTTAACTTTAATTTTTTATTCACTTATAAATGAAAGCGCCAAAGGCAAAAAAGATAGATAAAATCCTTAGTAAACACGGCGATCAGCGAATCGACCCATACTATTGGCTAAACGAAAGGGAAAATCCTGAAGTTATTGCATACCTAAACGAAGAAAACAAGTACACCTCTGAAATAATGAGAGATACTGAAGATTTTCAAAATTTTCTTTACGAAGAAATGAAATCCCGTTACAAGAAAGACGATTCTTCACTCCCCTATTTCTTTAATGAATACTGGTACATTGTACGCTATGAAGAAGGTAGAGAATATCCTATTTTCTGCAGAAAGCATCTTACTCTGGAGGCTAATGAAGAAATCCTTTTGGATTCTAACATTCTCGCGGAGGGCCTGGACTTCTTTGAAATTGGAAGCCTTAGCGTAAGCGAAGACAACAATATGGTTGCCTATTCTTATGATAATCTGAGCAGAAGAATCTACACTATATACTTCAAGAATATTGAAACCGGAGAAATACTGGAGGACAAGATAGAAAACACGACCGGAAAAGCTGTATGGTCTGCAGACGGACAATATGTTTTCTATATCCGTAAAGATAAAAGCTTACGCGCTTACCAAATACACCGACACAAAATAGGAACAGATTCCAAAGAAGATGTTCTTGTTTATCATGAAAAGGATGACACATTTGATGTCAATGTATTCAAAACAAAATCGTCTGAATATATTATTATTTCCAGCTCCAGCACAATTTCCGACGAAATGCGTTTTGTACCAGCCAACGATATTTTTGCAGAATGGAAAATTATTCAGCCTCGTGAAGCAGATTTGGAATACTCTGTAGAGCATTTTGAAAATGATTTTTATATCATAACAAATGTTGATGGCGCCACCAATTTCAAGCTTGTAAAAACACCTGTTGATAAAACAACAAAAGAAAACTGGACAGATATCGTTCCACACAGAGAAGGAATTTTACTGGAAGGTTTCGAGATTTTTAACAATTATCTTGTAATTGAAGAAAGAGAAAAAGGCCTTCTGAAAATTAATATTCGCAACTGGAAAACCGGAGAAACAGAATATTTACCATTCCATGACCCTACTTATACGGCTTATATCAGTATAAATCTTGAATTCAATTCAGAGGTTC
Organism: Elizabethkingia bruuniana; assembly: GCF_002024805.1. Lineage (NCBI taxonomy): Bacteria > Pseudomonadati > Bacteroidota > Flavobacteriia > Flavobacteriales > Weeksellaceae > Elizabethkingia > Elizabethkingia bruuniana. The sequence continues at coordinate 3,516,593 of NZ_CP014337.1, forward strand.
TGCGATACGGATACACTTCCATGACCCGTCCATCAACTACGTTTGAGTACAACATGAAAACTAAAACCAATAAAATCCTTAAGGAGCAGGAGGTTTTAGGCGGGACATTTAAGGCAGAAAACTATATCTCTGAAAGGATATGGGCAACAGCAAGAGACGGACAGAAAGTACCTATTTCTCTTGTTTACCATAAAGACACTTCGAAAAGCGGGAATACACCACTTTTGTTATACGGATATGGCAGTTATGGCTATACAGTAGATGCTGCATTTTCCAATGTACGTCTTTCGTTACTTGATCGTGGATTCATTTATGCAATTGCCCATATACGCGGTGGAGAATACCTGGGCAGAGAATGGTATGAAGACGGAAAAATGCTGCACAAGAAGAATACATTCTATGACTTTATAGATGCTGGTAAATTTCTGATTAAAGAAAACTATACCTCTGCGGAACATCTGTACGCAATGGGTGGAAGCGCAGGCGGATTACTAATGGGTGCCATAATCAATATGGAACCTAAACTATTTAACGGAATTGTAGCACAGGTACCTTTTGTAGATGTTGTAACTACAATGCTGGACGAGGATATTCCTTTAACTACAGGAGAATATGATGAATGGGGAAATCCTAATGAAAAGGAATATTACGATTACATGAAATCCTACTCTCCATATGACAATATTGAAGAGAAAGAATATCCAAATATTCTGATCACCACTGGTTTCCACGACTCCCAAGTACAATATTGGGAACCTGCAAAGTGGACTGCAAGACTGCGTGAACTGAAAACAGATGATAAGCTTCTGCTTTTCAAAACAGATATGTCTTCTGGTCATGGCGGCGCTTCAGGGCGCTTTGAATCCCTGAAAGATGATGCATTTGAATATGCGTTTCTTCTTAAACTGGAGAATAAAACCGAAGTTGAACTTCAAAAAAACTAAAAATGACAGAACAGGAACTATGGAAGAAAGTAGATACTTTTTTCCAGAAGAACTTTGATATGGAACCTAATCCTCCGATAGAAACTATTTTGTTCCTTATTGGCATTCAGGAGCTAGGCAGCGGACAACAAAAATATTCTAAAGACGATAAACTAAATCTTATACATATTGCTGTTTGCAGATTATTAGAACCTTATGGCTATTACAAATTCAATGGTTATGATGATGGCTGGCCTCAGTACGAGCAACTTCAGGAGGTTCCGGAATTAAGACCCAATGAGCAAAGCGTTTTAATGAGAAAGTCTATTATTCAGTATTTTATCGACGAAGATCTTTTTGAAGAATAAATAAAAAACACTGCATTTTGCAGTGTTTTTTTTGTTTCATTAAGAGGTAGTATTACATGTTCCTGATCTGGCTTTGATATTCCTTCAGGAATTCCGGTGAAGTCACAGCCCCAACTATAGCCAATATGCTGAAAATAGCCCATATAGCTGATAAAATAAGAGCAACAAGCGCTATAAGCTTAGCTGTTTTTACATTACTAAAACTCTGTTGAGTATAAATACTTGGATTGAGCTTGTATAATGTTGTTGCTTTATTAGCAAGAACAAAACCTATAATAGCACAGATTAAAGCCGGTATTGTTGTAAAAAGTCCACAGCAGCAACCTGTAAGCAATAAAACAGCTGCAGAGATAGACAATATCAGAGCTGTCTGATCATTTGGCAATTTACCGCCTCCCATAGGATAAATTTCGATGTTTTCATTCATAAGTTAAATAGTTTGCAAATTAATATTTGGTGCTTAAATAAATTTTAAAATATAATTCCCAAGAATCACAATTAAGGTCAACCAGAAAGTAAAACTCATTAGTCTCAATGTCCAAGTCTTATCTATCCATAAGTGAAGACCTAAAAACAGAAATACACAGACAAGCGGGATAAGGCCAGGGTATATTTGTAAAGACTTCATCACTTCACCATTCAAAAGATACTCTACACTCCTTTGGAGACCACACCCCGGACAGTCTACTCCGGTATTTTCTTTTATAACACACTGTAATTTAGGAATTTTAATGTACAGCATTTCTCTATTTTTTCCAAATTTAATTTCTTTTAAAGAATTATTTTCAATTCTTTTTCAAAATTTTCACATAATTCTTAACCACACATGCCATCCAAGCATAATAGATATTGAAATTTATGTTAAAAATGGCCGTTTTAAGAAATTTGAAACATTTTTTTTCAATTTATTTTCTTTTTATCTCAATTTATTTTTAATTTTAACAAATATTTGAGCAAACAATGAATAACAAGTTCATTCCTATCATATCTGTTTTTATGACGATCTCCCTTATCGTCTTCGTATCTATGCAGCTATACTGGCTGAAGGAATATTACAGAGCTCTGGAACAGGAGTTCTCTAACAAGGTATATTCTTCCATGGAAAATATCCGTGAAAAGGTAAATGAAATGGAGGTGGATAAATATTACGCCAACAACAAAACAAATTTTTCGGAAGCTGTAAAAAACTCCAGCGGACAAGCTACCCAACAATACATTCAGTCCACTACAGACTCTACTAACAACAAAAGAGTTATTGCATTCTCTAAAAATATTATTGAAAAGAAAGATATTCCGTTGCCAACTCCGGGGGACAATGTAGAACTAACTAACCTGTATGGAGATGAAGGACTGATAAAGCTAAAAAATGCTGCGCCAAAGCCACTGACCTCTGAAATGAATCAGGATTTATCCAGCAATAATTTCACCCTTAAGCAATTGGTTAAAATTAATGCCAGCAATATGCCTATACAGCAGCGTATCAATACAAAGGAACTAGACAGCCTTATCAAACGCGAGCTAAGCATGAAGGGCATTAATACCCCGATTGGATTTGCCATTTTAGATAAGAATAACAATCCTACAAAGGTTGCTAATAATAATTTTTTAGCGCAGCCCGATAAACAAAATTACACATTCGAACTTTTTACTGACAATCAGTATAAAACACTTTATACTTTAGCATTAATTTTCCCAAGCAAAGACTATTCACTTGTAGAAAATAATTTACCGATGCTTCTGGGAACTATGCTATCACTGCTTACAATTCTAGGGATATACATCATTTCCATCAACTACATGAGCAAGCAGAAGAAAATTTCTGAAGTAAAGACTGATTTTATCAATAATATGTCTCATGAGTTCAAGACTCCACTAGCCACTATCTCTGTTGCTACAGACTCTCTGAACAATGATAAAATAGCGACCAATCCGGAAAAGGTAAAATATTATTCAAGCCTTATTAAGCAGGAAAACCTGCGTATGAAGAAACAGGTAGAAAATGTACTGAACATGTCCAAACTGGAGCGTAATGAAATGAAGCTTTTCCTGAAAACAACAAATGTAAGAGAGCTGATAAAGGAAATAACCCGTTCGTTCCGCCTGATTGTTGAACAAAGAGAAGGTTCCCTTACTGAGGAATTCAAGGCAGAGAGATACAACTTCAAAATTGATGAGTTTCACATTTCAAACGCGCTGGTAAACCTACTTGACAACGCAAACAAGTACTCCCCTGAAAAGCCTGATATAAGAATAAAAACAAGAAATGAAGGCCACTGGTATGTCATAGAAATTTCTGATAAAGGAATGGGGATGGAAACAGAAAACAAGAGCCGGATTTTTGAAAAATTCTTCCGTGAAGAAACCGGAAATATTCACAATGTAAAGGGGCAAGGATTAGGCCTTTCTTATGTTAAAAAGATTATAGAACTCCATAAAGGACAAATAATTGTAGAATCACAAAAGGAAAAAGGAAGCACCTTTACCATAAAACTTCCGTTAATCGTCTAACAACAAAATATTAAAAAAATGAACAACAGAATCTTACTCGTAGAAGACGACCAAAGCTTCGGAGCTGTACTGAAGGATTATTTAACTATTAATAACTTCGATGTAACTCTGGCTGCCGATGGTGAACAAGGACTAAAAGAATTTACCGAAAATGAATTTGACATCTGCATTACCGATGTAATGATGCCAAAAAAGGATGGATTCTCTTTAGCAGAAGAAATTAAAAAAATTGATAAAAATATTCCGATCATCTTCCTTACAGCTAAAAACCTGCGTGAGGATATCCTTAAAGGGTACCAAATCGGAGCCGATGATTATATCACAAAGCCTTTCGATACTGAATTATTGCTTTACAAAATTAAAGCAATCCTTCAGAGAAGCTCTTCTATTGAAGATGAAGAACAGGAACAGTTTAAAATTAGTAACATATTCTTCGATTCCATGTTGCGCCAGCTACGTGTAAATGATCAGGAATACAAGCTTTCTCCAAAAGAAAACGAGTTATTAAAACTTCTTTGTATCCACAGAAATGATTTTATGCCTCGTGATCTGGCACTAAGAAAAATCTGGAAAAAAGAGAACTATTTTACAGCGAGAAGTATGGACGTTTACATTGCTAAACTTCGTAAACTCTTGAAAGAAGATGAAGGTTTAGAAATCATTAATGTACACGGTGAAGGATTCAGACTTTTAGTAAAAAACTAAGTACTGATTACAATAAAAAAAGGAAGCTGATTGGCTTCCTTTTTTTATTTTTATTTTGCTTCCACACAGAAGATTCTGTAAGGAATAAGTATTGCTCCGCTGTATACTCTTTTCACCCTTCTTAGATCTTCACTACCACTTTGTTTACTAAAGAAACTACCGGCAAGAATTTTATAGTTAGGTCTAAGGCTACTATCAAGCTCCGTTCTAAGATCCGGAAAGCTCTGTCTAACCTCATATCTTATCTTATTTGCATCATTACTATTGTTAGTCACAGCCACCTGAATCTTATAACCACTAAGCTTAGGTCTGTTTCTACAGATATCTGCTGTAGATAGTGTTTTGGTATTGATAACACGAGGCGTACTTGTAACAGTTCTGTCTTCGCTTATTATCGATCCTCCACTTGTGTTATTTACAATTTTAGGACCTGCAGGACGATTGCAGCTCTCTTCAGATCTGGTCAACAATTCGTCTATTCTGCTATCCATTTGCGTAGTATAAACATTACCGCTCACACTATCTTTCTTGCTGATAATCTTCTGAGCATAAATATTTTGAAAACAAAACAACATCATAACAGCTCCTATCTGAAATATCTTTTTCATCTATTAATAGTTAATTTATGCAAAAATAAGACTAATTCCTGAAACTAATTTAGAATTGATATAAATTACCGAAAAATGACATTTAGACATATTTTAGCCCTGTTAATATAGTGTTAAAATAGTATTTTTGCCGAATTGAATGATATAATATCAAAGATTAACTAATCAAGATTAATTAAATGATTAATTGGAGAAAGCATTACAAGAAAGGGCTGATTGCAATTGGTATTTTGCTATCAACCAGTGCTCTTTATAACGCACAGGAAGGCGACCCTGCAAAAGGGGCAGAGCTCTTTAAAACAAATTGTACAGCCTGCCACAAACTTGACTCAAAACTAATTGGGCCACCATTAAAAGGCATTGTAGAAAAGGTAAAAGCAGAAGAAGGTCTAGGACGCGACTGGTTCCAAAAGTGGATTAAAGACAACAAAGCTTTAAGAGCTTCCGGTGACAAGTACGCAAACAAAATCTTCGAAGAAAACGGAAAAGTTGAGATGCAACAATTCCCGAATCTTTCTGAAAAAGATATCGATGATATCTTAGCCTATACATCCAACCCTCCTGCTGAACCAGCAGCTGATGCAAAGAAAGATGCTAAGGCTACTGATTCCCCAGACTTAAACGCTGTAAATGCAGCTAAAGCTAGCGAAGGAAATGCTAAAATCGTAATGATTTCACTTTTCGCTATTGCAGGTCTGTTAATCTGGATCTTATTCAAAATAAGACAACTAGTAAAACTTAACCAATCCGAAGAGATTACTGCTCTTAACGCTACAAGAATTCAGTCTTTCAGCGAGCTTTATGCAAAATACAAAATTGTAGGACAAGGTGTTGTTGCTCTTTTAGCAATCCTTGCGGCATATGGTGTATGGAACTGGTTAATGTGGATCGGTGTTTACAAAGGTTACAAGCCTGAGCAACCAATCTACTTCTCTCACAAAATTCACGCAGGAATCAACAAGATCGACTGTCAGCTTTGTCACTCTGGTGCTAAATATGGTAAAGTATCTGAAATCCCTTCACTTAACGTATGTATGAACTGTCACAAAGCTATCCCTGAATACAAAGGTGAATACCTAGAGCCAGGTCACGACAGAGACTTCTACAACGGGGAGATTAAAAAACTTTATGCTGCAACAGGTTGGGATCCAGCTAAAATGGCATATACAAAAGAAGGGACTCCAGTTGAATGGACAAGAATCCACAACATGCCGGATTTTGTATACTTCAACCACTCTCAGCACGTTATTGCCGGAGAACAAGCAATTATCAATTCATTCAACAAAAAGCATCCTAACGAGCAAATCGATGTAGTATGTAAAGCTTGTCACGGTAAAATCGATACTATGAACGTAGTACAAATGGCTAACGATTTCACTATGGGATGGTGTATCGAATGTCACAGAACTACAGAAGTAGATATGGGTAACACTTACAACCAGGCTTACTTTGAAAAGCTTCACGATAAGTTGAAGAAACAATATGGTAGCGGTGCTAAGATTACTGTAGATGCTATTGGAGGTATCGAATGTGGTAAATGTCATTATTAATAACGAAAACTAGAAGTATCAATGGCTTCAAATAAAATACAATTCAGAAGTATTCACGAACTAAAAGATCCAACTTTAACAAACAAGTTGGCTCAGAAAGAATTTGCCGAAGAAATTCCGGTAGATGAATTCCTAGGGAATGAGGAAAAAATGAATGGTTCTTCTACCAGCAGAAGAGATTTCCTAAAACTTTTAGGATTCTCTACAGCAGCAGTAACACTTGCTGCTTGTGAAGCTCCGGTAGTTAAGACTATTCCTTATGTTGTGAAACCTCACGATATTATCCCGGGTGTACCAAACTACTATGCATCGTCTTATTTTGACGGATTCGATTTTGCTAGTGTACTGGTAAAAACAAGAGAAGGGCGTCCAATTAAAATTGAACCAAACCCGGCAGCAGGCAACCTTGGTAAAACAAATGCAAGAGCTCAGGCAAGTGTTCTTTCTCTTTATGACAATGATAAAATAAAGCAACCAAAAGTTAACGGTAAGGAAGCTACTTTTGATGAAGTAGACAATACTGTATTTAAGGCTTTGGCAGATGCTCAGGCATCAAACAAGAAAGTAGTATTACTTTCTCACTCAATACCAAGCCCTACTTTCAAAAAACTTTTTGGTGACTTCAAAGCTAAATATCCTAATGCTGAGTTAGTAACTTACGATGCATTCCCATATGCTGCTGCACTAGATGCAGCTCAGGAAGTATTCGGAAGCAGAAACATCCCAGTTTATGATCTAAGCAAATCTCAGTTGGTAGTATCTTTCAACGCAGATTTCTTAGGAGATTTCAACGGCGCTAGCTTAGAGACTTCTTATGCAGCAGCAAGAGTTCCTGGAGATAAAATGTTGAGACACGTACAGATTGAATCTAACATGTCCTTAACAGGAGCAAACGCTGATACAAGAATTAAGCAAAAGCCTTCTCAGCTTTACAAAACTTTAGTAGAAGTTTATAATGGATTAAATGGTGGTACTTCTGATAAGATTGCTGCTTCTATCGTTAAAGAACTTCAGGCTAAAGGAAGCAATGCAGTAGTATTTGCTGATGGTTCTAAAGCGGCACACGTTTTAGCACACTTAATTAACCAAAAATTAGCTTCTAATGCTTTCACTGGTAAGGCTTCTTACCTGAAAGAATTTGACGGAGCTCGTTATAATGAATTCCTTTCTTGGTTAAACGGTGGTCAGGTAGGTGTTGTTATTACAAATAACATCGATCCTGTATATTCTTCTAACAAAGGCGCTCAGTTCAAAGCTGCTTTATCAAAAGCAAACTTTGTAGTAGCAATTGCAGATAAAAATAACGAAGTAGCTAAAGCAGCTAAAGTTGTTATCCCTGCAACGCACTGGTTAGAATCTTGGGGTGATGTAATGCCTGAAACAGGTGTTTACACTCTAATGCAGCCAACTATCCAAAAGGTTTACAAATCAAGACAAACTGAAGAGTCTCTTTTAATCTGGACAAACGGAAAAGGAGCTACTAACAATAATTACTACGATTACCTTAAAGCAAACGCTGTATCAATCCTTGGTGGTACTTCATTCAACCAGGCATTATACAACGGTTTCAATAATGTAAGTGGTGGTAACAACCTTTCTTATTCAGGAGGTAATGCTTCTCAGGCTGTTTCTGAGTTACAGGCATTCAAAGCTTCTGATTTAGAATTAGTATTAAACACCAATACTGCGATTGGAGATGGTACACAAGCTAACAACCCTTGGTTGCAAGAATTACCAGATCCTATCACAAGAATGTCGTGGGATAACTATTTAACTATTTCTCCTGCTGATGCTAAGAAATTAGGTTTAGATAATGATCTTAATGCCAGAATGCAGTTAGACGGTTCTATCGTTAACCTTACTGTAAATGGTGTAACATTAAAAGATGTTCCTGTATTCATCCAGCCAGGACAAGCAGAAGGATCTGTTGGTTTAGCCCTTGGATATGGTAAAACAGACAATGGTGAAGTAGCTAAAACTGGTATCAATGCTTATCCATTATTCGACGGATCTAACCTTGCTCTTTCAGGTGTTGCACTTGAAAAAACAGGTGAAATGCACCAGTTTGCAGGAATGCAGCTTCAAAACACCCTAATGGGACGTTATGAAATCGCAAAAGAAGTTCCGTTACAAACATTCTTACACAAAGATGTTAACGATTGGAACAAACCATTAGAAATGCACACTTACGGAGGTTCTTTACCAATGGGTAAAATTGACCTTTGGGATAATAATGATGACACTGATGGTCCTCACTTCAACCTTTCTGTCGACCTTAACTCATGTACAGGTTGTGGAGCTTGTGTAATTGCTTGTCAGGCAGAAAACAACGTTCCTGTAGTAGGTAAAGAAGAGATCAGAATGTCTCGTGATATGTACTGGTTAAGAATTGACCGTTACTATTCTTCTAAAGAGAAAATCGAAACTAAAGAAGGTCTTGATAAAGGACTTAACGTTCCTCAGCTTTACGATATTCTTATCGAACCATCTGAGACTCCGGACGTAATCTTCCAACCGGTAATGTGCCAGCACTGTAACCACGCTCCATGTGAAACTGTATGTCCGGTAGCGGCAACATCTCACGGTAAGCAAGGTCAAAACCAAATGGCATACAACAGATGTATTGGTACAAGATATTGTGCAAACAACTGTCCTTACAAAGTAAGAAGATTCAACTGGTTCAACTATGCATTAAACGATAAGTTTGATTACAACATGAACAATGACCTTGGCCGTATGGTACTAAACCCGGATGTTGTGGTTAGAACCAGAGGGGTAATGGAGAAATGTTCAATGTGTATCCAAATGACTCAGGCATCAATCCTTGAAGCTAAGAAAGACGGCAGAAGAGTTGCTGATGGAGAATTCCAGACAGCTTGTTCTAAAGCTTGTTCTACAGGAGCTATGCAGTTCGGAGACATGAATGATAACGGATCTCATGTAAGAAGCTTATTCGGTAGCAAGAGAAGATATTACCTGCTAGAGGAAATTGGTACAAAACCAAACGTTTTCTACCATACGAAAATTAGAAATAGAGAAGAAAAAGAAGTTTAAATAATAAATAAAGTAACAAATGTCAGGACATTACGAAGCCCCGATTAGGGAACCGCTTATTATTGGTCACAAGACTTACCATGATATTACGGAAGATATTGCTCGTCCAATCGAGGAAAGAGCCGGAAAATTATGGTGGTACTCACTTTATGCAGCACTTGTACTATTTATCTACGGAGTTGGATGTATAGCTTATACAATTGGTACAGGTATTGGTGCATGGGGGTTAAACAGGACTATCAACTGGGGTTGGGATATTACCAACTTCGTATGGTGGGTAGGTATTGGTCACGCCGGTACATTGATCTCTGCCGTACTATTATTATTTAGACAAAGATGGAGAATGTCGGTTAACCGTTCTGCAGAGGCAATGACAATCTTTGCCGTTGTTCAGGCAGCGTTATTCCCGGTAATTCACATGGGTCGTGTTTGGGTTGGATATTGGGTATTCCCATTACCAAACCAGTTTGGATCTCTTTGGCCAAACTTTAACTCGCCTCTACTTTGGGACGTATTTGCAATCTCAACTTATTTCTCGGTATCAGTAGTATTCTGGTTCATGGGACTTATTCCTGACTTTGCAATGATCCGTGACAGAGCGAAGACTCCATTCACCAAAAAGATTTACACTATCCTTGCTTTTGGATGGGGAGGTAAAGCAAAGCACTGGCAAAGATTTGAAGAGCTTTCATTAGTTCTTGCAGGTTTGGCAACGCCACTTGTATTCTCGGTACACACCACGGTATCCTTTGACTTCGCCACTTCAGTAATCAAAGGATGGCACTCTACCATCTATCCTCCGTACTTCGTTGCGGGTGCGATCTTCTCAGGATTCGCAATGGTACAGACCCTTCTTTTAGTTGCAAGAAAAGTATGTCACTTGGAGCAATATATTACAATGTACCACATCGAGATTATGAACATCGTAATCATTGTAACTGGTGGTATGGTAACTGTAGCTTATGCAACTGAATATTTCATCGGATGGTACTCAGGTTCAAGATTCGAGGATTTCACCTATTTATCTCCAGGAGCAGCAACCGGTCCTTACTGGTGGGCATTCTGGGCGTTAATTATCTGTAACCTTGTTATCCCTGCATCATTCTGGTTTAAGAAATTAAGAACCAATATTATCTGGACATTTATAGTAGCATTAATCATCAACATCGGTATGTGGTTTGAGCGTTTTGATATCATCGTTATCAACCTTTCAAGAGACTACTTACCATCTTCATGGACAATGTTTAAGCCAACTATTATAGACGTGGGTGTATATTTAGGAACTATCGGATTCTTCTCTGTATTATTCCTTTTATATGCAAGAACATTCCCTGTAATTGCACAGGCGGAATTGAAAACGATTTTGAAAATTTCTGGTGAAACTTATAAAGCAAAAGAAGGAGATGAGCACCACTAAAAGAATATACGGCCTTTATGGCGACGATGACGATTTAATGCACGGTGTTAAATTGTTCAGAGATAAAGGAATTGAAATTGCTGAAGTTTATACTCCGTTCCCTGTTCACGGGTTAGATAAAGCTTTAGGGTTGAAAAAAACCAGAATTTCAGATGCTGCGTTTATCTATGCTTGTTATGGTGTAAGTATCGGAGCATTGACAACATGGTACATGATGAACCACGACTGGCCTCAGGTTATTGGTGGTAAACCAAACTTCGATTGGGCACACAACATGCCGGCTTTCGTAGTACCAATGTTCGAGTTAATGGTTTTCTGTGCTGCGCACTTAATGTCACTAACTTACTTAGTAAGAAATAAAATGTATCCTGGTGCTAAACCTCAGAATCCGGATCCAAGAACTACGGATGATAAATTCTTAATTGAATTTGTATCTGATGATGTGGAAACGATCAAGCAATTGCTTGTGGATACAGGAGTTGAAGAAATAACAATTAAAGATGCCTAAAATGAAAAAGAACTTTTTAAAAATAGCAGGTATCCTTAGCGTTGGAGTAATTACCTTAAATTCTTGCGGGGATAAAACTGAACCGCCTTTAGTATACTTCCCGGACATGTATTTTCCGGTAGCATATGACCCGTTAATGAAAGCTCAGGATCCTTATTCAGATCATGAGAACGAAATTCCGGCATTTGCATCAAGAAATGGACAAACAGGTTTATCTCCTGTAGATGGAACTGTAGCTCAAAATAAAGATGGTGTGTTACCATCTGAAGCTCCAAAAAATACGGAAGATTATAACAGACTATACGATGAGTCCAAAAAAATAACTTCTTCTCCTTTAAATCCTGCTAATAAAGAGAAGGATTTAGAAAGAGGAAAGAAACTATTTGATCATACATGTGCTGCTTGTCATGGTACAGGTGGTGATGGTAAAGGTCCTATCGTAGAATCTGGTGCTTATAGTGGTGTTCCTAACTATGCAGACAGAGAAATCACTGTAGGTTCTGTACATTATGTATTGGAAAACGGACGTAACAACATGGGATCTTACGCTGGTCAGTTAAATGCTGGTGACAGATGGAGAGTAGCAATGTACGTTATGAACGAATTTAAAAAACAAGCGGCGGCTCCGGCGGCGGCTGAAAATAAAGATGCTGCGGCTAAAGATGCTCCGGCTGATAATGCTAATACTAAAAAATAAAAAGAAAAAAGATGTATAGTTTTTCACCTAAATTAAGACTGTATTCCATTATTTTAATTGTTGTGGGACTTGTTCTGTTTGGTATTGGCTACGCTGTAAATCACAGCATCGATAAAGCTAAAGTAGAACAAATGGTTGCTGCGAAGCACGTTGATCTGGAGCACGGACCAAAGTCCAACTCTATGCAGGAGCACGACAAAACGCATGATGAGCATATAGAAACTGCTTTACATCAGGTTCATAATGAGCCAATGGCAGCATTATTACAGGTATCTGTATTTGCTTTTGGTATTGCCTGTGCAGCATTATTCTTCTATTGTGTACAAAATGCAGCTCACGCAGGATGGCCTATCATTATCCTGAGAGTTATGGAAGCAGTGGCATCCTTCATTCCTTATGGTGGTGTATTAATGCTGATTATTGTTATCGCTAACACAATCGGATGGAGTCACCTTTACCACTGGATGGATGGAAGCCTTGTTGATCCAAATTCACCACACTTTGATGTGATTTTATATGAAAAGAGCAAATACCTGAATATTCCTTTCTATATTGCAAGAACTCTTATCTTCGTTATCGGAGCTAGTTTCTTTGTATGGAAATTAAAGGCAATGTCTAAAAAAGTAGACGAAACTAAGTCAAGAGCAGTATATCAACAGTACTATAACTGGAGTGTTGGTTACATCGCATTTTTTGGTTTCGCTTCTGCCGCTTGGGCTTGGGACTGGATGATGTCTATTGACCCTCACTGGTACTCTACTCTTTATATCTGGTATACAATGGTAAGCTGCCTGTCTACTGCAATAGGTATTATTATCCTTATCTGTGTTTATTTAAAGAAAAAAGGAGTATTGCCTCAGTTCAATGATAACCACTTGCATGATCTTGGTGTATTTTTATTTGCAACAAGTATGCTTTGGACTTACCTTTGGTTTGCACAGTTCATGCTTTACTGGTATGCTAACGTACCGGAAGAAGTTAACTACTTCTACGGAAGATTTGAATATTACCGTTGGACTTTCCTTCCAATGCTGATTCCTAACTTCTTATTACCATTATTGGTATTAGTAAGTAGCAGCATTAAGAGAAACTACAAAGTAGTTAGTACTATGGCGGTTGTTGTAATCTGCGGACACTGGTTAGATTATTTCAACATTGTAATGCCTGGTACAGTAGGTCCTTTCTGGAATATTGGTTTACTGGAAATCGGAGCAACTTTATTCATTATCGGTCTGTTTATCTTCGCCGTAATGTCAGCTCTTTCTAAGTTGAAACTAATACCTACAGGTAACCCATTCTTAAAAGAATCCGAAATTTATGAATATCCATTCTAAAATTTTGATCAATACAAATTTAATCCCGTCCAACGACGGGATTTTTTTTTAATTTTGCACAAACTAAACTTATATTATGAGATACCTTAAATATCTTTTCTTAATGTCGTTTTTATTTCTTGTAAGTTGTAAGAAAGACAAAGTTGACGGTGAGTCGCTAAAATCATTTCAGAGTAGTGTAAATGATATGGCCTCTTCCCTAACTACCATTAAACAGATAAAGTTTAATGAGGCGTTATACATCATCAAGAAATTCGGAACCAATACAGAGGGAGATATCGATCAGATGAATGCAACAGCAAAACTACTTAACGGGAAGAATGTTGCCGAAATTCTTGCATTAGCAGATAGTATTGCACAAAAGCAGGGAATTGAATGGGCAAGTACTGCTCCTCCTTCATTAGGTGAAATGAATATCTTCGAAGAAAGCAAACCTACAGAGGTAGACCCGAATGATATTCAGGCTTCTGGTATCAGCCTTTCTGTACAACCTGCAAGCGTAGATTCAATTTCGGGACCTAAAGCCCTTATGATTATTCCTCGCTTAGTAGATGCACAAGGGAATAAAATAGAATTTAGTAATGCTGCATTAGAAACAGTACTGGAAGTATCAAGTGGCGGTACCAAAATATCAACCTCCAAAAATTTGATGGTTAATAATAACTTCAAAGGTTTTTATCTAAAGCTAAGCTCTTTACCTTTCGACAGAATAATGGATAACACCATTGATGTAAAAGTAAGTGTAAAAACGGCTAAGAAAACATTGCAGATGACTAAGACAGGAATATCTCTTAATCCTAATGCTCTGAATAAACCTGTAATTACCGAACCAACAGAACCTGTAACCAATCCTGATGGTACGATTACAAATCCTGACGGGACAACAACTCCAGCAACCAATCCGGACGGAACTACAACTCCTCCTGTTGCTCCAGTAGAAACTCCGAAACCATTGGCTGATCCAAAAGCATCAGTTTCCAAATTTATCGGAAGCATAGGGGCAAAAAATCTAAAAGCTGCTTACGAAATGTCTAATAACCCAAGCTGGGGATCTTATGAATCTTTCTCAAATGCAAATTCTGGTTTTGGAGCTATAAAATCTATCAGTGTAAAATCTGTAAATACAGCTAACAAAACAGCTGATCAGGCAACTGTAAATGCCAACTATACTGTAACAGACAATGCTGGTAAAAATACAGATCTGAATGTGACTTACACACTGAAAGCATCAGCCGACGGTTGGAAAATTACTGGTTATAAAATAAATTCTGCAAAATAATATAATATGGCATCTGAAAGCTTAATCCAAAAGCTAGAAGCAACAATTGAAAATATTCCAGACTTCCCGAAACCAGGAATACAGTTCAAGGATATTACACCTGTATTTCTAAATCCAAAACTCTATGAGGAGGTAATTGATGATTTAGCTAATTTCAGCCGTGGGAAAGTAGATGTTGTATGCGGAATCGAAAGCCGTGGCTTTTTATTCGGAATTGCTTTGGCTGTAAAGCTGGAAGTTCCTTTTATTCTGATCCGGAAAAAAGGAAAATTACCTCCACCTTTTATTTCTCAAAAATATGATCTGGAATATGGTTCTTCTGAAATAGAAATGAAAGCCGATCAGCTAAAAGCCGGACAACGGGTTCTTATCCATGATGATCTGCTTGCTACAGGTGGTACGACTGAGGCAGCAGCAAAACTTGTAGAAAAGCAAGGAGCTGTCGTTTCTCAGTTTAGTTTCTTAATTGGGCTGGATTTTCTGAATGGAGAAGAAAAACTTCGTCCGTTCAATGCTGAAGTTTATAAAATCCTTTCATACTAGCTAAATACAAATTACTAATAACAAAATTAGAAGCTTTTAAAAGTGCTTCCTGATAAAATATAAAGTATCATAAAAGAATTTCTAACCTAAGGTTTTAAATCTCAAATGAATTATTTGTATATCAACAGAGAAACATTAAATTTGCAATTCATTAAAATCAGAAAATGACTAAAAATAATAACAGCGGAAAAGAAACTGTAGAGTTTTTCGAAGATTTGGACAAAAGAAATCTGAATTCTGAAAAATTCATTGAAAGATACTCAAAGCAAATTGGGATTGCACTAGGTGTTATCCTTCTTGGTATCTTAGGTTACTTTGCTTATGACCAATTTGTATTAGGTCCGAAAAATGAAGAAGCAACAACTGAATTCCTTGCTGCACAGAAAAATCTTAGCCAAGGAAAAGAAGACGTAGCCCTTGGTGGAAAGTCTGCTGCTAATCCTGGATTTATTGGAACTTATAATGAGTATTCCGGAACCAAAGTAGGTAAACTTGCTGCTTACAATGCTGCTGTTTTAGAATTTAAAAAAGGGAATTTCCAGAAAGCATATGATATGATGGACAATTTCAGTTCTTCCAACAAAATTCTTATGGCTCTTAAATATGGTGTAATGGGCGATTGTCTTGCTAACCTTAACAAAGGTGACGATGCTCTTTCTCAGTTTGAAAAAGCGGTAAGCTCTTCAGATGATGATTATACATCATACTACTTTACAAGAAAAGCAGGTCTTCTTTCTTTATCTTTAAAAAAGAACGACGCTGCTAAAAAATACTTCTCTTCAATTGAAGAAAAATATAAAGATTATGACAATGGAGCATCTGATGCTTATATTGAAATGGTAAAATATTATTAAAAAATGGCAACAACTGATCTTTCAGCTTATAAGCCACTCCATATAACAAATGCCGATGAAATGATTATCGGCATTGTTTTTTCTGAGTGGAATGATTTTGTAACTCATAACCTTCGTGACGGAGCAATTGAAACTCTGAAAAAGGAAGGTTTAAAAGAAAATAACATCCATGTATTTCCTGTTCCGGGTGCTTTTGAATTAAGTTATGCTTCTATGCAACTAGCAAAAACCGGGAAGTATGATGCAGTCATTGCTATCGGGTGTGTAATTCGTGGAGAAACGGCTCATTTTGACTACGTATGTTCCGGAGTGACCCAAGGTATCACCAACATCAATTTAATGACAGATATACCCGCTATCTTTTGTTTATTGACAGATGATAACAAAGAGCAATCTATTGCCAGAAGCGGCGGAGCATTAGGTAATAAAGGTATTGAAGCTGCTGTTACAGCAATGGAGATGGTTGAATTCAAAAAGAACCTGAGCAAATAATCTCAACCTCTATAAAAATATAAAGGAGCCTTTCGGCTCCTTTTTTTATTTCTGCTTGAAGTTGTTAATGTAAACATCCGTACCATAAGGCGTAAGCGTTTTATTACTTCCTATAAAAGTCATCCCTATTTCGGCAGGCAGTTTAAGACTAACCTTCCCTATGGAAGCAGATAACATAGCTTTAGCAACAGGCTGTTGCCCGGTTATTTGTTCCAGAGCTTTCGCCAGAGCAGGATCTGAGGTATCACCAAACTCTTTTATTCTTCCAAAATATGTGCTTGCATCCATAGAATAGTCAGGTGAGAATCCGGCACTATTAGCAGGATGTTGATCATTTCTGGAGTTCGAATATGCAAAGACAATTGGCTGCATAGTCCAGTTATGTGACTTACTTCTGTTATTATAAGAAATATAGTCATCATTTGGCGAATCATATAAAGTAATAGAACCTACAAATTTACCATAGGTTGTTTCTCCGATTGTAAAAACATCTATGTATGGCCTAAGTGCATCTATGGTCAGTTCACTTGCAGAAGCTGTTCCTTTTGTTGTAAGCACATATAATTTCTTTATGGTTCCCAATATATTAACTGGAATTCCTGCATTAATTGGAGTTCTGGTATCTCCTTTAGCATAAAGAGGAACTGTATTCTTCATAACCTTCGTCTCATTCTCCTTAGTATGCTTATCATTGAATTTAAGCGCTACATATGGCTTGTTGGTCTGGCCGGTTATCATTTCACCTAAGGCAACTGCAGTTTCTACAGATCCTCCACCATTATACCTCAAATCCAATATTAACTCCGTAACATTATCTTGTTTCATTTTGGCAAACTCATCATTTAACTCTCCATTATAGTCTGCTTTAAAACCATTGTATGCTAAATAAGCTATATTTTTACCATTCATTTTAAAAAGCTTATACGGAATCACAGGATTTTCATTCATATCAACTTTTGATAAAGTAACGTCCCTTGGGTTACTAAGCACTATTAAATTTTTTTCATCTCTAGTAGCTTTCTCAATAGTAATGGTGTAGCTATCATTTCGTAAACCTGCATAATTACTTGTATTAAGTTTACTTCCGCCAATCTTAGTAATTGCATCGCCTCTTTTTACTCCTTGCTGATCTGCAGGAGATCCGGGAACAACATAATTCACTAATCCAATAAGACTTCCTGTATTATCTGTAGAAAAAATAGTATAGTTTAATCCTGAACTTTTATCTGCAGCATTAAGACCGGCCAAAGCCTTTTCTTGTATTACACCGTTATTTTCAATCCAAGAGAACCTGTCAATTACTGGGTATTGATAAAGCAAATCGTAAAATAATTTATCCGGAGACTTTCCATTAACAAGCTTAAAGTATTCAGCCGTTTTATTATATCCATCTGCAAGTACCGAAACATCTTTCTGCCAATAATACCAAGAATTAAGTCCTTTCCATACAAAATCATTCTCAGGAGTTGAAGTTCCATTACCATTATCTGTCGATATAGTATCTCTTGTGCAAGATGTAAAAAAGAGAAGTCCTATTAAAGAAACTAAGGATAATTTATTTAAATTTTTCATATAAGAATAAGTTATAATTTGTGCTTGTTTATTTATCTATTTTTAGGTTTCGTATATACATCTGTACCGAAAGGAGTCATCGTTCTTTTACTGGCAATAAAAGAATCAGCTCCGGAAGCAAGAGAATAAGCACCACGGCTTCTTGTAGAGGCTATTGCACTAGCTGCAGATGGCTGGAGCTGTCCTGTCGCTAATTTTATGGCACTGTCTAGGGCGGCATCTGATCTGTCACCAAACTCTTTAAGTTGTCCGGCATATTGTGCAGGCTGAATAACATAGTTTGGCAGTAATCCACCTTTCGATCCCACTTGTGGCGCTACACGATCTTTATTGTAGTATGCAAATGTAATAGGCTGTAATGCCCAGTTATGAGACAAATTTCTTCCTGCAGAGGAATACATCGTCGGAGAGTCATATATCGTATTAGATCCTACAAACTTACCATAAGTTTCCTCTCCTACTGTAATTACACTGATATAGCGGCGCAGACAGTCTATCGTCAGTTCACTTGCCGATGCAGTTCCACCACTTGTAAGAACATAAATTTTACTCAGATTTAAACTACCCGCTTCTGAACCTAAATATTTAGTCTCATTTTCTTCCAGATGTTTCTTATTAAAATCCATAATAACAAACGGAGAATTTGAGAACTGACCGGTTATAAGGCCACCAAGTGATACCGCCGTATCTACAAAGCCTCCACCATTATATCTTAAATCCAAAATAAGATCTGTAACTCCCTGGCTTTTTAAATTTCCAAATGCTGTAACAAGTTCACTATTACTATTCTGAAATGCGTTGTAAACAAGATAACCAATCTTTTTATTGCCTTCTGTAAAAACCTGTTGAGCGGCAACCGCATGCTCTACAAGATTATCCACAGCTGTAAGTGTAATTGCAGGCTTTTCACCGGTAGTTGTTATTACACCAGAGCCAGGATCTCCACTAGCACTCTGAGCAAAAGTAACACTGAAACTATCACTTAATAGCTGGCCATAATTAAAATTGTTAAGAATTGCTCCATTAACCCTTGTAATAACATCTCCTCTTTTAATTCCCGCTGTATAAGCTGGAGAGTTTGGAACAACATAATTTACAATACCCACTTTTGTATCTCCGTTCGGAACTTTAGAATAAATTGTAAAATCCATTCCGTTGCTTTTAGATACTCCATTAGAATTTGCTAATTGCTTATCTATATCAGATATAATCCATGAATTTCTATCAATAGTTCTGTACTGATAAAGAAGACTGTAAAATAAAGCATCCGGCGTTTTACTATTGATAGTGCTCACATATTGTGCAGAATTTTTAAAACTATCTGCAAGTTCCGGAACTTTTTCCTGCCAGTAATACCAGGAATTGAGCCCTCTCCAAACAAAATCATTCTCCTCTTTTGCCTTTTCAGGTTCCACAGGATCCGGATTATTTCTGTTACATGAAGTAAGAAGCATTGCCCCGGTAACAGAAACAAACAATAATTTATTTATAAATCTCATATTTTTCAGGTAGATTTGTTTATCTTAAATCCAAAATTAAAAGTATGAAAAACAGATTAATATACAGCTTATTTTTTTTAGGCGCTATATTTTTCATTTGCGAATCTTGTAAGAATAATGTTCCAAATGATACCAGGGATGTAAAAAATGCCACCTACAAAATGTATGACATTGGCGGAGAAAGGGGCTACAATGTGACTTTTGATGTTACCGGTAAGGGAGCAGAACCTGTTGCTGTAATCATTAACCGCATCAGAAAAGAAATAAATCCATCCGATAAAAAAGACAATACTTACCACATTAATGTTATTGCCGAGACCAGAAAAATACATGGCTACAGACCGCAAGGAACATCACAGGAAAACGGAATTATTTACAAAGTAAATTATACAGAATATTTCAAACCTGTGAAATTTACATTAAAATAAGTGCCATATCTGTAAGGAACATTCAAAATGTTCCTTTTTTTGTCTAATTTTGGGATATAAAACTATTTCATGTATCTAAAAAGGTTACAGCCATTTTTCTGTCTTGGGGCATTGTATATTCTGGTGTCTTTTATTTTAAGATTCGTTTTTATTTTCCATCCTATTACAACGAGTAATTTTAGTATTTGGGAATGTACTAAAGTGCTGTCGATAGGTTTGGTTAATGATTTTTTCATCTTTGTCCTGGCCAGCTCATTATTTGTTCTTTATACACTTTTCCTCTCTGATTCTAAATACAGTAAACCCTGGGGAAAAATCATTCTTGCCATTTTTGTTCTGGCAATTTTATACGTAGCTTTTTATCCTAATAACATTTTCAAACAGTACGGAGGATCGGTTTCAGAGATTGTACTAGCATTTTTAGGCATCAAGACGCTATTATTTGCCTTAATGCTTTTCCTTCCCCGACAGAGATTCGCCATCCGAAATATTCTGTATTTCTTTGCAATTTTTCTGTATGTATTGCTTATTATTTTCAATGCTGTTAGTGAATACTTCTTCTGGAATGAATTTGGAGTCCGCTATAACTTTATTGCAGTAGACTACCTTATCTACACCAATGAGGTAATCGGCAACATTATGGAGTCCTATCCTATTGTTCCTTTATTCTCCATAATAATTGCCGTAACATCAATTATTACATGGCTTATCTATAAAAGAACAAAAGAAAACCTTGTAGAGCTCCCTACATTTAAACAAAAACTTGTTCTATTATTCTCTTATCTTGTATTAGCAACTGGTTGTTATTTTTTAATAGCACCTTTTCAGAAAATAAGAGATGATAACAATTTTGCCGAAGAGATCCAGTCTAATGGATTATATAAATTCTATTATGCATTTACGCATAGTGAACTGGATTACTTTAAATTCTATCCAACACTGGCTGAAAATAAAGCTGAAAAACTGTATCTGTCACAGTTTGTTCCGCCAACTATGCCAATGCCTGTTACAAGTGATTCTATAGAACAGCATAAGAATGTGGTTTTGATTTCCATAGAAAGTCTTTCAGCAGATTTTATGCAACACTACGGAAATAAAGATAAGATCACCCCTTTCCTGGATAGTCTGGCTAACAAAAGTTTAATGTTTACCAATCTATACGCTACAGGTAACAGAACTGTTCGCGGATTAGAAGCACTTACGCTGAATATTCCGCCAACTGCCGGAGAAAGTATTGTAAAAAGAGAAAATAATAAAAATAAATTTTCCACAGGAAGCCTTTTCAAATCCAAAGGTTATCATGTAAAATTCCTATATGGTGGCTATAGCTATTTCGATAATATGGAAGATTTTTTCAAAGGAAATGGCTATGATATTGTTGACAGAAATAACTTTAAACCAGAAGAAATAAGCTTTGCCAATGTTTGGGGTGTTGCTGATGAAGATATGGCTAAAAAAGCTATCCAGGTGATGAATCAGGAAGCCCAAACCGGAAAGCCTTTCTTTAATCATTGGATGACGGTAAGTAACCACCGTCCGTTTACTTATCCTGATGGCAGAATTGACATTTCGGGAACCGCAAAATCCCGTGATGGAGGTGTTAAATATACTGATTACTCTCTTCGGAAGTTTTTCGAGATGGCTAAAAAGCAATCCTGGTATAACAATACAGTCTTTGTTATTGTCGCCGATCACTGTGCATCCAGTGCAGGTAAAACAGAGCTTCCAATGGATAAATACCGTATCCCTGCTATGGTTTACGTTCCGGACGGATCTGTACAACCTCAGCAGTTCGGTAAACTAATGTCACAAATCGATTTAATGCCAACTGTATTTGGACTTTTAAATTTCAATTATACTTCAAAATTCCTGGGACAGGATGTTCTGAAACCAGCTTATATACCGAGAGCTTATGTAGCAACCTATCAGGATCTGGGTTATATAAAGGATAATTATTTAACCATTATCTCTCCAACCAGAAAAGTAAAACAGTACCAACTACAACAAAAACCTTCAGACCTACCGGCTGAGTTTAATATTTACTATGAAGAAATACCGGTAAAACAGCCAAAACAACCATTTGTAGATGAAACAATTGCAACTTATGAAACGGTTTCCAAATGGCTAAAGGAAAATAAACTGAACAGATAATTTTGTACTTTTAACATCACAAAAAACAATAAAAAATGAAATGGACTGACGAAAGAGGAGGAAATGTAGAAGACCGCCGCGGTATGGGCGGTGGTGGAATGATGGTTGGCGGTGGCTTAGGCACTCTGATCATTGCCGCTATTATATTCTTCCTGGGCGGAGATCCTTCTGCTATACTTAATTCCGGAGGCTCTGCAACTCCTGTACGTACAGAACAACGCCAGCCATCCAGTGAACAGGATAAACAGCTCTACGAACTGGTAAGCATGCTGGATGCGTGGAATACTAAGACATGGACACAAATCTTCCAAGAAAATGGAATGAAATATGTTGCTCCCAAAATTATCATGTTCAGTAACAGTACAAATTCCGGATGTGGTCCTGCTCAATCTGCCATGGGGCCTTTTTACTGTCCGGCAGATCAGTCTGTATATGTAGATATGAGCTTCTTTAATGAATTACAATCCCGATACGGAGCCAAGGTAAGTGAATTTACAGTTGCTTATGTTTTAGGGCACGAGATAGGGCATCACGTACAGACTTTATTAGGAACAACACAGAAAGTAGATCAGTTAAGAAGAAGCGGGCGTTATTCGGAAGCAGAAATGAACCGTGTATCTGTAGCCGTAGAATTACAAGCAGATTTTTATGCTGGTTTATGGGCTAAAAAGAACAACGAACGTGTTCAGGGAGGGATCCTGGAACCAGGAGATATTGAATCTGCAGTAAGTGCTGCACAGGCAGTAGGAGATGATAATATCCAGAAGAGATCTTCAGGATATGTGAATCAGGAAAGCTTTACGCACGGATCATCTGCACAGCGTGTAGAATGGTTTATGAAGGGTTACAATACCGGCGATATAAAACAAGGCGACACATTCAATGCTTTGCTACGATAAATAAAAAAATCCTGCTTTCGCAGGATTTTTACTTTTCAAACCTTATCGGTTTATTTTTTATCAAACATGCTTCCTGAATAGGGGTACAAACAAAATTCACAAAAAGTGAGGCTGTCCAAACTTTTCGGATAGCATCTTACTTTTCAAACCTTATAGGTTTATTTTCTATGGTACTAGTCCAAATATTTTTGCATCTACAAATCTTCCTTTTTCAAAGAAGAAATCTTTAAGCAATCCTTCTTCTTTAAAATGCAGTTTCAGCAATAGCCTCTCTGAAGCAAGATTATCGGGGTCAGTGAACGCTTCTACTCTATGGATATTCATTTCTGAAAAAGCATAAGGAAGGATAGCAGCTATTGCTTCTTCCATATAATGTTTTCGCCAGTATAAAGGATTCAGCTCATACCCCATCTCTATTTTAAAATGCTCGTGAGCCCAGTTATGATAACCACAGGTTCCGATCATCTTAGCATTTTCTTTTAGCTGAATTGCCCAGCGGATGCCGCTCTTATTGTCAAAGCTTTTATTAAAATCCTGAATCAGTTTTTCTGCTTCGTCAACCCCTTTAAAAGTATACAGATCGTAATACTCTGTAACCTCATCTTTCGAGAAGTATTCAAACATATCTTCGGCATCGGCCTGAGTAAGTTGACGCAGAATAAGTCTTTCGGTTTCTAAAACAGGAAATTCCATTACTTCAGATTTTTAAAAAATTCCCACATGATAATACCTGCACATACACTTACATTCAGCGAGTGCTTTGTTCCCATCTGTGGGATTTCAATAAAGCCATCACATAAAGCCAATGCTTCATCCGATACACCGTCTACTTCATTTCCCATAATCACCACGTACTTCTCGTCTTTGGAGATTACCTGCTCATTCAGAGCGATACTACCTGTAGTCTGCTCTATGGCTAAAATTTTATATCCCTCGGACTTTAGTTTTTGTAAAGCATCGGTTACATCTTTCTCATAATACCAGTCTACACTTTCAGTAGCTCCTAATGCTGCCTTATGAATCTCGCGATGTGGTGGCTGCGGCGTAATACCGCATAATACGACCTTCTCTATAATAAAAGCATCAGCTGTTCTGAATACTGCTCCTACATTGTTCATACTACGGATACTATCCAACAGAACAATCACCGGAATTTTTTCCGATTGTTTAAAGGTTTCTATATCTACTCTGCCGAGTTCTTCCAGTTTTAACTTCTCTACCATGAAACTTCATTTTTCAGCTACAAATTTACAAAAAAGCTTATGGTACACAGGCACATTCCGGAATCTAAAATACCAGAAGTACAAAGTCATAAAATGTGAAAATGAGTTTTACAAAGAACAAACTTTCAAAGCCTGAATTTAATCCTTAAATTTGGGACCTATACCTATAAAAAATGGCGAAAGAAAAGAAGGAAACTCCTTTAATGGGACAATACAACAGTATAAAGGCAAAATATCCGGATGCTCTTCTACTGTTCAGAGTTGGTGACTTTTATGAAACCTTTGGACAGGACGCAGTTAAGACATCTCAGATATTAGGTATTGTTTTAACTAAAAGAGCAAATGGCTCTGCTTCTCATATAGAATTAGCCGGCTTCCCACATCATTCACTGGACAGCTACTTGCCCAAATTGGTTCGTGCCGGAATGCGTGTTGCTATATGCGACCAGCTGGAGGATCCGAAAATGGTTAAAGGTATTGTAAAACGAGGTGTTACCGAACTGGTAACTCCGGGGGTTACCTTCAATGATCAGGTTCTGAATGCCAAGCGAAATAATTTCCTTTTGTCGCTTCACAAAGAAAAAGAAAAGTACGGAATAGCACTGGTTGATATTTCTACCGGAGAATTCTTGGTAAGCGAAGGTAATCTTGAAAAATTACTCCACATTGTCAATACCTTTGATCCTAGTGAGATTATTCTTCAAAGAAGTACCGAAGTTCCTGCTGTTCTTAAAAACAGAAATACATTCAAACTGGAAGACTGGGCGTATCAGTATGATTATGCTTATGAGAAGCTTACACAGCATTTTAAAACCAAGTCTCTAAAAGGTTTCGGTATAGATGATCAAAAACTGGCAGTTGTTGCTTCAGGAGCTATTTTCGCCTATTTGGTAGAAGACACTCACCACAGTCTTCTAAATCATATCACCAAAATTCAGTCTATCCCGCAGGAAGATTACCTAATGATGGACGCATTCACTCTTCGCAATCTGGAAATTGTATTTTCCAGCCAGCAGAAAGGGAAAAGCTTACTCGACATCATCGATAAAACCTCAACACCAATGGGTGGAAGATTACTTCGCAGAAGACTAATCCTTCCCCTGAAAAATATCAATGAAATTAACCGCAGACTAAGTCTCGTTGAATTTCTGAATAAAGAGGATCAACTGAAATATGAAATTTCTTTAAGGCTTAGAACGATTTCCGATCTTGACAGACTAATGGGTAAACTGGCTGCTGAAAAAATAAGTCCTAAAGAGTTGGGATATCTTCGTCAGTCACTGGAAAATATTCAGGAAATCAAAAAATTACTGATTCCGCATCCGGATGTTCTGGCATGGTTGGATCCTTTAAATGATCTGGATGAAATTCTTCAGTATGTATACCAACATCTGAATGAGGAACTTCCTGTACACCTTAACAAAGGAAACGTAATAAAAGAAGGTGTATCCGAAGAATTAGACCGCCTGAGAAATCTCCAGTCCAAAGGTAAAGGCTTTTTGGATGAAATGAGAGATCGTGAGATTGAACGTACGGGTATCCCGAGTCTGAAAATAGATTTCAATAATGTATTCGGCTACTTTATTGAAGTAAGAAATACTCACAAAGACAAAGTTCCGACGGACTGGATCCGTAAGCAAACACTTGTAAACGCAGAACGTTATATTACCGAAGAATTAAAGGAATATGAAAGCCAGATTCTGGGAGCCGAAGAAAAGATTTCGCTACTGGAAACACAATTATACCGTACTACCTGCGCTTATCTACTACAATATATAGATCTTATTCAGGAGAATTCTGCTTTAATTGCTCAGTTGGATTGTGCATTAGGTTTATCTGAGCTTTCCGTACAGGAGCAGTATACAAAACCTGTTCTCAATGATAGCTTTATAATCAGTATATCGGAAGGACGCCACCCTATTATAGAAAAGTCTTTGCCTTTGGGTGAAAAATATATTCCGAATGATATCTATCTGGATCAGGACTCACAACAGATTATTATGGTTACAGGGCCCAACATGGCCGGTAAATCAGCTATATTAAGACAAACAGCTATTATCTGTCTCTTAGCTCAGATTGGTAGTTATGTTCCAGCAAAACATGCCGAAGTGGGATTACTCGACAAAATTTTCACCCGTGTAGGAGCTTCAGATAATATTGCAGCTGGTGAATCTACCTTTATGGTGGAGATGAACGAGGCAGCCAATATTCTGAACAATATATCCGACCGCTCACTAATATTACTGGATGAGATTGGACGTGGTACAAGTACCTACGATGGAGTTTCCATTGCATGGGCAATTGCAGAATACCTGCACCAACATACAACAAAGCCTAAAACACTTTTTGCGACGCATTACCATGAGCTAAACGAAATGACAGTAAACTTTGAGCGGATTAAAAACTTTAGTGTAAGCATTCAGGAAAATAAAGGAAATATTATATTCCTGAGAAAATTAGTCCCTGGCGGTAGTGAGCATAGTTTTGGTATTCATGTAGCAAAGCTTGCAGGTATGCCTTCTAAAGTTGTTCACCGTGCAGAGGAAATTCTGAAGACACTGGAGGATTCCAGAGCACAAGGCGGTTCATCTGAAAAAATAAAAAGAGTTACCGAAGAAAATATGCAATTAAGCTTCTTCCAACTGGATGATCCGGTTCTGGAAAATATTCGTGAAGAATTGACTAAAATCGATATCAATACTCTTACACCTATTGAAGCTCTGATGAAGCTGAATTCTATCAAAAAAATGATAGGCAGCTAAGGAAAAGTATATTAGTAATGAAGTAGTTGAAATTTTAATTGTCATTAAACCTAAAAGGTAATCTATAGTTAGCCGCAACAGGCTGACCATTTTCAAGTCTTACTTTTATTTTTGTTCTAATGCGCTTTAAAGTTTTAATTACTTCATCATTAAACTTTTGGTTATCTCCTGCTGCACTAATTCGGGTCATACTTCCGTCTTTCTCAATTGTAAAAGAAAGAACACAAGACAAGTCGCCTTTCCCTACAAAATTACGTGTATTAAAAGATTGGCTTAAATCCTTATAGAAAGTGGTGAGATTATCCGGTGATTCTACCTGCCTAGTAACCGTAGGTGTATTCTTGACTACCTGAGAAAAAGCAAATCCGGAAAATAAAATTGAAAAAAGTAAGATATATTTGTGACTCATAGAACAAATGTAACAAAATGAAATTCAACCTCTATTATTTTATTGCCACAATTATCCTGTTCATCACAGAAGTCCTTATAGCTACTGTTTTTAAAGATTTATTCTTTGTCCGTGCTTATCTGGGTGATGTTCTCGTAACTATTCTGATTTATACATTTGTAAAAAGCTTCTTTAACATCAGTCCCGGAAAACTATTGATCGGTATTTTCATCTTTTCTGTTTTTATAGAAGTATTACAATACTTCAACATAGCCGATGTATTAGGATTAAAACGTGGAAGCATTGCTTACATTGTTGTAGGCAATAGTTTTAGTTGGATTGATATAATTTGTTATGGCGCTGGTTGTTTAATTGCTTTTGTTGTTGAAAGGTTAAGGAATTCCACAAACTAACAGCTTTCTTTTCATAATTCGAGACTTTACGAAATCTATAACTCTTCATTCCATTAGCTTCAAGAATTGATGTAAAGTTTTTCATCATATCATTATTAATAGAATCTCTCATAAGAGCAAAAATAACAAGAGGTATATTATTTCTTCTTGTACTATATTCACTGAATGGGACTTTATACAGATTTATGATTGAAGTGATTTCGGCAGTACTTATTTTCATAAAAAGATCCTCTTCTAAGATTGGCTTCCTAAACTCCCTCTCTTCCTTTATTCCATTTCCACACATATAGAAATTTACATCTAAAGATTTTTTATAAAAATAAGCAGAATCATTATTTTTAATAAGGAAGTTCAGGCTTCCTACAGCTGTAGTATCTCTTTTAAGGGGGTGGCGGAATTTCTTTATTATCCTCTGCTCTTTTCAGCTTTACATTATGCAGACTATCTTGTTCTTTCAGATACTGGGAAAGCACAAAATATTCCTTTTGCTTAGTTATAGGCTGCTTTTCCTCACATGAATAAGTTATTAAATACACGCTAAAAAGAAAAGTGAGTTTATTTAGCATAAAGGGCCAATATTTAGTTAACTTTTGATAATAGTTAAAGATAATTAATTTTTATCTCTAGCTATTATTTCGAATTCAGATCCTGTGCAATTAACCATGCTTCACTCCAGCATGCCTGGAAATTAAATCCACCAGTAACCGCATCAATATTCAGTACTTCGCCTGCAAGGTAGAAGTTAGAATATTTTTTGCTCTGCATTGTTTTGAAATCTATCTCTTTCAAATCTACCCCTCCGGCTGTTACAAATTCGTCTTTAAAAGTACTCTTCCCTTTTACCTGCATTTTGTTTTGACAAAGACTTTCTAAAATCTGCTGAACTTCTTTATTACTTATATTTCCTAATTGCTTTTGCGGATCAATGTTGTTTATCTCCAATAAATGGTTCCAGAAACGATTGGTAATATCAAAAATTTTGGACTGCCCTACACTTTTCTTAGGATTATCTGCTCTAAACTGATTCAGAATATCTTCAGCAATTGAAATATCAATACCTAAAAAATTGACAACAACATCAAAATTATAATCCATTGCGAATAATTCCCGCGCGCACCATGCAGATAATTTCAGCACAGCTGGTCCGCTCAGCCCCCAGTGGGTAATTAATAATGGTCCACTTTCTTCTTTCTTTAATGCCGGGAGTTTTACCCATGCATTCGGAAACGAAGTTCCCATTAATCCTTCTATGCTTTTATTTTTGATATTGAAAGTAAACAATGATGGTACAAGGTCTACAGTTTTAAAATCCAACGGCTTTAAAAGTTGATAAGATTTTGGTGAACTTCCGGTGCAAAAAACAACTATATCTGCAATAAATTCTTCAGAAGATGTTGTAATTATCCATTGTTCTCCTTGTTGCTCTATTTTTTTAACGACTTGTTTAGTCGAAACTTTTGTTTCATTTTTAATTGCAGCATCTGCAAGGGCATTCATTATGCTTAATGAAGAATTACTTTCTGGAAAAATACGGTTATCATCCTCAATTTTTAGTGCAACACCACGTTCTTCAAACCAGCCCATTATATCTCCCGGCTGAAACTTTGTGAAAACACTCAATAATTCTTTATTTCCTCTCGGATAAAAAGAAGTGAGTTCACGAGGATCAAAACAGGCATGGGTGACATTACATCTGCCTCCGCCTGAAATTTTCACTTTTTGTAAAACATCTGAAGCCTGCTCCAGAATATGGATATCATATTTTTCTCCATCCACATTCGCCGCTGTAAAAAAGCCCGCAGCCCCACCTCCGATAATAACAAGTTTTTTCTTTTCCAGATTCATAGTAATACAATGCAAGGCACAAAATTACAATTTTTATAAACCATCATTTATCCTTAATTTTGAAGATTAGATAAAAATCATCAACAAAGTCTTTTTTTCATTAAAAATTCAAAATAAACATGTCTGTATATTATCATAAATTTGAAGTAAGATGGTCGGATATTGATGCCAATCGTCACTTAGCCAACTCATCTTACGTAATGTATTGTGCCCAAACCCGTATGGCCTTTATGAATGCTCATAACATGGGTGTATCCAAGCTGGTTCATTGGGGAATTGGGCCTGTAATTTTGAATGAAGAATATTCTTTCTTTAAAGAGATTACGGCAGACCAGACAGTATATGTAAGTTTGGAAATTTCCGGAATGTCTGAAGACAGCTCTATTTATTCTTTCACTCACAAGTTTTATATGCCGGACGGTACCCATTGTGCAACATCTAAAGTTACAGGTGTATGGATTGACATGATGCTTCGTAAAATGACAACCCCACCAGACGATATTCTGGTAAGTTTATTAAAATATAAAACTGATCAGACTGAACTGTTGACCAAGGAAGATTTAAAAAAACTTTCTAACCGACCAGAAAATATAGATCCATCCGTTTTTAAATAATATTATGTTAGAAGATAAAAAACCTCAATTAACCCCTGTTTCCCAACTTGGCGAATTTGGGCTTATAAAGCACCTCACAGAGAATTTTCCATTGGAAAACTCTTCTTCGGAATTAGGTGTAGGAGATGATGCGGCTGTTATAAATCCGGAAGGTAAAAAAGTAGTTGTAACAACAGATATTTTAGCCGAAGGTGTACACTTTAATCTGGGATATGCTCCACTAAAGCACCTGGGATATAAAGCTGTAGTTGTTAACCTAAGTGATCTTGCAGCAATGAATGCTGTACCTTCTCAGATTCTGGTTTCATTAGCTGCATCTAACCGTTTCCCGGTAGAAGCTTTTGAAGAGTTATATGCAGGTATTGCTTTGGCATGTCAGCATTATCATGTAGACCTAATAGGTGGTGATACTACAAGTTCCAATGCAGGACTTGTAATGAGTATTACTGCAATAGGCCTACAGGACGAACAGAAAATTGTTAAAAGATCCGGAGCGAAGCCTAATGATCTTCTGGTTGTAACCGGAGATCTTGGGGGTGCCTATATGGGATTACAAATTCTGGAAAGAGAACATGCTGTTTATTTAGCAAATCCGGATATGCAACCTGAAATGGAGGGCTATGATTATATCCTTCAGCGTCAGCTGAAACCTGAGGCTCGTACAGATATAAGAACAACTCTGGAAGAAATGGATATTATACCAACTTCTATGATTGATATATCGGATGGTCTCGCTTCTGAAATTCTTCATCTTTCAGATCAGTCTAAGGTAGGATTCCATCTGTATGAAGAAAAGATCCCTATGGATACACAGATGATTAATACCGCTGAGGAACTTAATTTTAATCCGGTAATTGCTGCACTTAATGGTGGAGAAGACTACGAATTATTATTTACCATCAGCCCGGATAGCTATGACAAAATCAAGAATCATCCTGATTTTACTATTATCGGCCATGCTGTAGAAGCTAATCAGGGCAACTATATGGTTGCAAGAGGTTCTAACGAGCTTATAAAACTTACCGCTCAGGGATGGGATGCCTTCCTGAACAAAGGTGAGTAATTATAATTAATGTAACAATTTGCTAATGTATCAATGTAACAATTAAAAGAAAATATTTCCGCATTGATACATTGGTACACTGTTATATTGTTATACTATCCTAGATAAATCTTCCCTTTTTATTTCCTAAGAATGCCGCGATTTGGCTAGGTCGGATAAGTTCATCTATATTGATTCCGATATCTTCTTTCGAGATAACCGGCTCTTTGTAATTCTTTTCGTCGAATTTATAAAGGCTCCATTCACCATTATGATATTCAAGAGCTGTCAGATTTTCTATCCAGTCTCCGGAATTTAGGTACCTTACACTTCCTTTCTCTGTTTCTATCATTTTGTCCACAGGCTGGTGAATATGTCCACAGATCACAATATCATACTTGTTTTCTATAGCTAATTCAGCAGCTGTTTGTTCAAAATCTGCAATAAACTTTATAGCCTCTTTAACGCTATTTTTTACTCTTTTGGATAATGAAATCTTTGATTTGCCGAATAAGCTGAAAGTATAATTAATCGCCCGGTTCAAAAGGATAAGAAGGTCATAACCTTTTCCACCGAGTTTAGCCATAAATTTTGCATAACCTTTTGTCGTATTATCGAACACATCACCGTGAAAAACCCAATGTTTTTTTCCGTCCAGTTCAAATAATAGCTTATCCGTCAGCCATATTTCTCCCATCTGGGTATCAGAATACCTGCGCAGAAATTCATCATGATTTCCTGTGATATAGACAATCTTTGTCCCTTCCTTCAATAATCGAAAGAATTCATTTATAACTTCCATGTGAGAAGCCGGAAAATATCTTTTTGAGAATGCCCAGCCATCTATAATATCACCATTAAGTATCAGTAAACGAGGCTTTATGGTTTTTAAATAAGAAATTAACTCTTTTGCATGGCAACCATAGGTTCCCAAATGCACATCTGAAATAATAACAACTTCACTGTTTCTCATTGTAACAGGGTTTTGACAAAATTAAAAACCTGAAACATATTTATGATTAAGGAATTATTAATACTTCTTTACGTTTTAGTTAATAAAAGAGAATAAAAGGACCTTTTAAAAAAGAAAAACTCAAAAAAATAGCGGGCAATTGCCCGCTATTCTTATTTTTCTGCTACTAACTGTACAAGGTGTAGTATAACTTCTGTTGCCTTAGACATCGACTGCAACGGAACATATTCATATGGTCCGTGGAAGTTATGACCTCCGGCAAAAATATTAGGACAAGGCAGTCCCATATAAGATAACTTTGCACCATCTGTTCCACCACGAATTGCTTTGATATTTGGCGTAACATCTGAAATCTTCATCGCCTCCTCAGCGAAGTCAATAATGTACATTTTATCTTCAATATGTTTACGCATATTCAGATATTGCTCTTTAATCTCTACTTCAGCTGTTCCTTCTCCATGCTTTTGGTTGAATTCTGCAACCTTTTGTTTTAAGAATTCGTTACGTTGCTCGTATTTAGTATCATCGTGATCACGAATAATATATTGCAGCTTAGCTTCTGAAACATCAGCTTTAACATCCGTTAAATGAAAGAACCCTTCATAACTACGTGTTGTTGCCGGAGTTTCATTCGCCGGAAGACTCTGAATAAATTCTGCTGCCAGTAAACCAGCATTTACCATTTTACCATAAGAATAACCAGGATGTACACTTAATCCATGAATCTTTACTACTGCGCCGGAAGCATTAAAGTTTTCATACTCCAATTCTCCTATCTCTCCACCATCCATTGTATAAGCCCACTCTGCATTGAAGTGTGCAACGTTGAATTTATCGGCACCACGCCCTATTTCTTCGTCTGGTGTAAAACCAATAGAAATACGACCATGCTTGATCTCAGGATTTGCGATCAAATATTCAGCTGCTGTTACAATTTCAGCAATACCTGCTTTATCGTCGGCACTTAAAAGAGAAGTACCGTCAGTTGTAATAATAGTCTTTCCTTTATAGTTTGCCAGCTCTTTGAATTTAGTCGAAGAAAGTGTAAATCCTGTTTCTTTATTCAATAGTAAATCTCCGCCATCATAATTTTCCCATACAATTGGCTTAATATCTTTACCGTTAAAGTCTGGTGAAGAATCAAAGTGAGATACAAAACCAATCTGAGGAACTTCCTTATCTAAGGTAGAAGGAACGAAACCATATACATATCCATTTTCGTCTTTGGAAACATCTTCCAGACCAATTCTTTGTAACTCCTCATAAAGATAGTTTACCATATCCCATTGTTGTTCCGTACTTGGTGTCTTCTCGCTTTCCGGATCACTTGTTGAATATATTTTTACATAGGTTAAAAATCTCTCTAAAAGTTTTTCTTCCCATTCCTTATTCAATTCTACTTTATTCATTCTACTATTTTTTATTTGCCTCTTCCGGCAGCTGTTATTACATTCTGTTAAAACCTCTTTTACCTTATTAACCTACAGATTCTTTGAGGTTTTCATACTTTTTGTTTGTGTTGAACAAATTTATATATTTATAGAACGAATGACAAATTTTATGAGGCCCTTGTTTTTCAGGGTTTTCCTAATAAAAGTTTTAGAATATGTTTATAACAGAATGCCCCAGAGATGCTATGCAAGGCTGGCCGGAACTTATTCCGACCAACAAGAAGATCGATTACATGAACAGCCTGATGGATGTCGGGTATGATATTCTGGACTGTGGTAGCTTTGTAAATCCCCGAATGGTTCCACAGATGGCAGATAGCGGTGAAGTTGTAGACAACATTGATAAAAGCCGTTCCAATACCAAACTTTCTGTGGTTATTGCCAATTTCAGAGGTGCCGAGAAAGCCTTGGAACATGAAAAGATAGACTATCTGGGTTTTCCTTTTTCTATCTCGGAAACCTTCCAGCACAGAAATACCAATAAAAGCAGAGAAGAAGCTTTTACAGAAGTACAGCGAATCTTTGATCTGACCAAAAGTAAAAACAAAGACCTTATTTTATATTTCTCTATGGCTTTTGGTAATCCCTATGGAGAAATGTGGAAATGGCAGGATGTGGAAGAATGGGCACAGCGTTTTAGCGATATGGGAGTTAAGACAGTTATGTTATCTGACACTACCGGAGTTTCAGACGCTGAGACAATTGCTCTTCTATTTTCCAAAATTCCGCCTTTGTTTCCGGATATAGAATTCGGAGCCCACTTTCATAATCGATATGAAGATTCTTATAAAAAACTAAAAGCAGCTTATGATAACGGCTGCAGACGTTTTGATACCGCAATTAAAGGGATCGGAGGCTGTCCAATGGCTAAAGATGAGCTTGTCGGAAACATGCCTACAGAACAGCTTATTAATTTCCTTCAGATCGAAAAAATTGATAACAGGCTTAACCTGTTAAACTTTGAAAGTTCTTACAATCAGGCAAAAGATATCTTTCATTTTTAATTTAATGTAAAACTGTAAAATCGTATACCCATTTAGAAAGACATACGGTTTAATAAATCTATAAAATATGACATCAGCAATAAAATATATAGGCCAGCTTAGATGCGAATCTCAGCATTTGCAATCCGGAAGCATTGTTATTACAGATGCTCCGACAGATAATCACGGACAAGGCGCTGCATTCTCACCCACAGACCTTTGTGCAACCTCATTAGGACAATGTATGCTTACTACCATCGCTATTCTGGGAAAAGGTAAGAATATAGATATAGAAGGTGCAACCTGTGATATTACAAAAGTAATGAATCCGGCTCCGCGTAAGATTGCAGAGATAATCTGTGATCTGAAATTCCCGATGAATTACAGCGACGAGGAAAAGCAATTTATTGAACAAACAGCTCTAAATTGCCCTGTTGCCCTAAGTCTTCACCCGGACGTTAAAAAAACGGTAAGTTTCACTTACGGATAAAAATAAAAGAGCCTCCATATGAAGGCTCTTTCTATATATAAAAATAGTTTATTACGGACTATAACATCCCAAGTTCAAATCGAGCTTCTTCGCTCATCATATCTTTTGTCCAGGTAGGTTCGAATGTTAATTCTACCGAAGCTTTTGTTACTCCTTTTACGATACCTACTTTTTGTTCTACCTCCAGTGGAAGAGTATCTGCTACCGGGCAGTTAGGTGCTGTTAGCGTCATCAGTACTTTTACTTCTCCTGTTTCGCTAATCTGTACATCATAAATAAGCCCCAGTTCATAAATATCTACCGGAATTTCCGGGTCAAAAATAGTCTTCAGAACTCTTATGATGTTATCTCCGATTTCTGCTATAAATTCGTCTGTATAAGGTGTCTCCATTATAATTTGTCTCCTGTTTTTAGTCCTCACGCTGCAACAAATCCTCTTGTCGCATCTTCCTGAAAACGTTGCACAAAGTTAAGACATCTTTTTCACAATACACACGAATACGCTCTAAGTCTTTTTCTATATAATAAATTGATGCGACCATAGATCCGTCGATATCATCTTTAGGTGTAGGAACACCAAATATATGTGCCAGTAATTCTAATGAAACAAAATTTTTCCAGTCCCCAAATTTCCAGAGTTCCATTGTATCGATATGTGGAATTTCCCATGGTTTCTTACCAAACATTTGTAACGGAACCGGTGGCTGCATCTGGTTGATCAGCATTCTTCTGGAGATATAAGGGAAATCGAATTCTTTTCCGTTATGTGCACATAGTACAACCTGATTCATTCGTGGATTATTGAACATTTCCCCGAACTCTATCAGCAATTTTTTTTCGTCGTGCCCACTAAATGAATGAATTTTCAGCTTTCCGGATTTTGCCAGCATTCCTACAGAAACGCAGACAATCTTACCAAATTCGGCCATTATTCCACCTCTGTCTTCATAAAATTCATCAGCTGAAACATCTTCTTTTCTCTGAAACCTAGTTTTCTTATCCCATAGCTTCTGCGTTGCTTCATCCAAGTCGGACCAGTTACCTGCCTGTGGCACCGTCTCAATATCTAAAAACAGGATTTTTTCAAAAGGAATATTCTGAATCATTTTGTATCATTTTCCGCTACCGTGAAACCCATAAATGGAATAACACATCTGCTATAAGTATGCAATTTAACAAAATATAAACTTACTTTCCGAATAAGGCCACTGCTTCATTCACAAACATCTCAACTTCCTCCGGACGTTCCTTGGTATCTTTAGCTTCATCTCTGGAAGAACCCGTTCTTACGACAATCATATTATAATCAGGAATACAAATCACATACTGTCCGTATAGTCCCCGCAAATAGTAATGTTTAATTGTTGCATCATTATTCACCCAAATCCCATTACCATAGGATTCCTTCGACAGTTTTGTGCCTGTAATCATTTTTTGCACAAATTCCGAACTCAGAAGTTGCTGTCCATTATACACACCGTTATCGAGAAGTAATTGTCCAAATTTTGCAAAATCCCTTGATGTTGCATTGATACAACAATAGGTTTTCTCCATCCCATTCTCTCTGTCTAGATTCCAGAAAGCGGGATATTCCATCCCTAGCGGCTTCCAAAGCTTTTCAGAAGCATAACTACTCAAGCTCTCTCCTATCGCCTTACGAATAGCAAAGCCTAAAAGCTGTGTGGTACCACTTTGATATTCAAACTGAGTTCCGGATACCGCTTTAAATTTTCTTTTCAACATAAAATCTGCAAGATCATCTCCATAATAAGCTTTTGCATTTGGTTTAAACGGATTCGCATAATTTTCATCCCAGTCCAGTCCGCTCTCCATTGCCGAAAGATTGCCGAGAGTACAATCTTTCCCGTTTGGGTCTTTAGCAAATTCGGGATAAAAATAGGATAATTTAGTATCTGTACTTTCTATCTTCCTGTCTTGAATTGCGCATCCTAAAAGCATAACGGTAACGCTTTTAGCCATAGAAAAAGAATTAGTTCTGGAGGCTTGATTATTTCCTTGCCAATAGTTTTCACTTAGAAGTTTCCCATCTTTAATAATAAGAAAAGAAACGCTTTTGGTTGTATTGAGATGCTCTACAAGCTTTTGAGAAAGAGATATTCTGTTATATTCCGAAGTTTTCTCCCATGGCAAAACTTTTCCGTTTCCAATAGTATTCGATGAAAAATCCTGACCATCAAAAATATGCGCCCCGGTCTTTCCTTTGAGATAAGTTTTCCTTACCGCTGTAAAGAGATATCCATAACCCAATACAAAACAAATTATAATAAGAAGAATTACAATACCTACAATTATACTCAGCATATTTTCTGTCGTTGTTTCTTACAAATGTATTAAATAAAGGTATTGATTTTATTGAAAAATTTAAGACCTTTGTTATGAAAGTCATGAGTCTGCAAGTCTTACAAAAATACCTTCCGGAAGGATCCGTTTTCTTTATCGAAAAATGGCTGAAACCTTATTCCTGTCACATCAGGATAACAAAGAAGCGGAACTCTAAGCTTGGAGATTATCGTTACCGCTCTGGCGAAACCCAGCAAATATCGATTAACGGAGATCTGGAACCACAGCTCTTTTTCTTTGTATTAACACACGAAATTGCACATCTCATTACATTTTCTGCTGACAGAAAAATATTACCACACGGTAAAGAATGGAAAACTTGCTATCGTAACCTTTTATTGGAAAGCCTGAATATTTATGAAGAAGATTTCCGGCCAATGGTTATAGCTTTTTCTAAAACCCCAAAAGCAAACTATATGGCAACGCCGGAAATAGTTCGTTATTTCAGTAAAAACACAATTGAGGATTTTATTGAAGACCTGGATCCTGGCCATATTTTTGAATATCAAAATCAGACTTTTGAGATCCTCGAAGTAAGGAAAAAACGCTATATTTGCAAAAACCTGCATTCGGGAAGAAAATATTTATTTCGAACCTGTGTTCAGGTTAAAAAATTGACTCATGATGATTGAAAACAGATATTGTGTAATAATGGCAGGAGGTGTGGGCAGTAGATTCTGGCCTATCAGTACCTCCAAGTTTCCAAAGCAATTTCAGGATATATTAGGGGTAGGACGTACCATGATTCAGCAAACTTATGACAGGATTAGTAAAATTGTTCCTGTTGAAAATATTTTTGTTATTACCAGCAGTGAGCATGTTAGTGTGGTCCAAAATCAGTTACCAGAATTAAAACCAGAAAATATTGTTGGCGAGCCAGTGATGAAGAATACTGCAGCTTGTAACATCTTTATGGGGATGAAAATTGCGGAAATTAATCCAAATGCTGTAATAACAGTCCTTCCTTCAGATCATCTTATTTTAAAAGAAGACGTTTTCTTAAATACCGTAGAACTTGCTTTTGAAGAAGCAAATACAAATCATACGCTTGTAACTATCGGTATACAACCAACACGCCCGGAAACAGGGTATGGATATATTCAGTTTTTAGAGAAAAAGGGGCAAAATGTTTTCAAAGTAAAAACCTTTACTGAAAAACCAACTCTGGAAGTAGCCAAAACACTTATTGAATCTGGTGATTTCCTTTGGAACGCCGGGATATTTGTATGGAATGTTCAGGACATTCTGAAGGCATTCCAGGAAAACCTTCCTGAAATGTATCAGCAATTTACAGAATGTGAATACAACAATGAGTCTGAAAAAACCTGCATAGAAACCATTTATCCAAAGGTTCAGAAAATTTCCATTGATAATGGTATTCTGGAAAAAACTAAAAACGTAGCTGTAATTCCTGCTGATTTAGGTTGGTCCGATTTGGGTACATGGACATCAGTGTTTGAAAATGCTGAAAAGAATGAGCATAACAATGCTGAAAATTCTAAATATGTATTATCTTATGCTTCTACGGGTAATATCATACATATTAAAAATAAAAATAAAGCTGTTATTATAGACGGATTAAATGATTATATTGTTGTAGACACTGATAAGGCATTACTAATCTGCCCACGAAGTCACGATCAGGAAATCAAAGATTATGTAATTGATCTTAAAACAACAAAAAAGGGAGATAAATTCATCTAAATATCTTTTTATTTTCTTCAACTAGTTGGGAATACTATGAAATTTATCTTTTTATACCCCCTAAAATAAAATGTCAAAAATAAAAATCAAAAAAAACGGGTGCAAATGCCGATAAATAAAAGAAAAACGGTGCAAGTAGGCGTTCTTATAAAATCAAAATAAAATGTCAAAAAATACCATTTAAATACCGTTTCAATTAAAATTAAATACAAATTAAATGTCCCTATTGGGGCATTTATTGTTTATATATACAAATATGTACTGAATGCCCTATTTATAAAGATTTGTTAATTCTGGAAACATCATGATTATTAGTTTTTTGCATATATGCTAGAATGCTAAAATTTTAAAAACAAAATATTAAAACATACCTTTAGGCATACTTTTAGGCATACCTTAAATATGAAAAATAATAGCCTTAAAATAGTGCATTATTACTTAAAAGCATTAAAAAAAGCATCAAAAATACATTTTAACACCCCTATTTTTTAATAATAAAAATATCAAAACCCTTTACCTGCAACGAATTACAAAGGTAACCTGATTAAAAAGGGAGGTTATTCTAATCTTATGACACCTAAGACGCAAGCAATTGAGTAAATATTGTCAAGGTGTATATCGAATGGATCATAATTAGAATTATCACTAACTAGTAAAATATGATTTTCTTTTTGAGATTTCTTTACACGTTTTATTAAAGCTCCTTGTTCTGTATCTAGCACATATACCTTATTCCATTGAAAAAAGGTATTTGAAGATATCTTTTTACAAGCTATTAAATCTCCCGAACTATATTTAGGATACATTGAAGAACCTTTTACCCTAATCATAAATTCTGCTTTTAGTTCTGTAAATTCAGGAACCTCATAATAGCTTGTTTCATAATCCATAATTTGCATTGATCCGGTACCATAACCTGCCATGGCATCAATTGGGATTAATGGAATTCCTAAATTTATAGTTTTATCATTCTTGTATACCGTCTCTTCTTCTTTTAAGTCAGGTAAATTTTCAACTTGCTTTTCATATAGATACAATTCTTTCTTTAACATATTTCCACTACCTGTTAAAAGCCAAGCAGGGTTAACTTCTGTATAAAAATTGAGAAATCTCATTAAATTATCTTCTGATAATCCATTGTTTTGTGATAAAACACCGTTAGACACACCTGTATCTTCATAAAACTTACTTCTTTTAATACCTTTATAATCAAGGTATTGCATAATTCTTTCTTTTAAAATTGATTTTTCTCTCATTTTTATTTGTAGTTAATTGAGAAATCTCTATATATTTGTTCCATAATCGGAATAAATAAAGCAATGAACAAAGAAACAAAAAAAAGAGAAAGTTACAATACGGAAATCATCAATGCTCTTTCTCAAGAATTCTTGGTGTCAACACGATTTGTAAGAATGTGTGTCCGTAAAGAGAAACATAGTTTAACAGCAGAAACCATTCGTAAAAAATATTATGAATTGGCTAATCCTTCAATAAAAGCACTTGAAAACTTCAAAAAACAACCATTATGAAATTATTGCAAAAATTATTGCAGAACATCTTCTGTATTTCAACTTATGAAGTAGAAAATGTTGATAGCCATATAAAAGAGTTGGCAACTTCATACCAACTCTTGGGATTCACTTATAAAACAACCTATAAAGCCCTTTAGAAATGGAAATTCTATTAATTATCTCAAATACAGCATCTAGCATTTCTCAAACATCTTTTGAATCTCAAAAAAAGAAACTAGCTATTTCTATAGAGCAAAAAGGAATATTGCTTCCACCAGAACAGTATGAGGAAGTATGGAAAAAGATTAAAGAAATTGAAAAAACTATTAATCCAAACGAACATTAAGCTTTCTAGCAAGTTCATGGATTAAGGTGCCAATATTATAGTAATCACCTACTCCAATAACCGTTTTACATGAGGTACATCGGATAAACATCATCTTAAAATTAGAACCTTCCGGTGCATCTTCAACCATTTCAAAACGAGAGTTTTCACATTTAGGACATTTTGATCTTGAATAATTAGTCATAACTATATTTTTTAGTGGAATAACAAATATAGTAAATCTCCCGCCACGGCATAGCGTGGATTCGACACCACGGCGGGAACAATTTTTTTTAAACTATGTACGATTTTTATCATAACACTTTAACGATTCCCGGACGAGCCTTGTATGAGGATTTGGGCGTTATGTCTAAATCTAATTATGATAAACAATGTAGACAAGGTAAATTAAATCGAGTTAGACAGGGTAAAGGCTTAGATAACTGTGCTCTTGTAGAGTTTGATAGCATACCGGAACGATTCAGAGTTGAAATTGTAAGAAAGCTTGGTATTCCTCCAAAAAAAGAGGCTCAACATCTGATTTTAAAGTATTACAAGACAGATTATGAAGCGATTGACTTCTATGCGACTCATTTGCTAGAGGATTACAGAAGGCTTTCTCCGGAAAAACAGGATGAATATGTTAGAAATGCTCAGATGATACAAGCTGTTGACGCTTATATGAAGGATATGAAAGCTTTCAGAAAATCCAGAGGCGGATCGATAACAAAAATTTGGCAAGAAGCTGCAATTGCAGTAAAAGAAGTAAAAGGTCAAATCGGGCATACTTTGCCGGGTACAGATCGACGTTTGCGTGATAAACTGGCTGAATTTGCAAAAGATGGCTACAAATCATTGGTTTCTGAAAATTTCGGAAAGAAAAAAGCGATAAAAGTAAAAGATGCTACACAGGAAGCTTTATTGCGCCAATTATTAAGAGATCACCGTAATCTGGATAATGAGCAAATCGCCATGATTTACAACTCAGTTGCTAAAATACAAGGCTTTCCAGAACTATCTGCCGGAACAATTGGCAATTATCGTAAAAAGTGGAATCTGTTAGTATATGCCGGAACCAATGGAGAAAAGGCATTTAATGATAACATAGGTATGCAGGTGAAAAGAAAAGCACCTTCTGCTCCATTATTGTTCTGGACTGTTGATGGATGGGATATCGAGTTGCTATATCAGAGACAAAGCAAGAATTTAAAAGGTGATAAGATCACAACTTATCATAATCGCCTTACAATGGTGGTTGTTTTAGACCCAGTAATAAAATACCCTATCGGTTATGCAATTGGAAGAGAGGAAAGTTCAGGTCTTATACAACAGGCTCTTAGAAATGCAGTTCTACATACTGAAGAATTATTTGGACAAAAGCATAAAGTATTACAGATACAGTCTGATAACTATTCTAAGAAGAAAATGACACCGATTTATGAAATGATGTCTAAAAACTTTACTCCTGCAAAGGTTGGTAATGCAAAATCTAAAGTAATTGAGCCATGGTTTAAATTCTTTAATAAAAAGTATTGCCAGTTAGCACCGAATTGGAGCGGACAAGGGGTGAAATCCGAAACGCAGCCAAATGAAGAATATTTAAATAAGATTCGACACTCATTCCCAGACGAAAATGGTTGTATGACCCAAATTATAACGATGATCGAAATAGAAAGGGAAAGGCTAAAAGAGCAATATATCGAAGCTTATAATAATATGCCTGAGGATGCTAAAAAAGAGATCAGTAATCAGGATTTCCTTTTACACTTTGGAGAAACAACAGGTTACACAAATAAAGTTAATCACAACGGTCTTCATATCGCTATTAATGGTAAAAAACATGAGTACGACAGCTTTGATATTAATTTCAGAATGTATTCGCACCTCGATTGGACGATAAAATATGATAGCAATAATCTCAATGAGGTTCTTGCCTACAATGAAGAACACAATATCAGTTTCATGCTTCAGGAAAAATATGTACAGCCAATGGCTTTATATGACCGCGAAGAAGGTGATGCCGAAGAATTAGCAAAAATAGGTCGCTTTAATAAGGAAATGAAGCAGGTGATTCTTGATACTCAGGCAGAAGATTACAAAGAAGTTAACCAAATGTTTATCCGAAACCCTGAATTAGACGGAACACTGGCAAAGATGGTGATAGTAAATAGCAGAGGGCAACATAAAGACCAACGGAATGCAAAACGTTTAGATCGCTCTAAAAACCTACTCAATAAGCAGGAAAAGCAAATACAACAAGAAAACGATTTTGATTGGGAAAAAGAACAAAATGATTATTACGCAAATAAAGTAAACCTCAATAAATACCTAGATAACGATGAATAAAACTACCAAAGACCAAATAATGGCAGCCGCTGAGTTATGGATGGATGAACATAATTTTTCTGCCAATGAGTTTTCAACAGAAACGGCAGTACCAGCCAATTATCTGTCATACATGAGAAAAAGCCAGTATTTTATTACTGTAAGCGGAAAGGAAGTAGATATTGACGATAAATATTTTCGTATGGTTGCCGATGTAATCGGTTATAACTACGGAAATAAAAGCCACTGGACATTAAAACAAACCCCGCAGCTTAATCAGATGCTTTCTGTCTTAGAAGATGC
Organism: Elizabethkingia bruuniana; assembly: GCF_002024805.1. NCBI lineage: Bacteria > Pseudomonadati > Bacteroidota > Flavobacteriia > Flavobacteriales > Weeksellaceae > Elizabethkingia > Elizabethkingia bruuniana. Next base: position 3,560,695 of record NZ_CP014337.1, read on the forward strand.
TGAAAAGTTTGGATATACAAATATTATAATCGGTTCCACTGGGTGTGGTAAAACTTATATAACAGATTTATTTGTAAAGCAAAATCCCAAAAACAGATTTAAAATAACTGTCGGTTCAATGGACACTATCGGAGACCTGTTAGATAAATTAGGATTAGCTATGCGATTACCTATTGCTGGTTCAAAATCCCGAAAAATCCACACTATTACCAAAGAATTAAACAGATTACGACTAAACGGCAGAAATCCATCTGTTATTTGGGATGAATCGGAATATATGAAACAGGCAACATTATGTAATATAAAGGAGTTCCACGATCATCTAAACGGAAAATGCGCACTTATTCTTATTGGTACCGATCAGCTAAAAACAAAGATTGAAAAGCTGAAAAATAAAAATGCAGCAGGGATGCCACAGTTTTACCGCCGTGTAAAGTACGGAATCAGGGAATTAAAGCCAATTGACACCAGATATAAAGAATTTTTGGAAGGTATTGAGGATAAAAATTTGGTTAAGTTCCTTCAAAGAGAGTGTGAGAACTATGGAGAATTACATGATGTATTAGTTCCTGCACTTCGAGAAGCCGAAAGACTTGGTGAACCAGTTACCGAAAATCTAGTAAGAAAAATACTCAATATGCCAAAACAGTAACCATGAACAAAGCCCTATCCTCAACGGATATTCTCAGTAAAAAATATAAGCTCTTTGACTTCGACGGAAAATGGTATGATGCCTTTGACACACCTGAGACTAGTGGCGTTTGGTTCATTTGGGGAAACTCTGGAAACGGAAAAACAAGCTTCATTTTAGAATTAGTAAAGGAACTGAGCAAGTTTGGTCGGGTTCTTTACAACTCCTTAGAGGAAGGAACCAGTCACACCATGCAAAATGCATGGAAACGGCACAGGGTTCACGAATGCGGGCGAAAAGTACAGTTAATATGTGAAGATATGCAGGCTTTAGACGAACGCCTTTCCAGACGTAAAAGCCCTGATATAATAGTAAATGATAGTTGGCAATATACAAATCAAACCTTTCAGCAGTATTTAGCCATGAAACGGAAATATCCAAACAAGCTTTTCATTTTCACCAGTCAGGCAGACGGAAAGAACCCGTCCGGAAAATCAGCAGTAAAAGTAATGTATGATGCAAGTTTAAAAATCTGGATTGAAGGTTTCCGTGCATTTTCCAAAGGTCGATATATCGGACACAACGGAGGCATTTACACCATTTGGGACGAAGGCGCACAAAAATATTGGGGAACAACCGAAACAAAATAAAACCTATGAAACATCAATATTTAACATTATTACAACTCGACAGCATATACAGGTTGCTTACGTGGGACGATAGAATACAAGTTCATTTATTAATGCAAAATAAAACTAAAGATTCTAATGAATCAATACATGTTTTACTTGCGCTAATTGAAGAATTCAGCTGGTATGCTCCCGATATGAGATATGATCAAGACAGATTACTGTACTACTTCGAAGAAGAACAGGAACGCTGGCTTCCAATTGAACAATACAAGAATAACAACCCAGAATTAACCAAAGAACTATTAATATGACGACAGGAGACACCGGAGCGCACATTGTTGCAAAAGCAAATGCCAAAGAACAGGAACGCATAAAAGCATTCGCAGCCCTTGCAAAAGCAAAAGAAATTCAGGCAAAGCGAAAAGGACACTGGGACTATGATCCCAAAATGAAAATCAGAAAATTTATCGTAGATAAAAATTAACAATAAATATGAAAACAATCGACCTTACAACAGTTTCCGCAGAAGCATTAGAGGCGGCACTGGCAGAAAAGAAAGAAGCTGAAAGGTTGGCACGTGAAAAACAGCGTACTGACTATGAAGCCTTAAAAAAAGAAACCATTGAAGAACTGGCACCAATTGCTGAAGATATTCATTTGCAATTGATGCGATACAAGAGTAAAGCATTTTCCCAGCTTGGCGCATTGTATGAACTTTTACAAGTCTACAGTAAACGCCATCAGGATGGAAAAGGAAATTTTGAAATATCTAATGAAGATTACAAAATTCAATTTAAACGCCAAGGCAAAGGAACCTTTGACGAGAGATCACACCAAGCAGAACAGCACATTATAGACTTTATTAATAATCGTTTTGGTGGTGATGAAGACACCAGAGATTTCATCATGTTATGTCTGGAAAGAAAAAAGGGTGCTTTGGATGTAGATCAGGTACAGAAGCTTTATTCCATGGAAGACCGTTTCAATGATGAAAACTGGAAAGAAGGAATTAAGCTTTTAAAAGAGAGTTACAGCTTTATTCATAGTAAAGATTATGTGACTGTCTCTAAAAAAGAGCGAAACGGAGCATGGAAGCCTTTAGTATTAAACTTTTCTTCATTGTAATGTTTTACATAGGAGTAGCAGCCGGAGCAGCAGCAATTATAGCCTTTGTATGCTGCCTAACAACTCTCACATTGATGGGGGTAGAGTTCTGGAAAAAACGTAAAGGCTTTTAAACAATATTTCAAAACAATTTAAATAATCATTATGAACGAGTTAAAAATTCAAATTCCTGAAGGCTTCCAGATTGGAGCTTTCGACAAAGTTACAGGTGTAGTAAAATTCGAAGCTAAACCTAAAGACATTAAAGAACGCATTAAAACTTTTAATGATGTATTGCAGTATCACGGGATAAAATCTGAAACATTTGCAATGGAATGTCTTAGCCTAACAGATGATGAAATTGCATACAAACAAATAAAACTGATTGCATCGGCATTAAATGAAGGTTGGACACCAGATTGGAACGATCGTAACCAGACCAAATATTATCCATGGTTTAGAATGGGTTCTTCGTCTGGCGGGTTCTCGTGCGACGACTGCGATTACGATTTCTCGGGTTCGGCTGTCGGCTCTCGCCTTTGCTACAAGAGCAGTGAGCTTGCAAAATATGCCGGAACTCAGTTTATAAGTATCTATAAAAAATTCACAACCCTTTAAAAAACATTTATTATGAACGAATTAAAAATTGAAATCCCGGAAGGGTACAAAATTGACACTTTTGATAAAGCGACAGGTGTTGTAAAGTTTGCTGAAAAGCCTAAGGATATCAAAGACAGAGTAAAAAGTTTCGAAGAGGCTTGCGATGTTCTGGGAATCACCCCACAAAACCCAGATTTGGAAACTATTCCTACTAAATTACAAAAACCCTTATTCGCACATTACAAGCTATGTATTATTGCAATGGCGTTAAATGAAGGATGGGAACCTGACTGGGATAATGACGACGAGTACAAATATTACCCTTGGTTTGATATGGAAGGTTCTTCGTCTGGCGGGTTCTCGTGCGACGACTTCGTTTGCGTTTGCTCGTATTCGATTGTCGGCTCTCGCCTTTGCTTTAAAAGCAGAGATTTAGCAGAATATGCTGGAAAACAGTTTGAAGCAATTTACAGAGAATACTTTGTGATTGAATAATTGATAATAAGGTTGTGCAGTGTGTTGCTGTAGTTCTTCGTCTGGCAGGTTCTCGTACAACGACTACGATTACGATAACTCGAATTCGAATGTCAGCTCTCACCTATGTTATTTAACACTGCAAACCCTGCCTCTTGGCAAAAAACAACTCACTTTCCAAAAGGCGTTGGTAGGATATTCCGAAAACGACTTTTTTAAAAGCAAAGGCAAAATGAAAAGATTAAACAATCTATACGAGAAAATTATCAGCATCGAAAATTTGATGCTTGCTGATGAAAAAGCCCAGAAAGGAAAGGCTAACAGATACGGCATTATGCTGCATAATAAGAATAAAGAAAATAATATTATGAAGCTTAACACCCAGTTACGTATGAAAAGCTATAAAACATCTGAATACTCAGTGTTTAAAGTGTATGAACCAAAAGAGCGTGAAGTATACCGTCTGCCGTTCTTCCCTGATAGAATTACACATCATGCAGTAATGAACATCTTAGAGCCGATATTCGTTTCAACTTTTACTGCTGACTCTTATAGCTGTATAAAAGGAAAAGGTATTCATGCAGCTTCTTTTGCAGTACGCAAAGCTTTAAAAAATGTCGAAAAAACTACCTATTGTCTAAAATTGGATGTTGAAAAATTTTATCCAAACATCGACCACGAAATACTAAAAACATTACTACGAAGAAAATTTAAAGATACTGATCTGCTTTGGTTGCTGGATGAAATTATAGATAGTGCGCCGGGGCTTCCTATTGGTAACTATTTAAGTCAGTTTTTAGCAAACTTTTACTTAACCTATTTCGATCACTGGATCAAAGAAAAAAAATCAGTAAAGTATTATTTCAGGTATGCAGATGATCTGGTTATTTTATCTGATAGTAAAGAATATCTGCATCAGCTTTTAAAAGAAATTGAAACCTACTTTAAAGAGCGTTTAAAATTAACAGTAAAAAATAACTGGCAAGTATTTCCAGTATCAAAACGAGGAATTGACTTTGTAGGCTACAAACATTATCACTCGCACGTTTTACTACGTAAATCAATCAAAAAACGTTTTGCCCGAATGCTCAAAAAAAGACCAAACAAAGCTTCAATTGCTTCTTATAAAGGTTGGACAAAGCATTGTGATTCAAAAAACTTACTTAAAAAACTGGGATGTTCAACTTTAGCGAATTAGGAATAAAGCCAAAAGAAAGCACCTTCATAGGTGATAAAATAAGCATAGATAAAATTATAAACACTGAAATACTGATATTTGATTACAAAGTGGAGCCGTCGAAGGTAAAGCCCGGAACAGAGCTTCTCACTTTGCAAATAGAAAGAAAAGGCGATAAAAATATACTCTTTTGCGGATCAGCAAATTTAATATTCATGATTAGGCAGGTTCCTAAAGACAAGTTTCCTTTTAAAACAACCATAGTTAAACAAGATAGAAGACTCGAATTCACCTAAAACTCTACTAATATGATGACAACCCCACACGAACAACTTAAAGAACTATTTGCAGACAGAAAACCAATGGATGTTGCAATAGAGATTAGCGGATTTACCGGGTTTAGAACTTCAAAAATAGATGATCTTTCAACAGAAGAAGCTATAAACCTTTTGGCTATTCATAAGCCTTTACCAAAGGATATCGAAGCGAGAAATAATGCTTTACTGGAAGAAATACTATGTAAAGAATGGAGAAGCAAAATTTTAGCAGTTGCAGAACAGGAAGGAATAAAAGAATCCGGAGACTTTCAAAAATTCAATAACTGGATGTTACAGTACTCTGTTTGTAAAAAGCATCTGAATTCCTATGATCTATCAGAACTAAAAACTTTGTTGACACAAATGCAGACATTAAAGTATAATAATGCAAAGAGTGCTGAAAAACCAATGAATGAGGCATGGTGGAGAAAAGGGCAAAAACTTAAAAATTTAAATTAATTATGATACTATCTTTCAAAACACAGATTAACGGAAAGCCAACATTATTTCCGGAAAAGATTTTCGCAGGTCTGATCAAAAACAAAATTGTTCCCGAATCAAAAGAGTTTTTCAAGTGCTATAGAATGCCTCCAATGTTAATTAGGCTATTAACTCCTAAAATTCATACGATTCGTGAAGACAGTTCCAGTCGTTGGAAAGTCGGAATGATGATTGATTTTTTCATTAATGTCAGAACAAAAAATATGTTTCGTTTTGCTCCTCAAGCTCAGGTGATATCAGTTCAGGAAATTTTCATGACCCGCAAGGGTTCTGATTTGGAAATTACAATATCAAAAGAACATTCTTACATCGGTGGTGATGACTTCTATTTGTATTATGATGCAAAAGAACAATTATCCATAAACGACGGTTTCGACAGTTATTCTGATTTTGTTAAGTATTTCTATGATATAATTGAAGAAAATGGTAGAAAGACTGGGAACTATTGGTTTAAGGGTAAAATTATCCACTGGACAGATTTAAAATATGAAAAATGAATACAGAAACCATCACCCCAGAAATTGAAATACTAAATTATTTCAATGAGATTACAGGAAAGCGATTCAAACCGATAAAAAGCAATACAAACCCGATATCAGCAAGATTTAAAGCAGGATATACAAAAGAGCAGATGCAAGAAGTTATTCAGCTTAAGACCCTAGAATGGAAGAATAACGAGGTAATGGCGCAGCATCTATGTCCAACGACAATATTTCGCCCGTCCAACTTCGATAAGTACGTAAACCAAGTGGAAACAGTAAAAGCCAACCCACAACAATACAAACAGTACTATGAAAAGCTTAATAAAGTCTACAAGCCAGCCGACGACCTTGGCGATATTGCAGCAATGTACGGCGACTGATAGAAAAGCATTTAATATGCAATTGGTGAAGATAGAACAAGGACTCAGTGTTCAGGAATCTATCGAAACAGGGTTAGTATTAACTAATGTAGTACGGGATAAAGAAAGTAAGATTTCTGCTATCGAGCAAATATGCAAGATTATAGAATACTTTCAGGAGCTTACTAATGTTAACAAGAAAATGGAAGCTTTCCAAATTCAAGTACTTGCAGGCGATCTTTTAGACGCTTTTACAGGTGATACGATAGAAGATATCATTCTCATGTTTAAAATGGCTAGAAAGGGCGAATTTGGGCAAGTATATCGAATTGACGGAATGGTAATTATGAGCTGGGTTCCTCAATATTTAGAATATAAGGCAGAAGAAAGGGAAAGATTATACCGAAAGCAAGAATCACAGCGCAAGAAAGAGGAACAAAATTCAGATATTTCGGATAAAGCTATTGAAAAACTTGATTTACTTATTTCTAAGCTTAGCAGTCCTGTAAAGGATTTAGAAGCAAAACCACATCAGTATAATTTAACCCGCGATTCTTCAATAAGTTTTGTAACCTATTTAGAAAACTTACCAGAATCATGCAAGATACTATCTAAAAAAGACCTTGCACAGCAAATTACAGCGACGGCATTTAGTTGTCCTGAAGCACATGAAATTTTAATCGCAGAAAAAGAAAGAAGAAATGAAAAAAAGAAATAGTCTCATTGGTAAAATAGCTATCGTAGATTGCTTAGTAGAGCAGTTAGAAAAAATTGGAATTAAAACAAATCCACATGTATGCCCCGGCAAAAAAGTTAAAATATACAGGTATGAAGGAAAACATCCTGATTTTGGAGAAATGTATGCTGTAGATGATGGTTCTGGTATTTCTCCTCTGTTTTTCTTTACTATACCATTAAAATGGCTAAATGTTCAAGAATGATTAAGTTAACACAAGTAAATGACGTTATCAGAATGGAAATAAAAATGCATATTCCGCAAAGCGATATCATCAGTTTTCTACAAATAGAAGGCTACGAAATCAAAGCTTTTATTCAAAAATTACCCGCTACCGAAGAAATGTTGGTAAATGAACCAAAAACAGAAGTTTACACCTTTACAGCAACAAAGCAGGATGAAAAACAAAGCGAAAATACATTGTATTTAAAGGTGTTTGAAACAGAAGTTAAAAAGCTTTTAAAAACACTTAATAAATAATTTTAAAATTCCTTACGGATTGCCGTAATAGATAAAAATAATCTGGAATTATCTTTGGTTATAAAAACAATGAAGGAGGCTAAGAAGTAGATTAATATGAATGTATCATTGGTTAGCCTCGGGAAACCGGGGCTTTTTTGATAACTTTTAATAAAACTAAAATGGAAGAAATTAAAATAAACGCACAAACAGAAATTATAAAAAATATACAGACAGCATTGAAGGACTGTTCTATTGGTATAGGTATTGCAACTAAAACAGATATTACGATTAAAACTATTGCAACAAATAGCCAGACAATTATTTTTTCACCTAAAATGGGAAAAGAAATTTCAGCTAAAGATTTATTTTGGCTTGGTTACTTTGTAGGAAGAGATTATTAATTAAATTTGAAAAATTTTAAACTATGAAAAAGCTGTTATTATTTCTTACTCTATCAACAATATTTGTTAATGCACAGACATTTCAGCCTGATAATGGGAATTATAATAAGTATGGAAAGCAAGTATATAAAATAGATACTGTAATGGTATCTAACCAAACAAAAGAGAGTGTTTTTAGTAATAGTTTAGCTTGGCTTAGTAATAACTTTAAAGATTCAAGGAATGTTATAGAAACTAAAGACATTAATTTGGGTGAAATTACATTTAAGTGTTTTTATCAAGAAGATTTTTTAACAGGAGTAAAAAAGAATGGTAAAGATACATACCTTCCAATTAAAATATTTTATACAGGGAAATTTCTTATTAAAGATAAAAAGTATAGAATTATATTGACAGATTTAAGATATTCTTATTTGACAGATTCAGAAAATAATATAGACCTAAGTGATGATATCACATATAAATACAATAAAAAACAGATAGATGTATCTCTATCATTTTATAAAATAGTACTTAAAGATATTGTCAATTATCTAAATCGAAAATCAGACAATGATTTCTAGCACAATACAAATAAACGCCAACTTGCACAAGTTCAGGCGTTTTTTTATTTTTGTAGTAATGTCAAGTGTTACTAACATATCAAAAGGTCGCAGCCCGTTCTTAATCCAAAATCGCAACAACAAATTAGCGGCTCGTTTTTATTGGTACAGCTGCCTTTTAGGACTTAATTTCTCTCGTTGTCTTAGCGAATTAGAACAGGAATTCGACATATCAGAAAGCCGCATCTGTGATTTGATCTCAGAATGCGGCGACATTATTTCAGAACTTGAAAGGAACCAGGTATCTATACAACAGTTAAAATCCCGATTCCCTTTTTTTAGTTGGAATTATACATACTCTCCCGCCAAGACGTTGTCCATTGCTGTGCAATCGTCTTTAAACCTTTTCTAAGTTGCTGATCCGTTTTAGCGGTATTGGTAAAGCTTCTAAATTCAGAATCCTGATAACCTTGCAAAATACTATGTATTTTAGTGTTAAGAGCCATATAGCCAAGTCCTTTTTTTCGAACGGCTTCAGGTGTAATATTATTTGTTTCCGAATATGTTTTATCAATTACCAATAGCTGAATATTTCCGATTACAATTTGAAAGACATTATCCACATCTTCTCTAATTTCATTAATACGTACTAAAACCGCAGGGTAAGCCAAAGGGGGTTTTTCTTCCTGAAGTTGTCCGGAATCCAGATCAATATATTTTATCTCCGGAATGGTTCCTAATAATTCTACGATTTTTAAATACAGTTTTTCCATTGTTTAAATAGTTTTTAAATTATTCCATTGCTTTTTTTATTTCATCAAGGCATACTTTTTTAATACGTTCTTTAAGTACCGGGGATTGTTCTTCTGATCCGATAAATTGACGCTTTGGTATATTTTGCTGAATAGTCCTGTTAAAAGCAGAAACCTTTATATTTTTAAAGTTCTTACCTCTTCGGATATGTTCCTTCACCTGCTGATTTATTGTGCCTTTAAAGCCCTCATTGTGTACACGTGCATACGGAACATCTGCACCACCTACTGCAATGGTTACTTTATCAGCTTGAATGGACGCAATCCTGATACTTCTCTTTAATTTTCCAGATTTAACGAGTAATGCTCGCCCTGTATCGTCTTTCTTTCCCCATGCTGTAGGATTTTTCCGTTTTTCCCATGGTTCAAAAGAATCACCCTGCCAGCTTTGTTTTTCAAAATTTTCTAAGGTGAAATTGACCACTTCATTTCCGATAATAGCCGGAAGGTCTCTAAAGGTCTGGGCTAGCCTTTCTTTCTTTTTTGCTAAAATTTCTTCTAATGATTTTGCCATTTGTTTACTTTTGGTGAAATTTTATTTTATGTTTTTACAAGCTTCAAAATTGTATCAGTACAATGAAATGTACTTTACTGAAAACTCAAGATTAATTGCAGATACTAAAAATTTTAATTTTTATCTTGAGATTGATCGCATAGAGAAGATTTCACCACTGATTCGTACGGATATACTTGCTGTGAATCGTGGGAAATTCTTTCATGTACCTTTGTATTGGAGTGATAAAACTGAATTGCAAGCGGCTCTAAAGGCAAACTTATCTTGTAATTACAATCTTTCACCTCTGGAATTATACCTCGAATTTGAGGCTTTGGATTTTTCACAAGAAAGCCCGTTGCCAGAAAGTGCGTTAAAAATATTGAAAGCCTATCTTTAGCAATAGAACAGCTGAATTCTTCCGCATCATTTTCACTCAGTGGATAACTGGCTGTATTTGGGATATAGTCTTTTAAAACACTTTCTCCTTTTTCGTTTTGGATGTCGTATGACAATATTAGTTTGTACATTATTATAGTTTTTAATTGATATTCAGAATATTTTGTATATTTGTGTAACAAAGAGACCAGTTCGGCTGCTCATTGTGCTTAAAACCACTTCCACGGAAGTGGTTTTTTTATGGATAATAGTAAACTTTATCTTCTACGATATAAATGATTTTATCAAAGCGGTAGCTAGTTTGACCGTTATACATTCTAATAGAATTACCAAGCCATTCTATATTAAAAGCGTCACTGTTTGGGAAGTACAGAATTGCAATTTTCGCTTCTTTATCCTTACTATGATTTAAAGCTCTTTTTATTGTATTCTTACCTGTACCCATTATAGAGCTAATATCAAATGATTCTCCATTCAATAATCCATCTACTTTCTTTCCGGGGATATTAGAACTTTCATTTGTCAGAATAATTTCGTCACCCTTTTGAAAAAAAAGATCCTGAACTAGTTTCTCATATTTTCCGGTTATTTTATTGAAGTTATGACCGATGTGAATTGCTTTTAATCCTCCATCCTTTCCAAATTGTACTTCCTGATAGTTTTTATCATTTAAAAACTGCTCATATTTCTGCCAGCGGTTTGCGAACTCGTCTGACATAGCCAGAACCTTTTTAGGGGTATTTTCGATATAAGCATTCTTATCTGTGAAAATTTCACCACTCAGGGCAACATTATTTTTAAAAGCTTCCGGTATTTCCGGCAACTCAACATCAGGTGTAGGCGTACCGTTTCTTAGCTTCCGGAGTGTTGTTCTACAATTAAAGTGATTCGGTGGGAAAAAGTATATTAATCTTTTATCATCAACCGACATAATAACATTGTGCAACGGACTGCATATTTCGCTTGTGTGGTCGTCCATTACGACATCAAACTGTACATAAGGAAAAATATGTTTATCCTGTTGTATTTCCTGCCATAAACGGCTCATTTGTGCCGATGCTACAATTGTATCGTATTCTGTTCTCAGATATCGGTTTGAGGTTCCAACAACGAGCTGCGCTTCTCTTTTAAACTCATTCCATGGGCGAACACTTCCATCAGGACGCAAAAGAAGATTTGAAAGCTTTACACAGTCATTATAGTTTTTAGCTACAGCAAACTTCCAGACGTTTTTTTTCAGCATTTCCCGCATAACATAATCCGGAGAATCATAATCAATCTTTTGTCCGAATACGTTATCTATTGGTTTTACCAGTTCTCGAGTGGTTTTAGTAACAATAGGCTTGTTAATACTTCCGTCATTGCCTTTATTGCGGTAGATGTCCTCTAAAGCATTAATCCATTCATACGCCAATAAATCCGCCCAGTCTGGTTGTGGTTTATGTGAAAGCTGGTGTCCATGGCTACAAATATGCCTGTACTCATTTTCAAGACGTTGCCAGTCCAGCTCCTCATATAGAAAATACTCTACTGAGGAGCGTTGCCGAAAAAATTTAATACCTTATCATACAGAGATAAACTTTTGGCATCTACTTTTTTAGGTTTCTTTTCCTCCTTTGGAGGCTGATCCGCAGGTGCTTCTTCCTTGCTTGGATTCGATTCCTTTGTCTTGGTTTTAGTACCTTTTGGTAAACCGAATGTAGTATAGAAGTATTCATCGTCCACACCTTCTGCGGTCTTTTCATCAACTCTCAGAGCAATATCCAGTTTATCTATAAGAGGCGTATCATCTTTATCTAAGAATTTAAAAAAGCCTGCTTTTACCGGGTAACCCCTTTTTTCAAGTATTGGCACCAAATACGTATTCAAATATCGCTGTACAAAACGGCGATCACTCTCTGCAATTTCTTCTTCTGTTTTCTGGTGTACCTGTGATTGTGATAGACTGGAACCGTTTTTTGTGGTCATTGTCTGTCCGATAATACCAATCAATATTTGTTCATCAAGCCATGAAAGAAATTTGTCGTGTACTACGGTTTTACCTTCGCCACTGCTTATTGGTTTTATATCGCTATTTTTACTCATAACAATAGAACCTCCGGCACCTCGTTTTGTCATTGAATCTTCCATTTCTGTGCGAGCGTTTTCATCCTCCGGATCATAAAGTCCTGCAAGAATGGGAATTCCGAACAACTCACAGAATTGCGCATAATCAGCGCCCCCATTTCTTTTGAATATAACATACGGTGCAACTCTGGTTAAAAAACCTAAATCATCATCCTTTCCGATGTTTAAAATAAAATCATCGTTTTCATAAGAAATGCCATCATCTTGTGAAACGTCCTTTAATATTACTTTTCTTTTGGTATCTAAATTCTGTCTGGGTATCGAATAAATATCAAAAGAAGGATTGAATGCAAGTTCTACAACAGACTTTCCATAAGCTTTGGATAAAATCAATTCCTGCAATAGTTCTTCAAATTTCAAACTGTCTATTAAGTCGAACATTTCATCTATCTCATCACCATCACTCAGAAAAACAATATCGTGGTTTGTTATTTTTCTAATTCTACGGTCTAGTGCATCAGCCATAACCGGATCGAGTAATAAATCATTAATGAGTAATGTTAACGGGCTTCGTTTTCCTTTATCTGCGGATTTTATTGCACTTCGCCATTTTACCACATCTGTTGAATCCCTTTTTGGAGGTTGCACGACAAGAACCTGACTGATTTTTATATTCTGTCCGTTATTACTGCCTTTGGCTTTCGCTGCTAATGTTTCAAAGCCGATTTTTGTTTCTTCCATGATTAGTAGTAATTTTCACGTTTTGGGTTAGAAGTATATTTAAAGGAGGATGCTTCTTTGGTTTCCTTCCGGGGTAAGCTAGTAGGCATTCCTTTGTAAACTGCCGTTAGCCATCCTTTGGCATCCTCATACCGCAATTTCTTATCATCATAATCAATACTCGGGTTTGCTAAGCCAATTAGTTCCCATATTGCAATGTCTTTAATGATTTTAACCAGCAAAGGGCTTCGAGCATCACCCCTTTTGTCAAAAATTTCGGCTGTATCATAGTCTTTCATTAACTTACTTTCTGCAAACTCTATCGCCATATCAATACTGGCAAGTGCAATAGTCTCATCTTCCCGGATAATGGCTTTTATTTCTTCATCGTATGCGTGTGTCCGGAGTTCGTCCGGTGTAATAAACTGGTTCATTTTAGTATCGTTTTTTATTTATTGGTGGTCTGTAATGTGAAGGCGGGGCTGTTTGTATAAGGTTTTTATGATTGATGATCCATACACCACCCTCACAAGCATCTGGTGCATCATCATTTGCACGGCTTTTTGGTGAAAGTGCCAGAAATTGGAATTCAACAGTCTTCATATCCGGTGTACCTTCCAGATAATCTGCGAAAATCAGCTTCACACTACTGTTTAAAGGTTCCAGATTTGATTCTATACGGTAAAATTTATCAGGCTTTGACCTTTCATCTGCTTTTAGATTTAATGTCCGGTTATGGCGTTTATTAGCTTTCTTGATTTCCCTTTTTAAAGTGTCATCAATCCACGGGTATTCTATGTACAGGAATAATGCGCTTTTATCGTTCACGAACTTTAAAGCTTCAAACTGCCATTCGATCATATTTGAAACAGAGGTTTGCTGACATCTAACCCAAAGCACATGATATTCATCTTTGTATTTTCCGATAATAAAGGTTGCTTTATAGTCTCCGTTTTTCTTGTAGGAAGGATCGGTGTATGCTACCAGATATTTATACTTATGTAATGGCTGTACCTTACCGTAGTGCAATTTTTTGAATACCTTACCCAGAACAATAGGATTGTTGAAGTATTCTTTTTGTGCAGATGCTGCTGAAATCTTAGACAGTACCCTGTCAATCATTGCTTCAGTGTTCTTTGTCGGCCATGTAGATTTTCCGTTTTTATCACGGATGTTTACAATCTCGTAGAAATCGGCAATTTCCATTGCCTTTTTAATGCAGCAGTAATCTGCAATGATATTTCCATTGAATATGACTAACAAAGGATTAGAAATTGAACGTGTACCATATACTGCCTGCTCGAACCATTCCCATTTCTTATCTATGATATCAGGGTTTCTGCAATCCTCATCTGTATCGAAGTCGTCCATTACAACACTATCGGGACGGAATTCTTCATTCCTCGCCCCTCTGGGAGCCTGTCCGGCACCTACAGCAATGAACATCGATCCTGAACGGGTTACAAATTCATCTTCTGCCCAGTTTCCATAATTGACCTGATCCCCGTAATCGTTTCTTAAACGTGGGTTTTTCTCAAATGCCAGTTTATAAGGTTTTAGAAGTCGTACCGCTGCATCCTTATTGGCAGAAATCATTAATGTAAACTTCTTTTTACCTGTACAGTGCAAGAATAAGAGTTCCATCATTGTACGCCCGGACTTTGAAAGCTCCCGTGACCATGGTCGAACCTCATAAAATTCTGCATTTTCTAATACCCTGCGAGTAGATCGCTTATGAAAAGGCATAGGTTCAGCAGTACAGTATTTTTCAAAATAGTACTTGAACCATTTTTCAGGGTCTGATTCTAAGCTTTTTATCCGATCCTGCTTTTCTTCGGGAGTTTCGGTAGTATCTACAACTTCAGTATTTTGAAGTGATTTGTAGTACTCATCCCAAAAACTTAAAGCCTCCCTTTCCTCACGGGTAGTAACAAGTTTCTTTTTAATAACCATTACCCCCGGATTTTGTATTTAATAAAAGCATCTGCCAGATGCGAAATTTCCTTTGCGTTTTGCAAATCACTTCTACGAATAAATTTCACAAATGCTGTCATTACGTCAACCGTTCCGGGAATTCCGGAATCATGTTCCAGTACCGCAATATCTTTTAATAAAGACCTTCTCAATTGTGCCTCTTTAAAGTCTGCGAAACGTTGTCCTACGGGCTTTTTCTTAATAAATTCTTTTAGCTCAGCTAATTCATCATACCATGAAGACAACAGTTCATCCCGGGTTAATGGAATGTTCCTTTTAAGTTTTGCCCAGCCTTCCTCTTCAATCCATTTGGATATCGTTTTTTCGGTTACTCCTGTTCTTTCGGAAAGTTCTTTCTGGGTAATGTCTTCAGTAAGGTAAATCAGCTTTGCCAGTTCCTGCTTTTCAAGCAGTTCATCTTTGCTTAATCGTCCTTTCTTTGCCATTGTTTTGGTTATTAGTTGTAGCAAAGTTCCCTTTATAGAAGGGCTTAGAGAAGCTGACGATCTATCATACCCTTAAATCGGGGGTATCATACCCGAGATATCGGGGTATGATACGGAGCCAGCTTTTTATCGGTGATTTTTCAGGCAAAATTTGCATCAACAAAAGCAAATAAAAAAGCTAATAACCATGAATAAAGCTCCGCTATTTATAACCAACGATCAACAAGTCCGAAACTCGTACGGATTCTATGTTGATACCGCAGGAATCGATTTAAAAAGCCGATTCGATACAAATCCGGTTTGTCTCAATAATCATTCTAATGATACAAAGGATGTACTGGGTAAATGGATTGATATCGAAGTTAAGGACGGTAAACTTTTAATGCGCCCTGCATTTGATACAAAAGACCCGGCAGGTGAAGAAGTTGTCAGAAAAGTATTATCAGGAACTCTTAAAGGTTGTTCACTGGGAATTATGTTCGATCCTGCTGATCTGGTTAATGAAGGCGGAAAACTTATTCTTAAAAAATGTGTACTGTTTGAAGTCTCAATTGTAGCAGTACCATCTAACGGTAATGCAATCGCATTATTTAACATGAACGAAGAAAGGCTTTCTGAGGCTGATATCAAATCCCTTTGCCTTTCATTACAAACCGTTAATCCATTTGAAAACAATAAAACAATGAAAATCTTACTTGCGCATTTGCAACTCCCTGAAGGATCAACGGAGGAAGCAATCCTAACCGCTATTAAAGCGACAGAATCACAATTAACAGCGTCAAAAACTCAGTTTACAGAGTTAAAAACAAAATATGATGCACTGGAAGCAAAACAGAATGCCAAGCTTCAGGCTGATTACGAAGGTTTAAAGACTGCGGCATTAAAAGACGGTAGAATCGATGCTGCTGCTGTTCCTACTATTGAAGAATTGCCACTGGAAAAACGCATAGACTTACTAAACACCCTACCAAAGAGAGGTACTGTAAAAGAAGCTATCGAAAGCACCGATGGAAAATCTACGACAGAGAAGTACGAAAAATTAAGCTGGGAGCAGCTTGATAAAGGAAATCACCTTGCGACATTAAAATCAAAGCATCCGGAGTATTACGAGCAAAGGTTTGAACAGCAATATGGTAGAAAACCTAACAAAAAATAAAAATTAATAACCATAAAAACTCATAACAATGCCATTAGAAATCGAAGTTTGGGATTCCACAATCCAAGAAAAACTAACACAAGATAACAGCTTTCTAACACAGGTTGCAGATGTTTCTTCTGATAATATTATCAACGGAACAATTGTTCACCTTCCACAAGCTGGTGATCCTTCTGCTGTAGTAAAAAACAGAACTCAGGTTCCTGCTACTCCAAAAAGAAGGACGGACGGACAAGTTCTTTATTTAATCGATGAGTATACAACAGACCCTGTATATATACCAAATGCTGAAACAGTGGAATTATCCTATGATAAGCGTAGAAGTGTATTAGATCAGGATGTGCAAAACTTATCTGAAGAAGTTGCCGAGGGTATGCTGACAAACTTTATCGTATCACCGACCGGAGATAATGCAACACTGCCAACTGCCAGTATTCTGGAAACTTCCGGAGCAGCTGTTGATTCCGGGTTAGCAGGATCGACAGGAAAAAGAAAAGCATACGCAATTGGAGACCTTCAAAAACTTAGAAACTTTTTGATCAAGCAAAAGGCTTGGAATGAAGGGGTGATGAACGTACTGCTAACTCCTGATGCTGCTACACAAATGTTCCCTGCGGAATCTGCGATTACAGCAACTTATATGGCTGCTGTGACTGAAGCAGAAAGACGCTCAGGAATTATGTATAAATGCCAAGGCTTTAACATTTTCGTAAGATCAAGTGTTTATACACTGGCTGAGGATAAATCATTTAAAGCTTACGGTTCCGTTGTAGCTCCTACAGATTGCGAAGGAATATTTGCATGGAATAAAAATATGCTTGAAAAAGCTATTGGTACAACTAAAGCATTTGAAGATATCGGTTCACCAACCATGTACGGTGATGTGTATTCGTTCCTTGTAAGAGTTGGAGGGCGTGCAAGACGTAAAAACTTTGAAGGTCTTGTAGTCTTAAAACAAGCTGCATCCGCATAACTCTTCTTCATATCTATTATACCAACTCCCGGAAGGGTCAAAGCTTCCGGGTGTTTATTAAAAACTAAAACAAGCCATGAAACTTACAAATAATTTTAAATCCGAAGAGTTTGCCTGCCACGATGGAAATCAAGTACCGGAAGCTTATATACCTAACGTAAAAAAGGTAGCTGAAAATTTGCAAGTATTAAGAGATTATCTGGGAAAACCTATTACTGTAAATAGTGGATATCGTAGTCCTACTTATAATAAGCGTGTAGGTGGTGCGCCCAAATCTCAACACCTTACAGCATCTGCTGCTGATATTCGAGTTCCCGGAATGACATCGGTACAGGTAAGAGCTACAATTTTAGAACTAATCTCACAAGGCAAAATGTACAATGGAGGTTTAGGATTGTATGACACTTTCGTACACTACGACATTAGAAAGCAACCAACCCGTTGGGATTATAGAAAACAAAAATAATATGTCTCCAGAACTACCGCAGCCCTATTCTCAAGAAGATATCAGGAAAGACCCTAAGGCGGTGGTTATCGGGCTACTCATAGGACTTCTATTAATATTTGGAGGTGTTATTGGAGTTCTTTACAACCGCAAAGAGCAGCAGACAGATGACTGCTCAGAGAAAATAGACAGTCTTTATTTTACAATAATAAAAGAGCGTAATAAAAGGATTGATACCTATGAAGCTATGATTTTCTACAAAAAGAAATCAGATTCATTTGAAGAAAAAGAGAAAAAAACAAAAGAATTAACCCAACCATTAGTTACAAAAGCATTACAACAATGAAATCACTAACAGCCAATATTTTTGCTTTTATTCTTGTTGTTATTCTGTTGCTTGCAAGCATTGGATTAAATATCAAACAGGAATTAAAACGAGCTGAAAAGGAAAATGAAATGACATCCCTGTTAACTCAGGGGGGTAATAACAAAGTTGTTGAAAAATATACTAGAGACAGTGTAACACATACTGTCTTTAATGAAAAAATAATCAACAATACTAATTCTGAAAAAATAGCTGCATTAGATAAAACCTATGCAGATAGTATTCAGAAAGCTTTAAAAATAAGCTTAGATAAAATAGATCAGGTCACTAAAATAAACGGTAGGCTTGAAGCGCAACTGGCTTTATTTACAAAGCAGACACCCTCGGGGCAAACCATTAAAACACATAAAGACAGGTATCTTGATTTAGCCTATTATCCGGACACTGATTCTGTAAAGATGTCATACAATATAATGATGAATGATGTCCGGTATAAAAAGAAAAACTGGTTTCTGGGAGCAGAACATAATTACATTGATATGTATTCTGATGATCCCAGAGTAACCATAAATGGTGTAAAATCCTTTAGGATCAAAGAAAAGCCCCAAAAACGGTTCGGATTCGGATTAAATGCCGGATATGGTATTGCAAAAGATGGTAATACCATGAAACTACTGCCATACTTCGGCATAGGTGCCAATTACAACTTAGTAGAATTTTAAAAAATATATCATGTCAAAAACATTTAAAAACGTATTCGCTGCGGCGGCAGTTGCAATTTTTGCAACACATAAAAACTTAGATGAAATCTTTGTTACCTCAGATAGTCAAGGTTTCACAGACGAAGAGAAAGCAAAGGATCAAGCGAGATATCTAAAAAACAAAGATGTGAAAAAATTCACCAGAGGTTTTGAAGATAGCTTTATTGATGATGAGCAGGATTCTGAGGGTGAAAAAACAAAAAAGGATGCTGATCCAAAAAAAGACGATGCAGAACGCCCGGCTTTAGTTGAAAAATATACGGAATTATTCGGTAAGCCCCCTCATCACATGATTAGAGTTGATAAACTAAAAGCCGCAATAACCGATAAGGAATCTGAATTGGCTAAAGGAAGCAACCCTCCTCAGGAGTAATTAAAACTATTTAATAACCATTTAAACTTAAATTAAAATGTCAACATTATTTGGAACTAAAGCATTGGAGAGCGCACCTGTAGAAGTTGACGGCTCTATTCCGGCAGATGCAAAGTTTACAGAACTTTGTAAAACTTATCGAAACTCTGTTGAGTTTGTCGATGATGATCCAAACGTTCAGGATGAATTCAGCGATCAGGATGATGATCCAATTGAATCTTTGGTGGAACCCGGAGCAACAAACGGGAAATTTTCAACTTTCCAATTCGATACTGTAACCTTACAAAAGCTTTTCCCAACCGGAACTGTAGTAGATTCAGCATTTACATTTGGTAAAAACTTAGGTTTTGTAACAGCATTACGCTTCAAAACAGACAGTGGTCACCAGATCACATATCCAAAGGTAAAGGTTATCGCAAAGAAAAATTTAAAACTGGTGAGAAACGGTATTGCATTAATTGATTGTACAGTTAAAGTTTTATCACAGCCTCAGCTTAAAAAATTACCATAATGGACGAGAAAGCAATCGATATTGAAAAGCTTGCTCCCGATTTACTTTTAAAAAGAGGTGTTCCAGTGCCAGTCACGGCACCTCTTTTTCTTAGGGTATTTAAGAAGAAAACAATAAAACTGGTACTATTTCACCCTACAGGGCGAACGCTATTAAAAATAGCATCAAAGTACCTTTCAATGGGAGTAATCAATGATGAAGATTTGAGCCTTCCGGATGCTATCAAAGCTTATGCAGATCATGGAAAAAAGGTTCATGAAATTGTTGCTTTAGGTTTTTTGAATTCTCCATACTTAAACTGGTTTCACAAACCATTGGCGTGGTGGTTACGCAGAAAGCTTACCGAACAACATTTTTTATTTCTGTTCAATTTATTAATGACTCATGGTGGTGTTGAGGATTTTATAGCCACTATCAGATTGATCAAGACGATGAGGATAACCAAACCGATGACAAATCTGAGTCCGACGGAAAAGGCGAGTTAAAAAGCGAAAGCTTTCATAGCGTCTTAGGGTTCATTTATACAATTGCAGAAAAGACAGGTTGGAGCCAAAACAAAATACTGGACACTCCATTTACACAATTACTATTAATGCTTGCTGATGCTCCAAAACTGAAAAAGAGTAAAGAGGCACCAAAAACAATATCAACCGATGAAGAACTCGAAAACTTCTTCGGTGCAGAAATTCAATAATCATGGCAGACGAATCAATTAATATAGAATTTATTCTCAATACTCCGGCATTACTGGAAGAGTATAATAAAATGATTGCCTCCGGAAAGAATGTTGATGATTCCGTTGACGCAATAAAAAAACGTTATCAGGAACTGGCGGCTGCTCAGGTTCTGGGTGTTGAAGGTGCCAGAGATTTAGCCGATGCAGTGAAAAATATTGGCAAAGATTGGGAGTTTACAAAGAAAGGAAAGGAATTTCAGGAAGGTATAATTCAATCCAAAAATACTCTTGATGCCTTTAAATCTATGTTAAAGGAAATAGAATCTGCCCATGCACAATTGAACGAAGAATTATCTAAGACCCCAAAAGGTGAAGCTTATGATAAAATAAAACAAGAAGCTGATGATTTAAAAATAACCATTGATGGTTACAACTCAGTTATAGAGCAGATGAGCCAGTTGGTTAAATCAGCCGAAGATCAGTCAGAATCATTTGCAAAAAAACAGCGTGATGTTAATGATGAATTAAAGCAATTGGCTGCAAACGGTCAGGAAGGTTCAGATAGATATAAAGAATTAAAGGAAAAAGCCCAGGAATTTAAAGAGGCATCAGAAAAAGTAAATAATGACATTAAAGACGGCAATACATTATTGCAGGGACAGGTCGAAGGTCTCAATATGCTTATTAGTACAATAAGCGTTGCTCAGGGCGTAATGGCATTATTGGGAGTAGAAGAAGAGAATCTCCAAAAAATAATGCTGAAAGTACAATCATTACTGGCAATTACCATCGGGTTACAACAAATCAGTGATGCATTAAATAAAAAATCTGCATTCAGTACAATTGTACTGGCAAAGGCAAAGGAAATTTGGGCTGCTGCCAATTTAAAGGTTGCAACATCCTTAGGAATTTCCACAACTGCTGCACAGGTATTTACCGCAACTATAACAATGGGGCTTTCCGTTGCTATTGTTGCTTTGATAGCTGTTTTGCAATCATGGCAGGCTGCACAAGCCCAAACGGCAGCAGATCACAAAAAAATGACCGAAACAATTGCTAATAGCCTTGCAGACCCTATCATTCAGTATCAGAAAATGAAAACTGAATGGAATGCTTTAGCAGACGATATCAAAGCCAAAGAACAGTATATACATGATAATGCGGCAGCCTTTGAAAAATTAGGTGTAAAAGTTTATTCTGTTTCAGATGCTGAGAATTTATTTGTAAAAAATACCTCTGCATTTATTGAAGCGATGCAATTACGTGCAAGGGCTGCTGCTGAATTGGAAATTGCTCAGGATAAATGGAAAGAATATTTGACCAATTACGATAAAGTAATGGCTAATAATAAACGCTATAATGAAGCTACTTTTGGAGGTGTAGGAAGGTGGACAGAGAAAAATATTCTTTCTCCCATGGGCTTAGGTGATAAAACGGTTGACGACATGAATAAAATTTTCCAAGATCAGTGGAAAATGATTAATGCCAATATTCAACATACTAATGAGGCTGCTAAAAAATTATCAGATGCCGGAATTAAAATGACAACTGATCCTGCAAAACGTGGTACTGTTCAATGGTTAAGAGATCAAATATCGTCATTAGATAAACAAATCAATGATGGTACAGTTGGTACACGTGCTTTAGCGGAATTGGTAGCCAAAAGAGAAAAATTACAAAAACAGTTAGATGCTGCTCTTGGTAAAAAGACAAGAACCAAAAAAGAGCGTGAACGTCAGATGGCTGAAATTTATCCAGATGGCTCTATAAAGGATTTAGAGCGCAGAATAAGCCTGTACAATGAAGCTTTGGATAAAATAAAAGACGGACAGGTTAGGCTTCAAAAAATAGATCAATTCGGAAAAACTAAGGATAAAAAAGGAAATCCATATTTCACCGGAGAGGTTGTTTCTGAAGCAGAAGCAAAAAAACGCCGTGATGCATTGGAAGTTGAACTGGAAGAAAAGAAAAATGCTGTTAAGTATAAAAGCTTTGAAGAAATGGTTTCCGCTATGGAATCCAGATGGCAAAAATATTATGCGTATGAAAAAGAATATGGTTCAGAAGCTGCAAATAAACAGTTTCCTGAACTCAAAAAGCTTGCAGCATCATACTTCGATTACTTAGAAAACCAAAAATCAGTATTTGACAATCTTGTTTCCTCTGGTAGTGTACTTTCTGAAGGGCAACAGAAAAACCTTGATCTGCTTAACCAAAAAATAAAAGAGCTTAGAGGAGATAAGCCAATATTGGAAAATACAACTCGCTCTGTAGAAGTAGCTTTGGCAAAGCTTCCAATACTTGCAGATCAGATTTCATATCTGGAAAAAGAAATTACTAAAGCTGAAAACGACGGACAAAGCAAAAGTAATGGTGTGTACGCAATGCTTACGGGAAAATGGGTTGAAAAAAAGCAGGAATTGACCAATATGGTAACTGAAGTAATTAATACTCATCAATCTTTACAAGTAAAGATAACTGAGATTACTTCCAGATATGCTACTCTTCGTCAAGAAATTGAGAAAAGAAAATTATCTCCTGAAGATGCTGCTAAACTTTTAGCTGAATTAGAGAGGGAAAAACAACATGAAATTGATGTTGTTCAATCTGCGGAGTATGCTAAATCAACAATTTACGAAAGATTTTCTCAAAATTTACTGGGGATTACAAAACGTGAACTAGCTATTCGCATTGCTTCCTTAGAAGAATATATAAAACTAGCTAAGAATAATTTAAATACAGAACAACAAAAATTTATTGCAACCGAAATAGGTAGGGCAAAAGCCATAAAATCCACATTTAATATTGGAGTAGAAGAAAAAGCACTTTTACAACAAAAGGATGTTTTAATAAGAAGGATTCAGGATAAACAAAAAAAAGGTATCACTGATATTAAAGAGGAAAGTGAAGCTTTAGAAGTTGTAAACGGCAAATTAAAAGATATTCTTGCTAAAAAAGCTCAGATGGCTTCAAATATTGCGGGAGCAATGGCATCAGGTTTTAAAGCTATAGCAAGTTCTGTTGATGATACTAATGAGGGGCTGGCAGATACTTTAAATACTCTAGGAGATATAATGAACATCGCACAAAATGCAGCAGGAGCCTTTGCTTCGTTTGCATCTGGGGACATTATCGGAGGGATAAGTCAAACATTTAATGCGATTGCTGGAATATTCTCATTAGGCAAAGCAGCTCGTGAATCAGAACGTAAAGCACGGGAGGAAATCAAAAAATATAATGATTCTATTTTTCAGTCCGGTCTGGATTATAACGAAATGCTCCGTAAGCGTATACTGGACGAATTAAAACTGAATGATGTATATAAAGCCCGCATCCAGAATATCAAGGATGAAATGGCAGCCAATACGAAGAATAAAGAATCTATAATCCGTGATCAGGAAGCCGTTTTAAAACGCCTTTTAAATGCCGACACTGTTGTGGGTATGCACACGGAAAAATACGGTGGTTTCTTAGGAATAGGAAGAAAGACAAGAGCCGTAGAAGATATGGCAAAGGTTGGTGATCTGTTAGGCTTGAAAGGCTATAAGATTGCCCCATTCAAAGGGATGTCCGAGTTTATGAAAAAGTTCTTTGGCATTAAGTCACCAGTAAACAACGACCTAACCGAAACCATAGGTTTAACAGATGAACTTTTCGATCGTCTTGCAAAGCTTAACGCTGAAAAGCCACTAACCGGAGACGCTAAAGCAGCGTATGACCAATTACTAAAGCTTCGTGAAGAATACGGTTCTATCGAACAAATGAACCGGGAACTTGAAAAGCAGTATAAAGATACTATTACCGGAGTAACCGCCCAGAATATCGGGGATTCTATACGTGAGGGTATTTTATCCGGAAAGAAATCCTTTGCAGATTTTGCCGATGATATTGAAGATATTTTGCGGAAAGGGATTATTGCCGGAATGGAGGCAAAAGTGATCGAGCCACAAATGCAGAAGCTTCAGGATGCTTTGGCAGAATATCTGGGTGACGGTGTGCTTACGGATGATGAAAGGAAGCAGTTCCAAGAAATGTATATGAAAGTTGCCAAAGAGGCAAAGGATTACATGGACTTAATCAACCAATCCGGAATAAATATCGGTAACGAAATTGGCGGTGCTAATTCCTTACAGGGAGCATATAAAGCAGCATCACAGGAAAGCATTGATTTATTATCAGGTAATACCGCAGGAATGCGTCTGGCTATATTGGAAGGTAACGGAATAATGAAAAATGGCTTTGCAGCAATGATGGAAGTAGCCAGTCGTCAATTAGCCGTACAAATGGATATTGAAAAGAATACCCGTAGAACGGCAGACAATACCGAAAAACTACACGATATCGATGAAGGTATTGATAGTTTGGGAGAATCATTGACTAAAGAATATAAAGCCCTGCAAGCTGCGGGAATAATAAAGTAATAACCATGAATGCAAATAAATTTAAAGATACCCTAAACGGTAAAAATCTGTTATCAGATTTTAATTTAGTTATTCAGACAGGAACTGCCGGGCTTTTAGATTATCCAGAAAGAAAGGAAAGCCTTTCCAATGATTGGGCGGAGGAAAACGGGCAGGAATATGATTTGTCTTCACCAAAATTTAAAGATAAGGAAGTAACACTCAGTTGCGCTATGATGGCTCCGGATGATGGTGATTTCTGGTTTTATTATCAGGCGTTATTTTCAGAAATCGCAAAGCCCGGATGGCAAGACCTTTACATATATGACCATTCCCAAACGTACAAGGTATTCTATAAAAAAACCAGTGGCTTTGTAAAGTCACTAAAAAGGCTCAAAGATGTGCCAACAGTGTTTGTAAAATTTCAATTAACAATACAAGTTAAATTCGCATGAGATACGATATAAAAAGAGGAAATACAGTTATTGCCAATATTCGTCCAACCGGAAAAATAACTTCCCGGATCATGGGTGAGGAATTGGTTAATATGTCCTTTGCATTAGTGCGAAAGATTGAATTTGCTATGGGTGATTATGTAGATGTAAAAGGACGCAGGTATTATCTTTTAGATTCTCCGACTATTGTTCAGAAATCGACAAAAGAATGGCAATACACTCTAAATTTTAAATCAGTTAAATATCGTTTAACTGATGTTTCAATGCTATTTTATGATGAATTAAATAATCTTACTGTTCCCACATTTGATATTATGGGAACGGCTGAAAAAATGATTGATCTGGTAATTACAAATGCAAACAGAGATCAGTCAGGATGGACAAAAGGCATCATTGATAATACCGAAACAAAGCTTGTTAGCTTTGACGATATAAATTGTCTCTCTGCACTTGCAAAAATTGCCGATGAATTTAAATTGGAATACTGGATTGATGCAGACCAAAGCATACATTTTACCGAAAGAAAACCACAGGCAAATATTACACTTGAATACGGGCGTAATAAAGGATTAAAAACACTTACACAAGCACCTTTGGCGGATGCTTCCATTGTAACCCGGTTACGTGTGAAAGGATCAGATAAAAACTTACCGATAAAATATCGTAACGGTCAAAAGAGCCTTAGAATTGATGTTCCATATTTAGAAAAGAATATTGATAAATATGGAGTGATTGAACATACCGAAACTTTTGACGATATCTACCCGCATAGAATCGGAACGGTGACCTCTGTGGATGCAAACAATCCTTTTGTATTTACGGATAACACTATTGATTTTGATTTAAACGCAACCGATGGACACGGTAATACAACAGTACTTATCAAAGGGCTTTCTGCTAAAGTAACTTTCCAAACCGGGCAATTAGCTGGGTATATACTGGAAATTAAAGAGTACGGTTACAATAGCCAAACTAAAACATTTACTCTATTACCAAATAAAGAGGAAAAAGCGTGGAATATTCCGTCCAATGTTATACGTCCGGCTGTTGGTGATACTTATATTTTGTCGGATATCCAAATGCCGGCTCAATATGTAACTAATGCAGAAGCCTTACTAAAAGCCAAAGGACAGGATTATTTAAATTTAAATAGTACTCAGCGTTTCACATATACAGGTGAAAGCGATCCGTTATTATTTAAAGCGTTGAATTATCAGCTTTCTTTGGGTTCCATGATCCGTTTAAAATCTGTTGAATTTAGTCTGGATTCTGATGTTCGTATAACCGGATTAACAGAAGACCTACAAAACCCGTATGATGTACAGCCGGACTTTTCCGATGTTACCTATACTTCATCTATTGTTCGGCAATTTTATAAGCAGGAAAAACAACAACAAACAATAATTAAAGAGCAACGGTACAATGCTGCTGCTGCTCGTGCTGCTTATTATTTCGGATTAGAGCTTTCGGAAAAAACTTTTGATTCCGAGGGTTACTTTGATGTAAACAATATAAAGCCTGCATCCATAAATACAAAGCTTATTTCGTTAGGAGGACGCATGCAGCAGTTCGCTCTGCCTGATGTTAATTTCTACTTAGAAAATAACTATACCTCACTACGATATACTTCCGGGAGAATTGTTCATGCAACAATAGCAGATACGCCCCGCACATGGTACATTCCTGCAACTACAATTTTAAATCTTAGTGCAGTATACCAGTATGTTTATATTAAATGCCAACGTAATGGAACGAATGCAAACATACTTGTAACACCTAATCAAATAACAGTAGAGCAAGACCCGGATTTCTTCCATTTTGAAGCGGGTTATATTTCATCTATCCAAAACGGGTTCCGTGTGTGTAAAATGACGTATGGCTTTGCTCAGATCAACCCGCAAGAAATAAGCATCGGTCGATGGACTTCACCCGTAGGCGGTGATTATATTGCTTTCAATGAAAACGGCATTGAAATTAAGGGAAAAGTAACCTTTGCATCCGATAGCCCGGCACTTAACCAGGTGCAGGAAAAAATTGATGCCATACAGGTCGGAGGTAGAAATTTAATATTACAATCCAAAATGATACCTGTAGAAATGGGCGGAGGAGCTTCATTGCAATTGGAAGCTGGTGGATTTCAATTGACAAATGCAACTGAATATTGCAAGTGGAATACTTCCAATGTTCAACAAGGGTTACTCACTATGTCATTTAAAATTAAAAGAATTGAAGGCTCTGGAGACGGTCGAAATATTAGGTTTTATAATGGTACAGGTTACGAGGAAATACCAAATACTTCTAACATAACAACGGAAACTATTGTTACGTATAGCTTCCGTAATTCCGGGAATATTCAAGGCCTGTATATGACTTTTTTAACTGGCAGAATTGAAATATCATGGCTACAGTTGGAAAGTGGCAACAAAGCCACCGACTGGACACCTGCACCAGAAGATGTGGAATCAAGCATTTTGAAATCCAAAACCGACAGTGTCACAGCCTCCAAGGCTTACAGTGATGCCCAAGATGCACTCAAAGAAACAATAATCAAAGCCTATTCTGATGAAAAAATCTCCGAAGCTGAGAACAGATCCATTATAGATGCTACTAATAAAGCAGATGCAGCTAAAACATACGCAACTGCACAGGATAATCTTCTAAAAATTCAACTAGAAGCCTATGCTGATGGACAAATAGACATCGAGGAAGCCGCAAGAATCCAACAAGCTCAAAATAATTTAGCCGCTGCAAAAGCTTACTCTGATGCACAGGATAATCTTGCAAAAATCGCCGCTAATGCCTATGCAGATGGCGTAGTAGATGCCGAGGAAGCTCGTGCCATTGCGGATGCAACCGCAAAAATGGAGACAGCGAAAAATCACGCCCAAACTTTGGTTAATAATGTACAGGTAGGAGGTCGTAATTTAATATTGCAATCCAAAAAAACACCTGTAGAAATGGGCGGTGGGGCATCATTACAATTGGAAGCTGGGGGATTTCAATTGACCAATGCAACTGAATATTGCAAGTGGAATACTTCCAATGTTCAACAAGGGTTACTCATTCTATCCTTTAAAATTAAAAGACTTGAAGGACAAGGCGATGGTCGAAATATTAGGTTTTACAATGGTACAGGTTACGAGGAAATACCAAATACTTCTAACATAACAACAGAAACTATTGTTACACATCAATTTACTAACAGTGGCAATTTTGAAAAATTATACATGACCTTTTTAACAGGCAGAATTGAAATATCATGGCTACAGTTGGAAAGTGGTAACAAGTCTACAGACTGGACACCTGCACCGGAGGATGTTGATAATAAAATCAAGCAAAACGAGCAGCAGACAGCACTTGCAATGGCACAGGCAAACAATGCGCAGAATACAGCAAACAGAGTAAGTCAGTTAACTTCTTTTATGAATACTACTGTAGACGGCAATGTAGTGGCTTCCGGGACAATGCTCGTAGGTGATGTAAATGGAGGGAATGCCGGAATGACTGGTGTTACTGATCGAGGTAGTGATTCGGTTAGATTCTTTTTAGGTACTAATTATGCGAATAAAAATAAAGCTCCTTTAGCATTTATCGATAAAGGCTTAATTCAGATGCATCACCCGAATGGGGTACTAGGTTTTGAAATGGGCATCGTTAATGGAAAGCTTGTTTTCAATGTCTATGACAATTCTGGCAACAAAACTATGGAAATGGGTTCACAGGGGATTATTTTCTCAAATTATATTCCTGATAGTTGGGACAGCTATACATTGCTTACTATTCCCGCAGGTAGTACCAACACTGATGCTGATTTAGAAAATTTCCTAAGAGGCCAATTGAATATTACTACCCATCAAAATGATACCGAAGGATGGTGTAATGTTGATTTAAATCAAAATACTACTTACTGGAGATATTCAGCTGGGGTTTCTTATGATTCAGCGAATTATAAGCAGTATGAAAAGTTTTACTACGACACAGACAATAGCAAACAAAAGCCAGGACCTTCTACTCCTAAAAAATGGGATGGCTGGTATGCAATGCCTGCTCATGCGCAAGGTTCTGATGCACCTGTTGGTGGAATGTCAAATTGGAGCATTACAATACTATGTATACGGTTGGCAGGAGGCGATCAAGTACAGACAAAAAATATATCCATGTCAGGATCAGAATTTATACACCCTTAATAAATAGCAAACAAAAATTAATATAATGGAAACAACAACAAACACAGAAAGAACAATTATCTCTGATAATCGCCAAATAATTGCAAGAGCTATTATTTCAGGGAATACCGTAACATTTAACTATAATTATGTAGTAAACCCGCAAAAACCACCATTTGTAATCACATTTAGTGTACAAAGAGGAAAAACCGGAGATCAGGATTTTACCGGAAATTTTGCAATGACTGGGTCATATTTTCCAGAGAATGATAAATTCCAATTTGAAGCTACTGGTTCAAAGCCCGGAGATGAAACATTAAGAGAAGGTGTTCTGAATGAATGCAAAGCAATTATTGCAGAATTAACAGTAATAAATTAACTACTGTTTAAACACTATTTAAAAAGCCTTTCAATATTCTTGAAAGGCTTTATTTTTTTTGGACATTCAATTTTATTTTTTGTGAAATTCAATTTTGCCGATTATATTTTCAATGCGTTTTTCAGCAATACACATGAAGATATAACTAAACAGACAACAGGGAATTTCACCCTGTTTTTTTTATTTTTCAGAAATTCTGTCAAATTATGATCAGTTTTCTGGAATTAAGTCCTCCTTTTTTCGCAATATTCCAGAAAACTGTCCAACATTTAATGCAAATAACACTGCATTAGAGAAAGCTTCTTCCTTTCTTTGTTTTTACACAAACAAAGGAATGATGATAAAATGTTTTTACGCTCTGGTGCTATTTTCTGCACTTACATCTGCACAAGCAACAGACAGCTTCAATATCTCCGGATACATCCGAAAGCTCTACTATTTAGATACTAATTCTCGCTCCTCTACACCACGCACAGATCAGGAAAAGATATTAGCATATATGCAAATGGCAGATTCCCTCTACAAACAGATAAGATATACCGAAGCCATCAAATTTTATGAACAGGCCGATTATTATGCGTTGAAGAATCATCATAAGAAGGAGCGTTTTGTCATTAATTATTTCCTGAGTGATATATACCGAAGTATCGGTTTTTCTAATAAAGCCAATGAATATTGGGGAATAACATGTTCATTTTTCAACTCTCTTGACAGAATGGATTCTGCTATAATGACGAACCTGTATAAAGCTCGAAGAATGGAGCATAGTAACCAGTTTTATTTAGCTATTTTATACCATCAGGAAAACATAAGCCTGCTAAAGAAAAAATATTTAAATCTCCCTGAATCAAAGCCTTTTATTTTTCAGGAAAAGATTGATCTCGCTTTGGAACATAATATCATTGCATATGATTATTTAAAAAACAATAATCTCCATGAGGCTAAAAAAAATTTTGAAAAAACAGAGTTCTATTTAAAGGATATAAATATTGCCTCTCACTATCAGACGCCCTATTATGATCTCTGCAAAGCAATGATAGCAACAAAGGAAAACAAAAGAGCAGAAGCCCGAAAGTGGTTTGATTCTGCAGAAAAAATCGCAGAAAAGAAAGGCTACCAGGTATTCGCTAAACGAATTTCAGAAGAGAAAATTCTAAGCAAAATTGGCCAATTGGATGATCACAGCTCTAAAAGTTTTAAAGAGTTTTTCAAAAAAATCTTAACCGAAATTCAAAAAGTAAACGAACTGGAGATTGAGCGGGAAGAAAAGAAAGTTACCGATCAGAATAGCCAGATAGAGCACTGGAAAAGCTTTTTTATCTTGCTAACCGCCATTTTAACCTTATATATTATTATAAAAGATAAAAAAATATATAAGAAAAAATCTTCAAATCATACAGAAAACGTTGGAATTACCCTCGCTAAAGAAATAAAGCATGTATCTGAAAAAGACATACTGCCTCCTGAAAACTTTAGTTTTATCAATCTCAATTACGAAAACATTACACGGACATCTACTCTTATTTCTGAAGCTAAAGAATCTGAGCTTTTGGAAAAACTAAACCAATTTGAAACCGGAACCGATTTTATGACAAAAAACTTTACTCTTTCAAACCTTGCATCGATTCTCGATACCAACACAAAGTATGTACACTACCTCCTGAAGGCCCACCGGAATAAAAATTTCAACGATTATATTAATGGCTTG
Source organism: Elizabethkingia bruuniana (assembly GCF_002024805.1). NCBI lineage: Bacteria > Pseudomonadati > Bacteroidota > Flavobacteriia > Flavobacteriales > Weeksellaceae > Elizabethkingia > Elizabethkingia bruuniana. The sequence continues at coordinate 3,592,352 of NZ_CP014337.1, forward strand.
AAAATAAAATACATTGTCCACTGCCTCTGTAAAGAACCCAAATTTCAGAATTACAAAATTAGTTATCTGGCAGATATAGGTGGTTTTTCTTCACAAAGCCGGTTTGCTTATATCTTCAAAAAAGAAGTCGGACTGTCCCCTTCCGAGTTTATAAGAACATTAAAAAGAAAAAACAAAACTTCACAAAACACTGATATACAATAAATTAAAGCCTCAATAAAAGCAATTTTCCAGAATTCTGCTTTTACAACACTAACAGCCAAGCCTGTCATCATTCTAATTTTACAGCATAAAACATTAAAAATCAGAGTGATGAAAAAAGAGAAAAACAAACAAGTCTTACCTGAGATTTATGCTTCCGGCAAAAAGATATACTCTCCACCTGTATTAGAAGTCATTTTAATAGAGATGGAGCATGGTTTTGCCGCAACATCAGCCTCTTTAAACCCTGGGGATGCAGGCTCTCCCAATACGCCACAAGTCGAAGACTGGAATGATGGTGGAAGTCTGGGCGGTAAAGATTTTGACTTGTAATTAAAAGCTCATTAATCAGGTAAAACACAACTATGAATACATCTATACACAAAAATTTAATTAAGGCAACGAGTTCTTTTATTCTTACAGGAACCCTGTTGCTCGGCTTCATTTCCTGTTCTTCAAGGGATGAGGAAACCAAAAACCCGGATGGAAATGCCGGAATGCAGGGAACATTTCTAAGCTTTAATATTGCTGGTATCGAAGAAGAGGAAAATATAACGAACCTCACTACAGCATCTATAAAAAATACAGGGAAATCTTCATCAGCTTCAATTGCCCCTGAAAAAGTAATTTCAACAGAAAATTTCGATGCCCTGATCAGCGCTGAAGGCCAAACGTCTAATAAATCACAGGGGTTATCAGCCTCTCTTACCCCTTCATACACAGGGACTATGGCTGCAGTAACCAATACTCCTATGATAACGGGTACAAAATATCGTTTGTTAATTTATGATGCAGCAAGCAATACACTTATTAAAAATGTTGATGCAACTTCAGGAACAAATCCAAATATCCAGGTAGATGCAGGAAAACAATACAAATGGTATATCGTATCTACTAATGACAATTCAACACCATCAGTAAATACTTCTACGGGAATTGTTTCTGCAGCTTCGCTGGCCAATAAAGACGTATTATGGAATCAGGGAGTTATAGATGCACAATATGGACAAAACAATATGAGCATTGTCCTTAAACGCAACACGGCACGTATACAATTAGACTTGGATACAAGAGGAATGTTTGGAACCATCAATAATACAACCTCCGTAGAGGTTGGAACAGGTACAGGATCTTCTTTTTCCAGCATAATTAAAACAGGAGACCTTAATGTACTTACCGGACAATATTCTAATCTTCAGAATGTATCCGCAGTTACAGGAGGCAATATGATCAACAAAGCTGGAGCCGGCGGTGCAGCTGGAGCTACGAAAACAGCAACTTTTTATACTGTAAGCTCAACACCTGTACCTGCAAATAATCTAAGGATAAGACTGAATCAGCTAGATCTTAACATGGATGACAACAGCACGCGAAGCTTTAGCAACAGTATCGTCCCATATAGCAATATTCCGGTTACACCTGCTTTAGGAAACCGTTATACACTCAATGTACGTCTGATAGAGTCCGGTGTGAGATTAGATGGTTTATTATGGGCGCGTACAAACTTAATCTATTCCTCTCAAGCCGATAAATACCGTTTCCGACCGGATAATGAATATTCTCAGCCAGATAAAGATACAGAATACTGGAACTGGATGGCAGCAACACCAACGGGATCTTCATCTGACAATACTGATGCCTGTTCTAAAGTTTATCCTGAAGGAATGTGGCGTATGCCTACCAGTACCGAATTTAGTAATCTGGGACAACCTGATGACAAAAAAGAAAATTATGGATTATTCTTAGGTGCGAATTTTAGTGCTGTGTATAATCTGGATGCAGGAAATAATTTAAATACGTCCTTCCCTACAAATTCCCAAAGGCTTTTCCTTTCTTTTTACGGATATCGTACTTCTCCCGGATTTTTAGGAGGTACAAGTGTAAGTGATTCTCCCGGAGGGATTTTTCTGGGCGCCCTAGGTGGAGGTGGTGCATATTACTGGTCTTCCTCTTCTGCTAACACTAACAATGCTAATTATTGGTATATGAGCTATTCCAGATTTGCATGGTTTGTGGGCTGGAGTAATGCAGAAGTAAGATCCGGAGCCAAAACAGAGGGCCGTATGGTTCGTTGTGTAAGGACATCATCAACTCCGAATACTTAAATAGAAAATAAGTTTAACAACTTCATCATTTGTTTGTAAATGGCGGGTAATTCTGAAGTAAAAAAGATTATCCGCCTTTATTAATTAAACTATGTAATTTAAATTAATTTCATAAATCAAATAAGCATAAATATAAAACACAATTCTATATATTAATTTATTTTTTATACCTTTCACTAACAAATGATTGAAAATATATGTTAGTGAAAGTTTATGGAAGTGCCATACATGGTATCTCAGCCCGTTGTATTACTGTAGAGGTCAATATCGATAAAGGTGTTGGCTATTATCTTGTTGGTTTACCGGACAATGCCATTAAAGAAAGCAGCCACAGAATTTCTGCTGCTCTGAAAAATGTAGGATATAAGCTCCCTGGGAAGAAAATAACCATCAATATGGCACCTGCTGATCTTCGCAAAGAAGGTTCTGCCTATGATCTCACAATCGCTATTGGTATATTGGCTGCAAACAATTCCATAAAGGCTGAAAATCTCGATAAATATATTATCATGGGAGAATTATCTCTGGACGGAGGCTTACAACCACTGAAAGGCATTCTTCCAATTGCTCTTCAGGCTGCCGAAGAGGGCTTCAAGGGAATTATTTTACCTAAACAAAATGCACAGGAAGCTGCTATTACAAATAAGCTGGATGTCTATGGTATTACTAATATTAAGGAAGTTATAGATTTCTTCGACCAAGGTAAACCTTTACCTAAAACAGTATTCGACATTCAAAAAGAATTCGAGCAAAAGACTGATAGTTTTAGCTCGGATTTTAGTGAAGTAAAAGGTCAGGAAATGGCAAAAAGAGCTTTAGAAATAGCTGCTGCAGGAGGACATAACATTATATTAATCGGTCCACCCGGAAGCGGAAAGACCATGCTTGCTAAAAGGCTTCCGGGAATATTGCCTCCTCTGAATTTAAAAGAAGCTCTGGAAACAACAAAAATACATTCTGTTGTCGGAAAAATAGAAAATGAAGCTTCACTAATTACGACAAGACCTTTCCGAAATCCTCACCATACAATATCAGATGTCGCTCTGGTAGGCGGGGGAAGCTATCCTCAGCCCGGAGAAATTTCACTTGCTCATAATGGTGTATTATTTTTGGATGAAATGCCTGAATTTAAACGCAGTGTGTTGGAAGTGATGCGACAACCTCTCGAAGATCGTGAGGTTAATATATCCAGAGCCAAGTTTACGGTGAATTACCCTGCAAGTTTTATGCTAGTTGCTTCCATGAATCCAAGTCCTTCAGGTTATTTCCCCGATGACCCCAACAACACTTCTTCAACCTTCGAAATGCAAAGGTATATGAACAAAATTTCAGGACCATTACTAGATCGTATCGATATACATATAGAAGTTGACAAAGTAGATTTTGAGCAGCTTTCTGACAAAAAGAAAGGAGAAACGAGTTCTGAAATTCGCCAACGTGTTATTCAGGCACGAAAAATTCAGTCCGATAGATTCAATAACCTGAATATTAACTGCAATGCTCAAATGGGACCAAAAGAAATAGATCAGTTCTGTGAACTCAATGAGTCATCCCTGAAGTTACTGAAAACTGCTATGGAAAAATTAAACCTTTCTGCCAGAGCCTACGACAGGATATTAAAAGTTGCCCGAACGATTGCTGATCTTGAAAATTCTCATAATCTGTCTACAGCTCACATTTCAGAAGCTATACAATACAGGAGTCTGGATCGGGAATTTTGGAATGTCTGAAGGCGATTATCCTCTTACTCCGGTTCCAAAAGGTTTGATGAATTTTTTGCCATCAGGCCTGTCCTCCGCCTGCAAACCGAGATTATAAGAAATACCTACTCCTAAAGTCTGTTTTAGCTGTAGTTTTTGTATCTGATCGTGATCATACAACAAATCAACAGATATAATAGTAGAAATAAATTTATTGAATTTAATATTAACTACACCTGTATAGGCAATATCAACACGTTCCGGGTGGCTTGTATAACTGGAGAAAAGGTTAAGCTGATTGGTAAAGCTAAAATCCTTCATAATCTGGATTTTGTACATAATATTAGCTAATGCACCAAACTCCGTTCTTACACTTTGTCCATTTCTTTCCAAACCATAATTACCCGCTACCTGAAGCTTGGGATCCAATACAAAAGTAAATCTTCCTGTTGCCGGACGGAATATTACCTGAAAATTCTCTTTCGGGTTAAAAGAGATACCGAGACCTATATTCAGGTATCCCGGAGCCATAAATTTCGATATTCTGTCATTATAAACAGGCTCTGGTGTCGTAGAATAATTATATCCCGGAGAAAACTGAGAAAGAAACTGTATACCAGCAGACAGATAATAATTCTTTCTAAGGTCATAACCATAGTTGGACATGATATTGATGTAGTCATCTGTCTTTCTGGAGGATTGCCCTTGAGAAGATACCAATCCATAGCCTAATTGAAAATTATTGTCCAGGAAATGTCTTCCTTTTTTATAAATCAGGCTGTAATTCACCTTAGCATTTATTCCGACACTATTATTTCCACCTGCATTCCAGTTAGAGAAGGCTGCCTGATTAAACAAAACATTATTCTGTCCATATACATACCATCTTCTAAGACTTGGGGATCTCATAATCTGATAAGGCGTAACCGGAATTGGCTCTGTTAGTGCAGCTATAACGACAGGCTGCTGAATAATAATAGTATCTATTTTTATTCTTGGAATTTTCACCATGCTGAAATTAGAAAGACTATCCACGTTTACACTGTTTTCTTTCCATTTAGCCTGATTAATAGAATCGATAACAGCTTTTGTTTTTGCATGCTGAGCTGAAACCAGCATTGCAAAAAAGAACAACGTACCTATTAAAACCCTATTCATTTTTTCCAATCTTTTTAAAATTCGTTCAAAAATACAACTTCTTTATAAAAAAAGAAATTTTGTCACTTCTATGACTATTTAAAAACGAATAAATACTCATTTTATGTCAAAAGATGCCAAAAATAAATCGTAAATAGTATGGCAAAACTTTTGCGCACCTTCTAATTATGTTCAAAGGAGTTATACACCCAAAGGCTATCATTATGCCTTTACTTTTTTTAGCCGCAATATGGTTAGGATTTCTCGTACAGAACCTTGGACTGATCGAAGGTTGTGATGGTGCTATTATACCATTAGTTCCTTCAGGGCTTAAAGGCATTTTCTTTTCACCTTTTTTACATGGCAGTTGGGAGCATATACTCGGCAACTCATTACCTTTGGTTGTATTAAGCTCGTTACTATACCAATTTTACGGATCCGTAGCAGATAGAGTTATGCTTTATGGCTGGCTGTTTTCCGGGTTAGCAGTTTGGATGACACCATCAATTAATTTATTCGACCACCAGACCTATACTTCTTGTATTATTGGTGCCAGTGGTGTTATATATGTACTCGCTTTCTTCCTCTTCGCCAGTGGTGTTATACGATGGAACCTAAAATTATTAACAGTATCGCTTATAGTAGCTCTTTATTATGGCAGTATGATCTGGGGAATGATTCCTGAAGAGCTTCTCTTCACTCTAAATGAGCCAAGCCGGATATCCTGGCAATCCCATTTATCAGGAGCTGTTATCGGCATTATTATGGCCTTTATTTATAAAGATAAAGGGGAGAAAAGAAGAAAATTCATTTGGGAATATCCTGAGTATTATAACGAGAAAGACGATATCCTTTGGCAGAAATATATTCAGGAAAACCCGGAAGACTTCAGAGAACTTCCTTACAGAAAAAAAGAAGATATTTGGGATTTTTTAGATGAAATAAGAAAAAAATAATTAATAATTTTCTTATTTTTAAGGAAATACATTTTAAATGTTTTCCGAAGAGCATCTTTATTCCATAGCGCTAAGACATTGCCCGCAGATCGGCGATTTATACTTCAAGAAAATAGTCAGCACAACAGGCTCTGCTCAAAATGCATGGAACCTGCACAAACATGAGCTGATTAAATTATATGGTATTGGGAACAAAATAGCAGAAGATATAGGGAAAAATTCTCATTTACAATTTGCAGAAAGAGAACTAGAGTTCTGCTATAAGAATAACATTCAGATTTTACTTTCTCATCAGGGACATTTCCCGGAATTATTATATCAATGCGATGATGCACCAGCAATACTCTATCAGAAAGGAAAATTTGATCACCTTAGAACAAATATTAGCATAGTAGGTACAAGAAAAAGTTCGAAGTATGGTAAAGAGTTTATTACCGAATTTTTGTATTCTCTAAAAGATAATAATATCCAAACAGTAAGTGGACTCGCAATAGGCACAGACACTTGTACGCATGAAGAATCTTTAACAAATCACATTCCCACTGTCGCAGTATTAGCACATGGTTTTCATATGCTGTATCCTGATAAGAACAGAAAATTAGCTGATAAAATTCTGGAGCATAATGGCTGCCTTTTTACTGAATTCAATTCATCACAACCACCGATAAGAGAAAGTTTTATCCAAAGAAACAGAATTATTGCCGGAATATCGCCCGTAACAATCATAACAGAAACGGCTTATGGTGGAGGTTCTGTAAGCACGGCTAATTATGCCAATATATATAACCGTGAAGTCCTTGCTCTTCCGGGGTCGATTGAGGATAAATACAGCCAGGGATGCAATCTTTTGATTTCGCAAAATAAAGCAAGAATTATTGTTTCCATCCCTGATACGATTGACTATCTGGGCCTTGTTGCCAAACCTGTGGAACAGCTCCCTCTATTTCATGAAAAAGAGATCCCTGTGAACCTTACATCGGAGCAAAAACTGATCCTATCTGCAATAGCAGATTCTCCTAATATAAACCCGGATGAAATTGCCGAAAAAGTATCTCTTCCTGTTTATAAAATTTTACCCATAATATTAGATCTGGAACTTTTGGGGCACATTAAAGCCTCTTCCGGGAGACAATATTACCCAAGCTGAGAATTAACAATTTCTTAATATTATATTATTTAATGAATAAAGAATGAAACTTTCTAACAAACAAAAGTAAATTGTAAAATTTTTAAAACAAACCCGTATTTTTTTTAAATTTTACTGAAATTCAAAATATTCCTTGGTAGATATGGGAAAAATTTTAACTTTGTTCGGACAAAAATCAAATTCTAATGGAACAATTTAGTGCAGAAGTACAACAGGAAATTGACCGCTTTATGGCTTATATTGAAGCCAAAAACCCTAATGAACCAGAGTTTATTCAAGCCGTACGCGAAGTAGCTGTAACGGTGATTCCGTTTATTCTTTCAAAAGATCAATACAAAGGATTCAAGCTATTGGAAAGAATGGCTGAACCAGAGAGAGTGATTATTTTCCGTGTTCCATGGTTTGATGATAAAGGAGAAATTCAGGTAAACAGAGGTTTCAGAATTCAGATGAATTCTGCAATCGGACCATATAAAGGAGGATTACGTTTCCATCCTACAGTTAACCTAAGTGTACTAAAGTTCTTAGCTTTTGAACAAGTATTCAAAAACAGCTTAACAACTCTACCAATGGGTGGAGGAAAAGGTGGTGCAGATTTCGATCCAAGCGGAAAATCTGACAATGAAATTATGCGTTTCTGCCAGGCTTTCATGACAGAGCTTTGCAAACACATCGGACCAGATACTGACGTTCCTGCTGGAGATATCGGTGTTGGTGCAAGAGAAATTGGCTACCTATTTGGTCAGTATAAAAAAATAAGAAACGAATTTACCGGTGTACTTACCGGAAAAGGACTTGCATATGGAGGTTCACTTATCCGTCCTGAAGCTACAGGATACGGTGTAGTATACTTCTGCGAGCAGATGCTAAAAACTATCGGTGAAAGCATCAGCGGTAAAACTTTTGCAGTTTCCGGATTCGGAAACGTAGCATGGGGTGTAATTAAAAAAATCGATCAGCTGGGGGGTAAAGCTATTACGCTTTCTGGCCCGGATGGATACATCTACGATCCGGAAGGAATCTCTGGAGACAAGATTGATTATCTATTAGAACTTCGTGCTTCAGGAAATAACAGAGCTGAGGATTATGCTAAGAAATACCCTTCTGCAACATTTGTTGCTGGTAAGAGACCTTGGGAGGTAAAATGTGATGTTGCTATTCCTTCTGCAACTCAGAATGAATTAGATTTAGAAGATGCTCAAAACCTTGTAGCTAATGGATGTATTTGTGTAACTGAAGCTGCTAACATGCCTTCTACTTTAGATGCTATTAACTACTTCCTGGACAACAAAGTATTGTTCTCTCCTGGTAAAGCATCTAATGCTGGTGGTGTTGCAACTTCTGGTCTTGAAATGACGCAAAACTCTCTACGTCTTAACTGGTCTTCTGAGGAAGTAGATGCTCGTCTGAAAGAAATTATGATTGGTATCCACAAAGCTTGTAGAGACTACGGTAAAGATGAAGATGGTTACGTAAACTATGTAAAAGGAGCTAACATTGCCGGATTTGTGAAAGTAGCAGAAGCTATGCTTGCACAAGGTGTTGTATAGAAACAAAAAGTAAAATATGAAGAAGTAAAAAGGATGGTTTTGAACCATCCTTTTTATTTTGAAGAAAAACTAAATAGCGAAGATTTGAATTACTCAATTTTCTTTTCTTTTTTCTTCTTTTTCTCGTGAGTCGCTTTCGGATCATTTGTTTCCGGCTGCTTCTTGTCATCTGTATTTACACTAGTTGTTGTACTCACCTCTGTCGATGTTTTAGCCGGAGCTGTAGTTGTTGTACTTGTAGAAGGTGTTGTTGCTACTTCTGTTGTCGTTGTAGTAGTTTTCTTAGTAGTGTCCTGAGTTGTTGACTGAGCAAATGTAGCACCTGTACCTAAAGCCAGTAAAATGGCTGAGAAAAATAACCTTTTCATAATGTTTCGTTTTTAAAAATTAAATTTTAGTGTTCAGTTTTAAAACGATCATTATCTATTTGAAATTGTTCACATTATATAACTTTAACGCACTTTGACATTATTTAATACTCATTGGGAATACGTTTACTTTTTTTCCAAATTTCTTCTAATTTTCTCTACGAAGGTATAAGCTGCAGGGCAAATAATCGTGTTCTTTAATGTAAGATTATTAATCTGGTAAATTTTTTTTCGGTCTGTATGGGGATATTCACGACAAGCTTTAGGTCTTACCTCATAAATGGAACACTTATTATCATCCATCAGAAAAAAACAAGGCAAAGCCTGTAAAACCTTATCCCGATCTTCATCTACTTTTAGAAATCTATCTTCAAAGTCAGACGGTTTCATACGAAGATGTTTTGCAACGCGCTCTATATCTTTTTCAGTAAATAATGGTCCCGTTGTTTTACAGCAATTGGCACATTGCAGGCAATCAATTTCCTCGAAAACCTCATCGTGAGTTTCCTGTACAACATAATCCAGATTTTTAGGGGGTTTCTTTTTAAGGGAATCCAGAAACTTTTTATGTTCTTTCTGTTTTAGTTTAGCCTGTTCTGCGTAATATTTTAGATCCATAATAAGCTACAAAATTAAGGATATGTAATTAATCAGTCTTTAAAATTTTGTAAAGCATTGCTTCTCATTGTACCTTTGATAAAAATAGTGGGAATGAATGACCTGGAAACCCGAGAAGATATAGAGTTATTGGTAAACAAATTTTACCATAAAATTCAGACAGACAATAAGATAGGCTTATTCTTCAATGATATAGCTAAAGTTGACTGGAACAAACATTTGCCTAAAATGTATGACTTCTGGGAATCGATTCTTTTTGGACAGATGACCTATAAAGGCAACCCTATGCGCATGCATTTTCCGGTTAATGAAATAAAAGCCATCGAGAAGGAACATTTTGAGCATTGGATAAAGCTGTGGACAGAAACAGTAGAAGAGAATTTCTCCGGAAAAAATGCAGATTTAGCGATATACAAAGCCAATAACATTGCAAGTCTTATGGCCTATAAAATGGAAATGGCCCGAAGACTCTAAATATTCCCCTTAAGATAATCCTGCCTCAGATCTTCATCCAATCTTTCAATAGCATAGCGAAGGCTTGTTCTCGGCATTTCTTTATAGTGCTTGTTGAGGAAATTCAACATTACACTTTCATCCTTCTTCCCTATTTCCCGAAGCATCCAACCATTAGCTTTATGCATCAAATCATGCGGATGTTTCAGATTATTGAGTATTAGCTTCTGTGTAAGCTCGTAATGTTTATTCTTTATAAACCAGAACGAACCCACAACTGCTACTCTCTTCTTCCACATATTCTCATCCGAGGAAAGCCTGTATAATATTTCCTCCTCGCTATTGTGAAAAGCATAATCGCCCAATATTTTATGTGCAGAAGAGTCTACAATATCCCAGTTGTTCACATATTTAAGATGATCGAGATAAAAATCTGCCAACTTTCTTTTTTCTGTAGTGCTTTTTGCCTTTTCATATTTGGCAACCAGAATAAGGATTGCTGTTAAACGCATCTCGTGTACCTCAGATTTCAACACCTCCGAAAGCTCTTCCAGTGAAATCTCTTTATAAAATTCTTTCGCTACACTTCGCTGATCCGGAACAGAAACACCATAGAATATATCTCCTTCTCCATACTCTCCTTTACCGGTTTTGAAATACCGCGGCATCTGAACAGCTCTTTCTGGTGTAGAAAGCATTTGAAGAGCCTCTTCTATCTGTTGTCCTATATGATCCGCTTTTCCTTTCATATGCTATTATTCTGAAATATGTTCCTGCTCCATCTCTTCGTTTGCAATCTTCTTAGGATTGGCTACCTTACCAATAGTAAGTCCTTGAACTATAATAGAAAATACCACAACAAAGTAAGTAATACTAAGAATAGCTGTACTGTATTCGTTCTTTGGAATAGACATCGCCAAGGCAATGGAGACTCCACCCCGAATTCCACCCCATATCAAAACCTTAATCGTTTGCGGACTGAATCGGCTTCTGAAAGACATAAACTGTGTTGGCCCCCATATAGAAATAACTCTGGCTAACAATACTACGGCAATGGCTATAATTCCAGGGATTACAAAGTTCTGAAGATCCTTTATCATTAAAAGTTCAAAACCTATAAAAAGGAACAAAACGGCATTCAGAATTTCATCTATCAGCTCCCAGAATTTAATAAGGTAATCCTGGGTAACAGATTTCATCTTGAAATTAACATTGAAATTCCCCATGAACAAACCTGCAGCAACCATCGTTAATGGCCCTGAAATATGTAATTGCCGTGCAATAAGATAACCTCCCATTACTACAGACAGTGTAACCAGTACCGATATAATGTAATCGTCTACTTCTCTCATCAGTCGGGAAGTAACCCAACCTAACAAAACGCCGAGTAACAATCCGCCGCCGGCTTCATGCAGTAATAAAAGAGAGATATTCTCTATTCCAAGATCCACTTCTTTACCCACCGCCAACTGCAGTACCACTGTAAAAACAACGACAGCCATACCATCATTAAATAACGATTCTCCGGCAACCTTTGTTTCGAGCGATTTAGACACTTTTGCCTGTTTCAGAATACTGAGTACCGCCACAGGATCAGTTGGTGAAATCAAGGCCCCAAATACAAGGCAATACAGGAAAGGAATATGTACCCCTACAAGCGGAAAGATATAATAAACTCCAAAACCTACCACAAAGGTGGAGATCACCACACCTACTGTTGAAAATATAAAAACAGGTCGAAACTGTTCTTTGAGGTCATTGATATTAATATGGATTCCTCCGGCAAATAATAAAAAGTTAAGCATTGCACCCATCAGTACCTCTGTAAAATCAATACTATCCATCAGGCGGTTTAGCCTCACAAATGTTTTAGGCAGTACACTCTCTCCGAATATTACCAGAAATGTAGAAACAACAATGGCAATAACCATAATCCCAATTGTACTTGGAAGTTTCAGAAATCGGTAATTGATATAGGCAAAAATAGATGCCAGCACTATGAGTGCAGAAAACGAATAATATAACTCCATCCTTCTTTTTTCTTCTTGTTGTGTTTTTTAGTTTATTTATTATTCTACTTCTTCATCGTCATAGTATTCGAAAAGGAAATCGTTATATGGGAATCTTGAGATATGAATTTTCAGTACCTCATCATAAATCATTTTCTTCATCTCGGGGAAATTCTCCTTTGTAAGAGCAGAAATGAAAACGGTAGGATGTTTAGATTTTGCCATCCATGTATTTTTCCATTCTTCCAAGGAAACATTTTTCCGGGTAGCTGGTGTCAGATCATCTTCCGCTTTTTTCTCATAGCTGAAGTCATCAATTTTATTAAACACCATCAATACAGGCTTCTTATGAGCATCTATTTCCTGTAAAATTTCGTTTACTGAATTAACGTGGTCTTCAAAGCTTTCATGTGAAATATCTACAACGTGAATCAATAAGTCTGCCTCACGTACCTCATCCAATGTTGATTTGAAAGATTCTACCAGCTGTGTCGGCAGCTTACGAATGAATCCTACAGTATCTGTTAACAGGAAAGGAAGATTTCCTATTACTACTTTTCTTACTGTGGTATCCAGTGTTGCAAAAAGCTTGTTTTCTGCAAATACTTCAGATTTAGATAAGGAATTCATCAGAGTAGATTTCCCCACATTGGTATAACCTACCAGAGCAACACGAACCATTTTTCCACGGTTATTTCTCTGGGTTGCCATCTGACGGTCTATTGTTTTCAGTTTATCTTTTAATAAAGATATTCTGTCACGGATAATACGACGGTCAGTTTCAATCTCAGTTTCACCAGGTCCTCTCATCCCGATACCACCACGCTGACGCTCCAAGTGGGTCCACATCCTAGTAAGACGTGGTAATAGATACTCGTATTGTGCAAGTTCTACCTGCGTTCTTGCGTAGGATGTCTGAGCACGTTGAGCAAAAATATCCAGAATAAGATTGGTCCTGTCCAGAATCTTAACTTCTATATCTCTTTCCAGATTCTTTAACTGAGAAGGAGAAAGTTCATCATCAAAAATAACAGTTCCTATCTCATTTTCCTTTACATAGTCTCGTATTTCTTCAGCTTTACCTTTTCCTACAAATGTTTTGGAGTCCGGTTGGGACATTTTCTGAGTAAATCTTTTTTCGACTGTAGCTCCTGCTGTATAAGCAAGAAACTCCAGTTCGTCCATATATTCTTTTAGTTTTTCCTCATCCTGATCTTTGGTAATAAGACCTACCAAGACTGCCTTTTCATACTGATGTTCTTTTTTTTCTAGCATATACAAAAATAAGAATTGTGAAATAAAGTTTACAGAATTAAATATAAAACATATTTTAACCCTTAGTAACACAGTTATGTATAATTATACTTTTTATTAATTTTAAAGTGTTATGAGAGACGAAATACAAATATTAAAAGATTATTTACAAAAGGTATTAAAATTAGAATACCTGCCGGAGGAGAACCCCGGAAATCTGTGCTTTGTACACGAAAATCCGGAGCTCAGAAATGAGTTCCGGATAGGTTTTTCTAATAGCGATTTGCTAAAATATTTTAAAAATATGGCAACCTGTGATAAGGACGCTGATATATTTCTGATAAGCCCTCATGAAATAATGCTTCCTAGAAATGCTGATATATTTTGGCAGATAGTTTCTTCTGACTAATCCCAGTCCGCTGCCACAAACTTCATTTCCTCTCCGTCTCTGTTTCTTAGTGTAAGAAAATGCCCTTCTACACTATAAAACTTCATTGTTGGAAAAAGAGCTATAAACTGATTTTCTAAATCAAGGTGATTTGGACAAAACATTTTTGTTCCGGAAACACCGGACACATACAGCTTATTCCCGTTTAATTCATTCAATTGGAATCTTAGATTATTACACCCCATAAAAGCGGAGTAACCCACAGTACCAGGTTCTTTGGTTGTTAAATCTACAGATGCTTTTGCATGTATAAGTTCATCCTTAGAAAATTCCTTCATAGAAACAAGCATCCATTGTCGTTTAAGGTTGGTGCTTATTTCTTTCTGAGTGACTGCGCACCCAGTAACACACATCGTTACCAGCATAAATCCAATAACGGCTAAAATTCTTTTCATTAATTGTTGTCTTTGTTTGTTTTATCATAGTTGTATCCCACTGACATCTCCATTCCATATTCAAAATGATAAGTCATCGGAACTCCGTTTCTCGTAGCAGGACTCCAGATTTTTTTTATTCTTTTAAATGTCCTCATTGCTTCCCATACAAAACTCTGCTCCATAATTTTTGGCCATACTGTAAGATTGTTCATTTCTCCTTTTTCATTGATATCGAAGTTCAATAGAATTCCCCCTTGAATATCAAAATCCCTGAAAATGGCGTAAAATTCTCTATGAATTGTATTAATCATAACAGACTTACCACCCGGAAACTCTGGTAGTTTAAAGTTTTCCACAGAATTAAGCCCATCTTTGTAATTCCCGAATAAGTCATACGGGAAAATAAAAATCTCGGCTATGGCCGGAACCTGCCTCCCATGATACACTCCGGGATTCCAGTTTTTAAGATCTTTTACAACATTATTAGCCAATACTCGTGCGCATTCATTTTTTGCGTTGATTAATGAATCTACATTCTTAAGTTTTTCTGTTCTTCCGTCAGGATAAATTTTAAGTTTAAGCTTATAGTACTGATTCGGATCATCTTGACCACAAGCTTTTATTTTATTTTGTACAATCACATTATGTACATCGTGATAAAAAGCCTTTAATCCTCCTTTGTAAAAAACCTGATCATCAGGATATTTATCCAATACAAATTCTTTAAGCTTTTCAGAACTTTGAGAGAAAAACAGGTTACACATAAGTGTAAAAACTAATAATAGTTGTGATTTCATATTTTGGTGTTGGGTTTATTAATTTTCACTGAGAACTATTGGAAATCTAAATCCGGTTTTAATATTAACTCCATGTAGTGTTGCGGGTTTCCATTTACCTTTAACCCATTTTGCAGATTTTATAAGCATTTCATCAAAAGCAACATTACCTGAACTTGGATCCATTCTAAAATCTATTGCATTACCATTCTCATCCACTTTAAAATACATCACAAGCTGAACTCTCTGATCCCATTTAAAACCATTTGCGTTTACATTACGACTAAACTTATTTCTAAAAGCTTCAATTCCACCCGGAAACTCGGCAGGAGGTCCAAAATACTTTACAGCATCATAACCTTCAGTATACTTATCGAACAATGCATCCGGGAATATAATCATGCTTGTAATAGCTGCGACTTTTTGTCCATCTACTTCAGCAGGCTTCCAGCCATCTAAATATTTAAATAGCTTTCTGGTTAGATCAAAAGCACATTTATTTTTCTCTACATTTTCAGGGTATTCCTCTTTTACAAATTTTATTGTAGCATCTGGATAAACCACAAATCTCACAGAATACAGTTCTGTCTTACTTTCACATGGTTGAATCTTCTTATCTACAATTAATTGATGAAGTTCTTTATAGAATTGGATATTACCTCCATTATAATCGCTCTGTCCTTTGGGATATTTGTCATAAATAGCAGGAGCTGCTTCCTCTTTTTGTTGTGCAAAAAATAAAGATCCTAATAAAGTAAAAAGAAGTAATTTTTTCATCATAAATTTTTCATAAAAAAGGCATTAAAGAGTCTGCTAATATAGTCTTTAATGCCTTTATATCGTGTTATCCGAATGTTAAAAATTACAACACTTCGATCTGGTTTTTAAGAAGATCTTCAAAAACATCTCTTTTTCTAATCAAGTGTACACTTCCGTCCATTACCATTACTTCAGCAGGCTTTAAGCGACTATTGAAGTTAGAACTCATTTCAAAACCATAAGCTCCTGCATTTCTGAAGACAAGGATGTCACCTTCTCTTACTTCATTTATTTTTCTGTCCCATGCAAAAGTATCGGTTTCACAGATATTTCCAACAACAGTATAGATGCGCTCCGGCCCTGTAGGGTTGGAAAGGTTTTCTATTTTATGGTAGGAATCATAGAACATTGGACGAATCAAGTGATTGAATCCCGAATTAACTCCAACAAAAACAGTTGCTGTAGTCTGCTTGATAACATTAGTTCTTACAAGGAAGTGTCCGCTTTCACTTACCAGGTATTTCCCTGGTTCGAACCATAGTTCAAAATCTTTTCCTGTTTCTTTTTTGAAATTGTTCACTGCTTTCAGAACTTTTTTACCCAATGTTTTTACATCAGTTTCCAGTTCTCCTTCCTGGTATGGCACCTTGAAACCACTTCCCATATCGATATATTTAAGATTCGGGAAGTCTTCCACCATCTCAAACATTATCTCAAGACCCTGGATAAAGACATCAATATCTTTAATCTCGCTTCCGGTATGCATGTGCAAACCTTCAACATTTAGTCCTGTTGTTTTTACAATACGCTGAATGTGTCTCAGCTGATGAATAGAAATACCAAATTTACTATCAATATGCCCGGTAGAGATTTTGTAGTTACCTCCAGCAAAAATATGCGGATTGATTCTGATAAATACAGGATATGTATTTCCATATTTATTCCCGAACTGCTCCAGAATAGAAATATTATCAATATTGATGTGTACACCAAGCTTCATTGCTTCTTCAATCTCGGTAATATCCACACAGTTTGGTGTGAACAAGATCTTCTCTGGCGTAAATCCGGCCTTAAGACCCAAATTCACTTCGTTAATGCTCACACAATCGATATTAGCACCTAACTTTTGTATGTACTTCAGAATGTTGATATTGGTTAAAGCCTTTGCTGCATAGAAAAATCTGGTTTTATCATCGAACGATTTGGTAAGCTTTTCATACTGTTCTCTGATTTTATCAGTTTCGTAAACATATACGGGTGTTCCGTACTCTCCTGCAATTTTTAGTAATTCTTGATTTGTCATATGGCTTCTCTTGTACTTTTTGTACTTAACATTATGTTGTTGGCAGATTTTTTATCTCATAATTATTGCGCAGCAAAGATAATTTTAATTCGTTGTATATCATATTATTTACTGCATGAATTTCAATTTTCAGTTTATTAATCTTATTTAAAGACTTTATCTGGTGATGAAGCTCATAAAATCCGTATCCTGTCAGTTTTCCTTTTTCCAGTACTAAAAATGATTTTTCACTTTTAGTTCTTCCATCTGAAATCCATATTTCATTACGATTATCTAATGAAAGAAACTCTTTTAAAGCTATTGGGTTATCCTGAAAACGTTCTTGTTCATTAATAAAAGTTTTCACCTTGTTTCCTTGTGAAAAAGATTTAAACTTCAGTAAATCACCTGTCTGCCCCTTGGTTCTTTCTATTATGTATTTATCATCCTTATAATACAATCCGAAAGGCAACGAAGGCGTTTTCTTTTTCGCTTTTTGCAGCATCATAAGTTTTGCAATAAGCTCATTCCCCGTAAATTCATAATGAATCTGAGTAGTTTCAGCTTTTAGCTTATCCCATTTCTTCGTCCGGGCATGGAAAATCTTTGTTGCTGTTTGATAAATATTAGATGAATAATCGGTATACAGAATATCACCTTTTGCATTCTGAAAATAGATAATTCCGTTTTCTGCAGGAAGAAACTCTGTAAGTGTCATAATCTTTTTATTCAGATTATTAGATACCTGCGTCTCCTTCTGGTGTTTCAGAATTTCTTTTTCCTGATCTTTTGCCAATAATATTTTGAATAATTCCACGGTCGCTCTTGCATCCCCAGATGCACGGTGTCTATCTGTAAGAGGAATTCCCAAAGACTTAGAAAGCTTACCCAGGGAGTAGCTTTCTTCATTTGGAATTAGTTTTTTTGCTAACGGAATAGTATCTATTGTTTCTCTTTCGTAGTTATACCCTAATCTGTGAAATGACTGTCTGATCATTCGATAATCAAACTCTACATTGTGCCCCACGATTACGGAACCTTCCGTGATTTCAACAATCCTTTTTGCAATTTCGTGAAACTTAGGTGCAGTTTTCACCATTTTGGCTGTGATTCCTGTTAGCTTCTGGACATACGGAGAAATTACATCTTCCGGATTTACCAGAGATATAAACTGATCTACGATTTCGTGTCCATCGAATCGGTATATAGCAATTTCGATAATACTTTCTTTCTTGAAAGCACCGCCATTACTTTCAATATCTATAATTGAATACAATGTTCTCTATTAATTAAATAAAATTATCTTCTTTTTTTCAGTCCCAGCATTCCGAAAAGCATATTCATACCCTCCCTTACGATGGTATTTCCTACAGATTTTGCTAATGGGCTTTTAAGAACCTGGTCAAACATTCCGGGTTCTGGTTTTGGCTGTCTTCCATTTGAAGAAGGAGCCTGTTGTTGATTCTGCACTATCTGATTCATTCTGTCACTAAGAATCTCATACGCAGATTCTCTGTTTATGGCATCTTTATATCTTTGTACCAGAGAAGATGAACCTACCAGATTGTCTATTTCCTGTGGTGAAAGGATATCCATCCTGGATTCCGGAGAAATAAGGAATGTATCTACCAAAGGCGTAGGAATTCCTTTTTCATCTAAAGCCGTCACAAATGCTTCACCAATCCCAAGGTTCTGAATAAGTTCCGATGCTTTATAAAACTCCGTTGTAGGATAGTTTTCAACCGCTTTATCTATTTCCTTTTTATCTTTAGCTGTAAAGCCTCTTAGCGCATGCTGAATTTTTAAACCCAGCTGGCTCAAAACACCATCCGGCACATCCCCCGGCACCTGAGTAATAAAGTAAATTCCTACCCCTTTGGAACGGATTAACTTTACAATAGTTTCAATTTGATTCAACAATGCTTTAGGCGCTTCTTTGAATAACAAGTGTGCCTCGTCTATAAACAATGCAAATTTTGGTCTCCCCTTATCTCCCACCTCTGGAAATTTATCATAAATTTCCGCCAGCAATGACAACATAAAGGTAGAAAACAACTGTGGCCTGCTCTGCAAATCGGTTACACGTAGAATATTAATAACCCCCAAACCATTTCGGGTTTGTAACAAATCTTCTACTTCAAAAGATAATTCTCCAAAGAATTCTCTTGCTCCTTGCTGCTCCAAAGCAACAATAGAACGTAGGATTGCACCTAATGATGCTGAAGCAATACTTCCGTAATTACTGCTTAGTTCAGATTTTCCTTGTGGATCATCTGTTACATATTGCAGTACTTTCTTCAAATCATCCAAATCCAGTAACGGAAGAGCTTTATCATCACAATATTTAAAAATAATAGACATGATACTCGACTGGGTATCATTTAGTCCTAAAATTTTGCTTAGTAATACAGGTCCAAATTCGGTTACTGTAGCTCTTAGTCGCACTCCTTTCTCATCGGAAATACTCATAAACTCTACAGGAAATGCCTGTGGACTATATGGCAGTTGAGTTTTTGCATAGCGCTCCTGGATCTTAGCATTGTTTTCTCCCGCAGCTCCCAACCCGGACAAATCTCCCTTAATATCCATAACCATGGACGGGATGCCGTTACGGGAAAGCTGCTCTACAAAAACCTGAAGAGTCTTTGTTTTTCCGGTTCCTGTTGCTCCTGCTATGAGCCCATGTCGGTTTACTGTGCTCAAAGGAATACACACATCCACTTCAGGAACTACTTCTCCATTAAAAATACCTTTCCCCAGTACAATATGTTCACCATTGCACTGATATCTAGCTGTAAGCTCCTGAATAAATTTTCCTTTATCTGCCATCTAAAAATATTTTTGACGGATAAATTTAGAAATTTTGGTTGAGAACAGGACATATTTTTTAATATTGAACGATTTTTCTCTTGATAAAAATCATTAACAATCCTCATAACAAAGGGAATATTAATTGTTAATTTTGCATAGATTTAATATTCTTGAACAGGCTTACTCCATATTTATTTAGTGTTATCTGTACCCTTCTTGTTTTTCAGAAGACATGGGTATGGGCAGAATACAAAATCAATATGGACTGGTATCTTGAAAACTGTACAAATAAAAATAAACCGGAACTACATTGTAACGGAAAATGCCAGTTGAGTCTGGAAGAAACACGAAATCCTAATTTTACATGGCTAAAAATTGCTTCGGAATTTATAGGATTGCCTGCCATTGAAGTTTTAGTTTCTATTCATAAAATCTCACCTGTTTTTCAGGAAGTTTCTCATAAAATCCAGACCCCGTTATTTGGGTTTCTGCGCCTGCATCTAAGGCCTCCTGTATTATAAGTTTAATTTTTCCGAAAATATAAACAAGTACAAGCTGTACAATGTTTGTTTCAACCTGATTATTCCTCTGATAATCAGAAAACATCATTCTTAAACTTATTATAATACATTATGATATTATCTAATAAAAACATCGCTGTCATGGCCTTTTTAAGTCTTGGCGGAAGCAATATATACGCACAGAAATCAGATTCAATACTTCAGCAAAATATTGAAGTAGTACGTATTCTCAAAAACAACACTAGTAAAAAAATCTCTGCAAGTCATTCTGATTTTTTGAATCATGATGCCGGAAATTTTCTGACTAACCTTCCGGAAATCGGTGGACGGAGAATTGCCGGAAGTTATGCAACAGATCCTGTTTTAAGAGGCTTTAAATTCGAACAGCTCAATATTGTCAATGACGGATCTCTTACAAGTATACAGGCATGCCCAAGCAGAATGGATCCACCGGCAAGTCAGGTTAATTTAAACCTGGTTAAAGAAGCCGAAATCTACAAAGGACCATATCAGTTCCGTTTTGGAAATTCCTTTGGTGGAACCATTAATTTTGTGAGCATCGACCCAAAATTTACTGAAAAGCCTGTTTTTAGCGGCAGGCTTTCTACCGGATATGAGACCAATGGAAATGGATTCCGCAACGAGCTTATTACCCGTCTTTCTACCCGAAAATTCAATGTAGACCTATTTGGCTCTTACCAAAAAGCCGACGATTATAAAGACGGTAGTGGTAATAAAGTCCCATCTGCATTCGAAAGATACAGTATGGGTTCGCGTGGCTCCTATCAATGGAATGAACATAATATTACAACAGCACAGGTAACAACCAACCAGGCCAGAGACGTAAAATTTGCAACCGGAATGATGGATCTTCTAAAAGATAATACATGGCTATACTCTCTAAAGCATGATATGACTTTCCAGAATTCTGTTTTCAAAAAATTAAGCCTGAGCAGCTATTTATCAGAAGTAGATCATACAATGGGAACTCCTGATATGAGCATGATTTCCAGAATAAAAAGCAGGTCCGGAGGAGGACGTTCTGAACTTAAATTACAATGGGACAATAATCTGCTTTACACAGGTGTCGATTTTCGCCATGATGGAGAAAAAGATCTCCCACAACAAAAAATGGAAATGCCGAGTCACGGAGGTGGGAATTCTATGGCAATGGGACATAATAATGCTTGGCAGAACGGCCAAATTAACCGCCTAGGTTGGTTTAACGAATTCCAGCGCCATTGGGGAAATAACAAAATCACAGCTTCTTACAGGCTGGATTATTCTCACGCTACAGCTAATGATCCTTCTCATTTTTTCATGATGAAATACGGAAATAATTTGTCGACAAACCAAACAACTCATAGTTTCAGCCTTTCTTACAACAGAGTACTAGATCAACATCAACAGATAACTGTGCTAATAGGTCGCGGAGAAAGAAGTGCGGGTATTACCGAACGTTATATCAACTTCTTCCCTCTTGGAAATGACAACTATCAATATGTAGGAAATCCTTTCCTTAAATCCGAAAAAAATTATCAAATTGACATTGTATACTCTTATAAAAGTGATAACCTGAACTTTCAGGCAGATGCATTTTATTCCAGACTAAATGATTTTATATCATCACAAATTGCTCCGGATATTAAACCCACTTCTATGATGTCCAAAGGTGTACGACAGATGACCAATATTGACAATGCTTATAAAGCTGGTATTGAAGGATCTGTACAATGGAATATCACAAATTATTTGAGGACTGAAGCCGGTGCAGCTTATACTTATGCTCAGAATATGAGTCAGGATGTTCCGCTATCGGAAATTGCACCTTTAGAAACCCGATTGCGACTGGAAGGAAATTTCAACAACATCACTTTGGGTGCAGAAATGCGTTATACCGGGCAACAAAACAGAACAAATCCTTTATTCGGAGAATTCGCAACCAAAGATTTTACATTATTCAATCTTGACGCCAGAATTGAAATTTTCAAAAACTTCAATGCTACCTTACAGCTCAGAAATATATTCAACAGAGCCTATACTGAATACCTGAACAAGACTATGTACAGTTCGGGATATACACAGCGGTTTATGTCACCTGGGAGAAACTTTTCTCTTACCTGTTCTTATACATTCTAAAATAAAAGAGCCTGATAAATCAGGCTCTTTTATTCTATATATGTTTCTTCAGTTCTGCTGTCAGACTGTTGACATCCATTACACCACTCTGCCGAAACAAGAGTTCTCCTTTTTTAAAAATAAGTAGTGTAGGAACACTTCTAACACCATATTCTGCTGCAATAGCCTGATACTGATCTATATCTATTTTTACAATTCTAGCTTCTTCTTCGACATTCCGCTTAACGGTATTCAAAACTGAAGACATTACTTTACAAGGCTGGCACCATGTGGCAAAAAAGTCTACTAAGACAGGTCTCTCTGACTGAATAAGTTCATTAAATTTTGCTGACATTTTCTCAGTTTTTTATTTTATTCTTTTTTAATTCCGAAACATTCTGATAAGACGTTCCGCTATAAACATCCGGAATATTATTTTTTTGTAACAAATCTTTTGCTTTCCCGGCTCTTATTCCGGAGCGACAATAAACAACTATGTTCTTCTTACCTTGAAATTCAGATAATCTGTTTTCAATCTGATCCAACGGAATATTAACAGCTCCTTCTATTTTTTCAGCATTATATTCCTCCGGAGTACGGACATCTACTAAGAAAGTCCTGTTATCATTTACAAGTTTGCTTATTTTCTGATTCTCTGTTTTTGGAGTTACCGAACAAGAAATCATACCACCAGATAACAGAATAACCAGTATAGTTCCTATAATTTGCTTTGACATACAAAATCAGTTGTTGGCACTTCTGTTAATTTAATCTTACCAAAACCACCTTCCACTTCTGTAAAGTTACGATATCCTCTTGCCTGAAGAATACTTGCCGCTATCATACTTCTGTAACCTCCGGCACAGTGCAGAAAGAAATGCTCTTTCGGGTCAACATCCTTTATCCATGTATTGATATAAGCTAACGGACGGCTATAAGCATCTGCTATATGTTCTGCAGCATATTCTCCTTCTTTTCTTACATCAATTATTTTAACATCTTCTGTATATCGTTGTGCAAATTCTTCAGGGGTAATTCTGTCCACAGAATCAGTTTCTTTTCCAGCTGACTGCCATGCAGAAACCCCTCCCTTCAGATAGCCCAATACATTATCAAAGCCTACACGGCTAAGGCGGGTAATAACTTCTTCCTCGCTTCCTTCATCTGTTACCAATAATAGTGGCTGCTTTACGTCTACTATCATTGCTCCCACCCATGGTGCAAAATCTCCTTTTACTCCGATGTTTACAGACTGAGGAATAAAGTTTTTATGAAACTCTGCTGCAGATCTTGTATCCAGAATCAATGCTCCTGTTTCATCTGCCACAGCTTCAAAATCTTCTGCAGATAATGGTTTAAGCCCTTGTTCAAGAACATGATCAAAACTTTCATATCCTTTTTTGTTCATGGCAACATTCATGGCAAAATATCCTGGTGGCGGTGTTAATCCGTCTGTAACTTCTTTAATGAAGCTTGCTTTATCCGGCTGATTCAACGCATAGTTCGTTTTCTTTTGGTTACCCAAAGTATCTACTGTTTCCTTCTGCATGTTTTTACCACAAGCACTCCCGGCTCCGTGAGCAGGGTAAACTGTTGTTTCATCTGATAAAGGCATAATCTTATTCATCAGGCTATCATAAAGCATTCCTGCAAGATCTTCCTGTGTAAGGTCTTTACCTTTTTGTGCAAGATCTGGTCTTCCGACATCTCCTAAAAACAAAGTATCTCCTGAAAACAGAGCTGTTTCTTTTCCATTTTCATCAATAAGCAGGTAACATGAGCTTTCCATTGTATGCCCGGGTGTATGCAATACCTTTATTTTGATATTACCTATCTCAAATACCTCTTCATCTTTAGCAATAATTGCTTCAAATTCAGGCTTTGCAGTTGGGCCATAGACAATTGCAGCCCCGGTTTTTTCACTTAAATCAACATGTCCGGAAACAAAATCCGCATGAAAGTGGGTTTCAAGAATGTATTTAAGCGTCGCATTGTCCTGTTGCAATTTATCCAGATATGGTTGTACCTCTCTTAAAGGATCTATAATTACTGCTTCTCCCTGAGATACAATATAGTATGCTCCCTGAGCCAAACATCCTGTATATATTTGTTCTACTTTCATTTTAATTTAATTTATTATGAATAAAATAGCCATCTAAAGTACAACTTTTGCGTCAAAGACCATACCGTAAACTCAATATATAACATGATTTTTATTGCTATTATTCACATTTTTTGAGGCTACATTTAACTTTATGCATTATCATTTATCTTAACTATTATTAAATTTATTTATTTTTATCTGTAACAAAATCACAATCTCGTTTACTAATTATTTAGTTATAAAATTTGATATGAAAAAACTCTTAACTCTTTTGTTCTTCATGGCAACCTTTTTCTTGTTTGCGCAGAAGACTATTTCCGGAAAAGTTTCGGATACAAGTGGCAACGGAATTGCAAGCGCAAGTGTCACTATCGAAAATCCAGATAACCCTGTAATTATTGCTTACGGAATTACCGACAGCAAAGGGAATTACAAAATTGTTTTCAACACAGATTTATCCAAAATCAATATAAAGGTTAAAGCATTCAATCAAAAACCACAAACTAAAGAAGTTAGCAACCAGGATCAGACTGTCAATTTCAGCCTGGCATCTGATGTTACCGAGATAAAAGAGGTGGTACTAAAAACTAAACTCATTACAAAAAGAGGAGATACAATAGCATATGATCTTAAAGCTTTTGCCAATAAAAACGACCGTGTTTTAGCAGATGCTCTAAAGAAAATCCCAGGTATCGACGTTAACAAAGACGGAACCATTTTATACCAAGGTGAGCCACTTAATAAATTCTATGTCAACGGGAAAGACTTAATGGAAGGAGGCTATGGCACTATCAATAATTCCTTACCTATCGATGCCATTGGTAAGGTAGAAATTATGGAAAACCACCAGCCGGTAAAAATACTTCAGGACAAAGTTCCGAGTGATCGTGCTGCGATCAATATCAAATTAAAGAAATCTGTAACCATGACTGGCCGAGGAGAAATAGGATTAGGCGCCTCTCCTCTTTTATGGAATGTAAAATTAACACCAATGCTCTTTACCGATAAGATACAATGGTTGTTTAATTACAAATCCAATAATAATGGTGATGCCGTAGAAAACGAAGGAAACATATTATCTTTCGGAGGTCGTTATGAAGGTATCAGAAGAAATATAACTCAAAATAGCTGGTTGAATGTAGATAATTCTGATGCCCCTAATATTCCGCAGAAAAGATATTTAATGAATAGTGTTCATTATCTGTCCGGAAATTTATTAACCAATCTGAATAAAAATAAAGAATGGGAATTCAAAGCCAATGCCAGCTATACTAACAATGCTGTAGAAAGAGAGTCATATAATGAAACACAATACATACCTCAGTTTAACCAAGGAGCAAAAGTAACAAATGCAATTAAAAACAACTTTTACACAGATAAAGTAAAAGGAGAAGTTATCTTTACTAAAAATGCTAAGAAAGGCTTCTTTAAAAATACTACAACCTTCTCCCAGTTCTGGAACGGAGATCGTGCTGTTATTGACAGAAGTATTAGTCAAAGCTCTGGATTTATTGCGAATCCTGCCAATGAAGCTTTGGAATCACCTACAACAAGTTTCCAAAACTCATTGAGTACTATTATCCCTTGGAAAGAAAAATTAATTAATGTCAGATCTTTCATCAATTATCAGACTGACAGACAAACACTTCGTGTAGATCCTATCAAATTTACAGACAGACAGTCTTTTGATTCTTTAGGGAAGCCTGTTTTCACACCTATATTTTCATATTCACCTAACGCAAAAATTGCTGAGCAATATTTAAGAACTAAAACTTTTGAAACCAATAATGCTGTAAATGTTAGTTTCTCTGCTAAAAAATGGACATTCACACCAGAAATTGGTATCTCATATATAAGCAATAAATTGAATACAACTCTGTTTGGTGTAGATAACAACGGATATAGAGAAAATTATGGAGATAAATATTCCAATAATTTGGAATTCACCAACACAACTCCAACAGCTTCTACCCAGATTAATTATAAAGGAGCAAACTTTAGTATGTATCTAACGCTTCCTGTCAACTTTAATAATATTAAAGCAACAGATCCTGCAAGAAAGGTAGCAATCGATCTTCAAAAAACTACATTTGAGCCTAGTTTATTTGCCCAATATGAATTTGCATCGTTTTGGAAAGCGTCCGTTAGCGGAAATATTAATTATAATTTCGGGACTATTAACAGTGTATATGCTGGTTATATATTACAAACTCCATCAAGCCTTATTGCAACAGCCGCAGATGGTGTTTTATCCCAAAACAGAGTACAGTCATCGGGAGCGAGAATAGAGTATAGAAATCCTTTGAATAACTTATTCTTTAATATACGAGGCAGCGTTTCCAATACCAGAAATAATCTTATGGCAAACACTTCTTACAACGGAGGGAATGTAACACTTGCATATATAGTTAGGGATAATGATATTAATACTAACTCACAAAGCTTCGAGGTTGGTAAATATTTCCCTAAATTTAAAACGAATGCTTCTGTAAGTTTTACAAATAGCAACAACAAGTCTTTAAGCTTAAGCGATAATATTCTTCAGCGTTCTAAAAACAACAATGAAAATATAGCATTCAAATTTAACAATGCTTACTTCAGCTGGATGAGTTTAGATTATACAATGAGCTATGGATGGGGAAATAACCTATATACAACACAAGGAAGAGAGACAACTGTAAAATCTAATAACTGGACTCAAAATCTAAACTTAATATTCTACCCTATCGAGAATCATTCAATTGGACTTAACTGGGATCAGACAAATTTCTCCCAAGGTGGACAAAGTTTTCAAAACCCATTCTATGATCTAACGTACCAGTATACATGGGCTAAAAAGAAGATAGATTTTGAATTAAAGTGGCTAAACATTGCCAATACAAAGATATATGAACAAATAGGCAACAGCTCTATTGGAACTACATACAGAAGAATGTATATCCGTCCAAGCCAGATTATGTTTACGGTGAAATTTAATTTTAAATAATTTTGAAGCCTTGTATCTTGTCTGAAAAAAAATGTTTTTTATCTTTGTTCCATATACTGATTATTAATTAACTAAAAGCATTTAAACTATCCTATGAAAGGGATTTTGAAAATCTACCATCCGGAAGAGATCCTTAAGTACAATATTAAAAGTAGTTACTGCAAGGCAGTCTATAGTAATAAGCAAAACTTCCTGGAAGTAGAAATCATTACGGATGATGATCTGGATCACGTTGATGACGACTCTTTGCAGTATAACTTTCCACAGCTTTCTTTAAGCATTTCGGACTTCCCTATTGATACAGACAAACTTGTAGGGCAAACATTCAATGTGAATGATTCTGAAGAAGAAACCTATTGTGGTGTAAATTTATATGATGACGAAGATGCCTTCATTCATGATAATGAGTTAAAATTCTCGAAAGATGAGAATGGAGACCTTCAGTTAATCTGGCAAGGAAATATAGATGATTTTTATACTTTTTCGGACGAACCAATTGCCTTTAAGCTAAAATGTCACTTTAGACAAGATACTTCCGAGGCAGACGACGAATAAGAGTAAAATTTAACTTTTCCGTAAACAAGTATTCTAATATATTGTTCTCAACAATATCTATAGGAAACTTGCGTTTTAAAATTTAAACAAATTCATTAATGGCATTTTTAGAAATATCAACCATATTGCAGGCACATACTCAGGTGGCGGCAACAACCCAGGAATTTTCTTTCTGGAAAATAATGTTCCACGGTAATATATTTGCCAATGTGGTAATGATAACCGTTTTATTACTGGGTATATTCTCTTTTTACCTGTTCTTGGAAAGATTCTTCTTTATTAAAAGAATGTCTTCCAATACCGATCCTAACCTTATGAGAAATATTGAAGACTTCTTAAAAGATGGAAAGGTAGATGCAGCGATAGATTATTGCTCCCGTCAGGACTCTCCTGAAGCTAGAATTCTGGAAAAAGGACTGTCCCGTATCGGCCGGCCGGTATCGGATATTGTAAATGCAATGGAAGGTCAGGGGCAAGCTGAGGTTGCCAACATGGAAATGAATCTTAACTTATTAGCAGCAGTACCAAGTATCGCACCTATGTTAGGACTTTTAGGTACCGTAATCGGGATGATCTTAGCCTTCTTTAACTTGTCTAACTCTACAGGTTCTTTCTCTCCGAAAACTCTTTCAGAGGGTATTTATACAGCATTAGGACAAACAGCTACGGGTCTTGCAGTGGCAATCCCGGCTAACTTCTTCTATAACCTGTTGTTGACAAAAATTGACAAATTCATTCTGAAAATTCAAAACTTGTCTGCAGAGTTCTTAGATATCATCAACAAACCTTTGTAAGAATATCATGAAAATTTCAAGAAGAAATAAAGCAAATCCTGAATTCAGTTTGGCAGCAATGACAGACGTTATATTGCTACTTCTTATATTTTTCATGATCACCTCTTCTGCAGCCAATCAAAATGCAATAGATGTGAAGCTTCCTAAAGGAGAAAGCGAGGCAATGGATATTCCTAATCCGCTGTCTGTAAGCATTAAACCGGATGGATCTTATTTTATAGATGAAAAACAAGTACAAAAAAACGAACTGGAGAGCCTTATTGTAAACAGATTACAGAATGTAACAAGTCCTTCTTTTACAATAAGAGCCGATAAAGACTGCTTACATAAAGATGTAGTTTTCGTTATGGAAATTGCAGAAAAGCACAAATACAACATTGCGATAGCCACTACTACAGAGGCTGAATAAACACAAAAGATGAGTTATTTCTCAGTAAATAAAAAGGAAGAAAAAAAAGACAAACTAAAAAGTGCTGTAATAACCACTATAGTTTGGACTACACTCCTGCTTTTTATTGCACTCTATTCTGTTAAAGTAAACCTCCCGAAAGAAGCTGAAGTTATTAATACAATGCTTGTAAACTTCGGTGATAACCGCAATGGTAATGGAACAGAAGAACCAAAAGAACAAGAAGGCAGCTTCGCTCCTTTGGAAACCAAACCTGTTGTAGAAGAAGAGCCCGTTAAAGAAATTGCAAAGCCAGAACCACCTCTTGAGGCCAAAGAGAAAATTATTACAGGTAAAAATGAAAAAATACCTGTTGCCAAAGTAGAAAAGGCAGAGAAAAAAACGGCCACTAAGTCTTCTGTTAGAGAGACTAAAAAAAGCGACGCTAAGAAAACCACTACCGGAAATACAAAAGCTGAAGGCCCTAACAAAAAACAGGGAGCAAGTGGCGATGGAAAAGGAACCGCAGCTATAGGAAACCTACTAAAAGGACGCGGAACAAAAGATGGTTCTCAGGGTGACGGCGGAAAAGCCGGAAACGCAGGCGATCCTTTAGGCGGCGATGGTAATGGTGACAGCAAAATTGGTGTCGACAGAAAACTTACCGGCTACATTCCTGGCACCATGGGCCGTGGTGGAGCTCAACCCGTGCATTCGTGCAAAGCATCAGGTTCTATTACACTTGCCTATACTGTAGATAAAGCCGGAAATGTAATATCTGTAAGACGTTCAGGAGGTATTTCAGACCCGTGTATCGTTTCTACTTCTATCCAATGGGTAAAACAATATGTAAAAGCTGAAAAAGCTAATTTTTCTTCTACCGGAACATATCGCATCACTTTCTAAACCGATGAAATCATCATGACAAAATCAGAATATCAAGAAGCCTTAGAATGGCTTTTTGTACAAATGCCTAATTATCAAACGGACGGTATAAAGGCTTATAAACCTGGACTTGATAATATTATCCGACTTTGTGAATATTTTGGAAACCCGCAAAAGGAACTCAAAATGATTCATATTGGTGGTACCAACGGAAAAGGATCTACCAGCAATATGCTGGCATCTGTATTACAGGAAGAGGGCTATAAAATCGGATTATACAACTCCCCTCACCTTATTCATTTCACAGAAAGAATAAAAATAAACGGAAAGAATGCAAACGATGAGTTTGTTTACGATTTTATTCAGAAACTGAAGAATCTTCCTGAGGACATAAAGCCTTCATTCTTTGAGTTTACAACCATTATGGCATTCGAGTACTTCCGTCAGCAGAAAGTAGATTATGCTATTATAGAAGTAGGCCTTGGAGGCAGATTAGATGCAACTAATATTATCTCACCTATACTTACAGCTATTACCAATGTTGCGCTGGATCACACCAATATTTTAGGCAATACAAAAGAAGAAATCGCTACAGAAAAGGCCGGAATTATAAAAGCTGGAATTCCTGTTGTTTCTGGCGATGAAAACCCGTCAGTAAGGAATATCATCCAGCAAAAGGCAAACGAGCTTAATGCTAAGTTTATAGACGCTACAAACCTGATTTCTGAATTAGATTCCGATTTAAAGGGAACTTATCAGAAAAATAATATAAGAGCTGTTCTGACATTAGTCGAAGAACTACGCCTTCAGAATATTTCTATTTCGGAAGAATCTTTAGAAAAAGGTCTTTTGCACGTTCACAAAAACACAAATTTTATTGGTCGCTGGTTTGAGTTTTCTCAAAGTCCTCTTACCATTTGCGACACCGGACACAATCAGGCAGGATTGGAATATGTATTCAATCAGTTAAAAACTTATTCCCAGTCAAAACATATTGTTCTTGGCTTTGTAAATGATAAAAATATAGACGATGTAATTCCTTTGCTTCCAAAAAATGAAAAATTTTATTTTGTGAAACCATCTATTCACAGAGGAAGAAATCCTCAGGAATATGAAAACCTCATCCAAAAAGAAAACTTAAACTATCAGATATTCAACGATGTACAGTCAGGTTATTTAGCTGCTAAAGAAAATTGTATTCCAGACGATATGATATTTATTGGCGGAAGTAACTTTGTTGTTGGAGATTTTTTAGAAAAAAATTTGGCAATTCACGAATAAGTTGTATATTTGCACCACTCAAAAAGAGAAAACAACTCTAAAAGAGGGTTCTTAGCTCAGTTGGTTCAGAGCATCTGGTTTACACCCAGAGGGTCGGGGGTTCGAATCCCTCAGGACCCACAAAAGGTTCGAAATCCTTTAAAAAATTCGGGTTCTTAGCTCAGTTGGTTCAGAGCATCTGGTTTACACCCAGAGGGTCGGGGGTTCGAATCCCTCAGGACCCACAAAAAAACTCTCAGTTTTCTGAGAGTTTTTTTTATGCCTTAAATATTATCACTCAAAATTTCTAACCTATCTTTTCTTTATTCTACTGAATATATTCGAAGCCTCTTAAAACGAAAAGACGGGGGTAACAAAAAACTCCCAGTTTCCTGAGAGTTTTGCTTATTTCTTTATTTTATCTATTATTTGTTGTATTTTCAGTTCCTCCAGGCATGCCCAGTCACCGCGGTAACATTCTTTATCTCCAAAGACAGAGCAAGGTCTGCAAGTCAAATCTTTCACTCCAACCACATCTTCTTCTTTTTGACCATATCCAAGAAATCCTGCATATGGATGCGTTGCCCCCCATACAGAAACCACTCGTGTCCCGACCAGAGACGCAAGGTGCATATTAGCAGAGTCCATAGATATCATTACCCGAAGTTTGGATATCATATTTAATTCGTCAGAAAGGCTTAGTTTACCGGCTAAGGACGTTGTATTAGGTATTTCTTTCTCCCATTTGGACAGAACCTCCACTTCAGACGCTCCACCTCCAAAAAAGTAAATATGCTCACTTTTTGCAAGCTCCCTGACAAGTTCAAAAGATTTTTCAAGAGGCATCATTTTGCCTCTATGCTGAGCAAATGGTGCAAAACCTATTCCGGATTTATCTTCAACTAAAGGTCTTAATGTATGAGAAAGATTTACAGAATACCCCATAGAGCGCAAAACATCTGCATATCGTTCAGTTGTTTTCTTCAACTGGTGTTTATTCAGATTCCATACATCGGTAAGCTCTTCTTTATCCTCTTTTCCTTTATTAATCTTATAAACCTTAAAACCTCTTCTCTTAAAGAACAGGTAAAGAATTTTAGATCTGATCACATCATGCAGATCTGCAATAAAATCGGGATTATATTTTTTCAGAAGTTCTTTGGCCAGCTTTCGCATACCAAGAATTCCTTTATAGTCGTCTATATTAATTCCAACAAATTCAATTCCTTCGATCCCTTCAAAAAGCCCCGAAAAGCCTTTTCTGGAAACCATTACAATACGAACGTCCTTATTTTGTTCGAGAAATTCCCGAAAAACTGGTACAGTCATCGCTACATCTCCAAATGCAGAGAAGCGGTATGCTAAAATAGTTTTCAACTTTTTAACTGAAATGCAACTGCGTAAAATTTAATTTGCTTGGTCATTGCCATCAGTCCGTTTGCACGAGATGGCGAAAGAAACTCCTGAAGACCTATTTCTTCAATAAATTTAAAATCGGAGTCTAGAATTTCTTGTGTTGAATGGCCACTGTATACCTGAGTAAGCATTGCTACAATACCTTTAGGGAGTATTCCATCGGAATCTGCCTGAAAGAATAATTTACCATCCTTAAATTCAGCATCAATCCATACTTTGGACTGACACCCTCGAATAAGGTTCTCGTCGGTCTTTTTATCCTCAGATAATCCTTTTAATTCTTTACCCAAATCAATGATATATTCATATTTCTGCTCCCAGTCCTCCAGGAAAGCAAAATCATCTACTAAAGCCCTCTGTTTTTCTTGAATTGTCATTATTAAAATGCTTTATGCAAAGGTAAAGATTTTGGAAGAAATGATCATAAATCTACTTTTTTACCTTTTTCTGAAGAAGGTAATAAACCTGAATGAAACAGATTATCGCATTGGGTATAATAATCGGCCAAAGCATTCCTCTGTAAATACCATAAATTACAAAGCAAATACAACCTGCCAGATTAATAAGTCTGATTTTTAGTACGTCTTTCGGTATAAAGCCCAGAACTATTAGTACTGATGCTAAATAACCTACAATTTCAACCCAGCTTTCATTCATAACGAATATAATTTTGGCGCAAACCTAATAAACAATTCGCTTAAAATCAAATCTTTTTGTGCCATAACGGCACATTTTTTCTTTGGTAAGATGTTTGCAAATTTCAATTACCTGAAAAACTTCTATAACAAAACAAGAACTTTTTCAGAAATAACTTTTAAATTAGTATACATTTTAAAATCATGGAATATCAATTCTCAAAAGGGATGAACCAAGTGTTCAACAATAGCCGTAATGAGGCCAAGAGATTGCAGAGTGAATTCCTCAATACTGAACATCTATTATTGGGTATTATAAAGTCTGAAAACTCTTCCGCATACGCTATTCTTGAGGATTTCAATGCCGACTTAACACAAATAAGAAGAAAGATTGAAAGCCTTAATATAACTAGTAACAACCCGAATGCTATGGTAACGGAAAAAATTCCGTTAACTAAAATGGCAGACCAGGCTATTAAACGTGCAGCGCTTGAATGCAGATTGTATAAATCTACAGAAGTGAATACTGTACACCTGTTACTGGGTATTTTGTATAAAACCGAAGATCCGACAACCAGCATTCTGGAGTCTTACGACATCGATTATCAAGCTGTGTCCAAGCATTATAAATCTATGCTAAAGGAAAACGGCGATTTGCCTAAAAATCAGGCATTCGATGATGACGAAGACAAAGATGATGCGTTCAGTCAGATGAAGAAACCTTCCGGAAATCTGGGAACAGGTAAAAGTAAAACTCCGGTTCTTGATAACTTCGGTAGAGATCTTACCGGGCTGGCAAGAGACGGAAAACTGGATCCTGTAATCGGCCGTGAAAAGGAGATTGAGAGAGTATCTCAAATTCTTTCCAGAAGAAAGAAAAACAATCCTCTTCTAATCGGTGAACCAGGAGTAGGTAAATCTGCTATTGCTGAAGGTTTAGCACTAAGAATACACCAGAAAAAAGTATCCCGTGTATTATTTAATAAAAGAGTAATCACTCTGGATCTGGCAAGTCTTGTTGCAGGAACTAAGTACAGAGGACAGTTTGAAGAAAGAATGAAGGCTATTATGTCTGAGTTGGAAAAAAACAGAGATGTAATTCTGTTTATTGACGAACTTCATACTATTGTTGGTGCCGGAAGTTCTACAGGATCTCTGGATGCTTCAAACATGTTCAAGCCTGCTTTGGCAAGAGGCGAAATCCAATGTATTGGTGCTACAACTCTGGACGAATACCGTCAGTACATCGAGAAAGATGGTGCTTTAGAGCGTCGTTTCCAAAAAGTAATGGTAGAACCTACCACTATCGAAGAAAGTATTCAGATCCTTAATCAGATCAAAGATAAATATGAGGAGTATCACAATGTAACTTACACTGATGATGCTATCAAAGCTTGTGTTAATTTAACAGCAAGATATATTACCGACCGTTTCCTTCCGGATAAAGCAATTGATGCTTTAGACGAGGCCGGATCTCGTGTCTATATCAAAAACATGAAAGTTCCTACTGAAATCATCGAGTACGAAAAAGCGATAGAAGAGGTAAAAGAGCAAAAACAGAAAGCTGTAAAAGCACAGGACTATCTTGAAGCCCGCAAGCTTAAAGATGAGGAAGAGCGTCTGCAAATCGAACTTAACCTTGCTCAGGAAAACTGGGACAAAGAGGTAAAAGAGAAGAAAGAAGTTGTTACCGAAGAGAATGTTGCTGAAGTAGTATCTATGATGAGTGGTGTTCCGGTAACCAAAGTAGGCAAAAACGAGCTGGATAAACTTTCCCAGATGGATGCCATGCTTAACGGCAAAGTTATCGGTCAGGAAGACGCCGTTCGCAAAGTTGTAAAAGCAATTCAGAGAAACCGTGCCGGACTGAAAGATCCAAACAGACCTATAGGAACATTTATTTTCCTTGGTACAACTGGTGTTGGTAAAACAGAATTAGCCAAAGTAATGGCGCGTGAACTTTTTGATTCAGACGAAGCGCTAATCAGAATAGACATGAGTGAATACATGGAGAAATTTGCCGTGAGCCGATTAGTAGGAGCGCCTCCGGGATACGTAGGTTACGAAGAAGGCGGGCAGCTTACAGAGGCTGTACGCAGAAAGCCTTATGCTGTAGTTCTTCTGGATGAGATCGAAAAGGCTCACCCTGATGTGTTCAATATTCTTCTTCAGATTCTGGATGAAGGACATGTTACCGACAGCTTAGGCAGAAAAGTAGATTTCCGTAACACTATTATCATCTTGACATCCAATATCGGAACCAGAGATCTTAAAGATTTCGGTGATGGTGTAGGATTCGGAACTTCTGCTAAAAAGTCTACTTCAGACAGCAGAGCCAGAAGTACAATCGAAAATGCCCTTAAAAAAGCGTTTGCTCCAGAGTTCCTAAACAGAATTGATGATATTGTTATCTTCAACTCTCTTGAAAAAGATGATATTAAGAAAATCATTAGTCTGGAGTTAGGTAAATTGTACAGCAGACTGGAAAAACTTGACTACCATGTTGAGCTTTCCGAAGAAGCTACAGAATTCATTGCTGAAAAAGGCTGGGATAAAGATTTTGGTGCCCGTCCGTTGAAGCGTGCAATTCAGAAATACATAGAAGATTTGCTGGCTGAAATGCTTGTAAACAAACAGATGAAAGAAGGCGATAAAATCACTCTTAAGGTCAATGAGGCCAAAGATGCTCTGGAAGCAGAGAAGACTCCTAAAAAGAAAGAAAAAGAGCCTAAAACTTCATAAAAACAAGATCCCTCAGAAAATTCTGAGGGATTTTTTATTTGTTCTATAAATTCAAATTATTAATAAAGCTTTATTCCAGATCTAATCTCGGAGAATTATTATATATCTCTTTAGCTTTATCAATCCAATCCTTTCTCTCTTTCGCCGTTTCAAAGCTAACAACTTGTGCAGTCCCATAGACATTTGTGTTATATCGAATGGTATTTAGTTTAGTTTTTGTAACCTTACTAATCTTTTTAGAATCTGGTATTAATATTTCTCTATTTTTCCTTTTAAACTGAGTTAACTTAAAATAATAATTCTGTTTATCATCATAAAGAATATATACAAGCCCCGGTAGTCCTGTAAATTTGTATGGAAAGAAGTTCAATGTCAGGTCTTCAGCATACCACGCAGTCCATTTTCTACCAAAGGCAAAACCTTCTGCCTTTCGTATAGTTGTATCATTATATGGTTTTCTGTCGTTTAGTATTTTCCATTTTATATCAGGAGCTTCACTATAAGTATATTTCTTTCCAATTATATTCTCTAAAACAATTAAATTTCCAGACTGATTAATCACTTCTTCATTAAAGGCTGAATTATATTTCAGCTGTCCCATAACGTCATCATTTTTAATTTTACCCGACCGTTTAAGTGAATCCAATACATAATTATTTGTACCGATGAAATAGCTCATATTTTTTTTACTATTCATAAATAAGAGAAACTGTTCATCATTTTTCACTTTGTTTATAGGATATGTCAGACTGTATGCAGCTACAAAATCAAATTTTTCTTTTTGACAATACAAAACAACTGAAAGATGTAGTAATATATATAAAATTATATTTTTCATAAATTATTAAGAAAAGGCAGCAATTCAGCTGCCTCATATTTATATAGTTTTATAAAGTCATACTATCAGGGTGATTGTTGAGGGCCTAACTCCACATTCGTTATAATTAACCTGACTTACTGCTGCTTTAATTTGGTCAACAGTTGCATTGTCTGAAATCTCTTTAGTGACTGTAGTACCACAAGAAGTGGATATTGTCCATTTAGCAGCAAACATTTGTCCGACTCCTAAAAGAATTGCTGAAAATAAAAATAATTTTTTCATTGTTTAAATTAATTTTTAATCGTTAAACGTATTAATAACTGTGAATGACGTCATTATGATTTAAAAAATAAATTCGCGACTTTATATTTTTAAATCAACGATTAAATTTAAATAAAAAAAACACTTAAAATAAATTAATTATTTTAAAATTTACTTATGTTAAATAATTTTTATTATAAAAACAAAAGGCAATAATATTATTTAGCATAATAAAATATGGAAAGCAAAAACCACTGATTAAATCAGTGGCTCTTATTTTTTATTTATATAAAATTATACGCTGGTTAATTCATATCTAAAAGCGGTTCGATGTATTCCCGATTATTACTTAGCCTCGGTACTTTATTTTGTCCACCGAGTTTTCCTCTGCTGTTCATCCAATCATAAAACAAGTTTGATCTGGCGATATGAATTACTGGATGCTTAAGTGTTATATTATTATAACGTTTTGCTTCATAATCTGAATTGACTTTCTTTAGGGTATCATCAAATATGCGGGCAAAAGCTTCTATTTCGGATGGTTTTCTTGAGAATTCTATCACCCATTCATGTGCACCGGATTCGTTTCCGTTCATATATATTGGTGCTCCTGTATAATCTATAATTTCTGCATTAGTATAATCACAGGCTTTTTTAAGAGCAACTTCTACATTATCAATCATCAGTTCCTCACCAAAGGTATTGATATAATGTTTGGTTCTTCCCGACACCTTTATTCTGTATGGGTTGGTTGAAGTAAATTTCACGGTATCACCTATCAGGTAGCGCCATAGTCCACCATTTGTTGTCAATACCATTGCATAGTTCTTTCCGATTTCTACATCTTCAAGAGTAATTGTTTTAGGATGAGATTCTCCAAAGTGTTCCATTGGAATAAATTCATAGAAGATTCCATAGTCCAGCATCAAAAGCATATCATCGGCTCCGGACCTATCCTGAATACCAAAGAACCCTTCGGATGCATTATAAATCTCGTAGTAATTGATATCTTTACCCATCAACTGCTTATATTGATCTTTGTAAGGCATAAAGCTTATACCACCGTGGAAAAACACTTCAAGATTTGGCCATAGTTTACCTATATTGTCTGCATTGGTTTCTTTCAGTAATCTTAGCAACAAAACCATCATCCAGCTTGGCACTCCGGTAAGGCTGCCTACATCCTGGCTTTTAACTTCAGCAGTTATCGCTTTTAGCTTACTCTCCCACTCTCCCATTAATGAAACTTTTCTGCTCGGAGTATTAATGACTTCTACCCAATAAGGCAGATTCTCAATAAGTATGGCTGACAGATCTCCAAACTTGGTATTGAAATCCTGATACATTTCTGAACTTCCTCCCAAGCGAAGGTTTTTATGCTGAAAGAGTTCCGATTCAGGATGGTTATTCACATAAAGTGCAATAAGATCTTTTCCCGCTTTATAATGGCAATCCTCAAGACTTTCTTCTGTGATTGGAATAAACTTACTCTTGGCATTAGTAGTACCCGAGGATTTAGCAAAACGCTTAATTTGTCCGGGCCAGATAATATCTGGTTCACCCTGACGAGCCTTTTCTATATAAGGTTCAAAATCTTCGTAGCTAACAATGGGGATTCTATTTTGAAAATCGCTGATACTGGAAATACTTTTGAAACCATATTTAAGTCCGTATTCAGTATCCTCTGCCAGAAAAAGCTGAGAAAAAAGCACTCCTTTTTGCGTTTCGTAAGGATGAGCAATGAAGCGCTCTATCTGGTCTATTCTTCTCCCAATAAACCAGTTTACCACAGAATTGAAAAGCGCTTTTGTTGCCATAAAATGCCTAAAAAACAAATATAATGTTTTTTAGCTTTTGTAAAGATTTTTTGACAAAGAAAAAGCCATCCTTAAAAAGATGGCTTAAATTTATCATTACAAATAGCTAATTAGCAATATTCGTTGTATGCTGCCTGAAGGTTAGCTGCTATAGCTCCTGCAGGATTACCTTCGATGTGGTGACGCTCTAGCATGTGTACTAATTCACCATCTTTAAATAATGCTACTGCCGGAGAAGAAGGTGGGAACGGAGCCAAAAGTTTTCTTGCTTCTGCTACCGCTTCTGTATCATATCCTGCAAAAGCAGTTGTAAGATGATCTGGTTTTTTATCACCTAATAAAGATGCTATAACACCTGGTCTTGCTGCACCTGCTGCACAACCACATACAGAGTTAATTACTAACAGGGTTGTTCCTTGTTGTTTTATAGCCTCATCTACTGCCTCAGGAGTAGTAAGATCTTCGAATCCGTTGCTGGTAAGTTCTGCCTTCATAGGCAATACTAAATCTGATGGATACATAATTTAATTTTTTTATAATAATTGAAATATCTAATACAAAAGTAAACATATTTTACAGATGTATCAATATACTACATCTATGAAAAATATGCTCAATAGTAATCGGACATTCTGACAAAAAACCCAGAACCAACTCGTAGTTCCGGGTTTAAATCAAACCGATATACAGATTAATGATATCTCAAATTAAATGCTAGCT
The DNA here is from genome assembly GCF_002024805.1 of Elizabethkingia bruuniana. NCBI lineage: Bacteria > Pseudomonadati > Bacteroidota > Flavobacteriia > Flavobacteriales > Weeksellaceae > Elizabethkingia > Elizabethkingia bruuniana. The sequence goes on from NZ_CP014337.1 coordinate 3,632,325, forward strand.
CATGAATTGAGAAGAAAGAACAGACTTCTTTCCTCTTTTCTTTCATATCTAACTCAATAGTTTTTTAGCCATTTCCGAAATACTTTTCCCATCGGATTTTCCGGCTAATGCTTTGGAGGCTAACCCCATTACTTTACCTAAGTCTTTTGCTCCTTCTGCTCCGGATTCTGCAATAATTTTCTTTATTTCAGCTTCCAGTTCTTCTGTGCTTAACTGTGCAGGTAAGAATTTTTCTATAACCTTTGTCTGAGCTTCTTCTACCTCAGCAAGGTCCTGACGGTTCTGAGCATTGAACTGCTCCATAGAGTCTTTACGCTGCTTCACCATTCTCTGTAGGATTGCAATTTCTTGCTCTGGTGTAACATCTGCTCCTTTTCCGTCGGTTTTTACTAATATTATTTGGGCTTTAATAGCACGCAATGCATCCAGAGCGACTTTGTCTTTCTCTTTCATGGCTGTTTTCATTGCGTCCATTACTTGTACTTCTAAGCTCATTTTATTTTAAAATTTAACAATGTATCAATATAACAGTTTACCAATAATTACTCAGAGGAGGGTTGTTACATTGGTACATTTTTACATTGTTATAGTTTTAGTCTACGTCTTTATTTAAAAAACGGTTTTCACGAAGATTCATCTGTCCTTTGTTCTCGGAAAAGAATGAATTAATAGTATGATCGGAAGCGTTTTCTCCATCAATATTAATGTTCTTTCTTTTGAATGCAGGAATCGTTTCAAAAGCATTTTCAGCCTCAGTATTAACGAATCTGGAGTTAAACTCTTTCAGTTTATTACGACGCTCTTCAATCTTTAACTGATTTTCATTTAAAGGAGCTTTGTTTACAATACTGATTTCTTCTTCGTATGGTTTTTCAACAATAGTAATATTTTCTATTGTTACTTCTGAAGGTGCTTCTACTGGTGTTTGTGTAACTTCAGCTTCTACAACTTCATTAACCTGTGTTTCTTCTATTCTGTTTGCAGGTTCCTGTACCTCAACTCTATCATCAGCAAAGTTGAATGTAAAAGCTACAGGTTTCTCTTCTTCTTCGAATAATTCTCCGTTAAATTGGAAATCCTGAGCCTGACCTTCTTTTGCCTGAGGTTCTCCGGTAAAAGAAAATAGGTTGAACTCGTTACTATCATTCTCCAGTTTCCAGTTCTGATCACCAAAACCTTCATCTTCTTTATCTAAAAACTGAATTTCAGTAGGTGTTTCTTCTACAAAAAACTGTGCTCTGTCTGCACTTCTTTCTACAGAGTTAACCGGAAATTCAGGTCTTGGAGCATCATCTTCATCATCTAAACGAAATAAATCTTTTCCGGAAGTAACAACTTGCTCTTCGGAAGTTTTGAATGGAGATTCTCTTTTTATCTGAGGTGCAGATTTATCTTCGGAAAGGCTGTGTACAATTTTCTCTGTAGGTCCTGAATATTTTTGGTGTTCTTTTGCAAATCCTGTAGCAATAACAAGTACGCTTACAGAATCTCCTAATTCTTCATCAGAACCAACTCCGAAAATGATATCCGCTGTATGACCCGCTTCCTTCTGGATGTGGTCCATAATAATACCGATTTCGTCCATGGTAACTTCTTCGTTTCCACTTCTGATCAACAGCAAAACATTCTTTGCTCCTGTAATTTTATTATCATTCAATAATGGAGAATCTAATGCCTTCTTAACCGCATCTTCTGCTTTGTTCTCACCAGAAGCAATACCGTTAGACATTAATGCTGTACCACTATTCTGAAGTACAGATTTAGCATCACGGAAGTCAATGTTTACATCGAAATAACCGGTAATAACCTCGGCCATTCCTTTTGCAGCATTAGTTAAAACCTCATCGGCTTTTGAGAAACCTGATTTGAAACCAAGGTTACCAAATTGTTGACGAAGCTTATCGTTATTAATAACAATTAATGAATCAACATTATTGCGAAGCTTTTCAAGACCAAGTTCTGCCTGTTCTAATCTTCTTTTCCCTTCGAAGCTAAACGGAATAGTTACAATACCTACGGTAAGGATGCCCATTTCTTTTGCTACTTTAGCAATTACTGGGGCTGCACCCGTACCAGTACCACCACCCATCCCGGCAGTGATAAATACCATTTTGGTATTTTGTCCCATAGAGGCTTTGATATCGTCGATACTTTCAATAGCTGCCTTTTCTCCAACCTCAGGATCTGCTCCGGCACCAAGACCTTCAGTCATGGTTATACCCAACTGTACTTTGTTGGCAACAGGGTTATTGTCTAATGTCTGTGCATCGGTATTACAAATGACGAAATCTACTCCATGAATCCCTCTCTCGTACATGTGCTTCAGTGCGTTGTTACCACCTCCTCCAACACCGATAACTTTTATAATTGATGAATTTCCTTTTGGCAAATCAAACTGAAATCCTTGTACACTTATATTTTCCATTCTTTGTTTCGTTTATATAACGGTCTGCAAAATTTAGCAAACTTTAATGATATTTAAAAAAAATTATTCAACTTCTTCGAAAAATTTTCGAACTTTCTCCATAATAGACTGTCCCAGAGTAGGTTTCATTTTACTCTTGTTTGCTTCTGCTACCGGAGTTTGTGCTACAACTTCTGTCGTATTTTCGGTTACTGTTTCTTTCTTGTCAGTAACTGTTTCGGTTACCTGTTCAACAATCTCAGGTTCCTCAAAAGCTCTCTTATCTCTGATTTTTAAGCTTTCCATCAGAAGTCCGATAGAAGTAGCAAATTCAGGACCTTTTAAAAACTGGTTCTTATCATTCGCTACATATTCATTTGCATAACCGATTCTGGCATCAAATCCGGTTATATAATTGGAAAGCTGACGAAGGTGTCTAAGATTAGATCCGCCTCCTGTAAGTACAATACCCGCAATAAGTTTTTTCTTTTGCTCGTATGCACCATAGCCTTTTAGTTCATTATTTACCATTTCCAGAATCTCTTCTACTCTCGCATTGATAATTTGCGCCAAAGTTTTTAAAGAGATTTCTTTGTCTGGCCTTCCGTGAAGTCCAGGAATGGTAACAAAAGTTGAATCTTTTTCTAACTCGGGAACAGCAGAACCAAATTTTACTTTTAGTTTTTCTGCATGGTTCTCGATGATAGAACATCCTTCTTTAATATCATCTGTAATAATTCCTCCGCCATAAGGAATAACGCATGTATGACGGATAATATTATCTTTAAATATTGCTACATCTGTAGTACCACCTCCGATATCTACGATCGCAACACCTGCTTCTTTTTCTTCTTTTGTAAGAACTGCTTCGGAAGATGCTAATGGCTCTAGTGTAAGAGCTTCCATATCTAATCCGGCTTCTTTTACACAACGTGCAATATTACGGATAGATCCCATCTGTCCAACAACAACATGGAAGTTAGCTTCCAGCCTCTTTCCGTGCATTCCTATAGGTTCCTGAATCTCTCCTTCAGAATCTACTTTGTACTCCTGAGGCAATACGTGAATAATCTCTTCACCAGGAAGCATTACCAGCTTTTTCACCTGATTTTTAAGTTGTTCTATATCGTCTTCAGTAATATATCTATCCGGATGCTCTCGCATTATATAATCGGAATGTTGTAAGCTTCGGATGTGCTTACCGGCAATACCTACTGTAACATTCTTTATTTTCACTCCCGCACTTTTCTCAGCTTCGGAAACAGCTGCCTGAATAGAGCTTATAGTTTGTGAAATATTGTTAACAATGCCCTTATGAACGCCAAGACTTTTACTTCGTCCTACGCCCATTATTTCTATTTTTCCATGGGCATTTTTTCTGCCCACAATGGCTACAATCTTGGTAGTCCCAATGTCGAGCCCTACTGCAAATTCGTTTGTTTCCATCCTATCTCTAATTATTCAGTTTGATTTATTATTTTTTTTCTTTCTTTTTATCTTTAGCTTGTGTCTTTTTGCCCTTTTCCTTTTTGTGCTCGGGCTTTTTCTCGGGAGGAGCTTTCTTCTTTTCCGGGGCTTTTCTATCCGAGACCAATACTGGTCTTGCAATAATATTATTTGGTAATTTCTGAGTTAACAGACTGTCAGCATCAGATTTAAAACCTTTTCGTAATGTTGTTACAATCTGGTTATTATACTTTACCGACACTTGTCTGTACTTCATTGGATCCTGATAGATAAGATACTTTTCAGCAAAAGTTTTAAATCCTTTTAGTTTAAAGTCTACATTTTCCAGATCCCCTAATTGCACCTTGAAGTTTCCTTCATCAGTAAGCAACTCATAATTTCCGCCTTCTTTATTTATTCCTACAAAATATCTTTTGTTGAAATCATCTTTTCCTATTTTAGCAATAAGCTCTGATAGTCCTTTATAATCTTCTTTCGGAATATCCCCTGAAACCAACATACACGGGTATGAGAATTTATCTGAAAGAGGAAATTCTTCGCCATTGCTATCAACATAATATTGCTTCGCACCATTGTTTATTCTCATAAACGGCACTCTTTGCTTTACATCTACATTTAACACTCCGTTCAGGTTAAGATACACATTTGCACTATCTACTGCTTTAAGGGCATTCAATTTTTTTTCTAGTGCGGGTATATCTAAAGTTCCTACTTTTCCTGAGGGGTTACTTTTCTTTACAATACTTTTTACTGTTGCTTCATCTATAAAATATACAGGCGTTTCCTGTGTTAAGTCTATTTTTAGTTTCTGTTCTTTGGTACTGAATCGTTTCAATGAAAAATTGAGTAAAAATGCCAAAAGCACTATTACTACGAAGATTTTTAATATTCTGTATTTATTTTTCATATTCTTTTGAAACGCTCTGCTCCTATTCTTTTTCTTTTCCCATCCATTCCATAATCGGATCGTACAAAGTATCTATATTTCCTGCTCCGACTGTAAGGAGAATATCAAATTCTTTATTTTTAATTTTTTCAAATGCATCCTGAAGGCTGCTTATTTCTTTCTTTTCACTTTTTACTTTTTCCAATAACCAATCAGAAGTCACCCCTTCTATTGGTAATTCACGAGCTGGATATATATCTAATAAGATCAACTCTTCTCCTTTACTCAGACTTTCAGCAAAACCATCTACAAAATCTCTTGTTCTGGTAAATAAATGCGGTTGAAAGACTATTAACAGCTTTTTATCGGGATAAAAGGTTTTTATGGAACCAATTACAGCATTTAGCTCAGTTGGGTGATGGGCATAGTCATCTATATATATTTTCCCATTCTCAAAGAAATGCTTGGTATATCTTCTTTTAATCCCTTTGAAAGATTTAATTCCTTTTTTAAGATCTTCATAGCTTGCTCCCAACTGGTGTACTATTGCTATTGCTACAGTCGCGTTTTCTACATTATGAATTCCTGGTAAATGCCATTCAAAATCCTCAATAGTTTCATCACCGGCATGAAAATCAAATCTAAGCGTTCCTCCTTCCATACGAATATGATCGGAATAATAGTCTGCTTCTTCATTTACAGCATAGGATACTGATTCTCTGCCAATGTCAAGTCCTTTACGGACAAATAACTGCTGATCTTCAGGAACCAGCCCTGCAAAATCTCTGAATGATTCTTCTATTGTATTTTTATCACCATAAATATCTAAATGATCCGCATCCATTGAGGTTACAACTGCCCATTTTGGACGAAGGTTCATAAAAGAACGATCATATTCATCTGCTTCTACAACGGATATATCTGTACCATTGAAAATGAAATTAGACCCATAATTTTCTGCAATACCTCCTAAAAAACCCGAGAAAGGAAGATTCGCAACTTTACATAAGTGTGCTATCAGTGTAGAAGTTGTAGTTTTCCCATGTGTCCCGGCTACGGCTACACATTCTGTAGTTTCAGTAAGAATTCCCAAAACTTTAGCTCTTTTCATTATGATAAACCCCTTCTCTGTAAAGTAGTCTAAAATCTTAAGATTCTTAATTGCTGGTGTAAAAACAATTAATGTATTTTCAGGAGTCAGGTTCTCTTCTACATTAGTTAATACATCATCGAAATTTATTGTTATTCCTTCCGTCTGAAGGGCATTCGTAAGTTTTGTATGCGTTTTATCATAACCCGCCACCTTTTTACCTACAGAATGGAAGTAACGCGCCAGCGTACTCACTCCAATTCCTCCAATTCCTATAAAATAATAGTTTTCGTATGTATTAACATCAGCCATCTGACTTCTTGCTTTTTTTAATTTTTATTGTGGTTAAATCCTGTTTTATTCAATATTTCGTCTACAATTTGCTTTGTAGCTTCTGGCTTTCCAAATTTCTCCAGATTTACCATCATTTCTTTTCTCAGAGCTTCATTTTCACAAATCTGCTCCAGTGTATTCCAGAATTTATCTTTCATTTCTATATCCTTAACCATAAAGGCTGCTTTTTGATCAACCAGACTTTGTGCATTTTTGGTCTGATGATCTTCTGCTGCAGTTGGTAACGGGATCAGTAAGATGGGCTTCACTGCTACTGCAAGCTCAGAAATAGCAATTGCCCCTGCACGGGAAACAATAACATCTGCTGCAGAATAAGCTGTTCCCATATCTTTAATAAATTCATTCAGTGAAATCTGACCTTCAGCACTGCTCAGATTTTGAATTTCCTGATTTTTATTTAGAGCTTCATAATCAAGCTTTCCTGTCTGCCATATCAACTGATAGCCTTTTTCAGTCAGCTTATCCAGATTATCTTTCCATCCGTTATTCAATGTTCTGGACCCTTGACTTCCTCCTACAGAAAGAATGGTTAATTTATTCTGTAATCCTAATTTTTCTTTTGCCGCCTCCGGAGCCAGTTTATCATCTATAATATTCTGACGTATTGGATTTCCAAGAAATTTCACTTCTGTATTTGGAAAGAAACTTTCCATTCCAGGGTAAGCGGTAAATACTGCTTTAGCCTTTTTCGACAGAATTTTATTAGTAACTCCAGGAAAAGAGTTTTGCTCCTGAATAAATGTAGGAACTCCTAACTGAGAGGCTGCCCATAAAGCGGGCCCACTTGCAAAACCTCCGGTTCCGATAGCAAAATCGGGTTTGAAGTTTCTGATAATTTTCTTTGCTTTAGAAATGCTACTCAGTAACCTGAATGGCAGTTTAAAGTTTGATAAAATATTGCCTCTGTCGAAACCTGCAATATCCAGTCCTTCAATTTTAAATCCGGCCTGTGGAACTTTTTCCATTTCCATCTTTCCCAAAGCTCCGATAAACATGAACTCTGCATCCGGAAATCTTTTTTGAATTTCCTGAGCAATAGAAACCGCCGGAAAAATATGTCCTCCGGTTCCTCCTCCGCTTAATAATACTCTAGGCGATGTCATTTATTTCTTCTACTGTTTGTTTTTTACCCATTCCTTCTTCTTCATTAGTCAGAATTCTTGAGCTTACACTTAATATAATTCCTAACTGCAGATAGGTCACCAACATGGATGTACCTCCGTAGCTAATCAGTGGCAATGGCTGCCCTGTAACCGGAATAAGATTTACTGCCACCGCTATATTTACGGATAGCTGTACAAAAATCATAATTCCTAATGCCAATACCAGCAAAGAACCAAAGAACATTGGAATCTTACTGGCGATCATTACAATCCTTACAATCATAATGAAATATAATGTGATAAGTATTGCTGCTCCAATAGCGCCATACTCTTCTACAATAATTGCAAAAATAAAATCGGATACAGACTGTGGCAAAGTTTGTTTTAATGCACTTTTACCGGGCCCCATTCCTATAGCACCCCCATGTACTATCGCAGCTTTCGCCTGCATTACCTGATAGTTTTTTGCTTTATCCTCTTCGGTTAAAGCTTCATCTTTTTTCTTGCTAAATGCCTCAATACGACTCTTCCATGTATGTACACGGTTTCCGCCAATAAGATTAGTATTGAGAGCAACCACAAGGAAGATTCCTGCAAATATTCCCAGTGCCCCGGAGAAGCCTACAATATACTTCAACGGAAGCCTGCCCAGTGCCATAACGATTAAAGACACAAACATGATCATTAATGCTGTGGAACCATTATCCTTTGCTACAAGACCAAACACCAATAGTGTAGGTCCGAACAGGTAAATAATATTCTCTATTGGCAACCTTTCCCTAGTGATCTTTTTTGTCAGATATCTGCAGATGTATATGATTAGCATTAAATAAGCAAATGTAGACGGCTGGAAAGATATTGGCGTACCAGGTATCTTTAACCAACGAGATGCACTGGCTCCATCGATTTTCTGCCCCGTAAATGTGGTTAGTAACAATAGAAAAACGGTAATTCCGAGTAAAATACTACTCAGCTTTCCGATATATTCATACTTAACAACCCCTACAAGACGCATAATTCCTAATCCCAGAAGTACAAAGAAAATATGCTTGATTACGTGACCGGTTGTAGTACCATTATTCACAATATATTCCAAGTTAGAACTGGCTGAATACACAGGAAATATGGAAAAAATGGAAATCAAAATGATAACCATCCAAAGGACTTTATCTCCCTTCAGAAATTCAAATTTGTTATCGTTATTATTTTCCATTTTACGTTTGCTTAATCTTCTTTTACTTCTTCTCCTTCTAATACATACTTTTTGAATTGATCTCCACGATCTTCGTAGCTTTTGAATAAATCGAAGCTTGAACAACATGGTGCCAGTAATACAGTATCGCCCGGTTCAGCAATGCTTTTACAAAGCTTTACACATTCTTCCATGCTAGAGGTTTCAAAAATCAAATCTTTTTTATTTCTGAAGAACTGAATGATCTTTTCATTATCCAGTCCCAGACATACGATGGCACGAACTTTCTTCTTTACCAGATCTTCAATTTCTGTATAATCATTTCCTTTATCTATTCCGCCAACAATCCATATTGCAGGATATTTCACACTTTCCAGTGCATAATATGCAGCATTTACATTGGTTGCCTTACTGTCATTGATGTATTTCACATCATTAATAACAGCAACCTGCTCCAATCTGTGTGGAACAGCCTGAAATGTCATCAGACTATTGCGGATACTTTCATTACTAATATTTAACAGTTTACCTGCTATACTTGCCGCTAAACTATTGGCAACATTATGATTTCCTACAAGTGAAAGATCAGAAATTTTCATTCTGAAGTCGTCCTGAAGTTTAATGACTAATTCATTATCAACTGAATAACCACCTTCACTTAGCTTCTCTTTCATAGAGAAGGGAATCATTGTCGCATTAATCTCCAGAGACTGCAGAATTTTCTGGCTCATTTCATCATCTTTATTATAGATGAAATAATTATCATTTTCCTGATTTTCTGCAATTCTGAATTTTGCTAAAGCGTATTCTTCATAATTGTAGTTGTATTGGTCTAAATGATCCTGAGACAGATTCAGAAGCAAACTAATATATGGCCTGAAATTCTGAATATCATCTAGCTGGAAGCTACTTACTTCAAGTACATAATAGTCAAAATCCTCAGTTGCTACCTGATAAGCAAAGCTTTTTCCAATATTTCCACCTAATCCTACATTATATCCGTCGTTTTTCAGGATATGATAGATTAGTGACGTAGTAGTAGTTTTACCATTACTTCCGGTAACTGCAATTATTTTAGCATCGGTAAAGTGATAAGCAAACTCCAACTCTGAGGAAAGCCTAATACCTTTCTGATGAATTTTACCTACGATTTCGGCTTTCTTCGGTATTCCCGGACTTTTAATAATCCAGTCTGCCTGTAATATCCGATCTTCATCATGGCTTCCTTCCTCGAAATCTATTGCATTATCGAGAAGTATTTTCTTATAATTATCTCTTATAGATCCTTGATCTGATAAAAAAACATCCAGACCCTTTTTCTTAGCCAGAAAGGCAGCACCAACGCCGCTTTCACCGCCACCCAGGATAACAATTTTCATCCTTCCGCTCTGGATCTCTGCATGCTTTTCCATTTTATCTTACTTTTAGTGTAATTAGACAAATAACCGCCAGCATAATTCCTATAATCATAAATCTGTTCACGATTTTAGATTCGTGATAAGATTTTTTCTGATAATGGTGATGTAATGGAGACATCAGAAAAATTCTTTTTCCTTCTCCAAATTTCTTCTTCGTATATTTAAAATAAGCCACCTGAAGCATTACAGATACAAGTTCTATTAAGAACACTCCGCAAAGCACAGGGATTAATAATTCTTTTCTAAGGATAATAGCCAGTACCGCGATTACACCACCTAACATAAGGCTTCCCGTGTCACCCATAAAAACCTGAGCCGGATATGTATTATACCAGTAGAAACCAATAACAGCTCCTACCATTGCAATCGCAAATATGGTTGTTTCACCCATATTTGGAAGGAACATAATATTGAGATAATCCGCGAAAACAATATTCCCCGACAAATAGGCAAAGAATGCCAGTGTAGACAATATTATAGCACTGGTACCTGCTGCAAGCCCGTCTATACCATCAGTAATATTGGCTCCGTTAGATACAGCTGTTACAATAAAGATAACCACCGGAATGAAAATAACCCATGCCCATTCCTGTGCCTGAGCATCGTCCATCCAGAATAAAATTTTGCTGTAATCAAACTCATTGTTTTTCGCAAATGGCACTGTAGATACAACTGCCTTTTCTGGCGGTGCAAAGTTTTTTTCAATATTTTGTCTAGTCTCCGGTGTTGCATTGGCGTATTTACGCTGAACAGTAATATCTGAGTGGAAATACATGGTAACACCTACAATAAGGCCAAGTCCTACCTGTCCGATTACTTTGAAAATACCTCGAAGTCCATCTTTATTTTTCTTTACTTTTTTCAAATAGTCATCCAGGAAACCAATTGCTCCCATCCAAACCATAGAAACAATAAGCAAAACGATGTACACATTCCATACACGTGTAAATAATAATACAGGAACAATGGTGGCCAGAATTATAATGAGCCCCCCCATTGTAGGAGTCCCTTCTTTTTGCTTCTGTCCCTCCAGACCTAAATCCCTTACCAATTCCCCCATTTGCTTTCTGCGTAAAAAGTTGATGATTCTTTTTCCGTAGATCATAGCTATCGCCAGGGACATTAAAATAGACAACCCTGCTCTGAAGGAAATATACTTCAGCAAATTCATACCTGGAATGTGGATTCCGTGTGCGGTTAAGTATTCGTATAGATAGTATAACATTCTTTCTTATTATTGATAATTGGTTATTGATAATTGATCAACTACCTAAATTAAGTTTCTTTTTATAACTTGATGTTGCTTTCAAAACTTCTAAACATCTACCCATTAGATCCGTTAATATTTCTTTAGGCAACATCTTGATTTCTTCTATTATTTCCAACCAAAATAATGTTTCATCTGCTTCCTCTACAACAATACATATTTTAGCATATCTTTCTTTTTTTGATCTTGCTCTGCACATTGCTCTATAATTTGATGCGACAGATGTTGATGATCTAAATATCTGTTTTCGTATAACTGAGACTTTATCTGAATATGGTATTTCTGACAACTCATTGATTAATCTGACCGCTAAAGCTTTAGTCTTTTGAACAAAAATCTGATTGTAATTTTCTTCCATTGCTCTATATTTTATCAGTTATTATTAATCAATGATCTCTTATAATTTATTTTCCCATTATGGTTAGTAATTCCTGTATCGTCTCTTTATCGTCAAAATGATGTTTTACACCATTAATCTCCTGATAATCTTCATGTCCTTTTCCTGCTACCAGCACAATATCTCCGCCTTCAGCAAATTTTATAGACATTTTAATCGCTTCTTTTCTGTCCGGAACCGAAAGATATTTGCTGTAGTTCTGTGGCTGAACTCCGGCTTCTATTTCTTTGATAATAGCTAACGGATCTTCTGTTCTCGGATTATCTGATGTGATAATAGCCAGTGTTGCATTTTTCGATGCTATATCACCCATTTCGGGTCTTTTGGAATGGTCTCTGTCTCCACCGCAACCAAAAACACAAATCAGTCTTTCATTTTTGGTTCTGATATCATTGATGGTATTCAAAACATTTTCAAGCGCATCCGGAGTATGTGCATAATCTACAACAAAGAAGATTCCTGTTCTGGATTTCAGGGTTTCAAAGCGCCCTTTTACTCTTTTCAGCAGACTTACAGCTCTTAGTATTTCTCCCTCTTCAATACCCAATTCAACAGCAATTCCGAATACCAATAAAAGGTTATATACATTAAACCTTCCTGTAAGGCTTGTCCAGAATTCTTTACCATTGAAGTTTAGCAGCATACCGTTAAAGTCGGATTCAAGAATTTTACCGTGGTAATCTGCAAGCGTTTTCAAAGCATAAGTTTTCTTCTTTGCTTTGGTATTCTGCAGCATTACCATTCCGTTCTTATCGTCTATGTTGGTAATAGCAATCGCAGTATCCGGAAGGTTATCGAAATATGATTTCTTAACATTCAGATACTCCAGAAAAGTCTTATGGTAGTCTAAATGATCATGACTAATATTAGTAAATCCTGCAATTTTAAAATGCAGTCCTTCTGTTCTGTGCTGGTGAATACCATGTGAACTTACTTCCATAAAAGCATATTCACAATCTTCATATACAGCTTCTGATAGAAGTTCGTTCAGCGTTATCACGTCTGGTGTTGTATGAGTCGACGGGATAATTTTTTCTCCAATACGGTTCTCAACAGTAGATATCAGCGCACATTTATGCCCTAACTGAGTAAACACATCGAATAATAATGTTGTTACAGAAGTTTTTCCATTGGTTCCGGTAACCCCAATAAGGTTTAATTTCTCCGATGGATTACCATAAAAATTGCTTGCCAGATGACCTAAAGCAACAGCTGTATCTTTAACCTGAATATAGGTTACATTTTCTTTCTTATCAGAAGGAATTTCTTCACAAACAATAACGTTAGCTCCTTTCTCTATTGCAGCGTTTATAAACTGATGTCCATCTGCTACTACCCCCTTCATTGCTACATACATAGCACTATCTATTGTTTTTCTTGAGTCGAAAACAATCTTTGAAACCTCACGGGAAAGTTCTCCCTGAGAATTTAAAACGGATATTCTATGTAATACTTTTTCTAATAACATTAATTCTGAAGACTTAAATAAATTTTCTGATTCCCGTTAATCTTTGTTCCTTCTGCCGGAAATTGTTCTAATACTTTCCCTGCACCTTTATACTCAACACGATAACCTAAATTTTCCAACTGCGGGATTACATTCCGTCCCATCAACCCTACTAAATTTGGCATCTTGTTACTATCTACACTTACTTTCCGTGTTGGTTCAATCATTCTGCTCATGTCCACTTTCTTGTTCACCAACATTTCCTTGTTCACATTTAGTGGTGTTTTAAGGAATATTTTTCCTGCGATCTCTTTAAAAGCAGGGGCTGCCACTCTGGCCCCATAAAAGCCCTTTGAGTTGTCCGGCTGATTAACCACCACAATACATGTATATTTAGGATTATCCGCAGGGAAATATCCGGCAAATGATGCTATATACTTCATTGGTCCCGGCTTCCAGTATTCAAAACGAGCGGTTCCTGTTTTTCCGGCAATCTTTAGGTTCGGTGTATAGATACTTTTTGCAGTACCTTTTTCCACAGCCTTTGTCAAAGAATGTGTCATCATTTCTATCGCCTTATCAGAAGCCATTTTCTGAACCATTACTTCTGGTTTAGCCTCATAAACAACTTTCCCTTCTTTCATGATCTTATCGATGAATAAAGGCTTTACCATCTTTCCTTTATTGGCAACACCATTATAGAAAGTTGTAAGTTGTAACTGGTTTACATTAACACCATATCCGAAGGCAATAGAAGCCAAAGCTCCTTTTGACCATCTTTTATTAGCAGGTGTAAGAACACGAGGTCTTGTCACACCAGGAAGCTCGATATTCATTTTTTCATACAGCTTCCATTTTTTAAGGTGATCAAATAAAATCTGAGGATTATCTGCATAATGAGAGGTGATCACTTTTGCCGCTCCGATATTACTAGACTGCGCCATAATATCACTGATGTCATAAACACCACCGGAATGGCTATCTGTAATCCTTTGCCCGGCATAAGTCCACTCTATACCTCCGATATTTATTTTTGTATTCTCATCTACAAATCCATCATCCATTGCAGCCAGCAATGTTACCGTTTTCCAAATAGATCCCGGCTCTGTAGCATCTTTTATTGCATAGTTATAGGCGTCTACATATATACCAGGTTCCGTTCTGCGAAGGTTTACCATAGCTCTCACCTTACCTGTTTCGGTCTCCATTACAATAACGCTGCCATGATCCGCATCAAATTCTACCAATTGTTTTTCCAATGCCGAGTGCGCAATATCCTGTACACGAAGATCTAATGTTGTATAAACATCCATTCCGTTTACAGGTTCTTTTACCTTCCAGAAGTCAATTGGCTTCCATTGGGTGGAATTAATTCTTTGTTCTAAACGGGTTCCGTCTGTACCAGTAAGGAATTTACTAAAAGCACCTTCAAATCCTGATTTTGCTCCGTCGCGATCCATTCCTATAGTCCCGGATCCAATCTGAGCTGTAGCAATCTCTCTACGGTATTCGCGATCTACAATAAATCCACCTTTGTTTTTTCCTCTGTTAAAGATCGGAAACTTGCGAATTCTGTCATACTGATCGAAATCAAGTCCCTTTACCAAAGGATAATACTGATTTTCGGATTTTTTCTGTTGATCCAGTCTTTGCCTAAAATAAGAAGCGGGCTTACCAAACATGGCGCCCAAAGAATCCGACAATTTACCTGCGTTATTTTTATAAATGGTATCCCGCATAGTTTTGAAGTCAAGATAAATATCATAGCGCATTACTGTTGTCGCCAGAATAGAACCATCCGAGGCAAAAAGATTTCCCCGGGCCGCCTTTAATGTTGCTTCCCGGTAATTCTTATTAATAATGTTGTCTTTATACTCTTCAACATTTGTATTCTGAAGAATGATAATCCGGGCAACAAATACAACAAAAGTCAATAGGGCTACACCAACAAAGGCATATCCCCAAAAAAGCATCTTGCTTCTTTTTTCATTGTATTCACTTCCTTTTCTTACCATCAATTGAATCCATTTTTATTAAAAGTTTAGTCGGATGACTCTCCAACGTCATTAATGAATCCTTTCCCATTTCTTTGCTAAGCTCTGATTCCATTTTGATATGGATCAGTCTGCTCTGCGCATAAGCATTTCTGGATTTGTATTCTTCACTTTGTTCTTTAAGCCCGTTAACAATTTCTATTTTTTGGTTTACCAAGTGGTTAGAATAAATCATTACCATCATCAGTATAAAAATCAGTGTAAAATATTTATAATGTTCTTTTACTTCATCCCTATTAAGGAAATTCCCCTTCACAACATCTATGAAGGTTAATCGTTTCCTTTGCTTAGGCGTTGAAGCTTTTTTAGCCATTAATATTGTGTTTTTTACCTTAAACCTTAGCTCCTATTCTCAGTTTTGCGCTTCTCGCACGAGAGTTTTCTTCAATCTCCTCTTCTGTCGGAACAATTGCTTTATTCTTCAGTAGTTCGAAAGATTTTTTATAATTCCCGTAAATATCTCTTTCAGGCTCCCCTTCAAACATTCCGTTTTTCAGAAAACGTTTTACAAGTCTGTCTTCCAGTGAATGATAAGATATTACCGAAAGCCTGCCTTCAGGCTTTAAAACTCTGTAAGATTGCTCCAACATTTCTTTCAGCACCTCTAGTTCCTGATTCACCTCTATTCTTATAGCCTGAAAAATCTGAGCAAAAAATTTATTGCTCTTGTGTGTCGGGATATAAAAGAAGACTTTCTTCAGATCTTCTGTTGTTTTAATCTCTCCTTTTTTACGAGCCGCTACCAGTTCTCTTGCAAGCTTTCTGGCATCACGTAATTCTCCGTAGAGGTAAAAAATATCTGCCAACTGTTCCTCTTCATATTCGTTCACCACTTTCTTGGCGTCCAGTCCCTGCATGGTATTCATTCTCATGTCCAAAGGCCCGTCTGTTCTTATAGAGAATCCTCTATCTGCCTCATCGAACTGATGAGAAGAAACACCAAGATCCGCCAAAACACCGTCAACCTGGCTTACACCATACATTAACAAACTATTTTCGAGGAAACGAAAATTTTGATTTACCAGCGTAAATCTTTCATCATTTATTTTATTCTCAAGAGCATCCAGATCCTGATCAAAGGAAAACAAACGTCCTTTGTCGGAGAGTCTGGAAAGAATCTCCCGTGAATGACCTCCTCCTCCAAAAGTGCAATCTACATAGATTCCGTCCGGATTAGTAATAAGGCCACTGACACTTTCATCTAATAATACTGGGTTATGATACATCTTCTGGATTTATTGATCCCATTACTTCTTCCGCTAATGCAGCAAAATCAACATCATTTGTTGAAATTACCTGCTCATACGTCTCTTTGTCCCAAATCTCGAAAAGCTCTCCGGCACTCGTAACCACAACATCTTTCTTCAGACCTGAGTATTGTACCAAGTCTTTAGAAATCTGCAATCTGCCTGCATTATCCACCTCCACTGTTTTTACACCAGCCGTAAACATTCTGATAAAATCTGCGTTTTTCTTTACAAATCGGTTAAGGCTATTAATTTTGACCATTAATTTTTCCCAACCACTCATCGGATACACTTCAAGACATGACTGAAAAACAGATCGCTTAACAACAAACGGCTGGTCAGCAAAATTCTCCATTTGCTTCACCAGCGACGCAGGTACTTTCAAGCGGCCTTTATCGTCAATTTTACACTCATATGTCCCGATGAAATTATTCATTTGGGACAAATTTATACAAATATTTCCACTTTTTACCACTTCATACCACTATTTTGTTTAATGTGGATAACTTTTGATTTTCAAAATTTTAACGAATCTCCTGTGTTTTCTAATATTTTGGTTTATAACAGTTTATCATATATTTTTATTTTTTTTCATAAAAAGAGATCTGATTGATATTAAAATTTTGTAATTTCTGACATATTAATCAACTTTACCTCTAATCAAGACTTGATTTTTTCGTATTTTTGCAGGGTTTAGGCAACATATAATTATGATTTTTAAAACAAAAAAAGAGAAGAAATTCACCTATATGGAAGCAGGAGAAGGACATCCTATGGTGCTATTGCACGGATTAATGGGTGGTTTGAGCAATTTCGATGAAATGTCAGCATACTTCTCGGAAAAAGGATTTAAAGTATTCGTACCACAACTTCCTATTTATGATTTGCCTGTTTTAAATACTAATCTTACAAGTATATCTAAATATGTAATCCGTTTTATAGAAGAACATATTAAAGCCCCGGTAACTCTTGTGGGGAATTCTATGGGCGGACATGTAGGACTTATAACAGCACTAGCGAGACCAGATCTTGTTAAACACCTTGTTCTTACTGGGAGTTCAGGATTATATGAGCGTACTTTCGGTGATTCTTTTCCAAGAAAAAGCGATAAAACTTATATCAAAAGAAAAACAGAAGAAGTTTTCTTCAACCCTGAAGTGGCAACAGATGAACTTGTGGACGAAGTTTTTGCAGTGGTGAATGACAGAATGAAAGGTATAAAAACAGTTATGCTTGCCAGAAGTGCCATCAAACACAATATGCAGAATGACCTTCCGGATATTAAATGTCCAACATGTATTATCTGGGGCAAGCAGGACAATGTTACTCCACCTGAGGTAGCAGAAGAAATGCATAAAGAAATACCAAACTCTGATCTTTTCTGGATCGATGAATGCGGCCACGCTGCCATGATGGAAAAGCCAAAAGAGTTTAGTGATATATTGTATAACTGGTTAAAAGACAAAATATAAATGCTGATAAAATCAGTTGACTTTGTAAAAAGTAGCAGCAAATGGCAGGAGTGCCCTGAAGCTAATCTTCCGGAATACGCATTTATCGGAAGATCCAATGTGGGAAAATCTTCTCTCATCAATGCGATGATGGACAGAAAGGACCTTGCAAAAACCTCACAGACTCCCGGAAAAACACAGCTTATTAATCATTTTCTTGTAAATGAGACCTGGTATCTTACCGATTTACCGGGTTATGGATATGCAAAAGTATCGAAGACTCTTCGTAAAAGTTTTGAAAAACTAATCACCAATTATATCCTAAACCGTAATAATCTGGTGAATCTATTTGTATTGGTAGACATTCGTCATGCTCCTCAGAAAATTGATATCGAATTTATGCAGTGGTGTGGTGAATCCGGAATTCCGTTTTCTATCATATTTACTAAGGCGGACAAGCTAAAGCCCAAAGCTATTGAAAACCATGTAAAAGCATATCACGATGAGCTTTTACAATTCTGGGAAGAGCTGCCACAATCTTATATCACTTCTGCTGAGAAAAAAGAAGGTGGAGATGCTATTCTTGATTTCATTGGGGAAACTAATATTATTTTAGAAAAAAATAAGGTAAAGTTTTAATGGAAACTCCTGTCTGGAAAGTAAAGGCTTTTGAAGAGCTTACAACAACCGAACTATATCAAATCCTTCTGCTGAGAGCAGAAGTTTTTGTTGTAGAGCAAAATTGCCCGTATCAGGATGTAGATAACGCAGATCAGAAGGCATTGCATTTGTGGGCAGAAATGGGTGGTAAAGTTGTTGCTTATTGCAGAATGTTTGATCAGGGAATAAAGTATCCTGAAAGCAGTATCGGCAGAGTTGTTACTCATCCGGAATATCGTAATCACAAGCTAGGGAGACCGTTGCTAAACCTGACTCTGGAAACTATTAAAAACAGATATGCCAATCCTGATATCAGAATCAGTGCACAAAATTATCTATTAAAATTCTATGGAAGCCTTGGCTTCGAACCTGTGGGAGAAAGCTATCTTGAAGATAACATTCCTCATACTGAAATGCTAAGAAAGCATTCTTTATAGTTTTACATCTAAAAAAGGGAAGATTTTAATCTCTCAATAGACATAAAAAACAGTAAGAAGCATTTTGCTTCTTACTGTTTTTATGATTAATAAATACTTAGTTTTCTTCGGATTTCAACCAACCCTTTTCTCCAAAGTATTTTTTGAACTTCTGAATTTTAGGACCTACAACAGCGCTACAGTAAGGCTGATTTGGGTTCTCTTTGTAATATCCCTGATGGTATGCTTCTGCCGGCCAGAATTTTTCAAACGTAACAACCTGTGTCACATATTTACCACTCCATTGTTGTTTAGCCTCAGATTCTTTTAAAGCCTCTTCTGCTTCTTTTTTCTGCTCTTCACTGTTATAGAATACAACAGATCTGTACTGTGTCCCTATATCATTCCCTTGTCTGTTTAGCTGTGTAGGATCATGAAGAAATAAGAATACTTCCATCAGTTGCTTGTAACTGATTACCGCAGGATCATAGGCTATCTGTACAACCTCAGCATGACCTGTATCTCCGGTACAAACTTCTTCATAGGTAGGATTCGCTTTATGCCCGCCGGAATAACCTGAAATAACAGAGTCTACCCCTTTTAACATATTAAAGCATGATTCAACACACCAAAAACAACCACCTCCAATGGTTGCATACGCTAATTTATTTTCCATTTTATTTTGCTTAACCGTGCTCTTCCTCTTCTCCTGCCCCTGACAGGAAACTAATAGTAAACTAAGAATAAGGAAAAATACTTTTTTCATAATCTTATACGAAGTTAGTTATTTCTCAGATTATTATCTATTAGTTTTTATCAATTGCTTTATCAAAAAAAGCCAACCGGAATCCGGCTGGCCAAAAGTAAAGTAAAAAAACAAACTATTTAATTTATGGTGTATTTATTATTTGCTGAAAGTTTTGCTTCCGTCAGTTTGCAAGGCAAATTTAAAGTTGTAATACCCAGAATCATTTAAGGCAGCTTGATCTGAAATTGTAGCCGGAGCTCCTTTATAATAATTTGTTATCTGAATTTTGGCATACTTACCATCTCCTGTTTTAATAACAATAATGTTCCCTGCGATTGGGGTAATAAGATGTTTTATAGGATCATAAGAATACCATCCTTTCCCTGTTCCGGTTGTAATTGCCAAGTCATCTCCGCTATTTCCACTGTCTGTTTTAAAGGCAGCATCTTCCGGTGCTGTTTTTATAGCATCAAAAGAAGTTCCTTTTACAATCGTAGCAGCACCCTTTCCTTTTCTTGCAGTTCCGCCGTTAATAATAATTTTTGTTTTATTAAAACCTATATCCCACTTATCTGTGTCTTGTTCTGTAGAAGCAATAACTTTATTTTCACGAAGGCTGTATAATGTAAATTTATCTGTTGCAACTGTAGCACCATCAACGTCTTTCACATCTTGTGTCTTAACAGTTGCTGATGGGTTTACTGGTGCTGGTTCAGAGCCTCTGTCATTACTGGAACATGATGCCAGTGATAGTAATCCGATTGCTGTAGTAAAAAGTAATTTTTTCATATATAATATATTAATAAGTTATTTTAAAGCTCACCCATAGTAATCTTCCGGCAAACTCTGGGTTAAATTGTATATTTTTGAAATTCGTGATATTATCAGAACCTATGCTGATATGATAGTTTTTGAAAATCTTCTTTCCTAGCGAAGCGTTGAGTAAGAAATAACCCGGTGCCATTTCGGATTTATTATTGATAATTCCGTTGCCGTCTGTGTCTGCAAAGCCATATTCGCCTCTATATATTCCTCTTACATTGAAGAACCAGCCATTTTTGTCCTCATAAAATAGCTTAGCATTAAAAGTATGTTTACTTCTTCCCGGAATTCCATAGTAATCTCCGGGGCCTAATATGATATAGTTTCCTCTGTCATTATTCCCACCTAATTGTCCGGCTTTTATACGGTCTAATACATCTTTATCTTTTGCCTCAAGGTATTGATAGCCTCCTGCAAACGTAAAATTGTTCAGGAAACTTACAGACAACTCTGTTTCTATTCCCTGAGTAAAGACTTTGTTAAAGTTCTGATAAGAGAAAACACTCTGCCCGTTTTCTTTTCTGGCAATAGGGACCGTCTGAATAAGATTGTCAATATCATTACGGAATATATTCACTTTGACAACTACTCCTTTAGCTGGTTTTAATGTTGCTCCTAAATTATAGGCCCATGAACTTTCAGGTTTTAGCTCACTAATTTTTGAAGGATCTATAAGTACATTTTCTTGCTTTACAATTCCCTGCGCTATCATTTTGGCCAGTTCTACACCGACTTCCTGTGTTCCTAATACAGAATAACCTACTAAATTATTGGTGAAGTTAAGATAGAGCTGTCTGAAGTCCGGAGCCTTAAATCCACGTCCTGCGGAAGCCTGAATACTTAGAAACTTAAAGACCTGTATATCTGTTGCCAACTTTGGACTAAACTGAGATCCGAATACACTGTTGTTATCATAACGGAATCCGGCCTGGATATTCCAACCCTGCATAGGCGTATAAGCAATCTGCCCTAGACCATAAAACTGATTCGAAGATTTCCTCTCATTATATCTATTGGCTTCAATATCCTGATAAATAATACCTGCACCTAAAGTTGTCTGCCATTTTTTGCTCCACTTGATATCTGTAAAGTTTTCAGCTTTAGCATAGCGTTCTCTAAAGTAGGTTTCATCCATCACCTGCCCTCCATCTACAAACTTATACTGAGAGTCGTTGTTCGATGCAGACATATAAAGCCTTAATCTGGAAGTCACTTTATCATTTGGTGTCCAGGTAGCCTGTGGGGCAATGTTGTAGTCTTTGTTTTTAGAGTAACCATCAACTTTTTGCCCCTGGCTAAGCATTTTCCCATCCTGATCGTCATAATAATATCTGGCATACAACCCAAACTTCCATTTACTATTAGGTGTAAAATTGATATTGGTGGAATAAGTGAAGTTTTCAAATGGATTCACTGTTTGCCCATAGCTGTCTGCTCCGGAGTTAAGGCTGTAGCCTTCGGAACTATAACGATTAGCAGATAGGTTTACTGAAAATTTATCTCTTCGGATGTTGATGTCTCCACCAAAATCTATGTTGGTATTGGTCCCGTAGCGCAAGCTTAAACTTCCTGAATCTTTGGTTGCTGTTTCGGTGATGATATTAACCACTCCGGCTAAAGCATCTGATCCGTATAGTGAGGAACTGGGTCCCTTTATAATCTCTATTCTCTTAATATTATTTACGGTAATTCTGGAAAGATCCAGTGTTCCCGCAGTCCTTCCGACCAAAGGTTCTCCATTTATAAGTATTAGTGTATATTCACCGGTCATCCCCTGCATTTGCAGGCTTGTACCATGGTTTGGGGTAATAATAAGACCCGTTTGCTCTGCAAGAATATCACTTAATCGTACACTTCCTGACTGCTGAATCTGTTTTTTATCTATAACCTTTATAGGAATAGGAACTTCCTTTACCTTCTGCTCGAAAGTATTTCCGGATACCACAACTTCTTCAATCTCTTTTTCTTTCTCAGATTGTTGTTGAGCACCCACAGCCATAGAAGCTGAAAGACAGAAAAACAAGACAGCTTTTTTCATAATCTTCTTTTGTGCAAAATTATATTTATTTATTCTAAATTAAGACATGAAATTAATCATATTTTATTTAGACTAAATTTAAATAACTTTGATGTATCAAATTCTTAAGAAGACAAATAGTTTATATTCAGACTGCATAGCCGAGTAGAAAACTGATTTAAAAAAGACATATACATTCAGTAAACAATGATCCTATACTGAAATACAGAAGCCGGAACTTAGGTTCCGGCTTCGTCAATTATTATAATCTTTAAAAAAATTTAAGCTTTCTTTTTCTTCCTTCTGCCCCACCAGATCATAAATCCGGTTACAGGTAATGATGCACAGATCAGACTCACAATAAAGGCGATAATCTTAGTCGGCAGTCCCAGTATAGCTCCTACGTGGATATCATAATTAGCTCCTACAACCTTCTCTCCAAAGTTTTTGTCTTTAGGGTCATGTGTATGAAGCAACTCACCAGAGTTTTCATCAAAAATAAGGCTGCTGTTTTTATGATAAGAATAGGATAAATGCTTTACATAAACTTCAAAGTTGGCATGCTCATGATCATCCATATGCTCATGTCCAAGGTCTAATGCAAAACCATAAGACTCAGGGTACTTTTCCTTAACAGTATTAATAATCTTATCCAGTGTTCTGTCTGTTCTCATTTCTACAGGTGCCTTGGTCTTAATATGTGTAAAATCCGGATATTTTGTATTCCCTCCGGAGAAAACGACATAGATCATTGCCTGAACAACGAAAAATGCATAAAACAAACCTGTAATGGAAAAGATCAAAGCAAATATAGAGGCATAGAAGCCCAGAACATTATGAAGGTCATAGTTCTTCCTTTTCCAGCTTTTAATGTTTTTCCATTTAAAAGAAAATCGTTGTTTTCTCGCCGCTTTATTTTTAGGCCACCAAAGAACAATTCCTGTAATTAACATAAGCATAAAAATAATCACCGGAATACCTACCACATAGGAACCCCATTCTTGTTTTAGCAGGAAGCTCCAGTGGATCATCTTTACAATATTGAAAAACCCGTTTTTCTCATCATATACTCTTAGAACTTTTCCTGTATAGGGATTTACATAGGCTTGCTTGTAAACCGGAAATTCATCAAAATAGTTCCAGGCTTTCGGATTATGCTCATACCAGAAGAACATGTAAGACTGTTTCTTATCTATCGGGATATTTACCCAGTGAACGGGATATTTTTCTTTCACCTGCTCTACCACCAGCTTTTCCATAACCTTTATCGGAAGGATCTGCTTGTTTTCAATATTCTGTTCGTTATGGTAGATTACATCTTTTCGGGTATAGTTTTCAACCTCATCTTTGAAAACATACAAAGCTCCGGTTATAGAAATAATAAATATGAGAAAGCCAATAGAAAGGCCAAACCAAAGGTGCAGCTTTCCAGACCATTTTTTGAAGAATCCCGGCTTCTTTTTATGATGATGTTTTTTCATATCCTGTCAGTGAAAATAAATTCGCCCAAAGATAAGCTTCTTTTTTTTATTTAGATTAATTAAAATTTATATTCAATCATAAAAGTTCCTCTCATCCCCATAGAATTGACAAATTCATTGTCCCGTGCATTCCACCATGCAACGGCTGGCTGGTAAAGTTTGTCAAAAAGGTTCTCAATGCCTAATGACAGTTTCCAGTTCTTATTTACCTCATAGCTGGATTTCAAGTTAAAAATGGTGTATTCCGGAACAAAACCTTCGCCGTATGTAAATTGGCCCGTTTTAGGGTTTGGCTGGAAACGATCCTGCTTGAAGGAATGCATCATATCTAATCCTACAGAAAGTGCCTGAATTGGTCTAACCTGTACATAGGCTAAAACTTTGGGTGCGGAGATCCTACTATTATTAATCTTTGCAGAATAATCACCATCGTTATTCAGCGATGTAACACCTTCCATCCAGCTGTAGCTGGTTCCGAAGTTGATCCATCGGGCTGGTGTAAAGTGCAGAAATCCTTCTACCCCATACACAACTTCCGGTGCTCTGAGTATAGTAAGAGACCTGTCTGGACTTTGCACAAATGTTGCCCCTAGTTTGGAAGTACTTACATAAGACGTAATCTCATAGTTAATCCACTTAGCAAGTTGTCCGGTTGCTCCAAATTCATAATTGTTTACAATAATCGGCTTGGTTTCCAGGCTGGCGATTGTACTGGCTGTAGACGTTCTTAATATCCTTCCCAACTCATTAATGGAATATGCCTGTGAAAAGCTACCAAATAAGTTGATGTAGGGCTGAACATTATAACGTACACCTATATTTCCAACAAGGGCATTATATTCCAAATTTCCACCTTTTACAAATATGCTCTTGGTAAAAGTTCCGTCACTTTTAAGTGTAGACAGGGTGTTAAAATCCCCAACTTTTACTTTCATATTTTCATAGCGCAGCCCTCCTTTTATCGTTAGCTTTTTTAATAAATCAATTTTTATTAATGCAAAGGGCGCTATGTTTGTCATATCCATATCCGGAGTCCAATAGCGTCCGTCTTCCAGCTTCTGAACAGTCTGATCATTTAGAATATCTACTCCATAGATAACTTCAGCCTGAGAATTTGTTGTATTCCATAACTGTGTATCCAGGTTTATTCTCGCTCCTTTCTTCTTTGAGATTACGTTGGATTGTCCTCCATTCAGGAAAGTATCACTATACCCATAAACAGTTCTGAAGTCCTGATAATAAAGATTTACATTCAGAGAAGTACCATTGAAGAGATTTCTGTTATCGTAACTCAATTTATAATTATGATTTCTGGGTGTTCCTTGTGGCGTAGTTTCCAATCCAAGACCTTTTCCTTCTCCAATGGTTGGAGTAATACCATATTTACCGGTTTTTAATCCTAAATTCAAATCGGATTTTGAGGCATAACCAATATAAGAGGCTTCTATTCGCTGATTTTCGTTGATGTTATAACCCAGCTTCAGCATCCCATTATAGTTATCCATCTTTGCTGTGCTGTAAGAAGGGCTAAGATTTACACCATTGGCATCTTTCATATATCCCGTTCTTTCATAGGCTAATGAGGCAACATAATCGAATTTATCCGAAAGTTTACCCGAAAGAAGCTGGCTCGCTCTTACTCCAAGCGTCCCGCCATAAGGTTGTCCTGTAAAACCAACCTGAGAAATTCCGGATATCTTCTTGTCAGATTTGCCTCTTCTCGTGATGTAATTAATGATACCTCCATCGGCTCCGTTTCCGTAGATGGAAGACGCTCCTTTAATAACTTCTATACGTTCTATTGAAGAGGGATCTATTACCCTGATATCTCTTCCTCCGTTTCTCAAAGGCGTCGATTGTGGCACACCATCTATCAGTACCAGCACCTGTCTGCCTCTAAGGGTTTGCCCTGTATTGGAAGTCTGTCCGGCACTAGGCCCTAAACTGGGAACTGTATATTGTAAAATACTTGTAATATCAGAGTTTACAGTTAACTGGGATTGTACCTGTTTTTCTCCTACAATAGTAACAGAACTTGGTACTTCTTTTATATTCTCTTTTTTTCTTGAAGCAGTAAGTATAACCTCGTCTACACTTTTGGTGCTCAGGCTGTCATTTTTTTGCCCAAATATATTGATTGCAGCCAGACAAGCTGCAGTTAGTATTGCCTTATTCATTTTTAAAGTGTGCTTATATTTTCTTTTTCTTCTGTTTTCCCCACCATACTAAAAATCCTGTTACAGGTAAAGATGTACATATAAGCCCTGTAATAAACCAGATTATTTTTCCAAACAGGCCAAAATAGGACCCGGTATGAATGTCATAGTTGGCGTTAGAATATTTCTCTGCAGCATTTAGGCTTTCATGAGATCTATTCAGAAGGATTTTCCCTGAATATTTATCAAAAATGATCTGATGTCTTTCGCTGTATCTGCCCTCTTTCTGATAGACCGTTACGGGGATATTTTTCAGTTCCTTTCCTTTCTTATTCTTTCCGCTTAGGGGAATTCTAAAACTTGATGATCCGGGATAATGTAATCTTGTCTGCTGTGCGGTAAGATCATACACAGAACTGTTCTTTATTGTAAGTGAATCCGGTGATTTAATATCTTTCTCTTTTTTGAGCTCTATGGATCCGGACAGCGTATAATCGAATACATTCTTCACATACGGATAGGTAAAATAGATTCCGGTGACAGCCATTATTAGCCCAATAAATGAAGCATAGAAACCTAAAATATTATGAAGATCATAGTTTTTACGCTTCCATGTTTTCACATTCTTCCAGTCGAAACTAAATCGTCCTTTTCTTGCTTTTTTATTTTTCGGCCACCATAATACAATTCCGGTAATCAACATAAAAATAAAGAGTACAACAGGAATTCCGATAACATATGCTCCCCATTCAGAATTCAGTAAAAGACTCCAGTGAAGATATTTCATAAGCATGAAAAAATCGTACTTCTCATTATATACTGCTTGTATATCACCTGTATACTGATTCACATAAATAAGTTTATTGATCTTTACCTGACCGAAGTAATTCCATCCTTTCTTGCTCTTCTCATAGTAAGAGAACATATAGGACTTATTTTTGTCTAAAGGGATTTCTACAGCGCTCACAGGATATTTCTCAGGAACATTAGTCATCACCTTTTTACGGAGTATTTCTATGGGCAGAGCCTGCTCCTTTACTGTCTGTGGTTTTACATAAATAGCCTCTTTTCGGAGTACGTTCTGTACTTCATCCTTAAAAACAAATAAAGTCCCTGATAAGGACACTATGAAAACAATAAACCCGACGGATAGCCCTAGCCAAAGATGTAATTTGGCAGACCATATTTTAAAAAATCCAGGTTTCTTTTTATGATGATGTTTCTTCTTCATTCTAAAAAAAGTTAACCGGCGGGAGCCCACCGGTTTAGCTCTTCATTATTTAAAATTTATATCCTATTGATAATCTAAAGTTTCTTGGAGCATTATAGATCCATGCATATTCTCCTGCCCCACCTCTGTATCCGCTATAGAGCTTTCTGTTAAGTGTATTGTTCAACAACAAATTAACATCGAATTTTTTAGCCACATAGGAGATTCCGAAGTTGGTATCAAAATAGTCTGGTAATCTTTGATCATATTGTGTATTAGATCCAAACCAGGATTGTCTTCCACCTTGATACTGATAACCTGCAGAAAGGCCAAATCCTTTCAAAAATCCATCTCCAAATCTATAACTCAGCCAGGTATTCTGAACATTCTTAGCATTCCCCGGAGACTGAACCCCTATCCTTGTTGGATCATTATCTTTAATAGTTTTTGCATCGGTGTAAGCATAGTTAATTACAACATTCAGCCCTTTAAATATTTCACCTTTGATATCTGCCTCAAAACCTCTGGCTCTTTGTTCACCTGTTGCAATCACAAAAGGCTTCCCACCATTTTGTTTGTCATCACCATTTGTTAGGATATTCTTTCTTCTAATCTCATATACTGCAAATGTTGAGTTCCATTTTCCTCCAAACCAGTCTTTTTTCAATCCAACTTCAAGGTTTTGACCTCTAAGTGGATCCGTAATTGTGGTATCATTCATACCAGTTCCTGACTGTGGTATAAAAGTCTTATCATAGACCCCATATACAGAGAAGTCTTTCATTATAGAATAGCTAACTCCCACTCTTGGTGTAAACTCTCCGGCTTTATCTTTTTTAATTGGTGCTAAATTTGGATAAGCTGCATAGGTTGTACCGCTTGTATATCTTCCGGCCAGAGTAATACGAAGTTTGTTATTAAATAACTCTATCTGATCCTGAGCATAATATGAAGTATATTTTACGCCCTGATCGTTATAAAATGGAGCTTTTGTATTTAGTGTATAAAAGTCGGATGATGGTAATTTTGATGGATCTACACCATATTGAACATTATAGATATCGATTGGGAACGTTAGGGTTTCTTGATCATTCACAAGTTTTGAATAAGAAGAAAAATCAGCATTGTATTTTCTGTCTCCAAAATCAAATCCCGCAATAATCTTGTGAACAGCATTTCCGGTTTTTAAACTACCTCTAACATAGGTTTGGAAAATATGATTTTTTCCGACAGCCTGCCAGTTGCTCAAAGTCCTGTTCAGGATATTCTTATTGTTCTTATCAAATGTTCCCCACCATGAACCACCATCATAATTCAAGTCCATATAAGCATACTGAGTACTCCAAACCCAATCGTTGAATAACCTCTGATCTAAGCTTAAAAATAAACTCTGATCTTTTACCTCAGTCTTTTTAAAGTTAGGATCATTAAAGTTGGTATGTACATTCAGTGATGCATATCCGTCATTAGACATCAGATAAGCCCCGGGCTGTGCAAACTTAAGGTACTGATAGTTATACTGAGCTGTAAAAGTTGTTGTTTTTGTAGGTCTGAATGTAATGGAAGGTGCTACAATTATCTTGTTGGTCTTATCGTTCTCTACCCAGCTTTTATTGGTACTTCCCATAAGGTTTAAACGATAGTCCAGTACGCCGCCTTTCACCAATACGCCATCTAAATCTGCTTCTCCTCTGAAAAGATTATAACTGCCTGTTGTAAATCTTACACTATTATTAAACCTACCTGTTGGCTTCTTGGTTACGATATTATAAAATCCGGCAGGATCTCCCATAGATCCCATAAAACCAGCAGGACCTTTTACAAATTCTATTCTGTCAATAATAGCTGCATCCGGATTAATTGGCCCCCATGTAGACGAAACATTCATTCCGTTCATAAAAGTTGCAATACTAGCCCCTCTCATAAATACATTAGAATAAACATTATCCCAATGCTCTACTTTTCTGGCACCACTTACATTTCTGACGATGCCTTCTGACATATTTAAGGTAATCTGATCAGCCAGAATCTGAGAACTTATGGACTGAACATTCTGAGGGAGTTCTATAATTGGGGTCTGTAATCTTAGTGATCCCGAAACTTCATTTAGCTTATATTTTTGGTAATATTTCCCGCTAATGACTACTTCATCTATATTTTTTGACTTAAGAGAGTCTTTTTCCTGCGCAAAAAACAATACAGAACCTAGTAAAGAGGCACATATTAGTGCTTTATTCATGTGTGTAATTTTTTTGCAAATATATTATCTTTAACAATTCTAAATAAATTTTATTTTTCTATCAAATTTCTTTTATTTATTATAAATATAAATAACCTGAAACAATCTTAGTAATAAAAGGCCATCACTAATAAGTGAAATACTGATCATATATATAAACCTATCATTTATCATATATATTTTAATGTCGCAATATGATATAAAAAAACCGCCAGCCTAAGGCTGACGGTTTTCAACAATATTTAAATTAAAGATTATTAAGCCGGGATCTCTCCTTTGTAGAGGAAAGAAACGATTTCCTTGTTAATTTTATCTACCATCTCACTAAATAAGAAGAAAGATTCTTGCTTGTAGATTACTAACGGATCTTTTTGTTCGTAAACAGCTCCCTGAGAAGATCTTCTAAGGTCATCCATTTCACGAAGGTGATTCTTCCAGTTTTCGTCGATAATACCTAAAGAAATATTCTTCTCGAAATCTGTAATCAAAGATTCACAGTGTGTTTCATAAGCCTTCTGGAGGTCAGTAACAATAGTCAGAGTTCTATGACCATCACTGAAAGGAACCTGAATCATTTTGAACATACTACCTTGGTTTTGGTATACATTCTCGATGATAGGGAAAGCTTTCTCTTTCAATAAAGCTAACTTCTGCTTATAGTCTTCTACAGCTGTATGGTATACTTTATCGATTAATGCAGGTGCCTGCATATTTTTGAATTCGGATTCAGAAACCGGAGCATCCATTGTAAAGTTCTTAATAATTTCGAATTCAAATTCTTTGAAATTATTATCTGCTTTTGTTTGATTAACAATAGAGCCTGCTGTTTCGTAGATCATGTTCATAATATCAAACTTCAGGTGTTCTCCGAATAAAGCATTTTTTCTACGCTTATAGATAACATCACGCTGCTTGTTCATTACATCATCATACTCCAATAATCTCTTACGAATACCAAAGTTATTCTCTTCCACTTTCTTCTGAGCTCTTTCGATGGAACGGCTGATCATAGAGTGCTGAATCACATCTCCGTCTTTGTGCCCCATCTTATCCATCATTTTCGCAATTCTTTCTGAACCGAAAAGACGCATCAAGTTATCTTCCAAAGAAACATAGAACTGAGAACTACCTGGATCTCCCTGACGTCCTGCACGACCTCTTAACTGTCTGTCTACACGTCTGGAGTCATGTCTTTCTGTACCAATAATTGCTAAACCGCCCGCATCTTTTACTTCCTTAGAAAGCTTGATATCGGTACCACGACCTGCCATGTTTGTTGCAATAGTCACAACTCCTGGTTGTCCGGCTCCGGCAACAATTTCAGCTTCCTTCTTGTGAAGCTTAGCATTAAGTACCTGGTGTTGTATTTTTCTTAATTGAAGTGCTTTTGACAATAACTGAGAAATCTCTACTGAAGTTGTACCAACAAGTACAGGTCTTCCGGCAGCTGTAAGCTTCTCAATTTCTTCAATTACTGCATTATATTTCTCACGGTTGGTTTTGTATACCAAATCGTGCTTATCGTGTCTCTGGATTGGTCTGTTGGTAGGGATTACCACTACGTCCAATTTGTAGATCTCCCAAAGTTCACCTGCTTCTGTTTCTGCAGTACCTGTCATCCCTGCAAGCTTGTTGTACATACGGAAATAGTTCTGTAATGTAATCGTTGCAAAGGTTTGGGTTGCCGCTTCAATTTTCACATTTTCTTTTGCTTCAATCGCCTGGTGAAGACCATCTGAGTAACGTCTTCCTTCCATAATACGACCTGTCTGCTCATCAACGATCTTAACTTCGCCGTCAATTACCACATATTCATCGTCTTTCTCAAATAATGAATAAGCTTTTAATAACTGGCTTAAAGTGTGTACACGTTCAGATTTTACAGCAAAATCACGGTATAATTCTTCTTTGGCAGCAAATTCTTCTTCTTTAAGGAGATTTTGCTTTTCTAGTTCTGCAATTTCAGTTGCAATATCAGGAAGAACGAAGAAGCTAGGGTCTGAGTTACCCTGAGACATGTATTCTACCCCTTTATCGGTAAGGTCTACCTGATTGTTTTTCTCGTCGATAACGAAATAAAGGTCTTTATCTACCTTTGGCATTTCACGGTTGTTATCTGCCATATATTGCGCTTCAGTCTTCTGTAGAAGCGCTCTGTTTCCTTCCTCAGAAAGGAATTTAATTAATTGTCTGTTCTTTGGCAATCCTCTGAACGCCTGAAGAAGTTTGAATCCTCCTTCTTTTTTGTTTCCGGCTGCGATAAGTTTTTTAGCCTCACCGAAGATACCAGTAATGGTCTTTTTCTGTACCTCTACAATACGGTCAACACTTGGTTTTAACAGATCAAATTCCTGTCTGTCTCCTTGCGGAACAGGACCGGAGATAATAAGCGGAGTTCTTGCATCATCCACCAATACAGAGTCTACCTCATCCACAATCGCATAGTTTAGTTCACCCTGAACTAATTCTTCAGGACTGTTTACCATGTTATCTCTCAGGTAGTCAAAACCAAATTCGTTATTGGTTCCGTAAGTAATACTGGATTTATATGCTTTTCTTCTGCTCTCTGAGTTTGGCTGGTGATTGTCGATACAATCTACAGAAAGTCCGTGGAATTCGAAGATAGGAGCCATCCATGCCGAGTCACGTTTTGCAAGATAATCGTTTACCGTTACAACGTGTACACCACGGCCCGGAAGTGCATTAAGGAAAATAGGTAATGTTCCTACTAAAGTTTTACCTTCACCAGTTGCCATCTCAGCAATTTTACCTTGGTGAAGTATTGTTCCCCCGATAAACTGAACGTCGTAATGTACCATATCCCACTTCACAGCAGTTCCGGCAGCATCCCACTCACTCTTCCAGATTGCCTGATCCCCTTCTATTACAACAAAATCTTTTGTCGCAGCCAGTTCACGGTCTCTGTCTGATGCAGTTACTCGGATTTCACCATTTTGTGCCCATCTTCTTGCAGTTTCTTTCAGCAATGCAAAAGCTTCCGGAAGAATGTCTCCTAAAACTTTCTCTTCGTGCTGATATGCAACTTTATTAAGATCTGCTACCTGCCCGTAAAGCGCTTCTTTCTCGTCAACATTATCAGTTGTCTCGATTTTGCTTTGGATATCCTCTATCTGCTTACGCACATTAGCTGCAGCATCCTGAATTTTTTGTTGAAACTCTCTGGTCTTTTCTCTAAGCCCATCATCGGAAAGCTGTCCAATAGCCGGCTCAGTTTTTTTTATCTTCTCTACTACTTTTTTTACTTCCTTCAGGTCTTTTTCGTTTTTGTTACCTAAAAAACCCTTGAGAATCGTGTCTAAAAAACCCATTTATATCGCATTTGGCAAATAGCATTTTGGCTAATTGCATTAGTTAATCATTAAAAAAAGCCGATAGCACTATGCAATCAGCCAAACGTTTTATTAATATTCGTCCTCGTTCC
Source organism: Elizabethkingia bruuniana (assembly GCF_002024805.1). Taxonomy (NCBI): domain Bacteria; kingdom Pseudomonadati; phylum Bacteroidota; class Flavobacteriia; order Flavobacteriales; family Weeksellaceae; genus Elizabethkingia; species Elizabethkingia bruuniana. Next base: position 3,665,293 of record NZ_CP014337.1, read on the forward strand.
AAAGGAAATCCTCATCGGTCGGGTAATCTGACCAAACTTCCTCGATACTTTCATAAATTTCACCTTCATCTTCAATAGCCTGAAGGTTTTCCACAACCTCCATCGGTGCGCCTGTTCTAATAGCATAATCGATTAATTCTGCCTTAGTCATTGGCCATGGTGCATCACTAAGATATGAAGCTAATTCTAATGTCCAGTACATATTTTGAATTTTTTGCAAATGTAAAAAATTAGGTGGTATATTAATCAATTTTCCACCTCTAACTCACTATTTTTTTGTTTTTTTTCTCAAAAACCATTCCACAAATATTTTTATGCCATTTTGGAACTTAGTCTTTGGCTGATAGCCTATTAAAGTTTTTGCTTTCAGGATGTCAGCATTTGTTCTCTGTACATCTCCGGCCTGCATAGGCAGCCGGTGAAGAACAGGGACTGTATTTAACTCTTCTGATAGTACAGAAACCATCTCCTGTAGGGTTATTACATCACTCTCCCCCAGGTTTAGTATCTCATAAACACCTTCATGATTATGCAGATAACTAATTGATTTGGTGACACCATCTATAATATCATCTATAAAGGTATAATCTCTGGCAGTAGTACCATCTCCATAAAAAGGAATTTTTTCGTTAAGATGCAGTAACTCAGCAAATTTATGGATAGCAAGATCCGGTCTTTGCCTTGGTCCGTATACTGTAAAGAAACGCAGTTGAATCATGTCAATTTTATACAGGCTATGGTATACATGCCCTAGTATTTCGCCACATTTCTTGGTAGCTGCATAAGGAGATATAGGCTCGTCGACAAAATCTGTTTCTGCAAATGGCACCTTATCATTATTACCATAAACACTGGAAGATGAAGCACATACAAACTTACTGATCTCAAAATCTTTGCAAAGCTCCCAAAGATTCATGGTACCACGAATGTTCACTTCTTCATATTCAAGAGGCCTTTCGATAGATGGGCGTACTCCTGCTAATGCAGCAAGGTGTATTACCATATCAAAGGAATGCATCTGAAAGATCTTTTCCAGTCCGTCTTTATCCCTGATATCCTGATAGTAAAGTCTGTATTGTTCGGACTTTGTTCTGTCAATAAGCTTAGCTATATCTGTAAGCTTATGATCGAAATCAAAAGCACCGTCATCACCTACTGATTCCAGTGTATTTTGAACTTTTATCTGATAGTCATAGAAATTATCAAAGTTGTCCACATTTATGACAGAATGTCCTTCTCTCAATAATTTTTCTACCAGATGTGATCCTATAAAACCAGACCCTCCCGTTACTAAATAATTCATCTTTTTCCTGTTCCTAACAAAAATAACCTTTTCTATAGACATTTATGTTAATTTCAAAATAAATAAATTTCTGAAATATTACTTACTTTTACATATACATAATTTATATACACATGAAATTCTCCGGACAAATACTAAAAATGATCACTGAAAACGGTAAACCAATACAATATTACCTTAATCTTTCGGGTGATTTAATTAGTATGAATCAGCTTTTTGATAAAGAAATAAGCATAAAGCATATCGGATATCAGTGTGTTTCCTGCGGGCTGGATCTACCTATTTTCCGTATGGGATTCTGTAAAAAATGTTTTTTTGAAAGTCCGTATGCCAGTGAAACAATCCTTCGCCCTGAATTGTCAACAGCTCATTTAGGTATTGAAGAGAGAGATCTGGAGGTTGAAAAAGAAATTCAGTTAGTTCCTCATGTTGTGTATCTGGCATACACAGGTGATGTAAAAGTTGGTGTAACAAGGGAAACTCAGGTTCCGACACGATGGATTGATCAAGGTGCCACATTTGCTCTTCCCATTGCAAGAACTGACAACCGATATGAAGCGGGAGTTATAGAGGTAGAGATGAAAAATCACCTTGCAGATAAGACCAACTGGAAAAAAATGCTGCAAACACTGGAATCGGATGTTGATCTTGCTGATTTCCGTGAAAAAATAAAAGAGTATTTCCCAAAAGATTCGCAAAAATTCTATTCTTCCGATGAGGAAATCTGGAGACTGGATTATCCATATGAAGCACCAAATGACATAAAAGTATTTACATTGGATAAGAAGCCTGAATTTACAGGATTACTAAAAGGTATAAAAGGCCAATATCTTTACTTCGAAGGTGGAAACTTCATCAACGTACGAAGCCATGAAGGTTATGTAATAGATTTTTCGGCCGGATAACCGAAAACACAATACACGGATGAAATTAAAGTACAAAAGATTTTTAAAAATATTCGCTTTTGGTATCGGTATATTAGCGATTCTTTCTTTTGCTGCTTCTTATGGATTCAATTACTGGCTAAAAAATAATCTACCGGAGATCATTAAAAAGAGATCTCCGTATAATATTACATACCAACATCTGGATGTAGATATTAAAACAGGAAATATAACCGCGAAAAAGATTAATATTTCTAACAAAAAACCGAATAATCAAAATGAAATTGGCTTAGACGGAAGTATCGGGGAACTAAAAATAAGCAGCCTCGGAATATGGGACGCTTTATACAATAAAGTAATCAATACTGACGATGTCACATTTGTACAGCCAAAATTAAGAGTTGTACTGGCAAAGCCAAAAGATGAGAAGGCAGGCAATAATAGTAAACAGCCTATACTTTTTAAAAACATTCATGTACAGAATGGCGATATTGATATTTTGAAGTTCAATAAAGATTCTCTTATTACAGTAAAGAATCTGAATCTTGAGCTAACAAACTTCAGAATGACAGAAAAGGAGGTAAAACAAAAACTTCCTGTCGTTTTTGACTCCTACTCTATTTCAGGAGAGAATTTCATCTACCGTGATGAAAATATTTATGATTATAAAGCAAAAAGAATTGCTACTGAAAATGGACAAATGAGCATTAAAGGTTTTGAAATGAAACCTTTACTAACCCAGCAGCAGTTTGCCCAAAAATACCCCAATAAAACAAATCTGTTTGCTGTTACTTCCAGAGAAATGACTTTTAAAGATATTAGCTTTAAAGACAACAAGATTTCTCTGGCAGAAGTAAAGTTTGACAGTCCTGATGTCAGAATCATGTCAACTAATGGGAAGAGTCCTAAATCTCAGAAAAACTTCTCTTATGATATTGAATTGGATAACATTTCTCTAAAAAATGGGAATATCCTAATGCTGAAACCAGACGGGAGCCAACATTTCCAGCTAAAAAGAGTTTCTGCCAATATGAATAAAATCCTGATGAACGAGGAAACATCAAAAGGAGAAATACCATTTAAATATGGCGCTTATAGATTCGAGACACATGATTTCCACTATAACCCTGGTAAATATTACAAGCTATCATTATCATCTCTTGTTCTGGACAATCATAAAATTACTGTTTCGGATTTCAGCTTTCTCCCGACCATGAACAGAACTCAGTTCAATAAATCAATTCCGGTACAGGAAGACTTGTATACGGTAAAGATCCCTAAAATAGAGCTCACCGGATATAAAGTTTCAAATCTAAACAACAATTTGCAGGTAGAAGTCAACAATCTGAATGTATATCAGATGTACATGAATATTTTCAGCAGTAACCTTCCACCACCGGATCCTACTCCAAGAACTTTTTTTTCAGAAAAATTCAGGAAAATTAAATTTCCGTTGACTATACATCATACGAAAGTAATCAATAGTCTTCTGGAATATGAGGAGACAGATCAAGGAGCCTTAGCTCCGGGAAAACTTTCTTTTGCGAACCTTAATGTTGGAATTGAAAATATAAACACAGCCCAATTAAAAGGAAAGAATACTATGGTTACCGTAAATGGGAAAACCAGCTTCTTCGGAACTTCCCCAACCACAGTTTTGTGGACTTTTGATGTTGCAAACCCGCAAGATGCCTTTAACTTCAAAGCTAATATCATCAATCTGGACGCATCGCGAATTAATGACTTTATAAGGCCTTATCTGCACGTAAGCACCAGTGGAATGATTAATAGTGTTGATTTTGATTTCAAAGGGAATAAATATGGTATAAAAGGGCCTTTTCTGATGACAAATACCAATCTGAAAGTAGAACTTCTGGATGATAAAAACCAGAAAAAGAAAAAATTCCTGAGCTTTCTGACCAACTGGTTTATCAAAAATAACACAGGTAATACGCCTAAGCAAATTGATGTAGATTATACCAGAACCGAAAAAAGATCTCTTTTCAATTTATTATGGCGCGGTATAGAAACCGGATTAAAAGGTTCTTTGATTGGTGATACCTCCAAAATTGAAAAGACGGTAGATGACATCAAAGAAAAAAAGGAGAAAATAAAGCAGAAGATTGACGCCCGAAAGCAAAAGGATCAGGCTAAAAAAGGACTTTTTAATGGTCTCTTTAAAAAGAAAGAAGCAACAACAGACTAAATACTCAGATTTCTCCCTTCTCTCTCGTCTACAGCTATTCCTGTAAGAAAGTTATTGAATTCTGATCCGGCATAGTTGCTTTCAGCACCATATGAATCGATAATATAAGCTTTTTGCCCTGTTGTATCTTCTACTAAATAAAGCACGGCATTATCAGATGGATTTGAATCGCCTTCGAAACGATAAACTTTAATAATTGTAAGATCTTCCGGTTGGTATTCTTTATCAGAATTCTGAAGAACAAATTTTTTATTTTCATTCATCTGAATTTCCTTATCTACACCTCTTCTTTTCAGGGTATTCATTACCTGTACCAGAGTTGTCATGTCATTATTTTCCATTGTCTGTAATTTAGTCTACTAAAGTTAAGTATTTCCATGCGAATAAAAATTATTCATTCTCGTTTTAACATAATAAAAAAACAGACAAGCTTTTGGCTTGTCTGTTTATATCTAAACTGGAAATATATGCTATTTCAGGTTTTTAATACCCATTTCATATAATGCAAATGAAAGCAAATCTGCATTTTCCATCACAACCTGCTCAGTAGAGCGTCCCGCTCCATGTCCTGCATTAGTTTCAATACGGATAAGCACTGGATTTTTACACGCTTGTTTTGCCTGTAATTCTGCACCAAATTTAAATGAATGTGCAGGAACAACTCTGTCATCATGATCACTTGTGATCACCATAGTAGAAGGATAACATGTGCCAGCTTTTACATTGTGTACAGGTGAATAAGATTTTAAATATTCAAACATTTCTTTACTATCCTCAGCGGTTCCGTAGTCATATGCCCATCCGGCACCAGCAGTAAATTTATTATAACGCAGCATATCCAGTACACCAACACCCGGGAAGGCTACTTTAGCTAAATCCGGGCGCATTGTCATCGTAGCACCAACAAGCAATCCTCCATTCGAGCGTCCTGAAAGCGCCATATAATCTTTGGAAGTATAACCATTCTTCTGTAAATATTCCCCTGCAGCAATGAAGTCATTAAACACATTTTTCTTTTGCTGTTTGGTTCCCGCATCATGCCATTTTTTACCATATTCACCTCCACCACGGATATTCGGAACAGCATAAATTCCGCCATTCTCCATCCAGATAGCATTTACAACAGAGAATGCAGGTTGCAGGCTGATATTAAATCCTCCGTAGCTGTACAATATTGTAGGATTCTTTCCGTCTTTCTTCAGTCCTTTTTTATAGCTGATCATCATCGGAATTTTAGTTCCGTCTGCAGATGTATAGAATACCTGCTCAGAAACATAGTTTTCAGGATTGAATTTCACTTTAGGCTTTTGGTACACCTCGGATTTTCCTGAGTCTATGCTAAATTTAAAGATCGTTGGAGGCGTAATATAATTGGTAAATGAATAATACAATTCTTTTTCTGTTTTTTCACCACCAAAACCACCTGCAGTACCGCTACCCGGCAGTTTAATTTCCCTAACCAGCTTTCCTGTTTTATCGTATTGCTTAATCTGGCTCAGTGCATCTTTCATATAAGTTGCAAAGAAGTAGCCTCCACCAGAATTTACACGCATTGGTTCACTTGTTTCAGCAATAACATCTTTCCAGGTTTCCGGCTTCGGATTCTGAATCGTTGTTTTTACCATACGCATATTAGGCGCATTTTTATCAGTATGCAGGAACAGTGTATCTCCATCTGTATCAACCAATCCTACATTGCTCTCGAAGCCTGTAATAATCGGAATAAAATCTGTTTTATTTTTAAGATCTTTAATATAGAGTTCGTTACCATTAGTTGCGTTAGCTGCAGAAACGACAAGATACCTCTGGTCTTCTGTTACATAGCCACTTAAGTATCTTCTTGGGAATTTATCACCACCAATAATCAACTCATCTTGAGACTGCTTTGTTCCAAGCTTATGAAAATACACTTTATGCTTGTCCGTCATTCCGGAAAGCACGCTTCCGTCTTTCGGCTTATCATAACTGGAATAGAAGAAACCTTCATCTCCTAACCAGGAGATGCCACTAAATTTTACATCAAGAAGCGTTTCATCGATTTGTTTTTTAGTTTCTGCATCCAGAATAATAATCTTATTCCAGTCAGAACCTCCTTCAGAAATGCTATAAGCTACTAATGTACCTTTTTTATTGAATGAAAGATTAGCTAAAGAGGTTGTCCCTTTATCTGAAAACTTATTCGGATCTAAAAATACTTCTGTTTTTCCGGAAGCATCTTTTCTGTACAACACAGATTGTGCTTGTAGCCCGTCATTCTTATAGAAGTAAGTGTATTTACCTTTTTTAAATGGTGCTGAAATCTTTTCATAATTCCAGATATCTAAAAGTTGTTTTTTAATCTGTCCACGGAAAGGAATTTGCGCAAGATAATCCTGTGTAAATTTCACCTCCTGTTGTACCCATGCTTTGGTATCTTCAGCTCTGTCATCTTCCAGCCAACGGTATGGGTCTGATACCTGATTACCAAAATAGGTATCGGTATGATTTACTTTCTTTGTTTCGGGATACTTCAATGAGTTAGAATTTTGTGCTGAAACAGCTGCAAAAGCGAAAGCTGCAACTGCCACAGATAGTTTTTTATACTTCATAGAATTGGTTTTACCAAAAATAGGGAAGTTTTCTTAATTCTAAGAATTCTAATTAAATCTATTTTCTTTGATTAGCAACTTATATCCGAATCCACGCACATTAATGATTTCAATATTATTATCAAGGCTTAATTTCTTTCGTAATTTAGTAATATAGACATCCAGATTTCGACTGGTAAAAAAGTTATCATCTCCCCATAATTCCTTTAGAACCTTTATTTTATTCAGGAGTTCATTTTTATGAAAAAGCAACCTTTTCAACAGTTCCGTTTCTTTATATGAAAGTTTTATAATTTGTCGATTTTCATAGAGAAGTTCCTGTCTTTGAATATCAAAAAGATATGCTCCAACTTTCATCTGATTGGATTCAGGTTTATTTCTTTTCAACAACTCCCTGACTCTTAAATGCAGTTCATCTATACTGAATGGCTTTCTAAGGTAATCATTAGCCCCGGCTTCATACCCTTTTACCAAATCTTTAGTTTCGGATAATGCGGTGAGAAATATTACAGGAGTTGCGGGATAATTTTTTTTAATTTCTTTAGCAACACTCCATCCATCTTTTCCAGGCATCATAACATCCAAAATACATAAATCTGTCTGTTTATTAATAAGTTTCAGTGATTCTACTCCGTCTGTTGCCCACACAACCTCATAATTAAGTTTATCAAGGCTATCCTTAATTAATTTTCCCAAAGTAATATCATCTTCAGCCAAAAGTAATCTATGCTTCTGCATGAGGTAAAATAATTTTAAAAATTGTCCCTTGCGGCTTAGCATCCAAAATTTCTATCGATGCTTTATGTAAGTCCATTACATATTTTACATAGCTAAGCCCTATTCCAAATCCTTTTGTTTCATATATATAACCAGATTCTTTTGGGATTCTAAAGAATCTCTTGAACACCTTCTTTTTATACTGATCTTCAATCCCTTCTCCATTATCTTCCAACATTATCTCTATTGCCTCCTTTGTATCTCTAGATCTTATAACAATTTTTGGATTCTCATTTTTGTTATATTTAATTGCATTACCAATAATGTTATTAAGTGCATTTTCAAAATGTCTGGAATTAATAAATATTTTCGTAGAATTAATCTCTTTAACATCAATTATAACTCTATCATTTTCAAATCTACCTTTTAATCTTATTATTAAATCACTCAGATCATATTCTTCAACAAAAAAATGGGCTTTATTTAAACTTAATTCATTTAATACATCATGTGTAAAAGAAGAAAGTTCTTTTGCTTTGTCTAATATAATATTTATATATTCTATTCTTTCTTTTTCATCCTGTACATGATCCCGCATACCTTCTGCCGCTATCTGGATTGAGGTTACTGGAGTCCTTAGTTCATGTGATAGATGTAGCATTAGCTGATCTTTTTCCTTATTGAGTCGCTCTTGACTTAAAAGTAATCTTGTTAAGTAAACACTACTAATCAGAATAATACAAACCAGTAAAAAAGAGCCTAAGATTGTCCATATTTGCTGACGAAGAAAATACTTCATAGGATTAGGAAAAGCCACATAAACATTTATTCTATCTTTTACACGAGGCTCTACTTCATAAGTATGTGTGGTTATTTCATCTCTATTGGGTTTGTTAAATACGAAGGCTTCATTAATCCCTTTTTGCTTCAATATATTTAGGTAGTTTTCCTGTACTTTATTTAGTGTTATAACATTTATTTCAAACTGATGATCAATAAAGTCTCCAACTAATGGCGTGTAATACCATGTATAATATTCTTTTAAATCATCATCTACATTTTTCAAAAAACGTGAAATAAAAATATCTTTTTCTTTTCCTTTTAAATCTCCATTATCTAAATTCAAATCCTGAAAACTCATAGTTAGGCGATCATGATTCTTAATTTTAGGAGAGCGCTCTATTAAAGAAAATTTTAGAGGTTCTTGTTTTTCGACAATAATTTTAAAATACTTTGGATTTTCCAGGTAGCATTTTAAATTTCTGAGCATTGTTTGTCGTTTCTGATCTCTGGACAGCTGAATAGCTTCTTTTAAAGATTCGTCAGCTATTCTGGTAAAAACCACCGTCTCTGTTCTATAGAGATTGTAATTATACAGAAACTGTAAACCCGTAACAGTTAGCAATAAGCCAACTACCAATGTAATTGCTATCTTAATTTTCAGATTCACGTTTCAAAAATAAATACTTTTCTCTTTGGAAATAAAATTTCATTAACACTAATTAACGCTAATTTTCAGTAAATAACTATCATAGTTATTAGCACAAGGTACTTTTACATAAAAAAAAATGAAAAAGATTACATTTTGTTTTTTAGCACTAATAGCACATTCTACATTTGGACAAACAGCAAAAGTATCATCCGAATATGGCAGCAAGGATCCAGTTGTTAATCAATTAATGGACTTTCAAGACATTACATCAATTGCTTTAACGCTTCAGGCTAAAGAACTTATTGGTAAATACTCTTTAGTAAAAATAAAAGAGTTTACTAATGGGAAACTTTCAAAAACAGAAAATATTATTTCTCCCGAAGATAGGCTTGCAATACAGTCAACACCTTTTACATTACGTTTATTTACTGAAACTGATAAAAAAAATAATATCCTGAATATAGCTTTCAGAGCAAATCATTTTGGAACACCTAAAAAAGAATTTTTACTTAAAGAAAACAAATATTCTTATGTTCTCCACGATTTGATAAGCACACAAAAAATCAATAACCTGGATTTGAGAAAAGAAACTCCGATTTTCATTATTATGACACCTCATGTACTGCCAGACGGTTCGGCCTCTTATTGTGAAGTCTCCGGATCAGAAATTTCCCCGGATCAATTAGGCAAGAAATATAATATTCCTCATTACTTCATTATTACTCTTCAATTTTTAGAACAAATAAAATGACAAAAAAACCTCAGTAAATACTGAGGTTTTAATTTATTGACAAGATGCTTCACACGACAAAGGAATCTGAGGATTGTTATAGCATATTTCCACACCGCCATATTTTCGCTGAATATCACAATATTCATCACAATTCATTGGTGGGTTAATCACTACTCCACAGCCTCCTTCAATAAATCGAAGCTCTCTTTTAGATAATTTCTTCATAATTAATATTTTAGATTATTTAATGTATTCATAAATAAAATCCCGGAATTTAACCGGGACTCGTTTTTTAGCAGTCACAAATTTCAATAACTAAACTCATGCAGCTTGCTTTTTGATCTTCTGTCCAGCCACACCATTGGCCACAAGTGGTAGCCGGTTTAGGACATCTTCCGATAGCTCCGTGAACTGTTTTCAGCTCTTTTTTGGATAACTTTTTCATAATGTAATATTTATAAGGTTTTGGTTTTACTAATATAACATTATTTGATAAAAAACAAAAAACCCCAACTTTCGTTGGGGTTTTAATTTTTATAAAACGCTAAAATTAAGCGTCTGGTGCTACAGATACATAAGATCTGTTATCTCTCTTTTTAGTAAATACTACTTTACCGTCTACTAGAGCGAAAAGCGTGTGATCTTTACCGATACCTACGTTTTCTCCAGCGTGGTGCTGAGTACCTCTTTGTCTAACGATGATGTTACCCGCGATAGCTTCTTGACCACCGAAAATTTTAACACCTAGTCTTTTAGAGTGTGATTCTCTACCGTTTTTGGAGCTACCTACCCCTTTCTTGTGTGCCATTTTATTTTAACTTTTTTCGGGTTAAATATTATTCTCCTGCAGCTTCTTCAGATGTTTCTTCTGCAGCTTTTTTAGTTGTCTTTTTAGCAGCAGCTTTTTTAGCTGGCTTTGCTCCGTCAAATCCTGTGATTGAAGTAATCTGGATTTGAGTTAATTGTTGTCTGTGACCGTTTTTAACTTGGTAACCTTTTCTTCTTTTCTTTTTGAAAACGATTACTTTATCAGCCTGAACATGATCAATAATCTCCGCTTCTACAGCGATTCCTTCTACAGCTGGGGCGCCCACAGTGATTGTTCCGTTAACAGTTAAAAGAACTTTCTCAAAAGAAACTTTGTTTCCTTTATCTCCTTTCAAACGGTTAACATACAATTTTTGGTCTTGCTCAACTTTGTATTGAAGCCCTGCTATCTCTACGATTGCAAACATTGTATATATTTTTTATAATTATTCGAGGTGCAAAGATATTTATTTTTTTGCAATTAGCAATATGTTTATCAACATTTTTTGCACACAAAATCAATTAGTTCAGTTTCTTATCTACTATTCTGTGGAAATAATCTTGCAGGAATGCTTTACACTGCAGCTCTAATTGATTCATCTCTGCGTTCCGCTGACCGATAAGATTGTTTTTCAGACCTTTATCATTCTTGTCATAAAAGCCTAAAGTTTTATGTCCGTCAAAAACACAAATATAATTTCCAGATGCATAACGGTATGTATTATCCATATAGTTTACTGTAAATGGCAACTGATTTTTATCTCCGAATAAACTTACGCCCCAGCTTCGGAAAGGTTTCTGATAGCCAATCATATCCAGAACTGTTGGATAGATATCTATCTGCTGTGCCCATTCATCATTTACACCCTGCAAACTTCCGTCCGGTTTATAAATAATAATTGGTACAGCCTGCTTGTTCAGACCTTCCTGATATTCTTTGTAATAACTTTGATTATCGTGATCAGCTGTCAGAATAAAAATAGTATTCTTATACCACGGCTCTTTTGAAGCAGATTCAAAGAACTTTTTCAAAGCATAATCCGTATAACCAACAACCTGGTGCATCTGTACTTTACCCATCGGGAATTTTCCTTTAAATTTAGCTGGCACCTGGAACGGTTCATGTGAAGTTACAGAGAATATTGTCGACATAAAAGGTCCTTTTTTCTGAGTAAGCGTCTTGTTCATATACTGAAAGAAAGGTTCGTCCCAGATCCCCCAGACTCCGTCGAAATCTGCATCATTATTATATTCTGTTTTGCCATAATAATGCTTGAAGCCCAGGATATTTCCAAAGCCTAAGAATCCCATAGATCCGTTTGGAGCACCATGAAAGAAAGAGGTATCGTAGCCTTCACCGTTTAAAATAGAAACCAAAGACTGGATCGTCTGATTGGGATAAGGAGAAGATGTAAATGCATCTTTAAATGACGGAATGCCAGACAGAACGGAAGACATACCATGAATAGATTTATAACCATTGGCATAGGCATTGGTAAAAATCATACTCTTCTGTGATAATGAGTCTAAAAACGGTGTATAACTTACATAATCTTTGATTCCGTTATTCTTATTAAAGGCACCAATATATTCCCGTGAATAACTTTCCAGAATGAAGATCACAATATTGGGTTTGGAAGGAGCATTATTCTGATACTGTTTTACAGGATGAGCCAATTTATCTGCTTCTTCCTGTGGCATAAAGGTGAGCTTCTTGAAAGACGTTGTACCAATTGTTCTGATGATACAAAATGGTGTATTAAGAACCACATTGGCTTGTACATATTTATCTACAAATTTATTGGCATCTACCAGATTAATAGGTCTTGTACTCTTTTTGAAATCGCCTCTGATTCCACCTACTGCCAAAACCGTGATGATACAAACACCGATAACTGATGTTAGCACATACATTCCTTTATGCTCATATTTTTTTTCCTTTACCTTAACTCTTGTATAGAGGAAAATCCATAAAAATGCACACGCAAAATATAATAAGAATACATACCAATAATTTATGAGAAAATCAGCAAAAAGTTTTCCTTTATTCGACTCATGCTGAACACTTTCCAATATGTTAACTGCACTTCTGCTGAAAGTAAATTTATAGTAAATAAAATCTACAAAATTGAAAGTGATTGCTACGAGGTTACAGACAAAATAAAGAATCATCAGGAACTTCTGATAACCTTTTCTTGTATTGACGAATAGTGGTAAAATCGAGAATAGAATAAACAGCGCATTGGTATATAAAATTGCTGTAGTATCGAATGCTATCCCGTGAAAACAAAGTTTCAGCAGCTCACCGACTGAATCAATCTTTAAAAGATCCCAGTTGAAAACAGCAAATAAAACTCTGGTTACAAAATAAAAAAAGTAGGCTAAAAATAGGCGGTATGCCAAAGCCAGATATTCATTTTTTCTAAAATTCTTGATCATTTTTAGTAAATAGAGAACGACAAAATTAGCAAATAATTCATACTGAAAAGCATGAGACTGTTTTTTAAAAGATAAAACTTAATTATCTTTTCCAACCTTTTGAAAAGAAACAGAGTCTTTATCAATAGAAACCACCAAAATGAACGAGGAAATTCTACAACAATGTATCGGTAACGATCGTATTGCACAGCGAAAGCTATATGATGCCTACTATCCGAAGCTGCATTTTGTCTGCAAAAGATACCTGAAGTCTCAGGAAGACATAGAAGAAGTTCTGGCCGATGCCTTCTTCAGTATCTTTTCCAAATTGTCACAGCTGAAGGAAATTTTGGCATTTGATGCCTGGGCAAGAAGGGTTACAGTCAATCAATGCCTTAGTTTTCTGCGCAGAAAAGAGCTGGCCTCCATCTCTATTGATGAGTTTGAACTCAATATACCGGATCCCGTTATACAGGATTTCCCGTATAATGAAGAAGAATTGTTACGCTTAATGGACACCCTTCCGACGGGAAGCAAGACCATTTTCAACCTGTATGCTATTGAAGGCTATTCTCATAAAGAGATTGCTGAACAACTGGGAATAAGCGAGGGAACCTCCAAATCCCAGCTAAACTTTGCGAAAAACAAGCTACAGAAATTGGTACATCAGTTTTACTTTTCAAAAACCAACTAAAATGAACCCAAGAGATCCACTTAACGATATATTTAAAAAGTTAGACCATTCGGAATCTAACGACCTTTCTTCTAAAGAGAAGGTATGGGCTATGCTGGAAAACAAACTGGAACAGCCTGCTAAAAAAGAGACAAAAGAGTTTTCAGTCAATCGGAAATGGCTTGCCGCAGCTGCAGTAATACTGTTTGCAGGAGTTACTTATCTGTTCTTCAAACCTACAGATAAACAACCCCCGATTATGGTTAAAACGGAAACCGTTGGAAAAACAGATACACCAACGGGTTCTTCTAAAACTCCGCAAACCATTGCTCAAAATGATATTACAAAAGATCAGGTAGAAAAAATAAAAAAAGAGAAAAAGAAACTAAATACCCCTAAAGATATTATTGCATATCAGGAACCTGCTAAAGCGGAAGCTTATTATGCAGCACCCTCTCTTGGAATAAGCCCTTCTGCCAGCTATGCTCTGCCACCACCGCCAGCAAGTACAGCAGCCGGAAAAAATATAGAAGCCCCCCGCATGCAAGATGAAAAAAGACTTAGTAATGCAAATGGAGCTAATAGTATGAATCTGCAAGGAAAGGTGGCTGGTCTTGCAATATCATCGGAAAACAATATGAAAGAAGTTGTTGTTACCGGGTATTCAGCAAGAGCATATAAAAAAGTTACTGCTGAAAAAGGAGTAAACACAATTTCACCTGCAATGGGAATCAAGAGATCTCCAGTTAATGCAGATATAAATAATGTTGTTATCAGAGGAGCGTCTGCGCCTTCACAAACCAACGACCCTTTATATGTAATGAACGGTGAAGTGGTAAATAATAACTATTTAAAAGTACTGTCTCCCAACAATATTGAATCTATAAATGTACTGAAAGGTGAAAAGGCGTCTGCATTATATGGCGCAAAAGCGGCAAACGGTGTAATTGTTATCACAACTAAAGATTTATCTAAACGAGAACTGAGAAAAATAAAGCGTAAAGCAAAGAAATTAGAAAAAGAAAATCCAATAATTACACTCCCCCAACCGAAAATTGAAGTCTCAAAAGAGGAATATCCTGAATTTACAGAAAATAGTTTTGAGAGCCCTGCAACAGCTCCTCTTTCAACTTTTTCTGTTGATGTAGACAAAGCCGCCTATTCCAATATCAGAAGAATGATTAGTTATGGACAAACTGTGCCCAAAGATGCTGTAAGAATTGAAGAAATGATTAATTATTTCCCTTATAACTATCCTCAGCCAACGGATCAGCATCCTTTTTCTATCAGTACAGAATACAGTATTGCACCATGGAATCCGAAGCATAAACTTTTAAAAATAGGTTTACAAGGTAAAAATTTAGACCTGGGCAAGGCACCCAAATCTAATCTGGTCTTTCTGGTGGATGTTTCAGGCTCAATGGATCAGGAAAACAAATTACCACTGTTAAAAAAATCATTAGCTCTCATGACAGAAAAGCTTAGCTCTGAAGATAAGGTAACCTTGGTAGCCTATGCAGGTTCAGCAGGACTTGTTTTACCAGCTACTCCCGGAAGTGATAAGAAAAAAATTCTTGAAGCTATCGATCGACTTTCTGCCGGCGGAAGTACTGCTGGTGGTGCCGGAATTCAGCTGGCCTATAAAATAGCAAGAGAAAACCTTATTAAAAACGGAAACAACAGAGTGGTAATAGCTACCGACGGAGATTTTAATGTTGGTATTTCTTCCAGAAAAGACCTTACAAGTCTTATTGAAGAAGAAAGAAAATCCGGAGTTTTCTTAACCTGTCTAGGGTATGGTATGGGCAATTATAAAGACACAACACTGGAAACCCTTGCAAAGGCAGGAAATGGAAACTATGCGTATATAGATAACCTACAGGAAGCTAATAAGTTTTTAGTAAAGGAATTTGCAGGAACGATGTATACAATAGCCAAGGATGTAAAAATCCAGATAGAATTCAACCCGCAAAATGTACAGGCTTACAGACTGATTGGATATGAAAACAGATTGCTGAAAGATGAAGACTTTGTAAATGACGCTATAGATGCCGGAGAAATTGGCGCAGGACATCAGGTTACTGCTCTCTATGAAATTATACCTGCAGGCACAGAAGATGAATTTTCTCCAAAAAATATAAATCTGAAATACTCTAAAAAAACAGAAACAGCCAATAATTTTGGAAAAGAATTGGCAACCATAAAATTCCGATATAAAAAGCCTGACGGAGACAAAAGTATTGAGATCATTAAAAATATTGACAATAGAAATATTGCTCTAAGCAATACTTCCGATGACTTCAGGTTTGCTGCTGATGTTGCATGGTTCGGAATGAAATTACGCGATTCCCAATACCTAAAAGATAAAGAAACAAAAAGTATTTTAAACCTCGGAAAATCAGCTGCAAAATATGATCCGGACAGCTACCGGAATGAATTCCTAAAACTCGTAGAATTAGTTAAATAATGCTGCAGCCGCTTAAAAAGTTTTAAGCGGCTGTTTTATTTTCTATTTTTGAAAAAAGAAATTCATGAAGCGAGATCTCTATATTGACTTTGCCAAAGGACTGGCTACACTTAGTATTATTTTTATTCATACTGCATTCTGGTCCGGCCAATTTTATATTCCAAGTGAATTCAGAGTATTAAGTCTTCTGATAGATGTTCCTATTTTCTTTGCTTTAAGCGGAATTACATCTTCAGGAAATATAGAAAAAACTCTTTACCGCCTTCTGAAACTACAAATCACCTATATGATCTTTGTGACCGGATTATTTTTTGCGGACTGGATCTTCAAAGCAGGCGTTATTACCTTTTGGGATACAGATACACTGAAAAGCTTCTACTCCACATTTGGAGGGAAATACATTCCTCAGAATCCGTCTGCTGCTATCGACTGGGCTCAATTAGGCAACTGGTACCTGCATAGTTACACCAACTGCGACACCTTCCCTGTGGTTATGGGTAGTTTCTGGTACCTCAAGGTGTATTATATTGTTACTATTTTAGGGGTCTTAATTCTCCGTTTCTTCAAGCAGCATATTCTATGGTTTATCGCTCTTTGTGTAGCTCTTACCCTTATTTTCAATATTGATCCAAACAACTATCCTTCCGGACAAGTTGGTTATGTTGTGTATTATTTAGGTGTATTCCTTATAGGGTTTCAGTTAAAAGGAAAAACTATAAAAAAAGTTTACATTCCTGTTTTATATGTATTAGCAGCGATAAGTATTATTACAATAGGTTACATTTACGGACCAGATATTTATTATAAAATCAACAAACAGAAATTCCCGCCACAGATACCTTATATTGTTTGGTCTCTACTCTCTCTGATTACTGTTTTTGTTTTGTACAACCGATTAAAAATTACGAAAGACACCTTCATCAATAATATTGGCCGGAATGCCATATTCTTTTATTTCGCACAGGGGATCAGCTCATCATTGGTGTACTTCATTGTTGTTCCGCTAAAGGGCTATATCCATTGGGCAGTACTGATGGTTATAATATATGTAATCAATGTTATTCTGGCAATTCTTATTGCTGAAGTACTGAAAAAAGCAGATGCTTTGGGCTGGAGAATTTTGGAAAAACTGAGAGAATTAACTGCTAGAAGAATTTAAATGCCAGTAATAGAGTTAAAAACCCATATAAATGCTGATATTCATTTAGTCTTTGATCTATCAAGAAGTATTGATTTACATTCTATTTCCACAGCCAAAACTAATGAAAAAGCTATTGCCGGAGTCACTTCTGGTTTAATAAGCAATGGAGAAACAGTTACATGGCAGGCAACACATTTAGGAATCCGACAAACTTTGACATCAAAAATAACAGCATTAGATCCACCTTTTCATTTTCGGGATGAAATGTTAAAAGGAGCCTTTAAATATATTAAACACGATCATTATTTTGAGAAAACAAATACCGGAACACTAATGACCGATATTTTCAGATATGATTCTCCTTTTGGTATTTTAGGTAAGATATTTAATAAACTTATTCTGACTAGCTATCTAAGACAATTCCTATTAGACAGGAATCAAGTCATAAAAGACTTTGCAGAGAATGGCGAGTGGAAAAAGGTATTAAAGTAAACCTATTCAAATCTTTTTATAACAGCATTTTGGAAAGTATATCTCGGTGTTTCAATAATGGCTCCGGGATTGATATTAAACCATGGATTGCCATTTAAAGAAAGTACATGGATAGACTGTGCCGGAGTAAATCCTTCTATCAGTGCATATTTTTCATTTTCACCATCAGAAATTTTGTCAGCTATCATTACTGTATGTCCGGGACTTCCCGGAGTTATAATCAAGTCCCCAATATTTAGCTCTGCACTACTCTTACTGTCTTTCAGTTCTTTAGAGAGTGAAATTGTACCTGCATAGTTATATATAATATCCAGATACTGCCGGAAATCTGAATAAGAGCTCAACGCATTCTCTGGCGCTCTTTTTATGAATTTTACATTATTTCCATTAATTAATGGCCGCATCCCTTCTGTATAACTTTTCCACGAGAAGTGATCCCCACTTGTAAAATTAAAACCTATTTCACTATATCTTTTTTGACCAAAAAGGTATTCAGCCCGGAGCCTTATTAAAGCATCTGCACATTGCTGTAAATCTTTTTCTCCAACATCATATGTCAGAATTCCAACATGATGTGTCTGATCCGATATTTTCGTTCCGTCATATTTCAGGATCGGACTGCCATATTTTACCAATACCTGATTTTGAATAAAATGCTCCCATGTATTTTCATTGGTAGCTTCCCGGGTAAAACCTTTTGGAACTAAAAGTCTTCCTTTTAGTGTATTGGATTTTTCATCAACATAACGCTCCTGAATTTCAGAATCATTTTTTGCCGGTACTTTTGCCGATAAGGTTTCATTTTTCTGGCAGGAAGAAAGTATTGCAAAGGCTCCTAATAAAAATACTGTTTTCATAGAACTCATTTTATCAAATATAACTGATTTCATCCTCCAAATTCTTAATTTTGTGAAAAATTATAATTCATGTTCAGGCTAAAATTACCAACCGATCCACGCTGGGCAAACATTGCTGAAGATAATCTCGGAGAAATATTAACCGACCATGCATGGTGCGAGCAGAAGGCTGCAACCAATGCTATTACCCTTATCACTATGCTTCCAGAATACCCGGAAATAGTAACAGAACTATTGGCTATTGCTCAGGAAGAGCTGGATCACTTCAATCAGGTACATGAAATTATCAAACAAAGAGGCTATACATTAGGCAGATCCCGTAAAGACGATTATGTAAATGATCTTTTTAAATTTATTGTTCAGGGAACCCGTGAGGAGCTTATTATAGACAAAATGTTATTTGCTGCAATGATTGAAGCACGAAGCTGCGAACGCTTCAAAGTACTGACAGAAAATATAAAAGATGAGGAGCTAAAAGTTTTTTATAACGATTTAATGATTTCTGAGGCCAATCATTACACAACTTTCATTAAATTCGCAAGACAATTGGGTGATCCTGAAAAAGTAAACCAGCGCTGGGAAGAATGGCTTGAATATGAGGCCAAAATTATCCAGTCTTACGGAAAAAAAGAAACCATCCACGGCTAATTAATGGAAAAAAGAGGAATCAATTATTATATAGGTTTATGCTTCAGATCACTGCTACAGGGCTTAGTGATTCTTGGACCTATTGGTGCTACCATTGGACTGATCTGGTATCTTGTTTCCTCTATCGATAATATTATCCCGTCCATTTCCGAGAGATTCCCCGGACTTGTATTTATTTCTGTCATCATTATCACCGCACTTGTTGGTTTTATAGGCACCAAGTTTCTGCTGGGGCGTATCCTTGTAGATGCTATGGATAATTTGCTGGAACATACTCCCGGGATTAAATACATCTATTCTTCACTAAAGGATGTAATGAGCTCCTTTGTCGGTGATAAAAAGAAATTTAGTAATCCGGTATGGGTAAAAACCAACAATAATCCGGAAGTATGGCGTATCGGTTTCCTTACACAACACGATTTATCACCTGTAGGTTTGAACGAAAAAATTGCCGTTTACCTTCCCCATTCATATGCAATTTCCGGCTGGGTAATTCTTACCGAACCCGATAATGTGCGGGAAGTCGAAGGCATGAATTCTGTGGAAGCCATGAAATTTGCCGTTAGTGGCGGTGTATCAGGTTTCCATTCTGACGAAAATATATTTAAGGCACCGGAATGATGCTTTAGAAAATTGTGAGTCTGTTGTTTTTGTATAAGTATTATAAAAGCAACATTTTGCCTTCCATAGTATTTGAAAGGCTTTGTTTACAATTTCTAAAATTCTTTTCAATCTTAAATATTATCAACATGAAACTTCCTTATGCTGAACCTTATCGTATAAAAATGACAGAAGAAATCCACCAATCTGCTCCCGAGGAGAGAGCGGAATGGATTAAAGCCAGTCATTATAACTTGTTTAACTTAAAAAGCTCACAGGTTTTTATAGATCTGTTAACGGATAGTGGTACCGGTGCTATGTCTGACAAGCAATGGGCTGCCCTTATGACCGGAGATGAAAGCTATGCAGGTTCCCGTTCTTTTGAGCAACTTTATAATACCGTTAATAAACTTACCGGATTCAAACACCTTTTACCAACTCACCAGGGGCGTGCTGCAGAAAATGTTCTTTTTTCTGTTTTGGTAAAAGAAGGCAATATTATTCCGGGAAATTCACACTTCGACACAACCAAAGGCCATATTGAATTCCGTAAAGCCCATGCAATAGACTGCACGATTGACGAAGCTTTCGACATTAATAATCTTTATCCTTTCAAGGGAAATATTGATCTCAATAAACTGGAAAAAGTTTACCAGGAATATGGTAAGGAAAAAATCCCGTTTTGCCTTATTACCATTACCTGTAATTCATCAGGAGGCCAGCCTGTTTCTATGGAAAACATAAAAGCCGTTCGGGAATTGTCCAATCAATATGGTATTCCGGTGTTTTTTGACTCAGCGAGGTTTGCAGAAAATGCTTATTTCATCAAGAAAAGAGAAGCCGCATATCAGGATAAAAGCATTAAAGAGATTGTAAGAGAATTGTACTCTTATGGGGACGGAATGACTATGTCTTCCAAAAAAGACGGCTTGGTAAATATCGGTGGTTTTATTGCTCTTAATGATGACGAAGTATTTCAGAAAGCTTCAAATTTCACAATTATTTATGAAGGCTTTATTACTTATGGCGGAATGGCCGGCCGTGATATGGCCGCTCTTGCTCAGGGATTGGATGAAGCAACAGAGTTTACCTATCTTGAAAGCAGAATTTCACAGATTGAATATCTTGGAAACAAACTCATTGAATATGGGATTCCTATTCAGAGACCAATTGGTGGACATGCTGTTTTTATAGACGCTCTTACCTTCCTGCCGAACGTATCCAGAGCTGAGTTCCCTGCGCAAACTCTGGCTATAGAATTGTATAAAGAAGCGGGTATTCGTGGTGTAGAAATAGGAACTTTATTAGCTGACAGAGATCCCGAAACCAGAGAGAATCGCTATCCAAAAATGGAACTCCTCAGGCTGGCAATTCCAAGAAAAACATATACCAACAATCACATGGATTATATTGCCGTTGCCCTGAAAAATGTTTTTGAACGAAGAAATGAGATTACAAAAGGTTATAAAATTACCTGGGAACCCGACATTCTAAGGCACTTTACCGTTCACCTTACCGAAGCATAATATTTTAAACTCATCTTTTTAAGATGAGTTTTTTTATTTTTCATTTGGAATATTAAAAATAAATTCTACATTTGTAGAGCAACTAAAAATAAAAACAATGTCGAAGATAAAATTAACTGAAGCTGAGCAATTTATAATGGAGGTTATCTGGTCTAAAGAAAAAGCTTTTATGAAAGATATTATGGAGGCCTATGATGATCCTAAGCCAGCCAGTACAACTTTAGCTACTGTACTAAAACGTATGCAGGACAAAAACCTGGTAGGATATGAAACAGTTGGAAACTCGCGACAATATTATTCTCTGGTGAAAAAAGAACAATATTTCAGTGGAGAAATGCAAAGCATGATGAAAAAGTTCTTCAACAACTCTGTATCTCAGTTTGCATCTTACTTTACAGCGAATGCTAAGCTTAGTGAAAAGCAGCTAAAAGAGCTGCGTGATATGATAGATCTGGAAATAGAGAAAAAACAAAAAGATGGATAGCTCAAAAATTATTCTGCTTTTAGGAATTTCTTTCCTATGCTGGCTTATTTATAAGTCGGTGTTGGCGGATCATAAATTATTTGTATTCAACAGATTTTTTCTTTTAGGAGCTGTCATTATTAGTCTTGTTATACCGTTTATACAAATTGACATTGCACGAGAAAGTAATCCGGTTACCCGAAATGTAAACATTTACTATATTCAGGAAGTTATTATTGGTAAAGCTCCACAGCCGTCATTCAACTGGTATAAGATTGCTGCTTATGGCTATATTGTAATAACCACCTTTTTTATTATTCGCTTTATACTAGGCATACTTCAAATTGTTCACAGGATTTATAAAAACAAAAAGAAAACTGTCGATAATATCCACTATATACTACTCGACAACAATCAAATTCCATATTGTTTTCTCAATTATATATTTGTCCCTGGAGAAGATTTTCTTCACAAAAACATCGAATCTGAAATATTACAGCATGAGCAGGCTCATCTTTTTCAGAAGCATACATTAGACATTATGTTTATTCAGCTGGTATTGGCATTTGCATGGTTCAATCCTTTTTTCTGGCTTATTAAACGGTCTATTACTGCCAATCATGAATTTCTGGCAGACGAGCATACGCTTCGTTTGTCTAAAGATATACAGCATTACCGCAAATTGATTATATCAAAAACAATGGCGCCATATCATAACCAGTTTGCAAGTAATTTCAATTTTTTACTTACTAAAAAACGTTTCATTATGATGACAAAGCAAACATCCAAAAACAAAGTACGCTTTTTAAAATTATCCGGCGCTACTTTATTGATAGCCGCTACTGCATTTACAATAAGTATGAATGCAAAAGAAAAAGAATCTATAACAACCTCCCTTACAGCTAAGTTAGATAAAATTACAGACAATACTCTGGCGTTATCAGCTACAAAGTCCGATACCACAAAACAGGAACGAAAAGCTATTATTTCAAAAAAAATAGAGGAACTTAACGCAGAAACAGCTACAAAACGGGCAGAAATTATCAAGAAGTACAATAAGTCCGGGGAATTAAAAAATTCAGATTTCCCTCCCACTCCCCCAGTACCTCCTACACCTCCAGCAGCACCGCCTGCTCCTCCAATTCCACCAGACCCTATGGCAAAATTAATTCCCATAAGTCCCTCAGAAAAAGTAGACAGGGAAGCAACATTCTCTGAAGGTATTGAAGGCTTCCGGAATTTGTTCGTTCAGACTTTTGATAACAGTAAAGTTGATGGCAAAGGGACTCTTAAATCCACAGCATCATATATTATCGATCAGAACGGAGATGTAAAAGATATAGTTACAACAGGTCCTAACGAAAGCCTCAATGCAGAAATAAAAAGAACTATTGCAACAATTGTTGCAAAGAAAAAATGGATTCCGGCTCAGCTAAATGGCAAAAATGTAGTTTCACGTTACCACTTTCCTGTAACCATGAATTTTGAAGGCACTAAAAAGTTATAGAAAATTTAATACAACAAAAGCTCTGGCCTTTCCAGAGCTTTTGCTTCTTAAATACATTAACAGACCTATTGTGCGGAATACAGAAACTTATGTAATATTCTTCCCTATTTCGTATTTTTGTAAGGAATACCTGTCTCATGAATTTCCAGATACAATCAGAATACAAACCTACCGGCGACCAGCCCCAGGCAATTGAAAAACTTTCCAAAGGCCTTTTATTAGGCGAAAAATACCAAACCCTATTAGGGGTTACCGGATCCGGTAAAACCTTTACAATTGCCAATGTTGTTCAGGAAATACAAAAACCAACATTGGTACTGGCACATAACAAAACTCTGGCAGCTCAGCTTTTCATGGAGTTCAAAGAGTTCTTTCCGGACAATGCTGTAGAATACTTTGTAAGTTATTATGACTACTATCAGCCAGAAGCCTTTATTCCTACTACCAATACTTATATTGAGAAAGATCTGAGTATTAATGAGGAGGTAGAAAAACTGCGTCTTTCTGCAACAGCTTCATTGCTTTCCGGAAGACGGGATGTATTGATTGTTGCATCCGTTTCATGTATTTATGGTATTGGTAACCCTACGGAGTTCCATAAATCGGTGATTTCTTTAGATGTTGAAGTCCCGATATCCAGAACCAAGTTATTGCATACACTGGTAAGCTCGTTATACTCCAGAAGTGTAAACGAATTTATTCGGGGAACATTCCGCGTAAAAGGAGATGTTATCGATGTCTATCCTGCTTATGCCGATAGTGCTATTCGTATTCAGTTCTTTGGAGATCAGATCGAAAAAATTCAGAGTTTTGATCCTGTTTCCGGAAATGTAACTTCTAACTTCGATAAAATCAATATTTATCCTGCCAATCTGTTTGTGACCTCTCCTGAAACAATGCAGAATGCAATTAAGGAAATTCAGGATGATCTGGTAAAACAAACTGCTTTTTTCCAGGAAATAGGAAAACCTTATGAGGCGAAAAGATTGGAAGAACGAACAGAGCTTGACCTGGAAATGATAAAAGAATTAGGCTATTGTTCCGGAATAGAAAATTATTCCCGATATATGGACGGAAGAGAAGCTGGATCCAGATCTTTCTGTCTTTTAGATTATTTCCCTGAAGATTATCTGATGGTAATTGATGAAAGCCACGTTACAGTACCACAGGTTCATGCGATGTATGGCGGCGACAGAAGCCGGAAAGAAGTTTTGGTAGAGCATGGTTTCCGTCTTCCGGCAGCAATGGATAATCGTCCATTAAAATTTGAAGAATTCGAGATGCTACAGAATCAGGTAATCTATGTAAGTGCAACTCCTGCAGATTATGAACTGCAAAAAACAGGCGGTGAATATGTAGAGCAGATTATTCGCCCCACTGGTTTATTAGACCCTGTTATCGAGATAAAGCCTACCCAGAATCAAATTGATGATTTGATTGAAGAAATACAGAAGAGAACGGAGGAAGATGAACGTGTACTGGTGACAACACTGACAAAGAAAATGGCAGAGGAACTAACCAAATACTTTACACGTTTTGGCATCCGCACGCGCTACATACACTCCGATGTGGAAACCCTGGAAAGAATACAGATTATGCAGGATCTCCGAGCCGGATTATTTGATGTTTTAGTGGGTGTTAACCTTCTTAGAGAAGGATTAGACCTCCCTGAAGTTTCGTTAGTTGCAATTTTAGATGCTGATAAAGAGGGAATGTTACGTTCCAGAAGATCTCTAATACAGACAATTGGTCGTGCAGCCCGTAACCTTAACGGGAAAGCGATTATGTATGCTGATAAAATCACCAAAAGTATGCAGGCAGCTATTGATGAGACCAGCTACCGTCGTGAAAAGCAGATGAATTATAACAAGGAGCATGGTCAAGAACCACAGGCACTTAATAAAAAGATTAGTGAATCTCTGGTAAGACGTAATCCAGACTTCCCGGATCAAAAATATATTCAGAAAGAAATTTTACAGAAAGTTGCTGAAGTACAGGCTAATTATTCATCTGATGAGATTGAGAAGATTGTTGCTAAAAAGCAAAAGGAAATGGAGCTTGCTGCCAAGAACTTAGACTTCATTGCTGCGGCAAAATTACGTGATGAAATAGCGGCTTTAAAGGGCTGATAAATAAAAATAAAACCTGCCAAATGGCAGGTTTTATCATTTCTGTACTTGTCGTTTGATTTCTGTCAGAAGATATTCAAGTCCGTTTAATTTTATTTCATAAATAGTGGAAAGCATCATCCCCAGTTTTCCGGGAGGCATTCCTTCCCGCTGAAACCATTCCAGATAACTTACAGGAAGATCTGCAATAATTGTGTCTTTATATTTTCCAAACGGCATTTTCTGGGTTACAATATCTTTTAAGATTTCCGGATTCATTTATTCGTTTTAATTTTTATCATTCGTCTTTTTCTAAGAGTAGCTCGTCATCAGGCGGAGTATTTTTCCTGCCTAGAAACTCATCTTTATATACCTGCATGAGCAATATTGTTACCGAAACCAGAATAGGTCCGAAAATAAGCCCTAAAAAGCCAAATATATTCATCCCTGCTATAATTCCGAATACAGTATTTAGCGGATGTATATCTTCAAGTTTTTTCAGCAGTGTAAATCTCAATAAATTATCAATAAGTCCAACAACAACAATACAGTAAACTGCCAGCCCAATTCCGGCTCCTGTCTGTCCTTCTGCAATCATAAATATACAGATAGGCACATATACAATTGCAGCTCCTACAATAGGAATCATGGAGGTTACAAATGTAAGTGCAAATAGCAATACCGGACTGGGCGCTCCAAAGATAATATAACCAATAAGGCCGGCTATCCCTTGCCCCAATGCAACCACAGGAATACCTATAGCATTTGCTATCACCATTTTGCGGATCTTCTCTCCTAATAAGAAGTTATTGGATTTTTTGAAAGGTGCTGCATTTTCTAAGAGACTCTCGAATTTCCGTGGGGAAATCAGCATAAAATATAAAACAAAATACATGGAAGCAATAACTGTTAATGCATTGAATGTTGTATTCAGCAATGATGTAGAAAGCTTCCCGGCTGTATCTTTCAGTTTATTGATATTTTCTTTACTCAGCAGGTCAATGCCTATTTCTTTAAAGACAAAATCATGAATTTTATCAATAAAAACATTGAACTTTTGCATATAAGCCTGAGCATTTCCAAGCTTGTCTATAAGAACATCTATAATGAGATAAACAGGAAGAATCAGAATTAATAGTGTTGCAACTATAATTACTATAGCTGCTAAAGAAGGCTTCCATTTCTTTTCTTCAATCAGGTATAATAAATATTTTCTTGATATAATATACAATGTAATCGCACCCAGAAGTGAGGGAATAAACATTGACAGATTATAACATATAAGCCCTGCTAATATGATAATAATACAAATAAGGGCAATCTGCTTGATTGCTATTTCACTAATTGGTTTATCCTGTTTTATCGGCATGCAGTATTATGTTGTATGAGTCAGTTGCTTTGGTACTCCTTTGTAAGCAATATAAGCAGAATACATCGCTGCATAATAGAAAAATGCAGTCACTACAATACCTATGCAGCAGGCAATGATTCCTAAACCGGAAATAATAAAAGCTACTAGATTAAGGAGCAAAAAGGCACCATAATTTTCTTTTACAATATTGAAAGATTTAGATATTGCTTCTATAGCACCGGCATTTTCAAATAATAAAATTGGATAGCCCAGAAAGAAAAGCGGCATAATAAATACAGCAGGAAGGTAGCACAAATTGGTAGAAATTGTCGCTACAATAACATAAATAAGGCTATAAAGCATAATATTTACGGTATTTTGTTTGAATCCAATAAACAGGTCCGAAAAATCTAATACCTGTCCGGAATTCTTTTTATGCATCATATAAATAATCCCGATAATGATTGGAGATACCAAAATGAAAAATAATGTAGAACTTCCGGCCCACCATAAAACAGGGCCACTGGTATACATTTCTCTATAAGCATCAGCATTATACCCATATCCGCTACTTTGGCTCATCGTAACCATTTTAGACCATCCGCCTGTTAAAAAAGACAGAAAATACGAAACTGCCATAATCAATAAGGTTACAACAATTGCGTAACCTATAATCCCTTTATAAAGGTTAAAAGCATGGGATAATATATCACCGAAATCTCTCTGCGGTTGTTTTGCAGAGCTATCAAATTCTTCAAATTCAGACATAATAAATTAAGATTTGTTGTTTATACCAAATATATTAACTTATTATGAGTTATGGGTAAGTTGAAATAAAATTAATGGCTCTCAGGAAAGATCTTTTGATAATAAGCATATAAAACAGCATTCCAGAAAGGAAATGTTAATAGTATACCGACTCCGCATAATGCTGCTCCGATATAGCTTCCAAATACTGCCAGTAATAATGCTGTTAAGCAGCCAACAATATTCTTTCCAACTGCCTGAAAACTTAACTTTAGCGATTCCTGAATATTCAGATTATTGAAAAACATCAAAGGCCCAACAAACAAAGTTAATAAGACCCAGACAGGAGCCAGAAACAAAGTCATTTTAGAGATGTAATAAATACCACCCCAGAATAAAGCGTAGCCAATATATTTGAAGAAACTACTTCCCTCAAAGCCAACAAATAAATCTCCAACAGAGATTTCTTCGGCTTTATCCATTTTCCGGTAAATATTAAAAAGTCCAAGGTTCAGAGGAAACAGAAGTGCTGTAATAACAACAATCCAAAGTGTAACATATCTGAAGTTTTCGGAAGCAATAATTTCCATATACTTTTCCCTTGCAAGATCCTGATCCGTATTAAAGTATGCTGAAAGGTCATGTATCTGTTCCATTACACCATAATAACTGAATAGAAAGAACGTTAGTCCTAAATAAACGGCAAAATAACAGATAGAAAACAAAACCTGAAACATGATTGTTTTACTCCAGTATTCAAAAGCTTTTCCGGGGATTTCAGAAAAGGAAATTACTTCTCGCGGCTGCATCATTAAATTTTGCGCAAAATTACACATCTTCTTCCGTACTTTTGCATCATGAAAGCAATAAATACGAAAGAATTTTCCGAAATGGATAAACTTTCCGAAAAAGGAGAGCCTTTTATTTTTATTATTGATTTTTTAAAGCAAAATATTCTGCTTTTTACAGAGGATGAACTGAATAAAAATCCTGATATCTTGGTTCATTTTCAGAATTATAGAAACTATACTCCAGAAACTTCTCTAAACAAAAAAATACACATGCAGTCCTTTCCGGAAACTTTTGAATCCTATAAAAAAGGATTTGATCTTGTTATGGAAAATCTGCAATTAGGTAATTCTTACCTGATTAATTACACCAGGAAAACAAGAATAGAAACAAATCTTACCCTTCAAGATATTTTTAACCACTCCGAGGCTAAATATAAAATCTGTTATAAGAATAATTGGGTATTCTTCTCACCTGAAGTTTTTGTAAAAATTGAAAATCAGAGGATTTCAACATTTCCAATGAAAGGAACCATTGATGCTGACATTCCGGACGCAGAAAATATTCTGAAAAATGATCCGAAAGAAAAAGCAGAGCATTATACGGTTGTCGATTTACTTCGTAACGATCTGAGTATGGTGGCGGATAATGTAAAATTAGTTGATTTCCAAAGAATTGATTATCTTAAGACTCTGAAAAAGAATCTTTATACTATGAGCTCGGAAATTGAAGGAACTATAAAACCTTCTTTTCAGAACAAAATTGGTAGTATCATGCAAAAATTGCTTCCTGCAGGCTCTATTCTAGGAGCACCAAAAGAAAAAACACAGGAGGTAATATTAAAAAGCGAAAGCTACGACAGAGGATTTTATACTGGTGTGTGTGGCTATTTTGATGGTAAAGACTTGGATTCTGGTGTTATGATTCGTTTTATAGAAAATGAGAATAACCAGTTTTATTTTAAAAGTGGCGGCGGGATTACGCATCAGAGCGATGCTTCTGCAGAATATCAGGAAATGATTAACAAAATATATGTTCCGGTTTATTGAAACTATACGCGTAGAGGATTCTCAAATATTCCTGACTGATCTTCATCAGGAAAGGATGGATCGTGTATTTTCCCATTATGGAAAAGAAAATCCTTACTTGCTTAAAGAGTATTTCCTGCAACAAAATCATGATGAACATGGCCTTTACAAATGGCGTATTGTATATGATCTTAATGGTAGTATACACTGTCAGATGATACCCTATGCTGTTGAGATTCATAATAATTTTGAGCTGATTAACGGAAATCATTTAGAGTATTCATTTAAGTATGAAAGCAGAGAGGAGATTAATAAATTAAAAGCTTCTGCAGATGCAGAAGCTGTAATATTTTATCAAAACGGAATGATAACCGATACCTCATATTCTAATCTTATTTTCAGAAAAGACAATGAGTGGTACACTCCTGAAACTTTTTTACTTAATGGTGTTATGCGTCAGCATTTATTAAAATCTGGAAAGATAAAAACATTAGAAATAGGTTTAAAAAACATTAAAGAGTTTTCTCATTTCCAAATGATTAATGCTATGATTCCGTTCAACACTCAGGAATATCCTATTGCATTGATTCAGAATCTTTTTAGTATCAAAACTTTAGAAATTTAAAGTAGTCTTTCTGTACATCAGCATTATCTTCGCTTCTGGTATTAATCTCCAGAATTTTAGGCTGCACACTTGGCTTAAAGAAGTTTTCCAGCGATCTGTGAAATTCATCTTTTGTTTCGATCTGGAAGTAGTCGAACTTAAAGTGTTTTGCAAGATTAGAAGCATTCATTTTATGACTTGTCGCAATATATTCTCCTATTGCGTTTGTGTCTCCCGGCCCTGGAATAATACGGAAAATATTACCTTCTCCGTTATTTACAATAATGATTCTTGTATATGGTGGAATATATTTGTTCCAAAGGCCATTGATATCATAGAAGAAGCTTAGGTCTCCGGTAATAAGAACAGCAGGATTATCATTCATCATGGCAAACCCCATAGTTGTAGAAGTACAGCCATCTATTCCACTTGTTCCTCTGTTACAGTAAACTTCATGTTTTTCAGAGAAGTTAAATAGCAATGTATAACGAATTGCTGAACTGTTGGATACATGTACACTATAGTTTTCCGGAATACTTTCTGCAAGGTCCCTAAATACCATGAAATCTGAGAAAGGCACTTGTTGTGAATACTCTTCATGTCTGGCGTCCTTTTTATCCCTTCTGGCATCCCATAGGTTATAATAAGCCTGAGGCTCCAGATTGACTTTCTTTACTAATTGGGTAAAAAATGCTTCATGATCTGAGTAAATCTTTTCTGTCAGCGCAAAATAAGTATCAGGCTGCCAATAAGGATCTACATGCCAATGATGTGCAGGATTGGCTTTTCTGAGGAAAAGTTTTACTTTTTTGGACACTACGTTTTGCCCGACTGTAATCAATAAATCAGGAGCATATTTTTTAAAATCCTCTTCTGTAAAATCAAATATATAGCGGTCTATATGGTTGAAAAACTTGGAATGGTACTGATTAGAAGTACTTTCTGTAAGTACAACCGCAGAATGGTTCTTTACCAACTGCTCTAGCAGTACATTAAGTTCCGGAGACGGATCCAATGTTCCCAATAGAATCAATATTCTTTTGCTTGTATTCCATTCAGCAATCACATTTGAAGGTATCTCGTATGTATTTTCCTGGATATGCTTTTCTATTTCCGGCATTGGCATCAGCTCCGTTACCATTTCATACAATGGTTCCATAAGAGGAATATTGATATGTACAGGCCCCTGCTTCTCCAGACAAAGCTCAACAGCTTTTTTTACTGTTTCAAAATTGTATTCATCTGCATCTGTTTCCTGATCTTCTTTCATCTGGAAATCTCCGTATGAATGCTGATGGAAAAGATCCTTCTGGCGAATCGTCTGCCCATCGAAAATATCCACATAATTTTCCGGTCTGTCCGCGGTCAGAATCAATAATGGTATATTCTGATAAAATGCTTCTACAATTGCAGGATAATAATTCGTTGCAGCAGATCCGCTGGTACATGAAACCGCTACCGGTTTGTGCATACTTTTAGCCATTCCCATGGCAACGAATGCCGCAGATCTTTCATCTACAATACTGTAACAGTGGAAATCATCTTCAGAAAAATGAATGGTAATAGGCGCATTCCTGGAGCCCGGAGATAATACAATGTGATTAATCCCGTATTGCTTCAGGATATGTGCTAAAATCTGAATACTGCGTTTAGAGGAATACTGCTTCATGAAATTAATTTGGATAAAAACCAGAATACAAAACTAAAGAAAAAGGCTTAGCCTTCAAAGCTTAAGCCGTTAATACTTTTTCGAAAGCTTTACGGGCACTTTCACGGAAAACTACCTCTCCGCAATAAACATATCCTAATTTTTCAAGAATGGCCAGCATTGCAAGATTATCAAAATTGGTATCTACCTTTATACTGTAAACATGTTTAGATCTGGCAAAGTCATCCAGGGTACCAAAGAATTTTTTTACGATTCCTTTCCCTGCAGCCTTATCAGAAACAGCAACTCTATGAACAACCATAAAATCACCATTAGTAAGCCATTCTCCCTTTATATTTTCATAGGCTGGTTCGTCATTGAAAATTAAAGCAGCATAGGTAATAACTTCATCATTTAGTGTCAGAACATATCCCTGGCCTTTTGCAATATCATTTTCAACAGTCTGCAGATTTGGATACCCATCCTGCCACTGATTGCTTCCGTCATTTTTTCTTCTTTCAATAGCCTGTTGAAGAATTTCCCAAATTATATGTTTGTCTTTATCTTCTGCCTGTCTGAATCTGATTTCTTCCATTTTCTACATTAATGTCTGTGCTAACAAATATACTAAAACAACCGGAGTTGCTGGTCTTTTGTGCCTGTAAAATTGCTTGTATCTAATACGATTCTTTCCCTTCCGGCAAAAAACTTTCTTTTTCCAAGTTTTACGGTATTATGAATCATTTCTGCAATATTTCCCTCTCCTTCATATCGGTTGTAGAATCTTTTTTCACCCAGATTTCCACCCCGCATAGATCTTATAAGATTAAGCACCTTGTCTTTCCTATCAGGAAAATATGTTTCAATCCATTTTACAAATACAGGCTCTACAGTATCATTAAGTCTTACTAGTGTATAACCAGCAGATAGTGCTCCTGCTTCAGAGGTCACTTTCATAATGTTGAGTATTTCATCACTATTCAGCCCCGGAATAATTGGTGCAACCATAATATGTACCGGAATACCGTTTTTAGTAAGCTCTTCTACGGCATGCAATTTATTTTTGGATGAAGATGTCCGTGGCTCCATTACCCTTCTTAAATCTTCATTAATCGTAGGAATACTCAAAGCCACAGAAACAAGGTTCTGTTCTGCTAAAGGTTTTAAAATATCTATATCCCGAAGTACTAATGCATTCTTGGTAATAATATTAACAGGGTGTCTGTAATCCAGGAACAATTGCAATAGCTTTCTGGTAATCTCCAGCTTACGTTCTACCGGCTGATAGCAATCTGTATTACCGGAAACTAAAATAGGCTTTGGCTGATAACCTCTTTTCTTAAAAAATTTCTCAAGTAACTCCGGAGCATTCTTCTTAAACATAATGCTTCTCTCAAAATCTACTCCTGCACTATACCCCCAATATTCATGTGTAGGTCTAGCGAAGCAGTAAGAACAGCCGTGCTCACATCCCTGATAAGGATTTAGCGAATACTCCATAGGCAGATCAGGGCTTTTCACCTGATTGACCAAAGTTTTGGGGAAAACTTCTGTAAAGTCAGTTTTTCTTAGATCCAAATCTTCATCCTCAGAATCAAACGAATACCGATCGAATCTGTTATGTACATTCTGCTGAGCGCCTTGCCCTTTTACGGGATCTATAGCCATTACTATTTTGTGTTTCTGTTTACGAATTTAGATCAAACTTTCTAAAAATATATTCAGTTGTCGCAGATAGTTTTCCACAAAAAAAGCTTTAACCGATAGTTAAAGCTTTCTGCTATAAATATAAATAAGTTTATTTACTACAAATACGCATTAAGTTCCACACTATCAGCTTCATCATTCTTTTGCGAGTTACGATCTGTCAGATAATCATAATAGTCATCGTGATCATGTTTTGAAACCAATTTACGTAGGCCAAAAACTCCTAATACTGTTACTAATCCAACAGCGCTCGCTAATAAAACTCCAATACTCTTGTTCATTTTCATTGTAATTTAAGTGGTACAAATACTGCAAATAGTGTTCCTTTCGGAAAAAACTGTTTATTAATATTCTGTTAAATTACGCATAAATGTTTATTTAAACAAAAAAGAGCGGAAAATTCCGCTCTCTATATCAATTCATTATCAGACAGTTAAAACTTGTATCGTACAAAAGCTTCAATTGCTTCATATTCAGCTAAACCTAAGTTGTTATACAACTGTGCTGTCTCACTCGTTCTGTCTTCAGCTCTTACCCAGAATTCACGGGCATCATCACCAGGGAAAACCGGTAAATCTTTCTGTGACTGGTGTTTGAATATTGCTAATCTTTTCTTATAAACTTCCTGTGGGGAAAGTGGTACTGCCATTTCGATCTCATGGATCGGGAATTCATGCCATGCACCGCGGTACATCCATAACCAACAGTCTTTTGTCCACTCATCAGTTTCTTTTAGCCTTTTTAAAGCCTCTAAAATAATATCGAAACATACCTTATGAGTTCCGTGTGGATCTTCAAAATCTCCTGCTGCAAAAACCTGATGAGGCTTTACTTCTCTCAGTAGCTCAATTGTCTGCTGGATATCATCTTCGTATGAGCTGCTTTTATCGAATTTTCTTCTGTCATAGAACGGAAGATCCTGAAAATGAATCTGGTCTTCATTCAACCCTACAAAACGAGCTCCGGCAATTGCTTCTCCTTTTCTGATCAGGAACTTAACTTTTCTTATAAATTCCGTATCCGTTTGATTTGGCTTTTTCTGGTCGAAAATCTCTACATTATCTTTGTAGATATTTTTTACTTTCTGATCGTCGAAGCCAACCAGTTTAGAGAAATCTTCAGCAAATTCTAAATATCTCAATACATCATCATCCCAAACAGCTGCATTTCCTGAAGTCTGGTATGCTACATGGACATTATGTCCCTGATCCGCCAGCTTTATGAAGGTTCCTCCCATAGAAATTACATCATCATCAGGATGCGGAGAGAATAACAATACATTTTTCTTTGCTGGATTTGCTCTTTCCGGTCTCTGAGAATCATCTACATTAGGTTTTCCACCTGGCCATCCGGTAATAGTATGTTGTAATTCGTTAAAGATCTTAATATTCATGTTATAAGCCGGACCTTTCTCGGTAATCAGCTTATCCATACCATGAGTATTATAATCGTCATCCGTAAGTTTAAGAATTGGTTTGCCTAATTTCTGAGACAACCATACAACAGCTTTTTTAGTAATTACATCATCCCACTCAATATCCTGAGCCAACCAAGGCTTATCAAACCTTGTTAATAACGATGCAGCATCTTCATCAACGATAAACTCAACGTTCTGTGAAAGTTGCAGATAAGTTGCCGGAATATCAGAAGACACCTCTCCTTCAACAGCTTTTTTAATAATCGGAGCTTTTTTCTTATTCCAAGCCATTAGAATAATCTCTCTGGCTTTGAATATAGACCCGACCCCCATTGTGATTGCTTTCTTCGGAACGTTTTCCTTTCCTCCGAAATCTCTGGATGCATCTTTACGTGTAAGATCGTCCAGTGTCACCATTCTTGTTCCTGAATTTGGCGCTGCTCCTGGCTCGTTAAAACCAATATGCCCGGTACGCCCGATCCCAAGAACCTGGATATCTAAACCTCCGAAAGCGTTGATCTTTTGCTCATATTCTTTACAGAACTCTGCTACCTCTTCTTCTTTAATACTACCATCAGGAATATGAATGTTCTCTTTTGGCACATCAACATGATTGAAAAGATTTTCATTCATGAAAGTTACATAACTCTGAGGTTCGTTTGGCAGCATTGGATAATACTCGTCCAGATTGAAGGTAACAACGTTGTGAAAACTTAGTCCTTCCTCTTTATGAAGTCTTACCAATTCCTGATAAACCTTTATTGGTGTAACACCTGTCGCAAGGCCTAGCACCGCTTTTTCTCCTTTAGCTTGTTTATCTTTAATTAACTGTGCTATTCTGTTTGCAACAGTCTTTGTAGCTTCCGTTTCTGAAGAATAGACCGTTACTGGAATTTTTTCAAATCTGGTCTCTTCTAATAGATTTAATCTTTGCATGTTTATTTTGTTTTTTCAAAAATACTGAATGTAAACTTGAAATCCAATCAAAAAGGGGCTGGTATATAGCCAAACCCCCATCTGAATAAAAAAAGAAATTAAATTTAATATTATGTTAAAATGAAAAAGTAACTCCGGTACTCACTCCTATAATGTAAGGTTTCGTATCATTTACTTTATTCATTGGTTTTATCATGTATTTAAATGTTGGTTCTACATTCAGTTTCATTTTTTTAGAAACTTCGTAGTCAATTTTAATCCCGGCATTCGCACTGAAACTTAAATCATTCAGGTTAGTTGCTGTTCCTAGATCCTGTTTTACAGACGATTCTGGTGTAACTGCCGAAATGCTATTATGGGTTAGTACATATGAACTTGCTCCAAGTGTTGCATTAAAACCTAGTTTATTAAGTTGGGCAAAATTTATCTCTGCTTCCAAAGGAATTTCTACATATCGGATTTTCTGAGCAATATCTCCTTGTAAATAACTTTTTGCAAAAGCTCCGTCTGCTTGTAAGTTGGATACTGGCTCGATACTTCCTACCCTGAGATCTCCGGAATAAGAAATATTATGAGCAGGAGGAATAGGTGCAAGCTGATATAACATTGCTCCTCCTCTTCCACCAGAAACACTTACGGTAATAGGAACATTCTTTGTTCTTTGTTCTATATCCAACATTCCGGCTCCTGTTCTGATCTTTATTTTGTCATTTATTGCGTAGCTTACTCGTGCTCCATAAGACATGTTTACAGAGTTCTGGATGTCCAGATTATTGAAATCATTGGACAGTAAAGATTTACCTCCGAAAGAATTCACCTGTGTAGGCGCAAAAAATGCAGAAATAGAAAACTTATCTCCACCACTCTGAACTCCTTTATTTGGTTGCTGCAATATTTTGCTTCTTCCCGTCAGAAGATCAGACTCATTATTTTTATCTGGAAAAATCTGCTCGTATTTGTTCTCTGTTTTATTTCCGTTCTTATCCTGTTGTACTATTGTTGTCTTTTCATTCCCTTCCTTGCCTGTAGTAGTTTCATTTTTATACTGAGAAATAAGCTCTTTATTTGTCTCTGATATATCAGAAGCTTTATCTTTTGGTATAAAAACATTTTTAGTCCAGGCTATAACATTATCCTTGATCCCGGAAATATAATCTGCTCCTCTGTTTTCCTGTATTATTTCATTCGGATTCTCTTTCTCTGTTTCAACAGTATCAGATTTCTGAGGCTGAGTTTGTTTAACAAATTTTGTCTCTTTTTTCTTTTCTGAAGAACCTTCATTTGATTTAAAAATAAAAACACCAATTAGAAACATTGCAGCAATTCCGGAAACAGGAAGCCATATATAGGCCGCAGGTTTTCGTCGTTTTTCTCCATCCAGTGCAGACTGAATAAAATCCCATGCTTCAGCCGGCGGATTCTGCGGCTGACTAAGCTGGTCTTTAAATATTTTGTCTATATTTTTCATTCTGCTTTATGTTTTATTTTCATCAATTCTTTTCTAAGAATCTCTCTTGCTCTGGATAGGTTGGATTTGGATGTTCCGGGGGATATTTTTAAGCTTTCTGCAATTTCGTTATGTGTATATTCTTCAAAAACGTAAAGGTTAAAAACCTGCCTATACTGTGTTGGCAGGTTTTGAACATATTTTATAAGATCTTGATAATTAACGTTCTGAAAATCATCTGAATCATTATCTTCTTCATCTATAAGAGGCATATTTTCCTCTATTTCAGTTAACCAAATCTCTTTCTGCCTGTGTTTTTCAAGATTTAGGTTAACCATCACACGCTTTATCCAGCCTTCAAAGGAGCCTGAAAAGCTATACTGTGTGATTTTTTTAAAAATAAGGATAAAACCTTCCTGAAATACATCCTGTGCATTTTCATAACTGCCGGAATACCTCAGACATATTGAGAACAAAACATTAGAATACCTCCGATACAAAAGTTCTTGTGCTTTCCTATCGTTTTCTTGGCACTGTTCAATAATCTCAATTAGTTCTTTATCCAAAGAAATTAAGTTATGCTATTTAGCTGGTTCTAATGCTTTAATTTCTACTTTTTCTTCTATAAACTTATCCGTATTATCACTGTTCTTTCCTGCCCAGAATCTAAAAGTATAAATACCAGCTTTTGTAGGAGTGAATGGATATTCTACAATTTTATCTTCTACTTTATCAGTACATCCGTCTCCTGTTTTTTGAGAACCTACCACTCCTAATTCAATAACATTATCTGCATTTTTTACTAGTTGAAACTGTACAAAAGCCTGACAAGTGTTTGTGGTTGTATAAGTTATAGATAACTTACTTGACTCCCCTACTGGTTTTATCTCTTTTTGTTCAATTTTAGTAGTAGCAAGATAGCCATACATGACATTGTCTCCTCTGTTATCTCCTAAACAACTGGTGAAAATTACCCCAAAAATCCCTAAAAGGAATGCGAATTTTAAAAACTTCATAATATTTGATTTTTCTATTTGTCTCTATATAAGACGCCTATAATAAAAATGGTTGCGTTAATTTTATAAAATTTATACAAATAAATCACAATCAATTGATCTACAGTATAAAAAAGCCTCATAATCAATACAATATCTAGATATTCCTTTTTATCAATTTACGCTCAAAAGAACTCTTTGAAGATTTCTAATCAATTGATTATTCGTTTTTATTGCTGCAAAAGTATGTAAAAATTAGCAGTGCCTGACTTTAGTTAAGTCAGGCACTGCTAATTTTTAAACAAAACCATAATCCATATTAATTACCGAACCAGCCAGTCTTTGAAATCTTTCACCCTGTCTCGGCTCACCGTAATTTCAACATCAGGCTGATAGCTCATTTCAACTTTATAAACAGGTGATGTATGAATACTTTTAATATAATTCAGATTAATCATGAACTGTCTGTTTACCCTGAAGAACTGTGTCTCATCGAGAACATTTTCCAGTTCTTCAAGAGAAAAGTCTGTAGGAAAACTACGCTCTGCTGTCTGGAGATATACTATTTTATTTTCACTATAAAAACAACTAACTTCTGATGTCATTACAATCTTCAGATTATAACCTATTTTCACCAGTATACGTGAAAGAGTTGTTTTTTCTTTTCCGAGCATTGATTTTACTTCATAAGACGGCGTCACCTCTCCGGACGGAATGAAGCTTTTAAACTTATCAATAGCTTTTGTAAGATCCTCTTCATCAATTGGTTTAAGGAGATAATCAATACTATTTAGCTTGAATGCCTTCAGCGTATATTGATCAAAAGCAGTTGTGTAAATGATAAAACTCTTGGTCGGTATTTTCTCAAAAATGTCAAACGAAAGCCCATCCCCCAGAACAATATCAGAAAAAATCAGCTTAGGATGTTCATTCTCCGAAAGCCATTGTACCCCGTCTTCTACGGAATGTATAACCTTTTGGATTTCAAGTTCCGGAAACGTAGAGAGCATTCGCTCCAGACGTCGTGCTGCGGGTTTTTCGTCTTCAATAATGAGTGTTTTAATCATATTTATTCTGAGATTTATATTTTTCCATTAACTTTTTTATTTTCTTTTTTTCCCAGTCGTCTCCAAAAATTATCCCCGGAAGAAAAATAGATCCTGCATGAATAAGGACTACAATTCCCCATAAAACAGGTACATATATATTTGTCCATCCTATCTGATGATAATTATAAAAATTTTCCGCCAATATGAAAACATTTACTGCCAAATATATCAGAAAATGGATATAAAACCCTCTAATTTCTTTTACTCTTCTTTTGGCTTCAAGAAATTCTATTTCTTCATCCGAAAAGGATTCTGAATCATTATTAAAATAACTTTTCATTTTATTAGAAATTAATTATTCTTTCTCATTAACTCTCTGATTCTGTTTTCTTCCCAGCTTTTGTTAAAAATCATCCCGGAGAAGATAACCTTTATAAGTTTTAATGCCGTAAATATGGTTATAATGATAAACACTATTACGATCCATCGTGGGATATTCACAAAATCAAAAATATCATTGAGCCCCGCAAAGCCCCAGAAAGCACAACACATTAGTACATTTCCATAAAGTCGTGCTTCTCTTCGAACCTGTTTTCTGGCTTCTGAATAAGCTTCTTGTTGATCATTTATTTCCATTGCTGTGTATTTTTTTCTTTGTTCATTAGCTCTTGTATCTTTCTTTCTTCCCAACTTTTACCAATTCCAAAAGTGGTAAATCCATGGATTGCTACTCCTAGCCCCCACCCCAGCATAGGGAAAACAAACCAGTAAAATCCTGGTGACGTCATTAGATTGATAACAACTAAAAACGGTATCACACAACAGTA
The DNA here is from genome assembly GCF_002024805.1 of Elizabethkingia bruuniana. Taxonomy (NCBI): domain Bacteria; kingdom Pseudomonadati; phylum Bacteroidota; class Flavobacteriia; order Flavobacteriales; family Weeksellaceae; genus Elizabethkingia; species Elizabethkingia bruuniana. Next base: position 3,705,408 of record NZ_CP014337.1, read on the forward strand.
AGAAATAAGATTGGAATAGAAATCTTTAATTTCTTTTACTCTACGCGAAGCCTTCTTATAAGCTTCTCTTTCATCGTTTTCATAATTTACTTGCATGGCGTTATTTTTATGAGTTAGTATTGGTATTTTTACACTGAAGTATTCTTCATCGTTTTCAATGAAAACATTTCTCTTTGTCAAAAGATTGTATCGTTGCACAATATTAGAAAGTCCAATTCCTGATTTTTCATTTGGAACTTCTCTTTTCTGAAGGTTATTTCTGATAACAAGATATCCTTCGTGGACAAATATTTCTATATTTAATGGCTTGGCAGATGTGGCATGATTATGCTTAATACAGTTTTCCAAAAGTAACTGTAATGAAAGCGGTACCACGAAATCTTTAGAATTATCTGCATCTATGTTCAAATGAAATACGATACTGTCTTCAAAGCGGTATTTCAAAAGCTCTATATAGGTTCTGGCAAAATTCATCTCTTCCTCCAAAGAAACCACTTCTTTATCTTTTTGTTCCAGAACATATCTGTAAATCTTAGACATTGAGGAAGTAAACTTTTGTGCATTATCCGGGTTTTCTTCAATTAGTGCACTCAGTACATTTAAAGAATTAAACAAAAAATGTGGGTCTAACTGATTTTTAAGACTTTCAAATTGTGCATTTGCTGAAGAAGCAATAATCTTCTGTTCAGTAACAGCTTTTTTCGCTGCAGACTTCCATGCATTCATAAAACCTCTGGCATGGAAAATAGCTGAAATAAGCAAAGCAAAATTGATAAAAAACCAATTGACAAAATTATAATCCCTTGAGAAAAACTTCTCAGTACTTACATTTTGTATCAGAACGAAGTTAACATAGTTGCATAAAAACACAGTAGCAATTGTGACCACAACGGTTAATGATACTCCGTAAATAAGTCTTTTTTTAGTGTCCTCTATCCAGCTCCATTTTTTATCTAAGAATCCATTAAGATACCCCTGAGACATGGATAAAAGAAGACAATACATAGAAGAAATGACGAAAGATTTCCATATGTTTTCCCAAGAGATATAGCCTGGCTCAATAATACCAAATATTATTGTGCATACAATCGTAATCCAGGCACATATGATAAAAAATTTTCGGTTCATTTTCTTAATTTCTGTTACAAACATACTCAGGAATTGGTAAATATTTAAAATTTTTGTACCTGAGGGGTTATTTTTATATACTGAATGGTAAAGGAGTTATCCGTTTCCTATCAAAAGGATACAAAAAAGCCCGGATTTAAAATCCGGGCTTTTTATTTATTTCATCTGAGAAAGGAAATAATCAGCTTCACTTTCTCCCCAGTTTGGGTCTAATGCCGTCTTTGGCTTATTCGTTTTAAAAAGCTCTTTTGCTTTCAGAAACATTTCTTTCGCTTTCTTTTTATCTCCACCATATTGTTCTGGCGTAAAATAAAGATCTTCAGCCTGAAGCACATATACTCTCGGATTATTCGGATCCAATTTAATTGCTTCACCCAATGCCTTTTGGGCTTCCTGTCCTTCTGTCATATAACGGGACATCGGATCTACCATCATTTTAACCCCATGTGCCATCTTTTTCAGAAGAAAGAGCTCTGCATTATTGGGATTCAGAGCTTCTGCTTTTGCAATATAATTAATTGCTGCATCTCCGGAAGCATCTAATCCGTCTGTTTTTTGATCTCGCATCAGAACACGCCCTCCTTGTATTGTAGACAAGGCTGCATAATAATAAGGTAGCCATTGTGTTTTCTCTTTATCTCCAATTCTGGAGAAATCATTGCTCAATGCTGTAAAATCATCATTGGTTTTGCATTGAACAATTTTGCTCATCTTATCGGTCATTGCTTTTTCATAAGCACTTTGTGCAAAGGCTATAAAACCAGTTAAAAGAAGTGCTGTTGTTAAAAATAGTTTTTTCATAATATTAAAGTTTAGAAATTAAATATTGTTATTATAATGTACTGTTAATGGCATCCTGAGTTCTATCGATTCCAAAACTGATGAACACTCCAACGAAAACAAATGTATTTACTGGTGGTCTGAGAGCTGAGCTTTGTCCATTCGAAGCAAAGTTATATCCATATATATTTTTAGTATTCAGAACATTATTCACACTCAGTACAAATACCGGAAATGATTTTGCATTTTTCTTTCCAAGATTGGGAAGGTAGTTAATGCTTAAATTCAGAGCACTAAAATCTTTTACTGTTCCTTCATTTCGGATGATGTTTTGCCCGTTTTGTGAAATAATATCATAATATGGTCTTCCACTATTGAAGGTATAAGATGCGTTGACCTGTGTTTTAAGACTGGTAAAGAATCTTTTTGCCACAAATGAAAGTGTATGTTTTGATGCAAAATTAGGATTCAGACTATATGGATAGTTTAAAAAATCTCTCTTACTATCCAAATAAGAATAAGAAACCCAATAATCAACATTCTTAATCGTTTTTTTATCCCTCCAGAATAATTCAAATCCTTTAGCAAATCCATCTCCATTTACATTAACAGCTGACTGAATATTATTAAAAGAAGTTTGATTTTGCAGATCTCCATAATTATAAGTTTTTGTAAGCTTTCTATAATCCTTATAAAAGGCTTCCAGACGGAAACTTCTTTCATTCGCTGTTCTCTGAATCTGAAATATGTAGTGATCTGCTCTCTGGAAGCCTAATGGCGCCGGATAATTGATATATTTAGATTCTGGATTCTGATAGAAAATACCATAGGCTAATGAGCTGGTCCACTCTTTTGAAATTCTGTAGGCTAGTGCCAGTCTTGGTGAAAAATTCCACTGGGAAAGGTAAGAGGAGTTTTCTGCTCTTACTCCTATACGCGCTGAAAACCGCTGATCCAAAGCCAAATCTGTTTCAGCAAAAACTGAAGATATAAGATCCTGATAATGCTTTTTAAATCGAGCTGCATTTTCTGGTTGATAGGTCATATCTTCAATACTATTCTGAAATTCCACTCCACCACGAATAATAGAGGCTTTGTTGATTTTTCTCTCCAAAACGGCTTTTGCATTGAAATATGATCCGTGATTCTCAATTCCGATTCCGTAAACTCTTTGTCCGTTATTCAGAAAATCGAGATTCATATTATTTTTATTATAGGTAAATGTGGAGCCCAGATTTAATGTATATCTGCCTAATTTTTCTCTATAAGACAGGTTATGAAAAGTATTGTCTCCTTTCATTTTTACGCCTGTTTCATTATACTTTGATTCCAGACTTTCTTGTTTCAAGGACATATCATTGCTATCATAGCTTCCATAATATTTAATAAATCCTCCCTTTTTTGTCTTTATTCTAAAGTTCGCATTGGTTGAAAATCCTGCTGGGCCGTTGTCAAAATTAGTATTGAATTTAAATACTTTGGTCATCAGTGCCAAATTAGAATAAGCGGCTTGAATACCATATGAATGAGTTCTGGCACTGTCTACTTTCTGAAAAGATCCCGTTGCAAATATTGGAGATAATCCAAAGTCTGCAGATGTCCTTTCCGGTAAATCAATGCTCTCTAAAGTTAAAACTGAAGAAAGTGCCTGCCCGTAAAGGGCAGAATATCCACCAGAAGAAAAGACATTTCCTTTAAACAACGAAGTATTAAAACGATCTCTTCCTGCTATTCCCGGAACTGAATTTGTAAAGTAATTATTAATAAGATTACCGTCCATAAATATTTTACTTTCCGTTCCTGTTCCTCCTCTTACAAACAAACCTTCGCTTTCACCTACTTTCTGAACTCCGGGAAGAAATCCTAAAGCCGATGTAATCTGTGCATCTGCCCCGGCGGTAGTATAAATGTCCAATGGCTTCAGCAATGCCGAGGCTCTGTTTTTATCACTTGCCTCAATAGATCCGGCAGTAATGACAACAGCATTTATTTCGTTAAAAGAAGATTTCATTTCTGCATTGACTACAAGATTCTGAGAAACTATTACAACTTCCTTTACTACTTCCGCATAATCAGAACTACTATATGCCAGTGTCTGAGTCCCTTTTTCGGAAGTCTGAAATGTGTAATTACCATTAGCATCAGTTGTAGCACCATCATAGGTATCTTTCAAAGTCACAGAAACATTTTTTAGTCCCTTTCCTTTAGAAGTAACTTTTCCGGAGATTGTCACCTGTGCCTGCATTAGAGAGAACACAAAAATAAAAATCGAAAATAGTAGTCTTAGTAGCATTTTGTTATGATTTATGTTACAAAGAAATATCAGAATTTCGAATCTTTTAAAAAAAGATTACTGAAGGGTTGGTTTTTGATACTAAACGGTAATTCTTGAAAGTTTTGTACCTTTAACATATAATAAAAATCTCAAATTCTGAGCTTATGAAAAATTTAAAAATATTATCCTTAGGTATTCTGGGAGCTGTATTTACAGTTTCATGTGCAACTAAGGAAGTAAGTTATGCTATTACCCCTAAAAGCGGAACAGCAACAGGAGGAACAGTAACCTTTAAACAGATGGGAAAAAATGTTGTAATGAATGTTGATGCAAAAGGATTAACACCAGGGGTACATGCTATTCATATTCATGACAAGCCAGACTGCTCAGCTCCGGACGGAACATCTACCGGCGGACACTGGAATCCTGCAGGAAGTGACCATGGCAAATGGGGTGCAGAACATTTCCATATGGGAGATATAGGTAACCTTAATGCTGATGATAAGGGTAATGCAAAATTGACTTTTAAAACAAGTAAATGGTGTATTGGCTGCACTGATAATACTAAAAATATCCTGAATCACGGACTAATCATCCATGCAGCTGCAGACGACTTTCATACTCAGCCTACTGGAAATGCTGGCGGACGAGTTGGATGTGTAGAAATTAAATAATCCAGAAAATAAAAATGAAGACTAAATAGTCTTCATTTTTATTTATTCTGATATATAGAGGTCTTCTACAAAAAAATACGCTTCCCTAAAGTCCTTTAGCGAAGCGTATCCATTTAGATTGATATGAAATTGAATATTATTTTACTACTTCCTGGGAGCCTTTACCCATTTGTACTGTTGATTTAACTTCAATTGGATTATCAACAGAGTTATAAAGTCTGTTCATATCCCTTTCTCCTTCCTTCATCATATCTCCGATCGTTTTTTCAGATCCTGGTATCTTTTGCTTCATTACTTCTGGTGTAAGATACTGTCTCATAGATCCAAACGGATCCTTTTTATACTCATTGAAAGTCTTGTCAAATTTTTCTTTCGATAGCTCAGCTACAGTTGCATTAGGCATAAATGTCTGTTCCATATAAGTTTTCTCATTGTAATCAGAGACCTTTTTATTTGCCTGGAGTACCCACGAATAGTCTTTGGCTTCATCTTCAATTTTTACAATGAGTCCTGGTAGTCCATAAAATTTATAAGGTCCATCCTGAAAAGGTAAATCGGTACTGAACCACGCTGTCCATTTTCTTCCTCCAAATTCTGTAGTTGCTTTCTGTGCATTATATTCTCCTATTTTTGTTTTATCCGGAAGAACTTTCCAGTTAAATTTTAGATCTTCAGAGTATGCTATTGGTGTAAACTTACCCATAGACATCAATACTTCCACATATTGGATTTTCATAGATGGATAAGACTTATTTACTCTATATGAGATTTTTGCCTTTTTCATATTCTTACTAAAATCCGGATTGAAAGCTCCTGCTCTTTTCATTTTTTCCACAGCATCTTTCATGATGGAGTCCTGTGATACATTAGTATAGTCTTGATATATAGACTTAGATTTAGAAATATCTAAAACCATTAATTCTTTCTCTAACTTTGTAGAGTCTTTCTTCGGCTTATACGTCATTTCATAAATAAAACGGTTAGCCGTTTCCTGAGCCATAACCATTACTCCGAATGTTAATACAAAAAGGAGGGTCAGTTTTTTCATTGTAATATTGTTTATACAATTAGTATTCATAAGTATTTTTTTGTTACAGACAAATACAATTTTTGTTATGTATTCCCCGTTATTATTACCACTAAGGTTTAATATACAACTCAAACATTCATAACCTAAAACACTGATAATCAACAATGGCATTGGTTTTGAAATAGATTATCAGATATAAAATCAGAAAAATGAAAACTATAAAATATTTAACAGCCTTTGCTCTTGCAACTATATTATTAGGATCATGTGATGCACGGTATAATAATGGTAATAACGGAATGCCTCCGGGACAGGCTAAAAAAATATATGGAGGATCAGCTAAAGATTATGCTCCAGGACAAAGGAAAAAACAACGTAACAATACCACAATAATTGTTAATCCTTAATAAAAATGAAAACTATAAAATATATACTTGCCGGTGCATTTACAATAACGTTTCTAGTATCATGTGATACTTATTATGATGGTTATGCATACAGAAGAAACCCGAATCGTTATGATAATTCTTACTATTATAATGGCCGGGAATATAAAAAACTGCCTCCAGGACAGGCAAAAAAAATGTATGGTGGATCTGCAAAAGATTATGCTCCGGGGCAAAGAAAAAAATATTATCGCTATGATGATTAATTTTTCTTTATAAATCATCATTAAGCATTATTTTTGCCGCGTGAAGGCAAAAATTATCAACTTTTTTAAGACCATATTCCCGGTAAACTCAACTGAATTATTTGTTTTACTATTCTTTATGGTTGTTTATGGTGTATTTGGATGGTTTATCGCGAGCCAGTTTCGTTTGGTTTATGATGATCGTATCCCTTGGGATGCTTATTTCAGTTTCGATAATTATTCAATTATAGTGTCTGGAGGAGCTTGGGAACGCCATCCGTTTTCTAATTATTTTTTTAATGTAATTAGGGAGGCCGCTTTATGGTTTTCTGGTGGAAAAACAAATGCAACATTTCGTATTGCCTTATCAATGTTTAGTACAATAACGGTTGCATTTACAATGTTACAATGCTACAAGTACTTCAGAAATATTATTAAATTACCACTTTCAGTAAGTCTATTCTTACTTTTCTTTTTTGGTTTATTTACAACTCCTATTCTCCTTTCATTTACCCCTGAAACCTATACTTTTTCATTTTTTCTTTTAGTGTTCTTTAATTATTTCGCAGCACTAAAGCTTTCTCAGGAAAAGAAAATTGGTCTTATTCCGTTAACCTGCTTTTCTATTCTAATCGGAGGTCTTACCATTACTAATATTGTGAAGGTTTATATTCCTGTTCTTTTTGAAAAAGGTTTATTCAGAAAGTGGAAACATTTTGGCCGAACTATTTTATATGGTATTATCTCAGTCGGTGTATTTATCCTGTTATATTTATGGAGGCTTGATTTCAGACTTCAATTAATTATTAATCAAACATCCTCTCAATACGAGCGGTTTTCCAAACCAAAAGTAACGCCTTTGTGGGATATGATGACATCATGGTTTTGGGGTGGCAGCATGTTATTTCCGAGCTTTATCACCAGAGATTACACCAGTAGAACAGGTTTTGAATATAAAGCATTATTCATGGATGTTTATTCTTCCTGGGCATCTTATCTTTTTGTTGCTCTAATTGCCTTACTCCTTATTTGGAGCCTTATTTCCAATTATAAAAACAAACTGGTTATAATACTTGGATTATCACTTTTGTGTGATGTTATTATACATTGTGTATTAAAGTTCGGATTACATACATCCTATATTTACGGAGGCCATTTTATATTTGTTGTCCCTATGTTATTAGGATGGCTTTTTTACAGCCAAAAAGGAAATCCAAAAACTATTTCGGCTATCTGGGTTGTTTTAATTATTTTATTCGCTTATTTAGGCTTTAATAACATCTACAGACTAACCGAGTTCATAACTTTCGCAAATCAATATTATCGATAATAAAAAAAGCAGCTGTAATCAGTTGCTTTTTTTATTTATCATTTTCAGAATTTCTATTCCTTATTTCGTTTTAGAGCGCTCTTTTTCTATTTCAGCGTCTATGTAAGGATATTTCATCTGCATATCTTTCATTAAAGTCGGATCCAGTCTTAATGCCTGATCTAAAGCTGCTCTGGCCTCTGTATCTCTTTTCAGATTAAAATAGCAATTACTTAGCTGATAGTACAGTTCTGCTCTCTGATGCCTTTTCAAGGCTGTCAAAAGTTTTTCTTCAGCCTTATCATAGTCACCTACCAACATTAATACTTCTGTATAGGCATACCAGTTATAGAATCTTCCGGGCTCTGTTTCTGCCATTTTCTTCAAGCAAATAAGAGCTTCTTCCAGTTTTCCCAAGCTGATATACAGAAATGCAAGCTTCTTTTGTATGTCCAGATTATTCTCACTAAGTCTGGATGCTTCCAGTGCAAAATGTGCAGCTTCATTCAGATTACCCAGTTCTTCATAAATATCCGAAATGGCAATCATTGCCGGATGGAACTGAGGATCCTCGTGTAAGCTCTTTTGTAAAGCATTGAGTGCAGGGATCAACTGCTCCATTTTCTGGTAACACTGTCCTATCTTATAAAAAGAATAAGATTTGGTAAACTCGTATTCCTGTGAATCAATATATGTTTCTATCGCCTTCTCCCATTCGTTTAGAGCTTCATAACAAGCTGCTTTGTTGGTATAAACGGCCATAGAGTTAGGATTAATCGCCAACAGGTAATCAAATCCTTTAATCGCTTCCTGATAGTTCTTTTTATTGAAATGGAAAATTCCATACTCGTACCATGCGGTTTCAGAGAATGGATAATTGTCCAGATAATCATTAATAAAAGTCAGGGCTTCTTCATTCCTATTCATTTCGGTATAACAAAGCATGATGCTTTCCAGAGCATATTCATCATTTGGCTCGAAATTTAGCGCGAGCTTATAATGTTTTAATGCAGAGAAAGGATCATCCAGATTCTTATATTCGTCCGCAATGAAGTTATGAACGAAATCTTCGTCTTCTTCTTTTTCCAGAGCTTTTTCACACAGATCAATCGCCTTTCTCGGATTCCCCATGTTGGAATAATATTTGGCACAACAGATCATAAAGTCTAGATTATCGTCTGCTATACCCGCTAATTCCTTCATTAGAATTTTCGCATTTGCATTATCTTCTTTTTCAAGAAGAAATTCCAATCTGCGAACTTTTATATTAACTGAATCCGGATAAAGTTTCTGTGCATACTTAATAGCTGTTTCGGCATACTGATAGTCGCCGATTTCCAGATAATAAGAAATAATGTCCTCGTATTCTTCAGTATCGAAAAACACCTCTTCATTATTCTCTAGCATATCCTCGAAGCGTTTTACAGCTTCATTTTCAAAAAATTCTTCCAAATGTATTTTTGATTATATCATGAATTTCGGAAAAATTTCCAAAATCACCAACTAAATTAAGCTTTTTATTTTAGCAATCATATCATCAGCCAACTTGTCTGCTTCTTCCTGAGAAGATGCTTCAGTATAGATTCTGATAATAGGTTCTGTGTTTGACTTACGAAGGTGAACCCAGTTCGTTGGAAAGTCTATTTTAACACCATCTACAGTAGATATATCTTCTTTTTTGAATTCTTTTTTTACTTTCTCAAGAAGTTTGTCTACATCGATTTCCGGGGTTAATTCAATTTTCTTTTTCCCCATATAGTAATCCGGATATGTTGCTCTAAGTTCTGCAACTGATTTATCCTGTTGTGCTAAGTGGGTTAAGAATAATGCTACACCAACTAAAGAGTCTCTACCATAATGCAATTCAGGGAATATAATTCCACCGTTACCTTCTCCTCCGATTACAGCTCCTTTTTCTTTCATCAGATTCACAACATTCACTTCTCCTACTGCAGATGCAAAGTATTCTGAATCCAGTGATTTAGCAACGTCTCTCAACGCTCTACTCGATGAAAGGTTAGAAATTGCTACTCCTTTTTTGTTTCTAAGGATATAATCTGCAACTGCAACCAATGTATATTCTTCACCAAAAAGCTCGCCATTCTCATCTACAAGTGCCAATCTGTCAACATCCGGATCTACAACGATTCCAAGATCAGCTTTTTCTTTTACAACAAGTTCACAGATTTCTGAAAGATGTTCTTTTAATGGTTCAGGGTTGTGGGGAAATTGTCCGTTTGGTTCGCAATACAGTTTTACTACATCACATCCCATTCTTTCCAGTAGCTTTGGAATTGCAATTCCTCCTGTGGAGTTTACTGCATCCAGTACTATTTTATATCTTTTTTCTCTTACGATACCCGGGATAACTTCAGGAAGCTCCAACACTTTGTCTATGTGGATTTGTATTCCTTCATTGTTTTCTGAGTAATTTCCTAAGTGATCTACGTCAATATATTCAAAAGCTTCTTTCTCTGCAATGTCCAAAACATCTGCTCCATCCTGAGCATTGATGAACTCTCCTTTTTCATTCAAAAGCTTCAGAGCATTCCATTCTTTAGGATTATGGCTTGCTGTAAAGATAATCCCGCCGTCTGCATTAAGCTCCGGCACCATAACTTCTACTGTAGGAGTTGTACTAAGGCCTAAATCTATTACATTAATCCCTAAGGACTGTAGTGTAGAAGATGCAAGATTAGAAACAATCTTACCGGATATCCTTGCGTCTCGCCCAACAACTAAAGTAATGTCTTTTTTGTTGTTCTTCTGCTGAAGCCATGCTCCGAATGCAGACGCAAATTTCACGATATCCAGAGGAGTTAAATTATCTCCTGTTTTACCTCCTATTGTCCCTCTAATTCCAGAAATACTCTTAATTAATGACATAAATTTGTTTGCTAAATTTTATGCAAAAATACGGAATAAATAAGAAAAAATTATTCAACTACGGACATGATTTATGAACATCCGCAGTTTTTGTCGCAACCACCGCTTTTTTTCTTACTAAAGTTTTTTGAAAAAATTTTCCAAACCCTAAAACAGGCAAAAAGCAGAAGTGCTCCAATTACTATATACTGAATAACAAGTGTATTCATTTTAATTATTTTAGTATCTGAAATACAAATAACGATGCAAAATACGCCAAACCAGACATTCCTATCAGCTGAATAAATGTCCATTTTTTGCTTCCTGTCTCTTTATAAACAATAGCAATTGTACTGATACACTGCATAGCAAATGCATAGAAAACAAGAATAGATACTCCGGTAGCCAATGTAAATAATGGAGTCCCGTCTGCTTTCTTATCAGCTTTCATTTTATCAATCAATCTTCCGTCTTCTGCTCCATCCCCAAGAGAATATAGCGTAGACATTGTCCCTACGAAAACTTCTCTGGCAGCAAATGAAGTCAGAATTCCTACACCCATTTTCCAGTCATAGCCAAGAGGACTGATAGCAGGCTCTATGCTCTTTCCCATAAGTGCTAAATAAGAGTCATTCAGCTCTACATTAGACTTATGTGATGTTATATCAAATTTATCATGCGGTCCGAAATAGCTAAGGAACCATATAATAATACTAACAGCAAAAATAACTTTTCCAGCTCCCGTAATGAACCCCCAGGCTTTCAGTAAAGCCATTTTGAAGTTATATCCCCATAAAGGCATTTTATAGGTTGGCAAATCCAGGATCAGGAAACTTTTGTTTGTATTCTTAATCCCTTTTTTCAGGAAGAAAGAGAATACCAACGCTGTAACAAATCCCAGCATATACATTGCCAGCAATGCTAAAGCCCTGTAACCTATTCCTAAAATATATTCATCCGGAATTACCAATGTTATAATAATACTGTAAATCGGAAGTCTTGCAGAGCACGTCATAAAAGGTGTTACAAGGATTGTAATAAGTCTTTCTTTAGTGTTTTCAATGTTTCTGGCAGACATAATTGCCGGAATTGCACAAGCTGTACCTGAAACAAGCGGAATAATACTTTTACCATTTAGGCCAAATGGTCGCAGTAATCTGTCCATTAAAAAGATTACTCTGGCCATATAGCCACTATCTTCCATAATGTACAGGAAGTACATTAATATTCCGATCTGTGGTGCAAAAACAACTATACCACCAATTCCAGGGAGAACACCTTCTGCAATAAGACTGTTCAAAGGTCCTTCTGGTAAATAAGTTGCTGCAAGAGAGGAGAACCATGTAAATAAATCCTCAATCCATCCTTTTGGATATTCCGCAAGAAAGAATACACTCTGGAAAATAATCAAAAGAACAACCAGGAAAAGAACATATCCCCAGAATTTATGCACCATCAGACGATCTAGCTTTTCGGTAAGTAAATCCTTCAGCATTGTTCTTTTAGATCTTACTTTATCTATTATCTGATCTATATTATCATAACGACGCAACGTTTCCTGTGTCTGCAAACGTTTCGGAACAATTCCTTTTATCTCTGTATTAGTATCATTCTGAAAAACATGATGTTGTCCGCTTACATATTTTCTGGTGGAAGAAAGCTGGAACCATGCTTTATACAAGTTCTTATCGCCTGTTTTTTGTACTACTTCTTCAATTTTGCTCTTGTGTTCAGCCGGAACCTGAAAAAGAGCTTCTTCTGCAACAGTAAATTTATTGAGATGTATACTTTCTCTTACAGCATCTATACCACTATTTTTCTTGGCATTGGTGACATTTACAGTTACTCCTGTTTCTTCAGATAACTTCTGTACATCCAGAGAATAACCTCTTTTTTCGGCTTCATCAATCTGATTAGCTACCATTATTACCGGTATCCCCAAATCTCTGATTTGTTCAAACAACAACAAACTCCTCTTAAAATTCAGAGCATCGGCAACATACAACACACCGTCATAGTTGCTTCTTTCGTTAATCAGATATTCTACGCAGATAACTTCATCCTCAGAAGTAGGATAAACACTGTAGGTTCCCGGAAGGTCAATTACTTCAACCTTATTTTCTTTATAAATATATTCTCCTTTTAGGCTGGAGACTGTTACACCTGAATAGTTTCCCGTTTTTTGATTACGGTTACATAACTGATTAAAAATGGTAGACTTACCTACGTTTGGGTTTCCAACCAATAAAATTCTGGTGGATTTTTTTTTATTTTCCATCTGCTAATTCTTCCACAATAATATATCTAGCTTCTTCTTCCCGTAATGCCACTTTGGAGCGTTCTTCTCCATATTCTACATACAGGGGACCTCCAAACGGAGCCTGATATAATATCCTGAAAGGCGTATTAGGCAAAAGTCCCATTTCAATAATTTTACCGGGCATTTCCATATTGTTATTGTCATAATCGACAATAATTCCAGTTCTGTCCATCGGAAAGCAGCAAAGCTTATTAGAGTCTAAATTCTTCAAGGCTTGTATTTAAAAATACAAATATACCTTATTTTAATTAAATCTAAATTGAAATTGGGATGATAAATACCAGTTATTGCGTTTTTTACACCTTAAATTTTACTGATTTTGCCCCTGCTTCTGGAGATCCGGGGTATATAACGTCCGGATTGGGAAAGGAATATCTATATTATTCTCTTTGAACTTATTAAGAATTGAAAGTCTTAAATCACTCTTAATGGCTTCGGCTTTAAATAAATATCTTGAATTAAAAAACAAGCTAAAGTCTAATGAGGAATCCCCAAAGTTAGACAAACGGGCTACCGCTGGCCTTTCTTGAAAAACCTCAGGATGTTCTTTAGCCGCATCCAGCATTAGTTTCATAACCAGATTAACATCGGAATCATATCCTACCCCTATAACAATCCCAAAATTGGCAACATCATCGTCATACGACATGTTTACGATCTTATTCTTTGTCAGAATAGAATTCGGGATAATCATACTTTTATTATCTCTCGTAAGGATGGTGGACGTACGGATATTAATCTGCTGAACTTTCCCTACAACATTTTCAATCTCTACAACATCATCAACTTTTATACTTCTGTCCAAAAGGATAATAACTCCGGAGATAAAATCCAGAAACAGGTTTTGTAAACCAAGACCAATACCCACTAGTATAACACTTCCTCCAAGTAAAAGCGGAGAAACATCTACACCTAACGTTCTGAATGCCAATATAGCAGTAAAAACAATAATAATGTATTTTAAAATCTGAGCAAAAGCGAACTTTTTACCGACATCAATTTTTTCGGATTTATAAATAAGTGATTTAAATACGCGTACAATTCCTAAACCTACTAAAACAATAACAGCTGATGATATCAGCTGATACACGGTTAATGAATATTGCCCTAGTGCAAAAATGTGGTACTCTAAGATTTCTTTTAATGTTAACTCCATTTGTTTCTGTTTGTGTTTTTTATAAGAAAGGCTGTCTTTTAAACGGACAGCCTTTAGTTTTATTATTTGATTTCAGATATGACATTCATCGCCTCCTGAAGATATAAATCTCGTTTAAGATTTTTAATCCAGTTTTTACTTTTTACAGAGAAAGCTTCGTCTTTTTTCATACGTTCTATTTCACTCTGATACTGAGTAAACTGCAATCCATTATCGTACTTGGTTAAAGATTCAAACTTCTTCAATTCTTCTTTTCTCTTTTTCATTAATTCAAAGAATTTAGTCTGATTGAGCGTAACTGTTTCTTCTTTACCAAGTGCCTGACGCCATTTTGCAGATTCTACTAATAGCTGATATGGTTTGTTTGCCTTAATTCTTTCTGTACTTCTTTTTACGATACCAGCCATGTCAATTGTATTCAGAGGCTTGTAATCTGAAGATTTTATCTGATCCCATGGTAATGCATGCTCATCATATTTTTCTCCAATTTCATCGTATGTAAAGTAGTCATCCATTACAACATCAGATTTTACACCTTCAAGCTGAGTAGAATTTCCGCTGATTCGGTAAAACTTCTGAATCGTAAGTTTCAGATCTCCGTAATCATCATTGGTATTCAGGAACCTGTTAAGAGAAACAAAAGTCTGTACCGTTCCTTTTCCAAATGAATGTGGGGCACCTAAGATTACTCCTCTTTTATAATCCTGAATTGCACCGGTTAAAATCTCGGAAGCTGAAGCAGAAAGTTCATTTTGCATCAGTACCAATGGTCCTGTCCATACAGGTGCATTGTTTTTATTTTTCAGAACCTGAATTTTCCCGTCCTGGCTTCTTACCTGTACTACTGGTCCGCTATTCATAAATAGCCCCATAATATCCACAACCTCAGTTAAAGATCCACCGCCGTTGTTTCTAAGATCCAGAATAATACCCTCTACATTCTGAGCTTTTAGCTTTGTAATTTCGTTCTTAACGTCTGTAGAAGCATTTCTTCCTTTAGAGTCGTTAAAATCAGCATTGAAGCTTGGCAGGTATATAAATCCGTATTTCTTACCGTTCGGAGAGTTTACAACGATACTTTTAGCAAATGTATCTTCCATTTCTACTTCCTCGCGGATTAGCTTAACTTCTTTTACAGAACCATCTTTCTTTCTAAGCGTTAGTGTTACTTCAGATCCCTTAGCCCCACGGATTAAACGTACCGCTTCATCTACAAGCATCCCTACAACGTTTACAGCTTCTTTCTTAGGATCCGATTTTACTTTTAGAACTTCATCTCCTTCGCTTACCTGTTTAGATTTCCAAGCAGGGGCTCCAATTACCAGTGGTCCAATAAATAATCGACCTTTCTTTTCCGAAATCTGTGCTCCAATTCCGATAATCTTACCACTAAAGTTAGCATCGAAGTCTTCTTTATCTTTTGGAGAGAAATAGTTGGTATGCGGATCAAATACTTCTGTATAAGAATTCATATAAGAAGCAGAGAACCAGTCCATTTTCTTTCTTTTTTTGATTCTGTTAAACATACTGGAAACAAGATCTTTGATTTCACCAGTTGCTTTTACTTTCTTTTGCTCCAGTGTTAGTGGCTCATACTTTATGGTATCTTTTTGCTTTTTAGCAATTGCCGAATCCTTTTTCTTTTTTTGCGATTCCTCTTTCTCATTTAGAGTCTGCATCTCCTGAAGAATATTATATTTAATAAACTTCTTCCATTCTGCATACATTTCTTTCTGGTTTGTCGGATTCTTTTTAAGCTTCGGCTCCATGATAATATCTTCATCCTCATCCAGATTGATAGGTTTTGCAAAGATATCCTGTGACATCTTTTCTATATCTGCAAGCCTCTGAAGGTATCTATCATTAGTAAGTTTAAAGAAGGAGATATCACCTGTTTTAAGGTAATCATCCAACTTTGTTTTATATTTTGCAAACTCATCCATATCAGACTGCAAAAAGTACTTTTTGCTTGGATCTAACTTTTCAAAATATTCTTTATAAACATCCTGAGAATATGCATCGTTGATTGGCTTCGCATTATAACTAAGATACGACAGCGTATTGCTTACGCTGACCATAATGGTCTGCATCTTTTCGTCATCATTTTGCGGGGAATTAAAACAAAAAATAAGTGTCCCTAATGAGGACAACAGCAGTAGTTTATTAAAACCAAAGAATTTTTTAAACATCTTTTACGAAATTTCGAAGATCAAATTTAATATCTTATTTATAAAAATAGGTCTTATTTTCTTTAATTTTGTTACAATAATTTGAAATAAATGAAAAAACCATTGATTCTGGTTACCAATGATGACGGAATAACTGCTCCGGGAATTCGTAATCTTATAAGCTTTATGAATGAAATTGGAGATGTTGTTGTAGTTGCTCCGGATTCTCCACAAAGTGGAAAAGGACATGCTATTACGATCAATTCTACATTAACCTATGAAGAAATTAGCATGGAGGGACCGCAAAAAGATTATTCATTAAGCGGAACTCCTGTAGATTGTGTAAAATTTGCACTGGATAAAATACTTACCCGAAAACCTGATCTTGTTGTATCGGGAATTAATCACGGGGCAAACTCTTCTATCAATGTAATCTATTCCGGGACAATGTCTGCTGCTGTTGAAGCAGGAGTTGAAGGTTTGCAGGCCATTGGCTTTTCTTTATTAGACTTCAGTTGGGATGCCGATTTTTCTCAGGCAAAAACTTTTATACAAAACATTGTAAAAAAAGTCTTAGAAAATCCTATTCCAAAAGGAATTGTGCTGAATGTAAACATTCCGAAATTACCTGCTGAAGAAATAAAAGGAATAAAAGTTTGCAAGCAGGCGAATGCTAAATGGGAAGAAAGCTTTGATGAAAGAGTAAACCCACACGGTAAAAAATATTATTGGTTATCTGGTTATTTCAATAATATGGACAAATCCGAAGATGCGGATGAAACAGCTCTTTCTGATGGTTATATATCTGTTGTTCCTGTTAAATTTGACCTTACAGCCTACGAATATCTAAAAGATTTACAGAATGTTTTAACGTTCTAAACATAAATAAAAAGCCACCTGACAGGTGGCTTTTTATTAGAATAATACTCTTGTATCTTTCCTAAGTTCTTCTAAATATTCTTGTTTCTGATCTCTATAAAAGAGGTTCATAGTTTCAAAAGGTATCAGCTTCAAATCTTTGTTTACAATGTGAACACAGGATTTTTTCACTGCACGTACATCAAAATCATGAGCATCCATAAAGTTCATTATAATGATCCTGAAAAGATTTTCATATTCCATCTCCGGAGCGCAGACTTCAGGTAAACAACATAATAACTGGTTCACTTTAGGCTGTACCTTATCTACCGATATTCCTGTACTGAAAATATCAATCAGCTGCATTTTCAGTCCTTCATCCTGTTCATATACAATTGTATTTTTAGATTCGTTATTCAGTAAATCAGCAGGATTAATATAACGGGTTAAAGGAATTATTTCTCCCTGAAGCTTCAAAATATATCCCATTGCCAAAGCATCGGGGTTACAAGGTACAGGAATTATATCATCTGAATTTAGTACCGGAAACTGATTAAGTATTTCCTGGCGGACTTCTGTCAGTGTTATTTTCTCATGTGCAGAATCGTCTCTGTTTCTGCCTGCAATTTCTACCGGCTGAAAAGTAATTCCACGTACACATTTCTGTTTAAGTGCAAAATCAATGATCTTACCTATTTCATCTACATTTTTTCCCTGTTGCAGGACCACAACCAATGTCGTAGACAGGTTGAGCTCATTTAGTTTTTCCAGAGCCTTTATGCGAACATCTGTAAGATCTTTCCCACGGAAATCCTGTAATACTTCTGGTTTAAACGAATCAAACTGCAAATAAACTTCAAATTCCGGAGCATATGTGGCCAGTTTTTCAGCAAATCCGGGATCATTGGCAATCCTTACACCATTTGTGTTCAGCATCAGGTGTTTTATCGGTTTAGACTTTGCAATGTCCATTATTTTGAAAAATTCGGGATGAATTGTCGGTTCTCCCCCACTAATCTGAACAACATCCGGCTCTCCCTCGTTCTTTACAATTACATCGAACATTGCTTCTATTTCCTCTAGTGATCGATGGCTGCCATAATGTGGTGAGGACATTGCATAGCAGGTAGGGCAAGTAAGATTACAACGATCTGTAACTTCCACAATGGAAAGACAACTGTGTTGTTCGTGGTCTACACACAACCCACAATCGTACGGGCATCCATAGGCTACATCTGTCCCAAAATGCAGTGGCATTTCTGATGCTTTATTATAGTTTCTGATGTTTTTATAATAATGAACATCCGTAGCAATCTTAGTTTTAAAAAAACCATGATCCGGACATCTTTTAGTCATAAAAACTTCATCATTTTCAATGATTATTTTCGCTCCGACTCTTTTCAAACAGTCCGGGCAAAGACTTGTCGTATAATCGTAATAAGTATAATTTCTAACTGGCATATTCCGTTATTTTTACATTCCTCCGCAAATAACTCCACTAATTAAACCGCAAATCAGCATCACGATTAATACAGTAAGCCAGAAGTTACTCTTCGAGTATTTTTTATCTCCGCCTGATTCATAGATCAGTTTTATAATAGCGGCTACAACTAATCCAAAAACGAAAGCCACCACTACAATCATACTAATGATCATGACAACTATTCCGCCTAGGCCGCCTACTTCTAAAATGGTTAAAGAGTGGTTCATATTAAATTATTGGTGCTAAATATTTAGATTTCAAAGTGATATTAATTTTATAAATGTAATAAATAATCACTAACAAACAAGTGAGTTGAATAGCCCCTAAATTTCCAACAATTTCGATTCTCGGCTTTAGAAAATCAAGAAAAAAACGAAACGTAAAATAGGACAACATAAATATCTGAAAAACAAATCCTGAAGGAAAATGTTTCTTCTGAATAACTTTTAGAGTCCCCCAAAGCAATATGAGAAAAGCAATCTCATACAATGCCACCGGATGGCGCAGATACTGATCTCCCAAATGCATTCCGAAGATTGAATCTGTAGGCAGGCCATAGGTTTCTTCATAAATTCCGGTAAAAAAACAGCCGATTCTGCCAATAATTATTGCCAGCATCAAAGGAAATGTAATCAGATCTCCTGTGCTTTCTTTATGTCCGACTATTTTTTTAGCAAGTTCTACTCCTATTAAACCAAATGCCAAACCTCCAACAATCGTATTATTGGACCAAAATCTTTTAAATGAAAAACCTGTTGAAAATAATGTATATGGATTTTCCAGATTTCCAATAATTTTTGAGCCTAAAAGGGCTCCAGCAGTTGCCCCGGCAATAATAGCCAGGGAGATTGTAAGAGGAAGTTTTTCCGGAGATTTTCTCTTCAGAAAGAAATAATAGCGCATCCCCAGAAAAATCCCTAATGATTCTAATACTGGATGCAGGAGTATATCTTTACCAAAAAGGTGTAATGTTGCCGGAAAATCAATCATATCTAAAATCTGGTTGCTATAACTTCACGAAGAATTTTTGAAGCTTTATTAACTTCCTGCGTCCAGTCTTCTACTGCATCATCATTAGCTCCATCCGAGATATATTTCAGACAAAGAAAAGGAATTTGTTCTCTTTTAGCTATTAAAGCCAGAGCATAGGCCTCCATATCCAGCACATTATACAAATCGGTATTGTGTTCAGTCTCAAAGCTGTCTCCGGTACCGCAGATCCCCTTTGGCAGATTATCTATGTCTATTCCGTAATCCAAAACCACATCATCATCCGAAAAAGGAGTTTTAAATCTTTCTATGCCCAAAGGTGATACATCCATATCTCTTTGAACAAATTGTGTACAGCAAATTACATCTCCTCTTCTGAAAGCAGTACTTCCTGCAGTTCCTAAGTTGACAATAATATCCGGTTTATTTACTGACAGATATTTCATTAAATAATAACCTGCATTTACTTTACCTATTCCGGTAAATACCAGTTGTAAATCCTTAAATTCATTTCCTGCTTCTTTCTCCATTGCAAAGACAAAAACAGGATTATTATATGTTTTTCCGCTGATGGTTATTTCCATATATCAAATAAAAAAGGCTTTTTTCAAAGCCTTTATATATTAAGTTAACATTCCGCCATCTACATTCATAACCTGACCTGTAATATAGGAAGACATATCACTTCCTAAGAATACACATGCATTGGCTACATCTTCCGGCTGTCCACCCCTTTTTAATGGAATTCCGTCTCTCCAGCCTTGTACTGTTTTCTCATCCAGAACAGCTGTCATTTCAGTTTCAATGAATCCCGGAGCAACAACATTACAACGGATATTTCTGGAACCAAGCTCTAATGCAATAGATTTAGAGAATCCAATAACTCCTGCCTTAGAAGCTGCATAGTTAGCTTGTCCTGCATTTCCTTTTACACCGACTACGGAAGACATATTGATAATAGATCCGCTTTTAGCCTTCATCATTGGCTTAATAACAGCCTTTGTAAGGTTGAATACAGAATCTAAGTTTACTTTAATAATTGTATCCCAATCTTCTTTAGACATACGAAGCATAAGGTTATCTCTTGTAATTCCTGCATTATTAATCAGGATATCTATCTGTCCGAATTCCGCCATTACATCATCTACCAACTTCTGTGCTGCATCATAATCAGAAGCATCCGACTGATATCCTTTTATCTGGGTAACAGAGCTTAATGCGGCTTCTAATTCTTTCGCTTTATCTACAGAACCTGCATAGGTAAAAGCAACTTTCGCCCCCTGCTGAGCAAAAACTTCTGCTATACCTCTCCCGATTCCACGGGTTGCTCCTGTAATAAGGGCTACTTTTCCTTCTAATAGTTTCATATTTAATGTATGTTTATTTTCCTTCAAAAACAATCACAGCATCGGGATTCTGATCATCCACTGCATAGCTGTCAAACGTTAAAGTATTATTCTTTAAAGTATACTTTACAGTTTTTTTATCTTTCAGCAAATATGCGGAATTAATCTTTTTAAATGGAAATTTTTCGAGAGTAATTGCTTTACCCTCATTATTTTTAAGTATATGAACGTATATTTTTCCAGATTTCTGGGTAACAGCCCCCCATTTCTGAAGCGGAAGATAACCACCTCTGGTTCCATAAATGCTCTCTCCATAAACTCTTATCCATTCACCCATTTCTTTAAAAGAATTGATAAATGGCTGTGGAACTTTACCATTAGGCATAGGCCCTATATTCATGAGTAAATTGGCGTTACTTCCTGCAGCATTTACCAACAGATTCAGAAACTCTTTGAATGTCTTATTCTTGTTATCCTTTAAATCAAATCCCCATGAATCATTAAGCGTAGCACAGGTTTCCAAAGGAAGCTGGGAAGGTTTCTGGAAACTCAATCCGTGCTCGTTTTGCCCCGGAATATCTCTTTCGAACATCTGAAAATCTTCACCTTCTAAAGGTGTAATGTGATGATTATTTCCGACCAGACATTGTGGCTGAAGCTTGTGTATTAGCTCATAAATCTCCGGCATTTTCCAGTCAATATATGTTTTTTCACTTCTGCCTGCTTTTTCTTCTTCCATCTGATCCCAGTAGCCATCAAACCATATTCCTGAAACTTCCCCATAATTGGTTAAAAGTTCTGTCAGCTGGTTTTTCATAAACTGAATATAATCATTCCAGTTACCTTTTTCGGTACGACCGGTTCCTTTTCCTGTTCTGCCTGTCCAGTACGAATAATCTGTTCTTGTCCAGTCCAGAAGCGAATAATAGAATGCTATTTTCACCCCTTGTTTATGACATTCATCTGCTAATTCTTTTACCAAATCTCTTTTGAAAGGGGTATTCATAATATTAAAATCCGAATACTTTGTATTCCACATACTAAATCCATCATGGTGACGTGTGACCAAAGTAATGTACTTTACACCGGCATTTTTAGCCATAGAAACATATTCTTTAGCATTGAATCCGATAGGACTAAAAAAGTCTTTCAGTTTCGCATAATCATTAACCGGAATTTTGTCATTATTCATGACCCACTCTCCTCTTCCCAATTCACTGTATAATCCAAAATGGATAAACATTCCGAATTTTTCATCCTGAAACTCGGTTCTTGCTTTTAAGTTTGCTTGTGTTGGCTGATACTTTTGCTGGGAAAAGCCAAGAAGCGCGCTTCCCAGTAATACTGTTAATAATGTTTTTTTTAGCATAGTTTTTTGGTATTAGTTTTTCTGAATTACTATTCAATTTTTAAGACTGTGAATAGTGGCAGCTTTTTTTTAAATAATTGTGTTTATTTTAATTTAAAGTAGATATTATTTCTTTTTTTCCTTTATCCGAAAGGTACATATATTCTTTACTAAATCCGTAAGAATCATATACAAAAGGCCTTATAATTTCATTTTTATTATTGATAAGACCGTATTTACCGTTCAGTTTGACTACAAAAGCCTTGTTATTCCTAAAGCCGGCAATTTCTTCATATATAAAAGGTAAAATCTCTTTCCCGCTGGGTTCAATAAAGCCATATTTCCCGCCTTTTTTAGCAATCAGGCCTATATTCTTCTGTGCTCGAAAAAAGAAAGGATCAGATGTTGGTAAAATCTCATCAAAATTTAAAGATTCTGTTTTCCATGTGTCCCATTCCAGACGTTGGTAACCGTTTTTATTTTTAATCACCAGTTGGTTTTCATCCAATGCATAAATAGTAAAACCATCAGGAAAAATCTGTTGAAAATCCTTATTCAGCAGGTTATTTATTTTATTTTTCTCGGTAATAAGATATTGTAATTTATCTGTTGAAATAAAAGTGACTCTGTCAAAGCTTTCATTAACAATCTTATTCAGGGAATCATCAATAATAAATTCCTGATTTTTTACATTCAATAAGAAGTATTTGTCAAACAAAAAAGATATACTCCCTTCTTTTACTTTCTTATTCTCTTTTGTTTTTAAATTAAATAGAAAAAACTGGGTATTGTTTTTGTCCACAATGGCATAGTCTCCATAAATAGTGATATGCGAATATTCCAATGGCAGAACTTCTTTTCCTTCGGAATCTATTAGCCCTTCTTTATCTATATTTCTGTCCAGGCTTACAAAATAATCGTTACTTGCTTCAGTATTGATTAGCTCATATTTTGATTTTAAAAGAATCTTATTCTCTTTATCAACTAAAAAATATTGATTTCTGCCAACTTCCACGCAAGACTTCTCCTTTGTAAAATATGAATTTCTTTGATATACAAAATCAGAAACAAATCCTTTTTCAGGATTGTAAATAGCCCATTTATTGTTCTTTTTTACAAAAAACATGCTTTCCCCGGCATATTCAATAGAGTCGTAAAGGAAATCTAATTCATACTTGTCGCTAAGATAATTGACTAATCCAAACTTTTTATTTTTGGAGACTACCAGGTAACCATTCTCACTATTCCAGGATAAACCAAAATCATAATTGTCCAAAGGAATTTTATAATCCCCTTTGAAATCTATCAATCCGACTTTTCTATTATTATTATTTTCCCCGGTATAATGAAAAAAATATCCTTTTCTAAAGGGTACTAAATATCCATTTACAGGCTGCAGTGTTACAGTTCCGGTAGAATCTATAATCCCTGAAAGACTTGCTTTTTTGAAAACAGCATATCCTCCTTCAAACCGTTCAATATCGAGTTTTAATTTATCTCTTAAATCATATTGCAACTTCAGATCGCTTTGGGAAAATCCAATCAACCAAAAGAATGCTGAAATAAAAGATAAATTCTTTCTCACATTTACACTGAATTATTTACAATCAGAACAATTTCTCCTTTTAGCGTTTTACTCTTAGAAAACTCTATTAATTCATCAATCGTTCCGCGTTTAGTTTCCTCAAATTTTTTAGAAATTTCACGGCTTAGACTTACCTGCGTCTGTTCTCCGAAGAATTCCTTTATCTGCTCCAGTGTGGTATTAATCTTATGGGGGCTTTCATAAAGAACAATTGTTTTCTTCTCTTCAGCCAGTTGCTTTAGTTTCGTCTGACGCCCTTTTTTCTGTGGCAAAAACCCAGCGAAATAGAAATCGTGATTAGGAAGTCCTGAAACCACTAAAGCAGGAACAAAAGCTGTCGCTCCGGGAAGACAGATCATTTCAATATCATTATCCCGACCTGCTTTTGCCAGAAGATAACCAGGATCCGATATTCCTGGAGTCCCGGCATCAGTAATAATGGCTATATCCTGTCCATTTTTAAGATCCTGAACAACTTTCTCCGTAGCCTGATGTTCGTTATGCAAATGATATGATTTCAGCGGCTTCGATATCTCATAATGTTTAAGAAGAATCCCTGAAGTACGGGTATCTTCGCAAAGTATATAATCGACTTCTTTTAGAACTTTTATTGCTCTGAAAGTCATATCTTCCAGATTACCTACTGGTGTTGGTACAAAGTATAATATGCCACTCATTATCTAAAACGGCTTTCTACTAGTGACCATAATCTTTGTGCATACTCGTCTACCGGCTTCCAATCTCTGTCATAATACAGATCGCTAAGATATTCTTTTGCATCATCTAAATTCCGGGCTTCATTTAATCTTTCTAATACGTATTTCATTTCTACTTCGTCGTTGTTGAATAATTTTTTCAGGAATGCCATTCTGTCGTTCAAGTCTAGTCTGAATTGTCCAGTTTGTACCGAAGTATTAGCATTTGTTGGTGTAAATGCAGGACTTTCTTCTGTATTTACATATTCATTTACCTTTTCAGGTACCTCATTATTTTCTGTAATATTTGTTATTTCTTCTCTGGAAATTGGTTTCAATCCCTTAATGGAAGCCAGCTTCACTTTATGAGCAGCTTCTTCATCCAAGTGTGTGGAACCTTCCTCTTCCCTTACAAATAATTCTTTAATCTGATATTCCGGTTCTTTTGCAACTTCTTTTTCCTCGTCAGCATGCTCTTCTTCAGTTGAAACAGTCTCCTCTACGGCCTCTGTTTCATTCACCTCTTCTTCTGCTGCTGCTGGTGATGATGCTGCTGATATTGTTTCTTCGGTAATTACAGGTTCTGCTTCAGTCTCAGTTATTGATGCTTCTTCCTTAGGTTCTTCAGAGATTTCTTCAGTTTCAGCAACTGGTTCAGTTTGTTCCTCTTCTGCAACTATCTCTTCAGGTGCTTCATAGTGATCTTCTTCCAAAGTATTTACATATTCTTCTTCCTCAGAATAATCATTTTCTATAATATTTTCTGTTTTCGGAATAACAGCATTTGCCTTTTCTGTTGGTATTTCTTCGTCAGTAATCTCAGCAATTTCTGTGGAAGCTTCATCTTTAGCAAGATCTTCTTCAAATTCAGCTTCTACCTCTCTTTCTTTTTCAAGAGCCTCTTCAGATTTATCATGAGTAGGATTAGCCTCAATCATAGCATCCAATTCATTTTTTCTCTGATGGATATCAATACTTTCTACTTCCAGCATTTTCAGAAAAGCTACTTTTTCATATAGCTCCTGAACTTTCTGATAATTAGTAATTAATCCTGCCGTTGATTCAACAGAAGCGATATCAGAGGCAATTTTTTTTACGTCTTCAAGGATCCTGTCCTGAATGTCATGAGAGTTTTGCATCATTATTTTATGTAATTTTGATGTGGAATAATATGTGCTAAGTTAACAAATGTTTTTAGAAAATACAATTAACCACGCCAAGCAAAGCGGGTGGATGGAAGTGATATGTGGCTCAATGTTTTCCGGTAAAACGGAAGAGCTAATTAGGCGTCTGCGCAGAGCAGAAATGGCAGGTCAGCAAGTAGAAATTTTTAAACCAAAAATTGATGTTCGTTACTCCGATGAAGATATCGTTTCGCATAACGATAATAAGATCCGGAGTACAGCTGTTGATACTCCTAATGAAATTCTGTTACTGGGATCCAATTGTGATGTTGTGGGTATTGATGAAGCGCAATTTTTTGATGAAAGCATTGTAGAAGTTGCCAATCAGTTAGCCAATAGCGGAACAAGGGTCGTTATTGCCGGGCTGGATATGGACTTTATGGGTCGTCCTTTTGGTCCTATGCCTAATCTTATGGCAACAGCCGAATATGTTACAAAAGTTCACGCTATTTGTAAAAGAACAGGAAATTTAGCCAATTATTCATTAAGAACATCTGCCAGCAAAGATTTGGTTCAGCTAGGAGAAACAGACAGCTATGAAGCTGTTAGCCGCCGTATCTTTTGGGAAGAGATGCAAAAGCAAGAGAAAAATAAATGAAATATACTGCACAGGAGTTAGCTTCAATGACCAACTCCCGGATTACCGGAAATAAAAATGAAGTTGTTGAACAATTGATTTTCGACAGCAGGCTTATTTTTTCTTCAAAAAATAATGCCTTCATTGCTCTGAAGACTCAGAAAAATAATGGTTCCAAATATATTAAAGAAGCTATAGAGAAAGGAATAAAAGTAATTATAGCCGATGAAATATATGAATCTTCCGGACAGGATATAACCTGGATCATAACTTCTGATACGCAGAATTTTCTTAGACAGTTAGCTCATCATCATTTACAAAATCTAAATATTAAAACCATTGGTATTACCGGAAGTAATGGTAAGACTATTGTAAAAGAATGGCTATATCAATGTTTATGGGATGAAATGAGAGTTGTAAAAAGTCCAAAAAGTTATAACTCCCAGATAGGACTTCCTCTATCTATACTGCAGGCTAATAATGATGATGAACTGGGAATTTTTGAAGTTGGAATTTCCAAGCCTCACGAAATGGAAAAACAATCTGAAGTGTTTTCACCTCAGATTGGAGTATTCACACATCTTGGTTCGGCACATTCAGAATATTTTGAAAATGAAGAACAGCTTCTGAATGAAAAGCTAAAGCTTTTTGAAAAATCAGAAGTTATTATTTATAACGGGGATCATCCTTTGGTAAAATCCAAAATACAGAGTTTATATAGCAATAAAACCTTGATTTCTTACGGGTTAGATACATCAAATGATATTTTAATTGAAAGCCCTATAGATCAAGAAGAGGCCTTTAATATCAAGGTTTTGGATGGTCATATTCAGATTCCTTTTACCAATCGGGATCAGGCTACTCTGCACAATGCATTAGCCGTTATTGCAGTTCTTAACTTTCTAAAAATCACACATTCAAAAATTGTAGAAAAAATCAACAATTTGCAGGCTGTGGAGATGCGTATGGAAAGCATTAAAGGAGAAAGAGACAATCTTATTATTAATGACTCTTATAATCTGGATCTTGACTCTTTGAAAATAGCATTGAGTACATTAAACCAGTATGGAAATAAATCACAAAAGATATTGGTACTTACAGATATACATGATGTAAAAGATCATTCTGAACATTTGTATCATACCGTTGCAAATTTAGTTAACGAACATTCGTTAGGTAAAATATACCTGATAGGAACTGAAATAACAAAGTTTGCTCATCTATTTAATTCTAAAACTTATTCTTTCGATAACATTCAGGAATTAATTGAAGATCAGGAATTTAATAGTATTGAAAATTCATTAATTTTATTGAAAGGAGCCCGTAAATTTGAGCTTGAGAATCTAAAAAAAGAATTAGAGCTTCAGTCTCATGATACTGTTCTGGAAGTAAATCTAAATGCCATTCTGCATAACATTAATGTTCACAGGAGCTTTTTAAAGCCGGAAACCAAAATGATGGCTATGGTAAAAGCTTACTCTTATGGATTAGGCGGTTATGAAATTGCAGAGTTTTTACAACATCATAATATCAATTATCTGGGTGTCGCTTACGCCGATGAAGGTGTAGACCTGAGAAAGAATAAAGTAACCTTACCTATCATGGTAATGAATCCGGAGCTCAATAGTTATGATACCATTATCGATTATCAGCTGGAACCGGAAATCTATAGTTTTAAAGTTTTAGATCTCTTCCTTAAAGCTTTAAGGAAAAAAGGAATCCATGAAAGGTATCCTATCCACATAAAATTGGAAACAGGTATGCATCGTTTAGGATTCCGCAGAGAAGACCTGGATGAACTCCTTCTCAAAATTAAGGAAAACAACCTCAGAATAGCCAGTATTTTCACTCATCTTTCTTCGGCTGACGATCCGGAAGAAAGAGAATATACTTTAGCCCAGATTGATCTGTATACAAATAATTCAGACTATATATTAGCCAGAACAGAAGATAAACCATTAAGACATTGTCTAAATTCACCGGGAATTACCAATTATACGGAATATCAGTTCGACATGGTAAGAATTGGCATAGGAATGATTGGCTATACAACAAACCCAGCTATACAACCTCTATTACAAAGTGCTGTATGTTTTAAAACAGTTATCACTCAGATTTCTCCATTACACCCCGGAGAATCACTGGGTTATAACAGAAGATTTAAAGCTACGAATGATACTAATATTGCGACAATAGCTGTTGGGTATGCCGATGGTATACCACGATTACTAAGTAACGGAAAAGGCTTTGTCGGTATTAAAGGAAAGCTTTATCCTATTCAGGGAAATGTATGTATGGATATGCTGATGGTAGACATTGGCAATGATCCAATAGAAGAAGGTGATGATGTAATTATCTTCAATGGAAATCCAAGTCTGGAAAAATTTGCTGAATATTGTCAGACGATTCCCTACGAAGTGCTAACTTCAGTTTCGAGACGTGTAAAAAGAATATATATAAAAGACTGATGAAATAAAGTAATACTTTTCTGAATTTCATCGATAAAATTAAATACAATATAGGGATGAAAAAACTATTTCTTTTTCTTGGGGTTATTATAAGCATCTTTAGCTATTCTCAGGTTAAAGAAAACTTAGTCATCCCACAACATCCAAAGATAGGTTTATCGCTAAGTGGCGGTGGTGCAAAAGGTTTTGCTCATATAGGAGTGCTGAAAGTATTGGACTCCATGGGAGTTAAAGTAGATTATATTGGCGGAACCAGTATGGGGGCGATTATCGGAGGATTATATGCAACCGGGTATACAGGAAAAGATATTGAAAACATTATACTGAATACTGACTTTTATAATGTCCTGAGCAGTTCCAGCCCACGCCAGCAAACCTCATTTTTCAGTAAAAATGTAGATAAGTATCTTTTGAAAATCCCAATACAAAAGGGAAAAATCGTATTACCTTCAAGTATTTCTTCAGGTCAGAAAAACCTGGCCATGTTCAAAGAATTATTTCAGAACTATTCTTCCGTTCAGGACTTCAGCAAACTCCCTATCCCCTTCTTTTGTATAGCAACCAATATTGAAACCGGAGGTGTAAAGCAACTTGAAACCGGAGATTTATCTCAAGCCATTATGGCTAGTTCTGCTTTCCCCGGACTTTTGGATCCTGTGAAAATCGGAGACAGTCTTTATGTTGACGGTGGTATTACAATTAATTATCCTTCCGGCCCTCTAAAAAAGAAAGGAATGGACATTGTAATTGGGGTAAATCTTGACCAGGGATTTGAAAAAAGAGACCAGCTAAATAATATTGTATCTATCCTCAATCAGATTATCACGTTTGGCATTTCTAAAGAAACCAGAAAGCAACTACCTTATACCGATATTAATATTCAGCCTGTTCTTACCGGAGTTAATGTGACCAGCTTTGAAGAAAAAGATAAAACCATTAAAGCTGGTTATGAAGAAACATTACGTTATTCAGGCATTCTTAGGCAATTACCTAAAAAGGATGCTCCGGTTGTAACAAACAAAAAGATAATACTGTCAGAAGTATACAAAATAGACGGTTTCGAGATAGAAAACGACAATATATATAACAAAGACTATATTAAGGGTAAAATGGGGCTTAAAATCCCTTCCCGCTATACCTATAGCAACATCAATAGTAAGATTGATCAGTTGTATGCCACAAACAATTATAGCTTCATCAATTATGACATAGTAAATGACAACGGAAGAAATATTCTGAAGTTAAATGTTGCAGAAGATCAGAACCGGATCTTTATGAAATTTGGACTTCATTACGACGAAGTTTTCAAAACCGGTCTTTTGGCAAACCTTACTGCAAAAAGAGCATTATTCAAAAACTCAAATGCAAGTTTAGATGTTGTATTTGGAGACAAGCCTCGTTATTATTTCAATTATCTAATGGATAACGGGTATATTCCAGGCTTTGGTATTTTTTCTTCAGGAATGAAACTTGATTTAAAAGACCAGGATGCAAATGTATATCAAAACTGGAATTGGTTCCGGAATGAAATTTATATTCAGTCTGTATGGAAAGACAGATATGCTATCGGAGGAGGAATGAGTTATGATATATTCAATCAGAAAATAGGAACCAATAAGAATACATTCCATTACTACAATCCTTATATCTTTATTAAAAGTGATACGCAGGATAATACAGAGTTTCCAACAAGAGGTATTTATATAGATATACAGGCAAAAGCTTTAGATCTATTCAAAGACAAACAACTTGAAGATAAAGGTGCGCAGGTCTCCGGAAATGTAAAACTGAATATTAAATTTTCAGAAAGACTTACTTATAGAGTTTCCGGATTTATGGGTGTAACATTCGGAGAAGTTCCGGAATTTTACAAGTACAGACTGGGTGGAATATTTGAACAAAATTTAGGTTCATTTGTTTCATTCGACGGATATCAGTTTGGGCAAAAAACAGATAACAATGTACTTCGGATAACGAATAGTTTTCAGTACAGAATACTGAAAAATTATTATCTTATTGCCAGCTATAATACAGCGAGTCTTTTTCCGAATATTAAGAATACAGAATTCTTAAGTTTCAGAAATAATTCTGTAGGACTTACTGCAGGGTACAGTTCTCCATTCGGACAAATTAAGCTTAACTATAGCCAACCACTTAATCAGGGAGGCAAGGGAATTTTCAACGTAGTTTTAGGACACTGGTTTTAGAATATTAAATAATTACAACCCCTACCCTACCCCTTTCAACTGTCAACAAAAATTTATGATAAATTATTTTTATGAAAATGTAGCTCCCGTTTCGGATGAAGAAAAGAGAGCAAAATGGTTAGAACAACTGATCCTGGAAGAAGGTAAAAAACCTGGAGATATTAATTATATTTTATGTGATGATGAATATCTTCTGGAGATAAACCGCCAGTATTTAGATCATGATTATTATACTGATATTATTACTTTCGATTATTGTAAAGGCAAAATAATATCCGGTGATATTTTCTTATCTTTGCAGCGCGTTTTAGATAATGCATCCATGCTCGAAACAAAGCAGGAAGAAGAATTAAATCGTGTTTTAGCTCATGGTATTTTACACCTTTGCGGTTATAAAGACAAAACAGAGGAAGAGCAAAAAATAATGCGATCTAAGGAGGATTATTACATAGAAAAATACTAAATGTTTCACGTGAAACAATTTCAAAAATGATCGATCAAATATATGATGTAATAGTAGTCGGAGCAGGTCACGCTGGTAGTGAAGCTGCAGCCGCTGCAGCCAATTTAGGATCAAAAACTTTATTGGTTACAATGAACATGCAAACCATCGGACAGATGAGCTGCAACCCGGCTATGGGAGGTATAGCCAAAGGGCAAATTGTAAGAGAGATAGATGCAATGGGAGGATACTCCGGGATTGTAGCAGATAAAAGTGCAATACAATTCAAAATGCTTAATCTTTCTAAAGGACCTGCAATGTGGTCTCCAAGAACACAAAATGACAGAATGCTTTTCGCATCAGAATGGAGATCAATGCTGGAGCAGACACCGAATCTGGATTTCTTCCAGGATATGGTAAAAAGTCTGATTGTTGAAAATAACAAAGTAGCAGGTGTTGTTACTTCTTTAGGAATAGAAATAAAAGCCAAAGCAGTTGTTCTAACCAACGGAACTTTCCTAAACGGATTAATCCATGTTGGAGACAAACAGCTAGGTGGAGGAAGAATGGGTGAACCAAGAGCTTTCGGAATTACTGAACAATTGGAAAGCTTAGGATTTGATGCCGGAAGAATGAAGACCGGTACCCCACCCCGCATAGACGGAAGAAGCTTAGATTATTCTAAAATGGAAGAACAGCCTGGTGATGAAAACCCACAAAAGTTTTCATATCTAGACACTCCTAAATTAAAAGAACAAAGAAGTTGTCACATTACTTATACTAACGAGATTGTTCATGATATTTTAAGATCTGGCTTTGACAGATCTCCAATGTTTAATGGAACAATTCAGAGTATAGGACCAAGATACTGCCCAAGTATTGAGGATAAGATCAACCGTTTTGCAGAAAGAAACAGACATCAATTATTTGTAGAACCTGAAGGCTGGAATACTATAGAAATATATGTGAATGGCTTCAGCTCTTCCCTACCGGAAGACGTACAGATTAAAGCGATGCGTCATATTCCGGGATTCGAGAATGTAAAGGTATTCAGACCAGGATATGCTATTGAATATGACTACTTTCCACCAACCCAGTTAAAGCATACTTTAGAAACCAAGATAATTGACAACCTATATTTTGCTGGTCAGATCAATGGTACTACAGGCTACGAAGAAGCTGCAGGACAAGGTTTAATTGCTGGTATAAATGCCCATAACAAAATCTTTGATAAAGAGGAATTTATACTAAGCAGAGACGAAGCTTATATAGGTGTATTAGTAGACGATCTTATTACAAAAGGGACAGAGGAGCCATACAGGATGTTTACTTCACGTGCTGAATACCGTCTTCTACTCCGCCAGGATAATGCAGATATCAGACTTACAGAAAAAGCCCATAAACTAGGTTTAGCTTCCGATGAAAGACTTCAAAAGGTTGAAAATAAGATAGCTAAAAGCTCAGAACTGGAAGAATTTCTTAAGGCTACATCTGTAAAAGTAGATGATATAAACCCAATTCTGGAAGAAAACAGTTCAAGCCCTGTAAATCAAAGTTTTAGAGCAGCACAAATACTGACAAGACCTAATATAGACCTTAATAAACTTTGTGCTATAGAGGAAATCAAGAATAAGGCTGCAGAATATACAGACGAAGTAAGAGAACAGGCTGAAATCAATATAAAATACAAGGGATATATAGATAAAGAAAAGGAAAATGTTGCCAAACTTCACAGACTTGAAAATATAAAAATTCCTGAAAATTTTGATTATTCTAAAGTAAACAGCCTTTCAGCAGAAGCTAAACAAAAGCTTTCTTCTGTTCGTCCGGAAACAATTGCACAAGCAGGAAGAATTAGCGGGGTCTCCCCTGCCGATATAAATATTCTGCTTATTTTTCTTGGTAGATAATTATATATGTTTCACGTGAAACATTAACGAAAAATACTATTAAAACAATCATAAGTTATGGTTGTTTTAATTTTTTCTATATGTTTGTATAAAGAAGATTTTTTAGATGAAAATAAAAGATTTATTCCTCACTCAGGAAGAATTTGAAGTAAAAGAAATTTCGGAAGGAATCCTGAAAACATTTCCAGTGCCCGAAAATTTATCAAAATATTACGAAAGCAAAGATTATATTTCGCATCACCAGGAAGACAAATCTTTAAAAACAAAGATTTATAAATTCTTTCAACAATTCAATTTAAAATACAAAAAATCTATTTTAGATACAGAAGTAAAAACGGGAAAAAAGATCTTGGATTACGGATGTGGAGCTGGAGAATTTCTGAATTTTATAAAAACCAGTTATGAAGTATACGGCATAGAACCAAATGAAAGTGCCAGGAATGCTGCAAAACAAAAAACAGGAGAAGCGAATATTAAAAATAATCTTTCTGAAATTGAAGATTATTCTTTAGATGCAATGACCTTATGGCATGTCTTTGAGCATATTGACAACTATGAAGAATTTTTAGAAGAAGTTTACAAAAAAATTAAGCCAAAAGGAAAATTGATAATAGCTGTTCCAAATTACAAAAGTCACGATGCTGAGTATTATAAAGAATACTGGGCAGCTTATGATGTTCCACGTCACATCTTCCATTTTTCTAAAGAAGGAATAAAATCTATTTTCAATAATGAAAGGTGGTCGTTAAAAAAAATTAGCCCTCTCCTACTCGACTCCTATTACATCTCTATAATAAGTGAAAAGTATAAGAAAAATTCATTTTCCTGGCTAAAAGGAGGAATTCGCGGAGTAATTTCTAACAGTAAAGCGTCAAAAACAGGAGATTTTTCCTCATTGATATATATTATCGAAAAAATATAGAAAATAGAAATAAGACCTATTTCTGAAGGTCGATTTTAAACATAAAAGAGCAAAAACTGATGTTTTGCTCTTTTATGTTATGAAAATTTAGAAATCTTAAAGTATTCCAGATCCTCCAATTTTATATTCTTAGTTCCTTCAGAAAATAAAAATCCAACTCATTACTAAATTTAATTCTTGTGGAACAAATTCAATAATCGAATGAAAAGAAATTTTACATTTCCAATTCCAGGAACAGAGTTATAATTTACAAACTAAGATTCCTGAATAAGAATAATCCTCCTCTACTCTATTATCAAAATTATTTATAATAAACTATACAGTCATTTTACTGATCTGGGTATTTTTAACAAAATTCGAAAAAGAAATTTTGTTGAAATTATTTTATTACTGCATAACCAAAAAACTCTGCAGAAAAAAAACTAATCTGAAGAAATAGATAACTACCACAAAATATTTGTGTGAAATGAATCCTTCTTTTCTGAAGGATTCAATATTTAGCATTGCAAAAATCTTATAAATTAATTTTTAATAGCTGCAACACCAGGAAGTTCTTTTCCTTCCAAACTTTCTAACATTGCTCCTCCTCCTGTGGAAACGTAAGAAACTTTTTCGTCATATCCGTATTGTTTAGCAAAGGCAACACTATCTCCTCCTCCTACTAGAGAAAAAGCATTAAGTTCTGTCGCTTCAGCAATACTGTCTCCTAATTTTATTGTTCCGGTTGCAAAATTTGGCATTTCAAAAACTCCAAGCGGACCATTCCATAAAATTGTTTTGGAAGAAAGGACAACATCATTAAATTTCTCAGAAGTTTTTTCTCCTGCGTCAAGCCCCATCCATCCTTCAGGAATATCATATGCATCAAATTGCTTTGATTCAGCATCATTATTAAATTCTTTAGCAGCTATTACATCTATCGGCAGATAAACCTTAACATTATTTTCCGCAGCACTTTTCAAAATTTGCAGAGCCAATTCTTGTTTATCATCTTCTACAAGAGAATTACCAATATGTCCTCCTTTTGCTTTAATAAAAGTGAAAGCCATTCCACCACCAATAATAAGATTATCTACAGCCGGGAGAATATTTTCAATAATAGTGATTTTAGAAGAAACTTTAGATCCACCTAAAATTGCAGTAATAGGTCTTTCACCATTATGGAGAACTTTATCAATAGCATCAAGTTCCTGAGCCATTAAGAAACCAAAAGTTTTGTTTTCCGGGAAAAATTCAGCAATAACTGCTGTAGAAGCATGCTTACGGTGAGCTGTCCCAAATGCGTCATTAATATAAATATCACCAAGTTTTGCCAACTGGCCAGCAAAGTCCTTATTTCCTTCCTCTTCTTCGTTATAATATCTTAGATTTTCTAAAAGAAGAACTTCTCCAGGCTTTAATTCAGCTACAGCTTCTTCAGCAACAGCGCCAATACAATCCTTTGCAAATTTAACCGGTCTTCCTAAAACAGAAGAAACTTCATCAACAATTGCTTCAAGAGAAAATTTAGGATCCTTCTGCCCTTTTGGTCTTCCAAGGTGTGTCATTAGTATAACGGATCCACCATCATTCAGAACTTTGTCAATAGTTGGTTTGGCAGCTACAATTCTGGTGTTATCAGTAACCTTGCCTTCTTCATTCTGGGGAACATTAAAATCCACACGGATCAATGCTCTCTTTCCTGAAAAATTAAATTCATTAATGCTTTTCATATACAAAACTTATTTGCACAAATGTAGGACATCTCAGCGAAAAAAAACGAAGAAAGCCAAACGAGAAATCAACAATGCATTCACAGATTTTAACAATTAAATTTTATAAAAGAAAAAAAAAGAATGTGTTATACTGTTGTAGCGTTAGGAATTGTGGAAAAAAAATAAGCTCATTTTTACTCATATTTAATCTTTACATAACTAATACTTTATTAACACTAAAAATATATAAAAATCAATGAGTTATAACGTTATCCACACTCTGTGGATAACTATGGATAGGGATAAAGTTGTTCTTTTTCTCTGGGTATAACTTCTTTGTTTTATCCCTGAAAAGAAAATGAAAAAAGTTTTTTTTATTTCACTAAAAATTCTCATTAGTTAATTTTTCTTAAAATAGAAAATAAAGTTCTCGGATAGTTTTCCATAGTTATTAACATACTTTCCCACATTTTATTGGCGTTTTTATGGAAACCTTTTACTGGTGCGTTTCTGTAAGGATTACCTATATTAATATATAGTTGATAAGTTGAGCTGAATTTGATTATAAACAGACAGGTGTCCTATAATTCATATTTTGTATTTCGTTCTTTATAATTAAATTTAGAGTAAATTTGTATCTATACTAATAATAAAGATAAAAAGGAAAATGAAAAAGATTGCTATCGCAGGAGATCACGCTGGTTTCGAATATAAAGAGATCATAAAGAAATACCTTGATGGAAAATACGAGATAAAGGACTTCGGAACTTACTCTACAGACAGTGTAGATTATCCGGATTTTGTACATCCTGCAGCTTCTGCTGTTGAAAACGGAGAATTCGAATTAGGAATTCTGATCTGTGGAAGCGGAAACGGAGTACAGATTACTGCTAACAAACACCAGGGAATCAGATGTGCATTATGCTGGGAAGTAGAAATAGCAGAATTAGCAAGACAGCACAACGATGCAAATATGATGTCTATCCCTGCAAGATTTGTTTCTGAAGATTTAGCAAAGCAAATGGTAGATGCTTTTCTTATAACTAATTTTGAAGGAGGAAGACACCAAAACAGAGTTAATAAAATCAAATTCTGTTAATAAACTATATTTATAGTTTATAATTTTTTAAACACTATACTATGCCTAGGAAGAAGAGAAATTTAAGTAAAAAAAATAATGACAAATTACATGATATAGGAAGATTGATTGTAAGGTTTATGTCTAAGAAAACTTCTAAAATCTATAATTATAAACAGATTGCTGAAGGCATAGAGTTTAAAAACCCAAGGCAGCGTGAGCAGGTTATACAGACATTGCATATTTTGTTGTCAGAAAATAAAATAAAAGAAGTAGAAAAGGGTAAATATATCCTGAATATAGAAATAAGCGATACTCTTACTGGTGTAATAGATTTTAACCAATCTGGCAACGCTTATGTAAAAGTAGAAGGCGTTAGTGATGATGTATTTGTACATCAGAAAAATGTAAAAAATGCTCTACAGGGAGATACGGTTACAATAGTTCCTTTTCATTTTAAAGGAAAAAAACTGGAAGGAGCAGTAGTAGATGTTATTGAAAGAAGCCGTACTCAGTTTGTAGGGACATTCCAATACATTGCTTCCAAGGACTTTGGCTTTGTTATTTTTGATAAAAAAATTATTAATACCGATATCTTTATTCCTAAGACTAAGTTTAACGGTGCAAAAGATGGTGACAAAGTTATTGTCAAAATGCTGGGTTGGGACGATAAGAGTAAAAATCCTGAAGGAGAAATTACTGAAGTACTTGGACATCCGGGAGATCATGAAACTGAGATCCATTCTATACTTGCCGAATACGGACTACCTTATAATTTCCCTCCTGAAGTTGAGGCTGAAGCTCAAAAAATTGACCGGACATTATCGGAACAGGAAATTGCTAGGCGCTGGGATATGCGTGATATACTTACTTTCACAATAGACCCTAAGGATGCAAAGGATTTTGATGATGCTCTTTCACTACGCAAACTTGAAAATGGTAATATTGAAGTAGGAGTTCATATTGCAGATGTATCTTACTATGTACAGCCCGGAACGTTATTGGATCAGGAGGCTTATGACAGAGCTACCTCTGTATATCTTGTAGACAGAGTGGTACCTATGCTTCCGGAAGTATTGAGTAATGAATTATGTTCTCTTCGTCCAAACGAAGAGAAATTTACTTTTTCAGCAGTTTTTGAATTAAATGACAAAGCCGAAATTCAAAAAGAATGGTTCGGTAGAACAGTTATTAATTCAGACAGAAGATTTACCTATGAAGAAGCACAGGAAAGAATCGAAACTAAAGAAGGAGATCTTGCAGAAGAAATAAACCTTTTGGATTCTTTAGCAAAAATACTTCGTAAGGATCGTATGAAGCATGGAGCTATTGCGTTTGACAGAGCGGAAGTACGTTTCAACCTGAATGAAGAAAGTCAGCCAATCGGCGTTTATTTCAAAATCAGTAAAGATGCTAACCACCTGATTGAAGAATTCATGCTTCTGGCTAATAAAAAAGTATCGGAGTTTGTTTCTCTTACCAGAAAGAACGAACCAACAAACAATACATTTATTTATCGTATTCATGATGATCCGGATCCTACAAAATTGGCTTCATTAAGAGATTTTGTACATACTTTCGGATATAAAATGAATATTTCTAACCGGAATAAAATTTCGGAATCTATGAATAAACTTCTTTCCGAAGTAAAAGGAAAAGGAGAAGAAAATATGATTGAAACTCTTGCTATGCGTAGTATGAGTAAGGCCGTTTATTCTACCGAGAATATTGGGCATTATGGGTTAGCTTTTGAATATTATTCGCATTTTACCTCCCCTATTCGTCGTTATCCGGATGTTATGGCTCACAGACTTTTGCAGCATTATCTGGACGGAGGAAAGTCTCCGAATGTGGCTGAATATGAAGAAAAATGCAAGCACTGTAGCCAGATGGAACGTTTAGCAGCTGATGCTGAAAGAGATTCCATCAAATTTATGCAGGTTAAATTTATGGAGAAACATGTGGGAGAAACCTTCAAAGGAGTTATTTCGGGTGTTACCGATTGGGGAATCTATGTAGAAATCCCTGAAAATGGTGCCGAAGGACTCATAAGATTACGTGATCTTACAGATGATTCTTATATGTTTGATGCAAAGAATTATGCTATTGTAGGCATGACGCACGGAAATACATATCAATTAGGAGACGAAGTAGAGATAAAGGTTGTAAAGGCGAATATAATTGCCAAGCAGCTGGATTTTAAACTGATTCAATAAAAATTTATGTTAGAACTAATTTTATCTGCTGTAGGATTAGGCATTATGCTTAGTCTGGTCTTCATTGGACCTATATTTTTCCTGTTGATTGAAACTAGTTTTACGCGGGGCCCCAGACATGCATTGGCTTTAGATCTGGGTGTTATATTAGCTGATATTACCTGTATTGTTGCTGCATATTACAGCAGTCACGATCTGGTAACAATTATAGACCGGCATCCTAGTTTTTACAGAATTACAGCCTTCATTGTCCTTATGTACGCTGTTTTTATGATCCTCACCAAGACAAAAATGCATGTGGAAGGAGAGCAAAAACTTATTAGTCAGAATTATTTTAAAACCTTTATTAATGGTTTTCTTTTCAATATTCTGAATATAGGAGTAGTACTTTTTTGGCTTGTAACAGTAATTTCGGTACGAAAAAATTATCCAAGTGCAGATGAATTTTTGCTATATATAGGCCTTGTAATCCTCACCTATCTCAGTATTGATGTCTTTAAAATTCTTTTGGCAAAACAGTTTCATAATAAACTAAATGATAAGGTTGCGAATAAAATCAGGAAGCTGGTAGGCTTCATTCTGGTTGCTTTCAGCGTATTTATATTCCTACAGAGTTTTAAAAAATTCAATCAGTTTGATAAGAAATTAGAGGAAAGCGGATACCATAAACTTGACCATAACACAGATCAGAAAAAATAATGAAAGAGATTGTTTTTCCGAATAAGATTAAAAAAGGAAGTACTATTGCGGTAATAACTCCGGCAGGCACTATAGAGCCGGGACAGCTGGATAAAACTTTAGCGCTTATAAAAAGCAAAGGTTACGAACCTGTTTTAGGCTCAAATGTCTATTCAAAGTACAGTAATGGTTATAACTACGGCGGAACTCCTGAAGAAAGATTATCCGATCTTCAATGGGCTTTAGATGGTGATTTTGGTGCTATATGGACTACGCGCGGCGGATATGGATGTGCACAGCTTCTACAACAAATAGATCTGAAAAAATACCGAAAGAATCCTAAATACCTTATCGGATACTCTGATGTTACTGTGCTGCAGAGTTATTTACTGAAAAATGGTTTTGCTTCTGTTCACGGACAAAGTATTAAAACATCTTCTCAGGGCGTTTCCGAAGCTTCTTATGAAGGAATTTTTAATATTCTGAGTGGTAAGAAAACTCAATATATTATTGAAAATAATTCTTTAAATAAGAAAGGCAAAGCCAAAGCTCAGCTTGTAGGTGGAAATCTGGCAATGATTTACAGTGTTATGGGATCTAAATATTCTTTTGATTTCAAAGACAAAATTTTATTCATTGAAGATATCGGAGAGCAGTTCTATGCATTGGACCGCATGCTCATGAATCTGGAATTAAACGGAGTCTTTGGGAAGATAAAAGGATTAATTGTTGGTGGAATGACAGGTATGGGAGATGAGAAAACCAATGAGCATTATGAATCTTCTTTCGATCCTATGGCTTATGAAATTATTGCTCAGAAATTAGATAAATACGATTTTCCGGTTGCATACGGATTGGCAAACGGACATATTTTCGATAATCAGCCTCTGATAATAGGTGCTGAAGTAGAAATGAATGTAAAAGATAAAGCACAGATTACTTTTAAATAAAACGAATGGCTGAACATAATGATTTTGGGAAGCTGGCAGAAGAACAGGCTGTCATTTTTTTAAAGCAAAATCATTATCAGATTTTAGCCCGAAACTGGTACTGGCAAAAATCGGAAATAGATATTATTGCCAGAAAGGGTAATATAATCCATATTGTGGAAGTAAAAGCCAGAACTTCAGATGATTTTATCTCACCTGAGGAAGCAGTTAATCGGAAAAAGAGAAAATTACTGATTATGGCAGCTAATGAATTTGTGCAAAATCTGGATGAAGAAGTAGAAGTCCAATTTGATATTATCAGTATCCTGTCTGAAAACGGAAAATATACCCTTGAATATATAGATGATGCTTTTGAAAGCATCGATTGAATATTATACTAACCAGCTGACAGTGTGAAAATATACCAATTATTGGTAGGCTGTCAGGCTATTACATTGCTACATTTATTTATGAGAACAGCATTCATAACCGGAGCAACATCCGGAATAGGAAAAGCAGCAGCGACAAGACTTGCTGGTGAAAACTACAGACTTATTCTTTGTGGAAGAAGAAAAGAAATTCTTGAAGAACTTGCAGGAGAATTAGCACAAAAAACGGATGTATATACACTTACTTTCGATGTTCGAAATTATGAAGAAGTACAGAATGCTGTTGGAAGCCTTCCTGCAGAATGGCAAGCTATAGATATACTGATTAACAACGCCGGAAATGCACACGGTTTAGAGCCGCTTACAGAGGGTAAAGTTTCTGACTGGGATATGATGATGGATGGGAATGTAAAAGGGCTTTTATATGTGTCTAAATGCATTATTCCCGGGATGAAAGAAAGAACTTCCGGACATATCATCAACATTAGCTCTGTAGCAGCATTGCAGACTTATGCTAATGGAGTTGTTTATTGTGCTTCCAAAAAAGCAGTAAAAACAATAAGTGAAGGTATGCGTCTGGAACTTACAGAATTTGGAATTAAAATAACTGATCTTGCACCAGGAGCTGTAGAAACAGAATTTTCAGAAATTCGTTTTAAAGGTGATAAAGACAGAGCAGCAACAGTTTATGCAGGATATGAAGCGCTGAAAGCTGAAGACATTGCAGATGTTATTTCCTATGTTGTAAATGCTCCAAAGCATGTGACAATTGCTGATATGACCATCTACCCTTCTGCGCAGGCCTCTCCTACCCAGATTTTCAGAAAATAGATATTGGGAAATGATTACAGTGTTCTCATAACCTCTTAACTTTTTATAACTTTGCAGCATGAAAATTTTGTACCTGGAAACTTCTTCTAAAAACTGCTCAGTAGCAATCTCTGATGATGAGAAATTGTTGAGCCTTTGTGAGGAAACTTCTGAAAATTATAAACAATCTGAAAGTCTGCATACTTTTGTAGAATGGGCATTAGAAGGAGCTGAGCTTAGTCTTAAAGATATAGAAGCTGTATGCCTGGGCAAAGGGCCTGGTTCTTATACAGGTTTGCGTATTGGAGCAGCTTCAGCTAAAGGCTTTTGTTTTGGTTTGAATATTCCTTTGGTAACTGTTAACTCTCTTGATGCAATGGCTGAGCCATATTTCAATGGTGAATATGATTATATCATTCCTATGATGGATGCCCGCAGAATGGAAGTTTATACCAAGGTGTTTAATCAGAAAAGAGAGGAAGTCTCTCCCACTGAAGCCAAAATCCTGGATGAGAATAGCTTTTCGGAGTATCAGGATTATAAAGTTCTGTTTGTTGGAGATGGAGCAAAAAAATCTCAGGAAATACTGCAGCTTTCAAAAGCGGAATACAAAGATGAGATCTATCCTTCTGCTCAATATCTTGTACGCAAGGCATCAGAAGCTGTAAAAAATAAAAACTTTGAAGATATCGCTTATTTTGAGCCTTTTTATCTGAAAGATTTTCAAGGGGTAAAGAAAAAATCGGCAGGTAATTAATGTTATCCAAACTGCAAAATTGTAAAATCGTTTATTTGTAGTCTTGACAAGGTTTCAAACCTTGCCAAGACTGATAAATTGTACTTTTGCGCTGGAGTATTGTAATTTTACAAATCGTTTTAAAAACATAAAATAAAAACTACAAAAAAGCATTACAGAACCACTCCTATGGAGCGGAACCTGTATAGAATTTTGAATTATAATCCGAATTCCTTCAGTCCTTTATAAACCAAATGTGTCGGAAGTCCCATTATGGTGTAAAAACTTCCATTAATACGCTTTATTTTGGCCATACCTAACCATTCCTGTATTCCGTAGGCTCCGGCTTTATCCATTGGCTTGTAATTACTGATATAGAAATCTATTTCCTCATCCGAAATATCTTCCATTTCAACATCGGCAATATCTGTATATGTAAAGAATTTTTCACCTGATGAAATACGGACAGCTGTAATTACCTGGTGTGTTTTTCCGGAAAGTTTTCTCAACATTTCTCTTGCACCCTCCTCTCCTTTTGGTTTTCCCAGTACTTCCCCATCTTGTACGACGATAGTATCTGCAGTAATCAGGATTTCGTCATTTTTTATGGCAGTATATGCTTTAGCCTTTAATTCGGCCAAATAAGATGGTATTTCAGCAACCGGTAAAGATTCCGGGTAGATTTCCTCACAATCTATTTTTACAGTGCTAAAGTCATAACTAAGAGCCGAAATAAGCTCTTTTCTTCTCGGAGATTGTGAAGCTAATAAAATCTTCATATTTCTTATTCTCTTTTTTTTCGTATTTATTATTTCTGATCTAGTACTTCTAACTTCGTACTTTATCAGATGCTTTGGGTATTATCATCATGCCATTTTCCCTGAGCCTTCATCACCTGCTCTACAACATCACGGACACATCCTTTTCCTCCGTGGATATTGGAAATATAATGAGAGATCTCTTTTACTTCCGGGACTGCATTAATTGGGCATGCAGCAATTCCTACTTTTTCCATAACATATTTATCCGGGATATCATCCCCCATAAATAAAATCTCGTGGTTCTGAAACTGATATTTTGAAACAAAATCTTCAAAGTCTTCCATTTTATCATGAGATTTCATGTAAATGTCCGTTACTCCCAGATACTGCATTCTGTTTTTTACCATAGGGTCATTCCCGCCAGTAATAATGCCGATTACAAAGCCTTCTTTAATAGCTTTTACGATTGCATATCCGTCCAGTACATTCATAATACGGCTCATGCTTCCATCTGGTTGAAGGATAATAGATCCATCCGTAAAAACGCCATCTACATCGAATACAAATGCTTTTATATTTTTCAGATTCTCTTTATAGCTCATACATTTTGGTTATAGATTCGGTAAGTATTTTATAAATATTAAGCTGATTATCATTGTCAATCAGATTTTCCTGAAACCGGATTACATTCTGATCATTTCTTACAGCGGGGCCTGTCTGCGCATCTTTAGGAGAAATTGTTTTTATTTTATCAGCAGTTTCTTCTATTAATGGTAAAAGGTAATTGAACGGAATATCATTCTGCTTACATATTACTTCAGCCTGAGCATAAAGATGGTTGACAAAGTTGCAGGCAAATACAGCAGAAAGATGCATTTGTTTCCTTTGCTCATGATTGATGCGCATCACATTAGTGCTGATTTTATTTGCCAGATCAGTTAAAAGAATATTGTCACTCTCCCACCCTGCATCTACAAAAAGCGGAATTTTTGAATAATCTAATTTTCTGCTTTTAGAAAAAGTCTGCAGCGGATAAAAGCAGGCTTTTCGGTATGGTCCTTCCAGCACATCACGTGATAAGGATCCTGATGTGTGTGCTACAAGAACTTGTTCATATGGTATCTGTTTAGAAACTTCAGCTATTGCCTTATCACTGGTACAGATCAAATAAAAATCTGCTTGTTTTAGCTGATCGGTGGAATATTCAACATTAATTTCTGAGGATAATTTTTTTAGATCCCGTTCATTTCTTCCATAAAGCTGAATAAGATCTATTCCTGCTTCTTTAAAGGCTTTAGCCATGTGCCAGGCAACATTCCCTGA
The DNA here is from genome assembly GCF_002024805.1 of Elizabethkingia bruuniana. Lineage (NCBI taxonomy): Bacteria > Pseudomonadati > Bacteroidota > Flavobacteriia > Flavobacteriales > Weeksellaceae > Elizabethkingia > Elizabethkingia bruuniana. Next base: position 3,750,373 of record NZ_CP014337.1, read on the forward strand.
GCCTATTATTACTGTCGTCATACTACAAATATAGGTATAAGATTTTAGGATGTGGTCTTATTCTTCTGAAGATTCTTCTTTAGTAATTTTACGGATTCTGGCTCCCCAACAGCCTAATTGCTTTAGAATAGGAACCAGCTCCAACCCCATTTCAGTATATTCATACTCCACCCGTGGCGGAACTTCAGCATATACAGTTCTTTTGATAATACTGCTTTTTTCCAGTTCACGAAGTTGTGTGGTAAGCATTCGTTCGGTAATATTACAAATACTCTTGTGAAGTTCTCCAAAGCGCTTTTTTCCACCCTCTAACTGACACAAAATAAGAAGTTTCCACCGCCCTCCAATCTGTGAGATAGCATAAGGCGTATCACATTCTATAATGTATTGTTTATTTATATTATTGGTTGATGTTTCTTTTATTTTCCCCATTACTTACTTTTTTTACAGTAACATACAATTTAACGTACTATATGCAAATTTAGACGTATAAATCTAATTTTGAAAGAAAAATCAGAATGAAAAAAGCAGCTTATATAGGGTGCCTCACATTAATTGGAATTATTAGTACAGAGTTTGGAGTTATCAGTATACTTCCTCAGATCTCAGAATATTATGGAGTTTCTATAGATAAGGCCGGAAGTCTTTTGAGTATTTTTTCGATTACAATAGCAGTTACCGGATCTGTAATTACACTTCTTACCTCCGGATTTAATCGGAAAAAGATAATGTTAGTCGCGATGGTCTTATTTTTATTATCGGATATTTTATCGATTCTGGCTCCTCCATTTGGGGTTTTACTCATTGTTAGAATGTTGCCAGCCTTCCTGCAGCCTACCTGTATTGCTGCAGCTATTTATGCGGCAGTGGCTTTGGGAGACGAGAAATATAAGAATGAACTTATAGGAATAGTTATAAGCGGAATTGCTGTTGCTTCAGTAGTTACAGTTCCACTTTCAGGCTATGTATCAGGAGTTTTTCAGCAATGGCAGGCTGCCTATGTTTTACAGGCAATTATTAGCCTTCTTACTATTATTATTATTTATAAAATGCTGCCATCAGTTCCGGCACCTAAAGAAACAACCTCACTAAAGAAACAGTTGGTTATTCTTAAAGATCCCGTATTCCTACTAAGCATGGCTTTTAACTTGTTTCTTATAACTGCATGGTTCTGCACTTACAGTTATATTGCAGAATACCTCCAAAAAAGCCTGGCAATGGATGAAAAAACAACCAGCTATATGATCTTTTTATTTGGAGTAATGGGGGTTGCTTCTAATTGGGTTGCCAGAAAAATGCTTAACAGGAAAATGATGCCGGCAGTAGTATTGTTTTCTTTAGGAACGATTGTACTTCCTTTTTTATTGAATTTCAATACCAATCCGGTACTTACAATTGGTATCATTTCTATCTGGGGATTCTGGTATGGTCCGTGTGTAATGATAGCTGTTGTTTATATGGTTTCTAATGCACCCTCTTATGCACTAGAGTTTGCCAACAGTTTGCAAAACTCAACAGGTAACCTTGGTGTTGCCTTAGGAACCTCAATAGGAGGGTGGATTATTGTTTCAAAAGGAATTTCTGTTACACCATGGATAGGAGCAGCGTTTGGTATTATTTCTCTGCTTATTCTCGCTATTAACTCTTATCTGAAGAAAAACAGAGAACAAAATTGTAATCATAAAATTCAGGAAGCCGAATTCCTGACAGAGTAGGAGTTTTATTCAATTAGTATTAAAATTTTATATTTAATTTATACGCCCTGGTCAGACAATGATCAGGGCTTTTTTATAAAATAAAGTATATGTAAGAAAAAAATAATTTAACTTTTCATAGAATTTGATATCCAACAAAGGAATGAAAATCGATGAGGGGCTCATTATTGAACAAATGAAGTCTCCGAAGACCCGTGAAGAGGGACTTCGGATGCTTATGAGTGCCTATCAGAGTCGATTATACTGGCATATTAGAAGGCTGGTGGTTCAGCATGATGATGCTCAGGATTTGTTACAGGATACATTTGTAAAAGTTTATCATAATTTTGATAAATTTAAAGGAGGTAGCCAGTTGTATACATGGCTTTATCGGATTGCTACAAATGAAGCTTTGCAACACCTGAATAAGATAAAAAAAATGAAGTTGACTGATGAGGGAGCAGAGTATTATCTACAGAATGCTGTTGCAGAAAATGCAAAGCACGATGCTGAAGAATTAGAAATTATGTTACAGAAGGCAATCCAGTGCCTGCCCGAAAAGCAGAGATTGGTTTTCACGCTGAAGTACTATGACGATCTTCCTTATGAAGAAATGTCTAAGATACTGGATATGTCGGTTGGAACATTAAAAACAAACTATCATTACGCAAAAGAAAAAGTAACAGAGTATTTGCGGCAGAACATTGAGGAATTTGAATAAAAAAGGAAATAAATAAAGATGAAAAAGACAGATATTGAAGATTTTGAACGCCGTAATATTTACGATGTTCCTGAAGGCTTTTTCAAAGATATGCAGAGTAATGTCCTTGAAAGAGTGGCAGAACACAAGAAGCCTAAGGGAAAAATACTTTCTATGAGAATGCTGTCCGGTATTGCAGCTTCTTTGGCTCTTATTGTAGGAACTATTTTATTCTACTATACAAACAACAGTGCTGTACAGACACAGGAGAAAATAGTAGACAGGGAAATAGTGGCAGAGAATATACAGCCTAAGGTTGCAGAAAATTCTGATGATAAAAAACAGCCTTCTGATGAGGGTTCTGGCGAAGGAATTGCAGAAAATCGAAAAAAATCTGATGACGGATTTAACTTTGCTGAAAATTCTGCATCTAACTCTAAGAAAGCAATGCTTACAGATTCTAAAAATGCATATAGCAGACCAAAAGCTATCAATGCAGTTGATAAAAAATTTGACAAAGCTATAAGCAATTTAAGCTCTCAGGAGTTGGCTGAGCAGAGTAAAAAATATGAGATTGATACTTATTTAGACTTATATTAATAATGATAAAAACAGCACAAATATTAAGCTTCTTAGTATTGTTAGGAATGTTTTCTTCAACACATGCTCAGATTAAAAGCAACCTTTCTTCTGGTGGAAATACAGAAACGAAGGAGGAAAGAATGAACGATTACCATCAGGCAAGAGTTGATATCCTTGTTAAAAATCTTGGACTGAATGAAAATCAGGAAAAAGCTTTCAGAGAGGTTTACAATAATTATGAGGTAAGCCAGATGTTTGTAATGAAGGAGTTCAAGGAAAAATATAACAAGCCGGAACTTTCTGAAGAAGAAACAAAAGAAAAAATTTATACAGGGTTTGATGTTTCACAGAAACTATTAAACAACAAAAGAACATATGCTGATCGGTTTTTGAAAGTTCTGACTCCTAAACAACTTGAAAAAATGTTTGAAATGGAGAAAAGAATGGGGCGGAGGATAATGGATAAAAAACATCAGGAAGAAGAGAAAAAGTAAATATACTAAGTCAATGAGGAATGACTCTAACATATCCTCCTTAAAAATTGGATAAACGCTTGTAAAATAGCATTTTTCATTAATAGTAGTTTTAGTGTTAGACCCTGCTTAGGCAGGGTTTTTTATTTTTAGGTTTTTGGTTCAAAATCAATATCTTTGCAGATACTAATAGATTCGATGAAGAATATAAGAAATTTTTGCATTATCGCCCATATCGACCACGGTAAAAGTACTTTGGCTGATAGGCTTTTAGAATATACAAATACTGTATCACAAAGAGAATTGCAGTCGCAGACTCTTGATGATATGGACCTGGAAAAAGAGCGTGGAATTACCATTAAAAGCCACGCAATTCAAATGGACTATGAGTATAAAGGGGAAAAGTTTATCCTTAACCTTATTGATACCCCGGGACACGTGGATTTTTCATATGAAGTTTCCCGTTCAATCGCTGCATGTGAAGGAGCTTTGCTTATTGTAGATGCTGCACAGAGTATTCAGGCTCAGACTATTTCCAACCTTTACCTGGCATTGGAGAATGATCTTACCATTATTCCTATTCTTAATAAAATAGACCTTCCTTCTGCAAACCCTGAAGAAGTAACAGATGAGATTATGAATCTTATCGGTTGTGAATATGAAGACGTACTTCGTGTTTCAGGTAAAACAGGAGAAGGAGTTCATAACCTGTTAGAGCAAATTGTTGAAAGAATTCCTGCACCTGTAGGAGACCCTGAAGCACCACTTCAGGCATTGATCTTTGACTCGGTATACAACCCATTCAGAGGTATTGAAGCTTACTTTAAAGTTGTAAACGGAAGTATTTCTAAAAATGAAAAAATTAAATTCTTTGCTACTGGTAAAGAATATGGTGCAGATGAAGTAGGAACCTTGAAACTAAAGCAGGTACCAAAGAAAACCATTCAGTGTGGTGATGTTGGTTATCTGGTTTCCGGTATTAAAGATGCAAGAGAGGTAAAAGTAGGGGATACCATTACTTCTTTTGACAGACCTGCATCAGGACCAATTGAAGGTTTTGAGGAAGTAAAACCGATGGTATTTGCCGGTATTTACCCGATTGACTCTGAGGATTTTGAAGAACTTAGATTTTCACTTGAAAAACTAAGGCTTAATGATGCTTCTCTGGTTTTTGAACCAGAAAGTTCAGCAGCATTAGGCTTCGGTTTCCGATGCGGATTCCTTGGAATGCTGCACATGGAAATTGTTCAGGAGCGTCTGGATAGAGAGTTTAATATGAACGTTATTACTACGGTTCCGAACGTGTCTTACTTTGGGTATTCTAAAAAGGAACCTGAAGTTCCGATTCTGATTAATAACCCTTCAGAAATGATGGATCCATCAATTATGGACAGAGTAGAAGAGCCTTATATTAAAGCATCTATCATTACTAAATCGGATTTTGTAGGTTCGGTAATGACTTTATGTATTGAGAAAAGAGGTGAAATCGTTAACCAGAGTTATTTGACTTCAGAGCGAGTTGAGCTAATCTTCAATATGCCATTGGCAGAAGTTGTATTTGACTTCTACGACCGTCTTAAATCAATTTCTAAAGGTTATGCTTCATTCGATTACCATCCAATTGGATTCAGAGCTTCTAAGCTTGTAAAAATGGATATTCTGATTAATGGTGATATGGTGGATGCCTTGTCTTCATTAATTCACGATAGTAACGCATACCACATCGGTAAGAAAATGTGTGAGAAGCTGCGTGAACTAATCCCGAGACAACAGTTTGATATTGCAGTTCAGGCAGCATTAGGAACTAAAGTTATCGCAAGAGAGACTATTAAAGCCCTTAGAAAAGATGTAACAGCAAAATGTTATGGTGGTGACATCTCCAGAAAACGTAAGCTTTTGGAGAAACAGAAAGAGGGTAAAAAGAAAATGAAACAGATTGGTAGAGTAGAAGTGCCACAATCAGCGTTCATGGCAGTATTAAAGCTTAATGACTAAATATAAAAAAGACCGGAACTGTTTCCGGTCTTTTTATTTATTGTTATTTCTTGCGTACAAACTTAATCTCCATTGTTTTCATTTCCTTACCAGTTTTAGAGCCTGGTCCGAACATTTCCAGAGTATGTGTATTGTCATCATTAAAAGTGTAGACTTCTCTTATTCCGCATTCTTTATTAGCCTGTGTAGGGTCAGTCATTTTCCCTTTAAATTCTATAGACTTTTTTGAAGGATTCCATTCTCCTTCAGCCGTCATCATTCCCGTTCCCATATTGTCAATCCAGGTACTTACAAATTTTTTCTTGGCATTATCGTATCCCATAATACTCATTCCTTCAAAAGGCATTCCCATGAAATTTCCTTTGTAATTACTTAGTTGGTAGCGTCCGCCAAAAATCATTTTATTAGTACAATCCGAAGTACTTTTAGCAGGCTGGCCGCCTTCTTCCATCCATGTAGTTGTTTCACCAGTCCAGTTTCCGTCATATTTTGCAAGTACTTTGTGCAGTTTGCCGGGAGTAGCATATTCCATCCATGCTTTATTTGCTGTAGCAGAATCTACAGGTTTCCAGTCAGAGCTTGCTGTAGAGGGGTCTGTTTTCTCACTTTCTTTCTCGCTGGTATTTTTCATTTTATCACAGGCAACAAATAGCATTGCTGTCCCAAAAATCAATAATAATTTTTTCATAATTGTTTAATTTTAAAAGGTTTATATTTCAATATTAAAATTATGAATTTTTATTATTAAGTTGTTTATTTATTTAATTTATATAATTTTTGAGTCTGTTTTTTATTAAATAATTACAATTGTTTTTCAAAACATATGCTATTCTCAACGTCTATGTATTGGCCGTAATTAGGTATTTTATAGTATTTGTTTTTCTGATAAAGAGCAATTGCTTCATGTTGCTTTATACCTGTCTCCAATACACATTTTTTATATCCGTTTTCTTTAGCCCAAATCTCCAGTTCATATAGTATTCTGGAGGCCAAGCCAGATTTCCGCTTTTCAGGATTAGTATACATCCTTTTTATTTCCACACTGTCTTCCGAAAAGGATTTGAAGGCTCCACATGCTACGGCATGCTTATCCATATAGATTACAACACAATTTTTTAGTAAATCTATTTTGTTGAACTGGTGGTAAAAAGCATGATCATCACCATCGCGAATGGCCAAATCAGCATCTAATGACCTGACAAGGTTTTGAAAATCCTTATCAGTTGAGTCAACTCTTTTTATAATCATGGTTTCGTTTATAATCAAATAAAATTATGAAATTTTATGACAGATAGAAATCAATTTAAATCTTATTTTTGTGTATTGGTAACGCAAATTGTATTATGCAGAATATTAAAGTAGCAGTAGACGCAGTTGTTTTTGGATATTTTGATAAAGAAGACCTACAGATTCTTCTTATTAAAAGAAAAATTGATCCTTTTAAAGGAGGGTGGGCTTTGCCGGGAGGATTGGTTCTTGATGATGAAGATTTGGATACTGCTGTAAAGAGAGAATTGTATGAAGAAGCCGGAATAAAACCTGATTTTCTGGAACAATTGTACAGCTTTGGGCATGTAGGAAGGGACCCGAGAAACAGGGTTGTTTCAATTGCCTATCTCGGACTTGTAAATCCTTCGTATCATGAACTTTTTGCAGATTCTGATGCAGAGGATGCACAATGGTTTAGCATTAATAAATTGCCAAATCTGGCATTTGATCATAAGAGTATAGTAGATACAGCTTTAAAAAGACTGCGTACCAAAATACAGTATCAACCCATTGGTTTTAATCTTCTGGCAGAAGAATTCCCTTTCTCGGACCTGGAAAACCTCTATAAAACGATTATTGGGCAGGAGATTGACCGGAGGAACTTTCGGAAAAAAATGATGAGCTATGGGTTGCTTAATGAAACCCAAAACTTTAAAAAAGAGGGAAGTGGAAGACCAGGTAAACTATTTACATTCAATCAAGAGAAATATAAAGAACTTGAAGAAGATGGATTCTATTTTGAAATAAAGCTCCTATAATTTTCACTTCTGTAAATCAATAAGTTAAATAAATTAGCGTGAAATAGACGCAAATATACTTTGTTGGTAATTTAATATCTTTTTATATTTGTGTAATAATAACGCAATTAGAAATTGTTTTTATATCGTAGAGATATAATTGTATCTTCTTTAATTAGCGTAAAAATGACACAAATATTAATTATAAAACTCAAGGCTATGTTTGGTTTCAGACACATTAAATTCGACTCAATGACTTACGTGCTTCATTTTAGAAATGGAAAAATCGTAAAAGAAGGAAGAGGTTTATCGTTCTTCTATTTTGCTCCAAACAGCTCTATCGCTGCAATTCCTATGGGGAGTAACGATCTTCCGTTTATCTTTAGTGAGAATACAATGGATTACCAGAGTGTAAAAATTCAGGGACAGATAAGCTACAAAATTACAGATCCAAAAGTGCTTTCTAATACACTTGATTTTACTGTAGACGAATCTGGAGTATACAAGAAAAATGATATAGAAAAGCTGAATCAACGAATCATTAACCTGGCACAGACTTCTACATCATCCTTTATTCATCATCTTAGCTTGAAAGAAGCAATCCGTTCTGCACAGAATATCGAAGGGAATATATTGGAAGGGTTAAAAGTGTCTGAAACTATTCAGGCTATGGGTATTGAAATTATTGGTGTAAATATTCTGGCGGTACAGACAACTCCTGAAATGGCAAGGGCTTTGGAAACGGAAACAAGAGAAAAACTACAGCAACAGGCAGATGAAGCGATTTATGAAAGAAGGAACTTTGCAGTAGAACAAGAACGGAAAATTAAAGAGTCTGAACTGAATACTGAAATTGCTATAGAAGAAAAACAGAAGCAAATAGATGAGAAAAGGATGGAGGCAGATGTTCAGAGAGAAGAGAATAATAAAATTCTTAGAGAAATGAAAATCTCTGCTGATATTGCAGTCGAAAATCAGAGAAAGCAACTTATAGATCAGAAAACGGAAAATGACAGAAAAGAGGCAGAAACACAAGGATATATACTGGAAACATCTCTGAATGCATATAAAGATATCGACTGGAAAATTCTTACAGCTTTAAATGGAGGTCACGATGCCAGAACCAATATTGCATTGGCCTTCAGAGAGCTTGCGGAGAATGCCGGTAAAATAGGTAATCTTAATATTAGCCCAGATTTGCTAGAGAACTTACTCACTGAAAATTAAAAGAAAATGAAAGCTGAATATGCAATCATCATCAAGAATAAAACACGATTGGAGCTATTAATCGAGAGGTTTAATACAAAAGCGCAAGCTCAGTTTTATATTGAAAGTTCCGGCGGGAATTTCCAGGAATATGTGGAGGAGCATGAAATGTTTTATCAGTCTTTTCTGAAAGTACAGACAAGTCTTTCCAAGGTCATTAAAAATAAGATTGTGGAAAGAGAATTCATTTCTTCTTATATTTTTTCTGAAAAAAATATAATCGTGGTAGTTGGTCAAGACGGTCTGGTGGCAAATGTGGCTAAATATTCTAAACATATACCTATTGTAGCGGTAAATCCCGATAAAGAAAGATATGATGGTGTATTGCTTCCTTTTGATGTAAATGATTTTCTATATGGCGTACAAGCTGTTTTGAATAGGGATTTTAAAACCAAAAGAATGAGATTTGCTGAAGCTGTTCTTAATGATGGTCAGCGATTATTGGCGGTAAATGATTTATTTATCGGGATTTCTTCTCACAGTTCAGCCAGATATAAAATTACACTGAACGGAAAAGAGGAAACACACTCATCTAGTGGAATCATTGTTTCTACTAAAACGGGTAGCACAGGCTGGCTAAGTTCTATTTTTAATATGGCTTACGGGCTTCTGGGTTCTAAAAAACTAAAATATCCTAAACTGAATGAGGATGAGTTGTATTTTGCGGTAAGAGAACCTTTCAAAAGTATGAGAACACAAACAGATATTTGTGGTGGAGCTATTAAAAAAGGAAATAAGCTAATTGTAGAATCTCTAATGCCAAATAATGGCTTTATATTTAGTGATGGAATAGAACAGGATTTCTTACAGTTTAACAGCGGAACAACGGCCGAAATCAGATTATCAGATGAAGAAGCTGTTCTAGTATTAAATTAAAAGTGATGAAAACACAAAAACTTTATAGACCTGTAGGAGAAAAAGAAATGAGTCTGATTATTGAAAGTGGATACAGAAATTTCCTCCAAGATTGGAATGGCAGCCTATTTTCTATCCTGTATTAGATGAAAATTACGCGGCAGAAATTGCTGAAAAATGGAATACAAGAGATGAGTTTGGTAACTATCTGGGGATTGTTACTTGTTTTGATGTCTCAAAAGATATTATAGATAAGTATCCTGTACAAAATGTAGGTGCACGGAATCATAATGAGATATGGGTTCCGGCTGAAGAACTGGAGAAATTTAATCAGTCAATAATAGGCCCTATTAAGGTGTTGAAAATATTTATTGGCGATCAGTTTCTAGAATCTAAGGATCAGGAAATAAAAAACTTAATAAATAGAAAGCAGAACAGATGAAAACGATTAATTATTTAAAAGGAGATGCTACCAAACCTGAGATAGTTGGAAATAAAATAATAGCGCATATCTGTAACGACATTGGAGGGTGGGGAAAAGGTTTTGTTGTTGCTGTTTCCAAAAGATGGAAAGAACCCGAGCTATCTTACAGAGAATGGTATAAATCAGGGGAAAATTTTAATCTTGGAGAGATCCGGCTTGTACAGGTAACATCCGATATATGGATGGCCAATATGATAGGACAGCATAAGATTAATCAAAACCCCAATGGAATTCCACCTATAAGATATGAAGCTGTAGAAATATGCCTGAAAAAACTTGCTGAAGAAGCGCTGAGTTTAAATGCAGTTGTATGTATGCCACGGATAGGATGTGGCCTGGCTGGTGGAAAGTGGGAAATAATTGAGCAGATAATTATCAGAACATTAATACATAGAAAAGTTGACGTATATGTATATGATTTTGAATGAAATTAAAAAACATAAATAAAAAAATGTTAAAACTATTTGAATCTATATAATGAAAACAACGATTGAAATTATAAAAGGAGATATCACAAAAATTCAGGCAGATGTAATAGTTAATGCTGCTAATTCTTCATTATTAGGAGGAGGTGGAGTTGATGGAGCTATCCATCGTGCAGGAGGAAAACAAATCCTTGATGAATGTATTCAGATCAGAAATAAACAAGGAAAATGTAATACAGGTGAAGCCGTTGTTACAACGGCTGGTAATCTTCCTGCACAGTATGTAATTCATACCGTAGGGCCCGTATGGAATGGTGATAGAGAAAGATGTGAAAAGTTATTGGGTAACTGTTATAAAAATGCATTAAAACAAGCGGAAATACTAGGAGCTAAGACAATTGCTTTTCCTAATATTAGTACAGGAATATATAGGTTTCCAAAAAATCTGGCAGCGGAAATAGCAGTTAAAATAGCTCAAAATCTGGAATCTAATACAATAGGGAAAGTTATTTTTGTTTGCTTTGATGAAGAAAACGAGAGGATATACAAACAACTTTTAAAGGATAATTGATGAGAAATACTATAAAATCTGGGATCTTTGGAGTATGTATAGGTGATGCACTAGGGGTTCCGGTTGAGTTTAAGGAAAGATCTTATCTGAAAGAACAACCAGTGACAGGATATTTAGAATATATGTCGTGGAATCAACCAAAAGGTACATGGAGTGATGATAGTTCTTTAACTTTGTGTCTAGCAGAGATACTTGTAAAAGGTTATAATCTTGAAAAGTTAGGTGAAAGTTTTGTAAAATGGTATAAATATGGACACTGGACTGCACATGGAAAATTATTTGATATAGGTGGAACAACAAAGCATGCCATTGCAAGGCTTATAAAAGGAGAAAGTGCGGCATTTTCAGGTAATCTTTTTGAAGAAGATAACGGAAATGGGTCTTTGATGAGAATTTTACCTTTGGCTTTTTATCTAGAAAAAGAAAAAAATATAGAGAATATTTATCAGATTGTAAAAGAAGTATCTTCAATTACACATGGGCACTTCAGATCAGTACTTGCTTGCTTTATTTATATAATATTTGCTATTCAGCTTATAAAGGGAAATGATAAGAAGGATGCCTATAAGTATATGCAAAAGACAGTCTTAGAGTATTCAGAAGAAAAAGAATTTAATCCAAAAGAAATGGTACTTTTTCAAAAATTGCTGAGAGAAGATATCTTAATGTACTCTGAAAATGATATTAAAAGTAGTGGTTATGTTCTTGATACACTGGAAGCATCATTCTGGTGCTTTATGAGTAAAAAAACTTATAAAGAATGTGTTCTGGAGGCCGTGAACCTTGGAAAAGATACCGATACAACAGCAGCAATTACTGGTGGATTAGCCGGCATATATTATGGTTTTGAAGATATTCCAGAAGAATGGGTATTGGATTTAGTGAGAAAAGATGATATACTACATTTATGTAAAAGACTCGAAAATAAACTAATATAAGCAATGAATGAAGTTGAAATAAAGAGGATAAGCAAATTTTTAAGTCTTATTCTCCGGCATCAGCCACAATCGATTAATTTAAAATTGGATGAAAACGGCTGGGCAGATGTAAATGAATTAATTATAAAGTCCGCTAAAAGCAGAATTCGTTTTACGATAGAAGAGCTAAATGAAGTTGTTGAAAAGAACAATAAAAAACGTTTTGCTTTCAATGAAGACAAAACGAAGATAAGAGCCAGTCAGGGGCATTCGATTGCTATCGATCTTGCCCTGAGACCACAACAGCCACCCGAATTTTTATATCATGGTACAGCCCGAGCAAATATTTCTTCAATTCTTGAAACCGGAATAGAGAAAAGAAGCAGGCAGCATGTACATTTAAGTAGTGACAAAGAAACCGCTGTAAAAGTTGGATCCCGCCATGGTGAGCCCATTGTTTTAACCATCAGAACGGGGAAGATGTATGAAGAGGGAATTCTTTTTTATCAATCTGAAAACGGAGTATGGTTAACAGATCATATAAACACAAAATACATTTCGAAATAAATGAGCAGGACATTAGTTGTAGGAGATATTCATGGTGGGCTTAAGGCTCTGGAACAGGTATTGGAGCGTGCAAAGGTTACAGATAAAGATAAGCTGATTTTTCTTGGAGATTATGTGGATGGATGGAGCGAATCCTCGCAGGTAATCAATGCTCTTATAGAACTTTCACAAAAACAGGAATGTATATTTATTAAAGGTAATCATGATCTTTATTGTGAAGAGTGGTTGGCTTTTGGTCACAAACCTGAAATGTGGCTGCTAAACGGAGGTGTAGCAACTATGGAAAGTTATGCTGATTATTCTGACGAAGAAATTGATAAGCATCTGGAATTTTTTGGTCAGATGCATAATTATTATACCGATGAACAGAACCGGCTTTTTATACATGCCGGTTACTCTTCTATGCATGGACCCGAGAAAGAAATGCATTCCAGTAACTACAGGTGGGACAGAACACTTTGGGAAACAGCTGTAGCTTTGGATACAAGAATTGAGAAAGACTCTTTACAATACCCAAAACGATTACTTTTATTCAATGAAATTTTTATAGGTCATACACCCACACTCCATTTAGGAGTATCATACCCCCTGAATAAGGCTAATGTTTGGAATATAGATACCGGAGCAGCTTTTACCGGAGTTGTATCTATTATGGATATCGATACCAAAGAGTTTTGGCAAAGTGAACCACTTCCGGGTCTGTATCCGGATGAAAAGGGAAGAAATCCCTGATCTGTAAATAAATAATGAAGACAATGTTGTAAATTTAAGTTTTGAAAAATAATAAACTCATGAAGCTTAAATTTCTTTTATTGTCTTGTTTTTCAGGGCTGGTATTTGGACAGAATACATTTCAGACACCTTACGAAAAAGGAAACAGTAATCAGTCCGTTACTTATGACGAGATGAATACTTTCTACAAAGATTTGTCTAAAAATTTCAAAAATATTCAATACCTGCAAAAGGGAGAAGACGATAACGGAAAGCCAATTTATGTGGTTATTTTCAATCCGTTTAAAGAGAAAATAGAAAAGCTGGGTAAAGACAAAACTATCCTGATGATTAATAATGGGATTCATCCCGGAGAACCCGATGGTATAGATGCTACCATGATGCTGATGCGAGATCTGGCAACACAGAAGGTAAAGGCTCCTAAAAATATTGTTATAGCAGCTATTGCAGCTTATAATGTTAGCGGAATGCTGAACAGAGGTTCATATTCCAGGGCAAATCAGAACGGGCCTGAAGAATATGGATTCCGTGGCAATGCCAGAAACTACGACCTGAACAGGGATTTTATAAAAGCTGATACTAAAAATGCCCGAAGCTTCCAACAGATATACCAATGGCTAAATCCCGATGTATTTATTGATAATCACGTGAGCAATGGAGCCGATTATCAGTATACTTTCACTTATATTTCCACACATAAAGAAAGGCTTGGAAAATTACTTGGTGATTACTTTTTCAATGAATTTCAGGCTTACAACCTAAAGCAAATGCAGGCATTGGGATACGAAAGCACTCCTTATGTTAATATTCATGGAGATGTTCCGGAAATTGGCTTTGCTTCTTTCGAAGATTCGCCACGTTATGCAACGGGCTATACCAGCTTATTCAACTCTATTGGGACGGTTGTGGAAACCCATATGTTAAAGCCTTATGATAAAAGAGTAGATGCTACCTACAAATATATGCTGGTAAATCTTGAAAATATTGATAATAATTATAAGAAAATAAAAGAGCTTCGTAAAGAAAATCTTAAACAATATACAGCCGGGAAACAATATCCTATTCGTTGGAAAGTAGATTCTACGAAGTATTCAACAATGGATTTTAAAGGTTTTGAGGCAGGGTATAAACCAAGTGGAATTTCCGGACAGAAAAGATTATACTATGACCGTAATAAGCCTTTTACAAAAAAGATAAAACTCTTCAATACCTATGCTCCAACAGGATTTGTAAGCATCCCGAGGTATTATGTAATTCCACAATCGGAATACCGTGTAATAGAAGAGTTGAAAAGAAATCATATTCATATGAATGTACTGAAGCGGGATAGTGTAGCTACTGTAGAGGCATATAAAATCAATGATTTTAAAACAGTGAAAAACCCTTACGAAGGCCATTATACACACTATGAAACAGTTGTAGGGAAATCTAATAAACAAATTAAATTTCTGGCAGGAGATTATGTGGTACCAACACAGCAGTCAGGTGTGAAATATATATTAGAAACATTAGAGCCTGAAGCATTAGATTCTTTCTTTAACTGGAATTTCTTTGATGCCATGCTGGGACAAAAAGAATACTATTCTGCTTATATATTTGAAGATACGGCAGCAGAGCTTATGAAGAATGATTTGGCATTAAGAACAGCATTCGAAGCTAAAAAGAAAATAGATAAGGACTTTGCGAAAGATGGCAAAGCACAACTTGACTGGGTGTATGAAAACTCTCCTTATTATGAGAAAAAAACTCACAGACAGTATCCAATTTACAGGATACTATAAGTTTTATTTTATAAAAATAGCTTCATGTTGCTTTTTGAAAATTTCAGAATCAACAGAAGCATCAAATTCATCAGAAATTGCGTATCCAAACCGGATGCGCATTTTTGTTTTAAAGTTGCCGTGAAGGTATGGAATACTCATAACCATATAAGTTTCTCGTTCTAACAAAAAACCAGGACCCTGATCTCCACAAAAGCAACAAGATTCTGTAGAATCTGAATTATAAATAACCTGCCATTTTTTATTATGATTTAAAACCTCATAAGCTATAGACATTGAGAAGCCACTCAATCTTAAGTCTCTTGTAGATATATTTTTGATGATAACAGGAAATGAATAATATGCTTTTATGATGTTTTTATCTAGAAGGATTGTATAAAGAGGGATGGTATCTTTATAGTTAGCATTAAGGGAAAAATTTTTATTATTTAAAGAATCATATTTAGTATTCTTATAGTCTGAATCAAAATTTAGATAACCTTTGAAATATTTGCTAATTAAAGAGTCTCTTTGAATACTTTGGAGGGTTGGCTTATAATCATGTTCTTCTTTTGGAGGAGCTGGTGGCGGTGCCATTCCGCTGAAATAGTATTTTACCGGAATTTTTGATGGTTTAACACCAATATAGAGTATTTTTCCCCCTATTTCTCCATAGCCTTCATCAAATGCCTGAAACGTCATCATAATACTTTTATCATATTGAAAAGTAATCCCGTCAGAAATTTTTTCTTCCTTTTTACATTGAAGAAACAAAACTGAGAGTAAAAGAATTTGGAAAACTTTCATATATATAAAGCTAAATAAAAAATCCCAGCATTGCTGAGATTTTTATTTTATTTCGGAAGGTCTCTTTTCAGTGCGATATTCGCTCTTTCAAAAGCCTTTTTTTCTTTCCAATCCATGTAACGTTTTTTATAACGCGATTTCATGAAGTTGTCAAACTTGCGTTGAACGGTAAGGTTCCAAAGAGAATGAGCTTTTACACCCCAGCTCTTATCCCATGCACGAAGTGAAATAGAAAATGAACCATCCAGATACTTCATCCAGTGCCACCATCCGGTTGGCATAAACAAAGTATCTCCATGTTCCAGATAACATTCAATTCCTTCTACACCGTCCAATGCCGGAAATTTGCTGAAGTCAGGATTCTCAATATCATAATCCTCCAGTGCATATGTTGCATATGGAATCTGATACAAACGCTCTTTCCATTTGTAGTCGAAAAGCAGAATATGTTTTCGTCCGTTAAAGTGTGTATGGAAGATATGAGCCATATCGATATCAAAATGTAGGAAGGTTACAGAACCTTTACCTCCGAAGAACATGTTTGGATATTTATCCAAGAATCCTCCCATTAAATCTTTTGGAGAGATATAATCATCCAGTAATTTCGGAGCGAATTTTATCGGATCAAAAAGGAAAATTCTGAGGTCAGTAGGTTCCTTCTGAATAAGGTCAATATAATCGCCAAATTTCATTTCTGCAGCTGATGAATTAATAGGTGCAGAAGGATCAGCTTTTGAGCTGTCATATAAAGGAACGGTTACATCGCCAACCACCTCTTTCATATATTCCATGGTCCACTTCTGATAAGCAGGCCATTTTTTAGCCATATTTTTTATTACCACTGGCTTACGTGGCTTTAGATATTTTTCGCGGAAATCTTCCTGTGAAATGTCGTCTACAACATCAATCGGTTTAAGAATAAGTCCCATTTCATTTTATTTATGATGCAAAAATATTAAATTTTCTTAACACAAACGGGAAGAAAACGGTATTGTTTAGAACGATTATAAACAAAATCCAATGAAAAAATCTATCACTTTTATAGGCTAATTTAATTTTGTCTATTTTCCAATTAATAATCAGAAAATTATAGCACAATCAAGTTGATAGCACGGGTTTTATTAAATTGATTTTCAGTAAATTATTATAATAAATGGTTTCGCCCTATAAAGAAAGGCTGAAAATATCCTGATCGGTTAAAAACGGAAACTTATTTCTGAATTCAGTTAATAAATCTTTATCTAATTCGGCATAAATAAGATTATCCTTTAGAAGTGCTATTTCTGAACCATCTGCAAAGAAGCAATGAGAGGATCCGTTATAATGTAGCTTATTGCCGTCATCTCCTACACGATTAAGGCCAAAAACATAAGACTGATTTTCAATTGCTCTTGCTTTTAGCAGTGTATCCCAGGCATCTATTCGGGAAGATGGCCAACTGGCAACATTCAGGATCAGATCGTAATTTTCCGTATTTCTTACAAAAACAGGAAAGCGAAGATCATAACAAACCTGCAAACAGATTTTCCAGCCTATATATTCAATAACTATTTTTTCTGTTCCCGGTGTATAAAACTGATCCTCTTTTGCATAGGAAAAAAGATGTCTTTTATCATAATGATTTACTGTTCCATCTTTTTCTATAAAATAAAAACGATTGTAGAATTTACCATTCTCTTTTACAGCAACACTTCCGCCTACAGCAATATTGTTATCTACAGCTAAAGATGTCATCCAGTTCAGAACTTCACCATCCTGATCGGCAATTTCTTCTATATCCATACAGAAGCCTGTAGCAAACATTTCAGGGAGAAGAAAAATATCAGGTTTATCTTCTTTTGGCAAAAGATTTTCGATTATTTCAAAATTCTTAACTTTATTTTTCCATTGAATATCATGCTGTAAGCCTAATATTTTTAAATTTTTCATAAACAGTAAGAATAAATTTATTAAAATTGCGTTAGTAAAGTTATTGATAATAAAGGAATATAAGATTATTTTATGAAAAAGGTATTGTTTTCTATAATAGGAGTGTTTGCTATTCAGATGACCAGTGCTCAGGCTTGGAATGGGCAAGGTGACCAAAAAATACAAGCAGGCATGAATGTATGGGGAAAAGGAAGTTTTGGTGTTAAAGGGTCTTATGATTACGGAATTGCTGATGCAATCTCTATAGGTGCCGGAGTTGGTATTTATTCTGAAGGTAAAACGGTTGACGGAAATAAAAAAACAGCGATATCTGTATATGCACGCGCAAATTACCATCTGAAGGATGTATTGGAACTTCCGGATAAATTCGATATTTATCCAGGTATAACAATGGGAGTTCTTGGTGATACATTTGATTTTGGAGCACATATAGGATTCAGATATTTCTTTACACCTACGATCGGAGCTTTTGCTGAAGTAGGTAACAGAGGTGGGATCGGTGTAGTATTCAACCTGAAATAATAAAAAGAAAAGTAAAAACAAATAAATATAAACTATTGACGATTATGAAAAATTTATTGAAATCTTTATTTGCTGTTGTTTTTTTAGCAATTGGAGCAACTCAGGCAAAGGCACAGATCTACAAAACGAGCTTAGGGCTTTCTGTAGATTTTGGAGATGGATCTACTTTGGTAGGACCAGCTGTAAAGCACTTCTTCGACGCTAACAATGCCGGACAGGCAGAAGTAGTATTTGGTAACCACGTTACTATGCTACAGGCAATGTACTCTTACAACAAAGGTATTTCCGGAGCTAAAGGTCTTAACTGGTATTTAGGTATCGGACCGGCTTTAGGTTTTGTTAAAGGTGGAGATACTCAGTTTGCAATCCGTCCGATGGCAGGCTTAGAGTACAAGATTAACGGAGCACCTATTGCATTTTCATTCGACTGGAGACCAGCATTCTGGCTTTCAAATGGTGGAGATTCTAATGTAGGTAGATTCGGATTTGGATTCAAGTTTACATTGTAATCCATAAACATTAAAAAATAGTACAGTTGCCTTATTATAAGGCAACTTTTTTATTTCCCACAGGCTCGAATATTATTCCTATTTTTGCAATTCAAATATTACAAATGGAGTTATTTAATCAGATATTTCAATTCGTTTTAAGTATATCAATCTTAGTGATCCTACACGAATTAGGACACTTTATCCCGGCTAAGCTTTTCAAGACCAAAGTTGAAAAGTTTTATCTGTTCTTTGACCCCTGGTTTTCTCTTGTAAAGAAGAAGATCGGAGAAACTGAGTATGGAATAGGCTGGCTTCCTTTCGGTGGTTATGTGAAAATTGCCGGAATGGTAGACGAAAGTATGGATACTGAACAATTGAAGAAACCTGCTGAACCATGGGAGTTCAGATCTAAACCGGCTTGGCAGCGTCTTATTATCATGCTTGGCGGTGTAACTGTTAACTTCTTTTTGGCCTGGTTAATATACTCTTGTCTTTCCTTCTTTAATGGGGAGACTTACCATGATAATGCTAAATTCGAGAATGGTATAGCCGTTTCCGAAGAAGGCCGTAAAATGGGACTAGAAACAGGTGATAAAATCCTTAAAATAGACGGAAAGCCTGCCGAGAGAATGGAAACGTCTATGATCAATATGTTGTTTGCGAATGAGGCTACAGTATTGCGTAATGGAAAAGAAGTTACTTTCCCTGTTAATGAGAACGGAGTTGCTGAAGTTATTAAATCCAACGAGGCAAAAGCTTATTTCTCCCCAAGATTTCCTGCTGTTATAGATTCTATTGCACCTAATATGGGAGCACAGAAGGCAGGATTATTAAAAGGTGATAAGATTGTCTCTGTAAATGGAAAGCCCGCACTTTTCTTTGATGAAATTTCGGGAGAGGTAACTGCGAATAAAAATAAAACCGTTACCATCGGAGTAGAAAGAAATGGTGAAAAGCTGGAACTTCCGGTAAATGTAGATGCTAAAGGAAAAATAGGCTTTACACCAGATATTAAAGTAATGATGGCTTCTTTTGAAAAAACTAGTGTAACAAAAGAATATGGATTTCTTCAGGCTATTCCGAGAGGGTTTACCAGAACCATAGATGTACTGGTAATGCAGATAAAGCAGTTTAAAATTATCTTTAATCAGAAAACAAAAGGCTATACTAAAGTTTCCGGACCAATTGGTATTATAAAGCAAATGCCTGCACAGATTGACTGGGTTGCATTCTGGTCGTTTACGGCAATGTTCTCTGTATGGTTAGCATTCCTTAACCTTATTCCTATTCCAGGATTGGATGGAGGGCATGTTTTATTTACACTGTGGGAAATGGTAACAGGGAAGCCCGTTCCACAGAAAGTATTAGAAAATGCACAGATGATAGGGGTGATATTCCTGTTAGGGCTTATGATTCTTATATTCGGCAGTGATATTTATAAGCTGATTTTCAATTGATAGAGATTTTATTGCAAAAAAATGTAAAAAAATATTTGCAGTGAATATAAAATGTGTGTATATTTGCACCACTTAAAACAAAGGACATTCCTCCTTAGCTCAGTTGGTTAGAGCATCTGACTGTTAATCAGAGGGTCGCTGGTTCGAGCCCAGCAGGAGGAGCGCTGAAAACGAGACACTTACAGAAATGTGAGTGTCTTTTTTTATATTTGTCACGAACATTTCACGAACAAAAGTATTTTATTTTAATGCTATTTTTGTGTAAGAATATTTTAGTACGTTATCTATGACTAACTTCTATATCGCAATATATATTCTAATGGTAACCTTTACAATCATTGTCCCCTTATATCTTGCAGGGCGGCTTTGGTTTGCGTTCAGTCCGTTTGCGATAAACTATTACTCCAAGGAAAAGGCAAACTGGTATAACGAGTGGAACACCCAGCGGTTTTTAATCGTTTTGAATTTATTTTTGGTTTCATTGTCGCTTTCCTTTTTCTGGGGCGGGAAAATACTGGAAGATATCCATGCCGAGAAGATCGACTTTACCCAAATCCTATTCTATATCATTCTTCAAATTCTCGCCGTAATACTGTTCGAGGTAAAAATGGAACACCCATTTAAGCCAATTCAGGCATTCAAAAAATTCAAGAAAAACAGTTATAGCGAAAGGTTTGAGTTCCGAGAAAAGCAAGACACGGCAGATAAAATAGAACACCATTCCAATGAGTTAAAAAGAGAATTTTTGAAAGTTGGCACTAAGATTTCAAACGAATTAAATAATCAACAAATCATTTTATCTGAAACCAACGAACTCGCAAAACACAACAATAATATCCTACAGGAATCCGATTTTGCTTTTGAAATAAAAAAGAATCCGAATATGGTCATTGATGACATTTTGCGGGATTATTTTATTTCTAAAGATTCCGAGAGGGTTTTATCGGACTTTTTACTGCGGAAGAAAAACTCTGGAAAGATTCTGTTTACAAAGCCTGCAAGGAACGGCGTGAGCGTACAGCCTATTTTGGACTTTTTATCGGCCTTTACTAATGTTATGGAAAGTTGTAAATCCGGCACAATAACCCAAGCCGAAACCTGCAAAATTATCAACGCCGTCACCTCGGCAAAAGACAGGCTCGGAAATATCGCAGAAGAGCCAATAAACAGCAGGAACCTCTCAAAATATCTTTCCAACAGCGATGTTCAGGATGATATATAGTCTAAAATCCAAAAAAACATTTTCTCTTTAAAAATCATATTTGTTTGATAACCATAATTATAAAGGCGACAGTTAGTCGCTTTTAATGGTTTATTGACTAAACCATTATCAAACAAAACCTCCTATTGAACGCACATTTCTTTAGGTTGTTTTATTTTACAAAAAACTTTTTAAGTCGCTTTTAGGCGGCTATTTCTTTGGGAAATATCTTGGCCTCAACAAAATTCAACGAAATGAAAGACCAAGAAAGACTAGCTGCGCTAGAAAGCCAAATGTCCACTTTGGTAAACTCGCAAAAAGAGTTTACCTCGAAGGCGCTACAGATGCTCGCCCTCAGAACCAAGAACATCTATTCTAAGGAAGAGGCCGCGCTGTTCCTCAACCTGGATCCGGACTATCTCTACCAACTCAAACACCACGGCAAATTGAAGGCCTACAAAAAGAAGGGGCAAAAGAAAATCTACTTTCGCAAAGAGGACCTGGAAGCTTATCTTCTGGGGGATAATGTGGAGGAAATACAAAATGATGACTACGATGCATTCGAGCAGGAAATTCTGGAGCGATGGAAGAAATAACCAACAAGCCGGCTGAAGAGCAAAAAATCCCAGTACTCTACCAAACCGCTTCCGAGACCACTACCATTTTCGATATGGTGATGAAGTATCTTGAAAGCAAGTATGACCTTCGCTTTAACGCCATCGCCCTGGAGATAGAAATATCGCTCAAGGGAAAGGATGACTGGACAGAGCTAAACATCAACTCCCTGCTGATAGAACTCGTACAGGCCGGGATGCAGATCACCATGCAGAAGTTGGAGATCCTCGTACGGAGCCACCTGATAAAGAGATACAACCCGATAGCGGAATACTTTAAAAAACTCGCGGGCTGGGACGGCGAAGACCATATCCGGAAGCTGGCGGGATTTGTTCGGACCAACGACAGCGAAGCGTTCCACTACCATCTCGAGAAGTGGCTGACCCGCGCCGTGCTTTGCGCATTGAAGAAAGACTATGTCAACAAGCAGTGCCTCGTGCTGGCAAGCTCCAAACAGAACACGGGCAAAACCACCTTCCTGCGGTTCCTCATCCCAGACGGGCTCAGGGATTATTATTCCGAAAATGTCACGGTGGACAAGGACGGCATCATTGCTATCTGCAAAAATTTCATCCTCAATGCGGACGAGCTGGCCGTCCTGTCCAAATCGGATGTCAACACCCTGAAGTCCTTCATCTCGATGGGCGGCGCGAAAGTAAGGGTTCCGTATGGGAGAAAGCCGGAGAACATGGACAGGATATGTTCCTTTGTTGCCTCCACCAACAGAACAGATTTCCTTACCGACGAGACAGGAAGCGTAAGGTGGCTGGTTTTCGAAGTTTTAAGCATTGACTTCAATTATTCCAAGGAAATAGACATAGACAAGGTATGGGCGCAGGCGTACCACAATGCTTTTGAAAGAAAAAATTACCAACCGGAAATGACGCTCTCGGACATAGAGGCTAATGAGCTGAGAAACGAGCAGTTTTCCCAGCTTTCACTTGAGCAGGAAATCGTTTCCGCACACTTCGAGAAATCGAAGGACATCAAGGATTTTCTTACGGCGACGGACATCGTTGTGGCAATGAACAACGCCCTGAATTTAAGATTGAACAACATCAAGGTCGGAAAGGCGCTCACCAGGCTCAAGTATGAAAGAATCAAGCATCCGAAACTCCAGGTTTACGGCTACCTGATCCGAAGAAAGATTGACTGAAAGAAAGTTTAAATCATTGACATTCAATTTATCCTACCTACTTACCTAAGTGGACTTACAGAACTCATTTCCAAATTTTTATCAAGGTAATAAAATAGCTAAGACTTTACCTAAACTACCATAGTTAAAGAAGGGATCCAATTAACAGGTAACAACAAGGTAAGTCATTAATTGATATAACTAACTGATATTCAATATTTAGGTAGGCAGGTATGGAAAAACGGTGAAAATATAACTGGATATAAAGAAATAAATATTAAAAACACAAAAAATGAATTGCAAACAAGCCAACGAAAATATCAGTATCAGGGAAATATTGGAGAGTTTTTCTCTTTTCCCGAGCAAAGACAACCGAAGAACTGCTTTTTATCTTGCTTTTGACCGAGAAGAAAAAACACCAAGTCTTTCTGTGAATTTTGAAAAGAACACCGCATTTGATTTTGGAACAGGAGCGAAATACGATAATGTTTCCTTGGTTCAAGGCATCAAAAAATGTTCAGTTTCCGAAGCGTTGGAATATCTTAAGAGATTTGATTATTCACTTCCGACTAAAGAGGAAATAGAAACAAATAATTTCAAACCAAAATCAGGATATCAGATTTTCGAAATCAAGGAAGTTGAACATCCAAGTTTGATTGACTATTTAAAATCAAGAAAACTCGATTCACTGAAATCAGAGCTCAAAGAAATTCATTATGAACTCAACGGAAAAAATTATTTCGGTTTGGGCTTCAAAAACGATTCGGATGGGTATGAAATCAGGAATCCATACATCAAACTTTGCTTAGGTAAAAAAGACCTCACTTCGATAAATAATCAATCCAATATGTTAAGAATTTTTGAAGGATTTGCAGATTATCTGTCGTTCAAAATTTTGGAAAAATCACTCGAAAAGGAACCTTCGAATTACATCATTTTAAATTCCGTCACCATGATTTCAAAGGTCAAAAATCAACTCGAAAATTATAAAAATGTTGAACTCTTTTTGGACAATGACAGGACAGGAGATTCTGTGACCGAGATTCTGAAAAAACAAAATTCCAAAGTTTCGGACGAACGGATTTTATTCAAAAATCACAAAGACTTAAATGAGTTTTTACTCGGCACTAACCTGCGTAAAATAGATACAGGCATGGAAAATGAAGACCTGCGTAAAATAACTCCACGCAAAATTGGCAGATAGTTAGTGCAAAATCGGCAGATAGTTAGTGCAAAAAGTACCCAATGTTTACAACAAGCGTGGGGCTTGTCGTAAAAATCGGGCTTTTTGGTTTCCTCCTGTCGTCGGAAACACTTGTTTGGAAATGGAATTCAAGCCAGTAATTTAAAATCATAAAAAAATTAAACACAAAATAAACACAAGATGAAAAATGACTTTTTAAAACAGTTTGTCAGGCAGATTTCCGAGCAGCAAATTGCAAAGGTTGCAGAAGAAAAAAGAAAGAACCGCTTTCGCGAAATTGGTCGAAAGGGAGGTTTGAAAAAGAAGACGGCGAACCAATTTTCGAAGGTAGTCTCAGTTCGTTTTACCGAAAAGGAGTTTGAGAAAATTCAAAAGGAGGCTGACTTCTACAAACTCAAAATATCAAAATATTTAAGACTGGTTTCAACCGAAAAAGAACTCAAAATAAACGAGTTTCAAACCGACGCGGTTCTGTTGAATTACGGCAACAATTTTATAAGGATATCCAATCTGCTCAGGAACAGAGAATGGAACGAGTTTGAAAACAAGAAAGAGATCCTTGAAGAAATTCACACCGTCACCAAATTAATCAGAGAATTCCTCTACCAACAAATCATCAAGCATGAACAATTCGGCAACGACGAGGAGGATCAGTAAGATCGCGATTGAATACAATGGCAATGACAAAGGCACGGCGGAATGTATTTATTCCAACAACCTGCTTTCAACAATGCCGGAGGAAAGATTTGAAGAGATGAAGATTGTCGCCGAGAGAAATCCGAATTTAAAGAAATGGGCTCTCACAGGTTACATTTCTCCGGCAAAGGAAATTGGAGACATACTGACCAACGACGAATTGAAGGAACTGGCTTTAAAATCATTGAAAGATGTGGGACTTACAGAAAATAACCAAATCGTCTTGGATGTCCACAATTCCACGAAGCAGAAACATATCCACTTCATCGTGAACCGCATAGATGTTTATGGTAAATGCACGGTAAAATCTGCCAATGTCGGGAAACGCTTCGGTGAATCAGTGAGAAATGTTTGCAAAGAGATGAACCTGAAAACAGATGTGGAAATAGGGAAAGAGAAAAAGCAGCAGATGCTGAAAATCCTGCAAAACTGTCTGAAGGTCTCAAGAAATTTTGACGACTTGGTGGATTATATGCGGAGATGTGGTTACAGAGTGACGCTCTCGCAGAATGTGAAGGACGGTATTTCGGGGATGCGGATTGTTAGATTAAAGGACATCAACGACCAAACCCAGAGGCAGTACCATCCAGGTTACAAACTTTCGGAGATCACCAGCAAACTGAAGATTAAGGACATCAAAGAAATCCTAAACCGGAATGCGGAAAACCACCAGTCGGCAATTTTCAGTCAGAGTAATCCGCAAACGAATGAAATAAAACATCCGGAAAAATCAGGGCTCAAGGAGATTGAGAATGCCGTGAAGGAACTGCTCAAACCGAGCTACGCACAGGCGGCAGACGATGAATTGCTGAGGAAGAGAAAAAGAAGGCGATAGGTTTAAAAAACATCAATAAAAAAAAGAAAATGAATAACAACGAATTTAACAACCATGACATGAATACAGAAAATTATTCTTCACAAGATGCAGGCATCGAACTTTTGCACCGCGTCATAGAAAGCAATAAGGCGGTAGAAATTTCGGGGAAGGCGATTTTCCACATGTACTGCGATATCAAGGAGGATGTGAAGAAAATCCAAGAACTGGCACATCAAGAAAATCTAAAACGGCAGGAATTGCTTAAATCCATCCCCAACAATATTATCGCGGAATTATCTCCGGACGTTATAAAGCATCTGGAAAAATTCCATCAGAAATCAGATACAGTTAAATATTGGTTTTTCGGAATCCTGCCTATATTGCTGGTTGCATTTTTTATTTTATCAGCAACTGTTTATCTCGGAAAAATCTGGTACAGCGAAAGCATCCGCACCAAGACCGAGGTTCGAGAGGAAATCCTGGAGGAGATCAAGGATGAAAACAAGGCGATTTATGAAACAGAGCAAGTAAAACAGCTGGAGCACAATACCGCACTAATGAAAAAATGGATGAAGAAAAATCCAAAGGACGCAGAAAAGTTTTTGAAGTTTAAGGAGGGGTATGAGAGTAGGTAGACTAAAAATTATTTGTCCAGTTTTTTATTAAAAAACTGGACATTTATTGACGTATTTATTACAGTTTGCTAAGAGTAACATTGTGAATAATTTAGGAAAAATAAATTTCGTTTTAAGGAAGTAGTTTAGCTTCTAAAATAATTCCCTATCTTTGTGCTGTTTACTTACAATGGTCGGAAATTTTAAAATACTGTTGCTTTCCCTTACACTCGCGTTATTTCTGGCGCCAGGGATTTCTCAGGCTTGCAGTACAAAGGAGAAGCAGGTTATTAAAACCGCGACCAGTTCGCAAACTTTCATAAAACAGTCATTCGCACAGATACAGCCGTCTTGCGACAGCGGCGATTGCAAAGAAGAATGCTGTCACCCAAAATCACACAATTGTCAAACCGATGGATGCTCAGGAAATTGCAGCGGTAACCTTTGCAGCACTGCTCAGTATACCATTCTAGCAGACAGCAAATTTTTAGAGGATTCTAAAAACGAAGCGTCCGGTTACGATGACAAAAATTCTAATTTCTTTTATCAGAATCCCCATTACTCTGGTGGATTCCATACCATTTGGGAACCGCCCAAAATAGGTTAATCACTTTCTTTTACAGCCCGAATTGTGTCTGGTCGTGAAGTGTTTATGACACTTTCCGCAGATTATTTAGCGGTGCTGAATGTCCCTTCGAACTTCCACTTCTCGTTTAAGTAATCTTTTAGAAAAGAATGTTCTTTAAAGAACAACTTGAAGATCAGGATTTTCGTACACAGTCTCTCAAGACGGAGGCTCAAAATTAACCTTTAACGATAATTTAATGAAGAATATTCTTTTAGGAATACTGGCTTTTGTAGCAGTGTTCCTCGTTTCCTGCACCAATTCAAAAGCAGAAACTACCCAAATTACCAATGCACAGTTCAAGACCGGCGACATTGTTCCCCACGACCAGGTCTGTATGGTAAACAACGCCTACATGGGCAAAAAGCAGCTCGAAGTAAAGCATGACGGCAAAACCTACTACGGTTGCTGCGAAAACTGCAAACTCAGAATCCCGCAGGAAGAAAATGCTCGCATGGCGTATGATCCGATATCTCATCAACTCATCGATAAAGCAACCGCAATTATTGCAATCTCTGATAAAAATGATAATGTCGTGTACTTCGAAAATAAAGCAAACTACGAAGCCTTTTTTAATAATAAATAATCTTTAAACTTATAAAATAATGAAAACACTAGTATTCAGCCTTTTGGCAATCGGCACACTTGCACTCACTTCCTGCAAAGAGAATAAAGAACAGAAAAAAACCACTGAAACATCCATGCAGCACGATATGAGCATGATGTCTGACAGTTCAGCGATGGGCAATATGGCAACGGATAAAGAGGTAACCGTTACTGAAGCCAAAAAGTCTTCCGCTGATCTTACGGAGCTTTATTCCCATTACACTCACCTTACATTCGCTTTGTCCGGTGATGATGATAAAGAAGCGGTGAGTGCAGCCAAAGGGATCCTCGCTTCTTTTCCCAAAATAGACAAAAACGGTTTTTCTGCTGAACAGAAAAAAGAATTTGCTGACCTCGAATCAAGCATCAGTGAAAACGCCGAGCACATTGCAGATAACGCCGGAAAGATTGATCATCAGCGCGAACATCTGGATTTAATGAGCGCCGATTTTTACGACCTGCTGAAAGATTTCGGAACTCCAAAACCGGTGTACAAAGTATTTTGTCCAATGTATAACGATAACAAAGGCGCTTTTTGGCTTAGCGATTCACGTGAGGTGAAGAATCCTTATTTAGGCAAAGAAATGCTGTCATGTGGCGAGGTTCAGGAAGAAATTAAGTAAAACCGTACAGAATCATGATTCAAAATTTAATCAAACTGTCCCTCCGCAACAGGTATTTCGTTTTGCTGATTGCAATCGGCCTTTTTATCTGGGGTATTTTTGCGGTAAGGGACAATCCCATCGATGCCATTCCGGATCTGAGTGAGAACCAGGTCATCGTTTTTACGGAGTGGATGGGCAGAAGTCCCCAGATTATGGAAGATCAGGTGACTTTCCCTCTGGTAAGCAACCTTCAGGGCATTCCGAAAATTAAGAACATCCGGGCTTCCTCTATGTTTGGGATGAGTTTCGTGTATGTCATTTTCGAAGATAACGTAGATATTTATTGGGCCAGAACCCGGGTAATGGAACGCCTCAATTATGCGCAGCGTTTACTCCCACAAGATGTCACCCCTACGCTCGGACCGGATGGCACTGGTGTTGGTCACGTTTTCTGGTACCATTTGGATGCACCTAAAATGGATTTAGGAGACCAGCGCGCCCTCCAGGACTGGTACGTCAAGTTTGCCCTGCAGACGGTTCCCGGTGTGGCGGAAGTAGCCTCCTTTGGCGGCTTCGAAAAACAGTACCAACTCATTGTAGATCCTGTAAAACTCCAGTACTATAACGTATCCCTCATGGATGTCATGAACAAAGTGAAAGCCAACAATAATGATGTGGGCGGACGTAAATTTGAGATGGCCGATATGGCCTATATCATTCGCGGTCTTGGTTACATCAAGAACGTAGCCGATATCGAAGAAATCGCGGTGGGAAATTACAACGGTATTCCCGTGCGGGTGAAAGATATTGGCTCGGTACAAATGGGTGGAGATCTTCGGCTGGGTATTTTTGATGCGGACGGTGAAGGCGAAGTTGTGGGCGGTATCGTGGTGGCACGGTATGGCGAAAATGCGGATAAGGTCATCAACGATGTGAAAGAGAAAATGAAGGACGTTGAAAAAGGACTCCCTGAAGGCGTCACCTTCAAGACATCGTACGACCGCAGTACGCTGATTGAAGGGGCAATAGACAATATTAAAACCAAGTTGATTGAAGAAATTATCGTGGTGGCAATCATTGTTATTCTGTTCCTATTCCACTGGCGAAGTGCATTGAGCATCATCTTTCAGATTCCAGTCACCATTGCCATCAGTTTTATTCTGCTCAATGCGTTTGGACTTTCCTCCAATATCATGTCCCTTACAGGAATTGCGCTGGCAATTGGGGTGATCGTGGATAACGGAATTATCATGTCTGAAAATGCCTATAAAAATCTCTCCGATTGGCAGAACCATCAACAAAATAAAAACCCATAACAATGAAGACCAACTGGTTTAAAAATATATTCAGAAAAAAAGACAAAGAGAAAGACAGTTACGTTAAAATTCCCGAAGACATTCGGTTGAAGATTATCGAAAAATCATCCTTACAGGTATCCAGAGGGGTCTTTTTCTCTACGGTAATCATCGTGGTTTCTTTTCTCCCGGTATTTATGTTGACCGGTCAGGAAGGTAAACTTTTTCATCCGCTGGCGTACACTAAAACATTCATCCTGATTGTTGATGCAATCCTGGTGCTTACCCTTGCCCCGGTGCTCATCTCCTTTTTCATGAAGGGAAAATTTAAAGACGATAATAAAAACCCAATAAACAGTGGCTTGCAGCGGGTGTACGAACCCATCATTCGCTGGTGCATGGAATGGAAAAAAACAACGCTTGGCATTAATATTCTTGCTCTTTTGGTCAGCATCCCTTTAATTATGAATCTGGGACGCGAGTTTATGCCGCCTTTGGATGAAGGATCCCTGCTCTTTATGCCGGTTACCCTTCCCGATATTTCAAACTCTGAAGCCAAAAGATTACTGCAGGTACAGGATAAAATCATTAAGGGAATTCCGGAAGTGGATCATGTCCTCGGAAAAGCCGGAAGAGCCAACACGGCGACAGATAATTCACCCATCTCCATGATTGAAACCATTATTTTGTTGAAACCGCAAAGCGAATGGCGCGAGGGCAAAACAAAAGATGATCTCATCAATGAGCTGAATGCCAAACTGCAGATTCCAGGCGTAACCAATGGCTGGACCATGCCGATTTCCAACCGAATCAATATGCTTTCAACCGGGATCAGAACGGATGTGGGCGTAAAAGTATACGGACAGAACCTGGACAGTATTGCCGTCCTTTCAGAAAAGATTAAAAAGGAACTCACCGGTATTGAAGGAATAAAAGACATGTACGTAGAACCCATTACCGGCGGAAAATATGTGGACATTCAAGTGAAACGCGAAGAAATAGGAAGATACGGCCTAAGTGTGGATGATGTAAATGCCGTCGTGGAAAGTGCGCTCGGCGGAATGAAACTCACCACCACCGTGGAAGGCCGACAGCGCTTTTCGGTAAATGCCAGATACGGCCAGGATTTCAGAAATAATTTGGAATCTCTGAGAAGATTGCCCATGCAGACGATGGAATTTGGTTCCATTCCGCTAAGCGCAGTGGCTGACATTCGTCTTACAGAAGGACCACCAATGATCAATTCTGAAAATGCAATGTTGCGTGGAACTGTTCTATTCAACGTACGCGACCGGGATTTAGGCAGTACCGTAAAAGAAGCCCAGGCAAAACTCAATAACATGGTTAACAAAATGCCAAAAGGTTATTTCGTGGAATGGAGCGGTCAGTACGAAAACCTGATTCGGGGCGAGCAGACTTTAAAAATGATTATGCCCCTCGTATTAATAGTGATTTTCCTTTCGATGTATTTTGCGTTCAATTCTTACCGCGAAGCTTTCTTTAATCTCATCAGTATTCCTTTTGCCCTAATCGGGGGTGTCTTTATGATTTCGATTTGGGGAGTGAATCTCTCGGTAGCTGTAGCAGTGGGCTTTATTGCCCTGTTCGGACTTGCGGTGGAAACCGGAATCGTGATGGTAATTTACCTGAACGACGCTATGGTTCAGCTTATTGCAAAAAATGGCAACTCACGGGAGACCATTACCAATGAAGAACTTCGTGAATATGTGATCAACGGTGCAGCGAAAAGATTAAGACCTAAAATTATGACGGTTTGCGTGACCCTCTTCGGACTCGTTCCCATCCTGTGGAGCCACGGTGTGGGAAGTGACATGATGAAACCAATTGTATTGCCGATGGTTGGTGGTGTTTTCACTTCGGCCATTCACATCCTTTTGGTAACACCCATTATCTTTTATATGCAGAAGGAATGGGAGCTGAATAAACTGGGGAAAATTGACGTCCTCGACGCTTCCCATTAATCCTAAAATGATTACAAAATGAAAAAATTCATAATAACAGGAGTACTTGCTTTGCTCTGCACCACCAGTTATGCTCAGCGGATGCCGTTGCCGGCAGTAATGGACAGTATTGCAGCCAACAATCCTGTGGTTAAAATGTATAATGCGGAAGTCCGGTCAATGGACGCTGCGGCCAAAGGCGCAAGAAGCTGGATGGCGCCAACGGTGGGAGCAGGTCTTTTCATGACGCCCTATAATCCAAAACTCTGGCAGCGCGACGGCGATATGCTCGGTATGGGCTCAGTAGCAGTTTCGGTAGAACAGATGTTGCCCAACAGAAAGAAACTCGATGCCAACGAGAATCTGATGAAGGCAATGTCCTCTGTGGAAAAGGAAAAACTTTTTGCCGCCCTCAATGAAAACTTTCAGGATGCGAAAAAACTGTATTACAGTTCAATCGTCTTGGATAAAAAGCTGAAGGTCGTAAAGGAAAACGAAAAGATGCTGGATTTCATGATCAGAAACGCCGAAATCCGGTACAAAAACGGACTCAGTAAAATATCGGCCTATTACAAAGCAAAAGCTGCGCTTGGCAGTTCCAAAAACATGCAGCTCATGTACGAGAATGACCTTCGCGTCAACCGGATCCGGTTGAATGCCCTCATGGGAAGAGACGCGCTCGCACCGCTGGAGATTGAGCCCGAATACAACCTGAATGACTACTCTCTCGAGACTTTTGGTCAGGATCTCTTTTATCAGAACAGAAGTGATCTCCGCG
This sequence comes from Elizabethkingia bruuniana, assembly GCF_002024805.1. NCBI lineage: Bacteria > Pseudomonadati > Bacteroidota > Flavobacteriia > Flavobacteriales > Weeksellaceae > Elizabethkingia > Elizabethkingia bruuniana. The sequence continues at coordinate 3,782,758 of NZ_CP014337.1, forward strand.
GCATCGACCGGGAAATCAATATTGCCAAACTCAAACAGGATCTGGAAAAGCAGAATCTAAAGCCGGAATTTGGCGTAAAGTTCGAAAACATGTTCGGTTTTGGCGGCCAGCCCATGCAGTTTTCTCTGATGCTGATGGCAAAACTGCCTTTCGTATCCTGGGCTTCAGGCATGAATAAAGCCAATATTGAAAGCCTGAAACTGAAAGAAGAAGCCTTGCAGGCACAGAAAGAAATGATGGTGAACGAATACAGCGGAATGGCCTACGGAATGCGCAATGAGCTGGACCTGAATAAAAATCAGCTGAAACTCTATGAAGACACCATTATTCCGGCCTTAAAAAACAACTACAAATCCATGCAGTTGGGCTACGAGCAGAATACGGAAGAACTCTTCATGTTATATGACGCATGGGAACAGCTGAATATGGCCCAACTGGAATATTTCGAGATCCTTACCAAAGCACTGCAGACGCAAACTGAAATTGACCGCTTAATTGAAAGAAGATGAGAAAAATTATAATATTCACTATGCTTTTATTTGGTTTGACGGCGTGTGACAAAGTTAAGTTCTGGGAAGATAAGCACTCGGCAGAAGCTGCAATGCATGCTTATACCTGTCCGATGCACCCGGAAGTGATTTCAGACAAACCCGGCAAATGTCCCAAATGTGGGATGGATTTGGTCCTGAAAGATGCCCCTGAAAAAAAGGAAGAGGGGATTAAACTCGACGATCTGTTGAAACCAACCAATGAATTTGTAGTGTCGGAACAGCCCGTAATAAAAGTAAAAAGAGAAAACATACCCACCACGGTTGATGCTTTAGGGACGGTAGAATACGATACTCGACAGATTGGCAGTATTTCCTCACGCGTTGCGGGCCGTATCGAGAAACTCTATGTGCGGTATAAATACCAGAAAGTGTCGAAAGGGCAGCGTATTTTAGATATATACAGCCCGGAACTTTTAACCGCACAGCAAAACCTGCTCTTCGTTATTAAAAATGACCGCTCAAACAAAACAATGATCGATGCTTCACGCCAGAAACTCCTTCTTTTGGGAATGCCGGCTTCACAGATACAGAAAGTCATCCAGCGAGGGAAACCTGATCTCACAGTTCCGGTTTTCAGCAATTACAGCGGACACATTCAGCAGGCAGGATCGGCCGGAAGCATGGGGTCATCACCACAATCTGCACCCGCAATGGCTTCAAATACGGCAGCCACCGCTGAACTACCCCTAAAAGAGGGAATGTATCTCCAGAAAGGACAGAATATTTTCAGTGTCTACAATCCCAACAGAACCTGGGCCCTGATCAATATTTTCTCTGAAGACATTGCACTGGTCAGCAAAGGACAGTCAGTCATGATCATCCCTGAAGCCAATCCTGAAAATCGCTTCAAAGGAATCATCGGTTTTATTGAACCCTTTTTCAGGCAGGGCAGCAAAACCGTAACGGCGCGCGTCTATTTTGATAATTCCACCGCAAAAATTCCTGTCGGAAGTCAGGTTAAAGCGGAGATTATGAGCCACAACAGAATGGCAGATTGGCTGCCGAAATCAGCGGTGGTTTCTTTGGGGATTGATAAAATTGCGTTCAAAAAAGTTGAAGGCGGTTTTATTGCCCACAAGGTTGTTACCGGCGCGGTGGTAGGCGATAAAATTCAGATCGTCAGTGGTTTGCTTCCTGAAGATGGAGTTGCCGAAAATGCACAGTACCTGATGGACAGCGAAAGTTTCATAAAAATTAACAGATAAAAATTGATAAGATGAAATTTAATATTTTAATGCTGGCCTTGCTGGTTTTTCTTTACTCTTGTAAAAAGGAGGAAGATCCGCATGCCGGCCACGATATCTACTACACCTGTTCCATGCACCCGCAGGTAGTCTCCGATAAACCCGGAAAATGCCCCATTTGTCACATGGATTTGGTGCCTGTCGAGAAGAAAAAGAACGCGGATCCCAATGAAATCATCCTGAATGACGAGCAGGTTAAACTTGGGAATATCAAAACAGTCGCGCTATCTGATGGGTCTATGGCCGACAAACTTACCCTGACTGGAACACTCAATTTTAATCAGTACCAAATGCAGGCAGTAAGTTCCAGAGTAATGGGTAGAGTTGAACGGTTGTATTATAAAAACATTGGCGATTTTGTTCCGAAGGGGGCGCCGTTGGTCGATATTTACAGTGAAGAACTCAATAATGCAAAGCAGGAATATTTGCTGGCATTAGAAAGACGCAAGCTGTTCGTCGGTAATACTTCCATTGATTTTGATCAGTTGCTCCAAAGTTCCCGCAACAAGCTTTATTTATGGGGAATGTCCGAAAGCCAGATCAAACAACTGGAAAGATCAGGAAAAGCTACGCCTACCACTACCGTGTTCAGCAATGCAGCCGGTTACATCACCGATCTCAGCATTGCCGAAGGGGATTATCTTGCCGAAGGTGGCACCATCGTGAATCTGGCAGATCTTTCATCGCTGTGGGCGGAGGCGCAGGTCTATTCCTCTCAAATGGCTCTCCTTCAGAAAGACAGTAAAGTCACCGTATATATTCCCGATCTGGATAATTTGAAGATTAATGGGAAGATCGATTTCACAAACCCTGAAATAAGCGCCTCCAGCAGGATAAATCTGGTTCGCATTTCCGTGCCCAACAAAGGAAAGCTACTGAAACCCGGAATGCCGGTATATGTTCTGGTGGAAAACAAATCCCGCGATGGCCTTTCAATGCCTGTGGATGCGGTAATCAGGGATGGCAAATCTTCCACGGTGTGGGTGAAAACCGCGAAGAACACCTTCGTCAACAGAATGGTGGAAACGGGTCTCGAATATGAAGACAGAATAGAAATCACATCAGGAATTAAGGCGGGAGACGAAGTAGTGGTCTCCGGGGCCTACCTTCTGAACAGCGAATATATATTTAAGAAAGGGGCAGATCCCATGGCGGGTCACGATATGAGCACAATGTAATATGAGAAAATTGAATATCATAGGTTGGCTGTCGGTGATCGTGGTGGCGGTTGTATTAGCCATTTACTTCATACCGGTGGAGCGTAATGTCTCCACCGTTCCGGCAGGTCAAAGTTTTGAAAAAACCGAAAAGGTGCCCGCCAACGTGGCTGCAATCCTTAAAGTTTCCTGCTATGACTGTCATTCAAATAATACCCGTTATCCCTGGTATTCGGTATTACAGCCGGGCGCGTGGTTCATGGCCCGGCATATTAAAAAAGGCAAAGAAGAACTCAATTTTGATGAGTTCAATAACTATTCAAAAAGACGTAAAAAAGCAAAAATAAAAAGCATCATCAGCCAGATTGAGAAAGACGAAATGCCTTTAAAATCATACCGCATGATGCACGGAAACGCGAGATTATCAGCAGATAAAAAAAAAGAACTGTTAGATTTTTTTCGTGACAACGAATATAGTAAGTAACGCAGAACATAAGAAATGACGCTCGCCTGTGGTCTTTAGAGTATCAGAAATGGTCGTTTAGAATAAAAAAGGATCGGAAAAGACTGTGCTGTAGAATCAACAAAAATTAAAAACAACGTGATGAAATTAAATATTAAAAATATGGTTTGCAGCCGATGTCTCAAAGTGCTTAGGCAAGAGCTTGAACAACTGGGAATTAAGGTTTCATCAATTGAACTCGGGGTATTGGTAATCGACGAGATGGCTGGTAATCATACTGAAATCTTGGCGAAAATTGAAAGCGTTCTCCATACCAATAAATTTGAAATAATCCATAGTCCAGAGGAAGTGCTCGTCGAAAAAATTAAACATTTTTTGCTTTGTAAAATAGAAGAGCCCCCTCTCGATTCCACGGTAAACCTATCTCAAATTTTAAGCACGGAGTTCAACCACGAATATAAGTCACTGAGCAAGTTGTTCTCACACTTTGAAAATACAACGCTCGAAAAATATTTTATTAAATTAAAAATTGAGAAAGTAAAGCAACTTATTCAACTCAGGCAGTACACCTTTTCAGAAATAGGGCATCTCCTGGATTACAGCAGCGTCAACCACCTATCTAGACAGTTTAAAGAGATTACCGGAGAGAGCATGACTGAGTATAAAAATGCTGAACTAGCCAATCGAAGACCCTATGATGAAATTAGTTAACCTTAGAACTTAGGCGTATGAAATTATAAATAGGAAATAGTTGCGAAATAGAAACGGCAATCACAGGGACTTTTGCGCAACTCTCGATAAACTTCAGGTATAGTTTTGATGTTACTTGGCCTTTTTTTCAAAGCGAAATTATACAGAAACTAACGAAAATTATGCAGAACATCCGTTTAAGAAACTTGTACTTTTACAGTAGTAATTACAGCCAGCTCGCTTTCAAAAAACTATTTTATTGCAACACGAGTTTGGCCAAGTAAGGCTCACAGAACGTATTGTAAAACAGATAGTCGGAAAGTAACAATATATAAAAGAATAAAATCAAACAAAATGAAACAACAAATTGAAATAACAGGAATGTCCTGCGAAGGCTGCGTTAAAAATGTCGAAGAAGCGTTGAAAGAAATTTATGGCGTACAGAATGTAAAAGCGAGTCTGCATCCACCACGCGCAGTTATTGAAGCAGAGAAATCGATTAATACCGCGCAGTTAACGCAAGCCTTGGCGAAAGTAGGTTATAGTATTGCCGGCGCTTCCGTAGATGAGAATTTAAAAAAGTCTGGTGGCTCCTGTTGCTGTTGAAAAGTATGAACTGCGCGGGCAAGTATAATGTTAGTACGATGTGAACGATAACGGTAGAAATGCTCCGCTGAAAACTAAGTTAAAGAAGCAAATAAATTTTTTAAAAAAAATCAAAGTAGCCAGCAATAGCTTGCCTGATCAAACGCACTTATGATTGCGACAGGATCAGCGCAGGAACTGCATATTTATTGAAAAAACCAACCTATTTATTAACATAAAAACCAACAATTATGACAGGTTATCACACGTACCAAAGTTGTATTGAAGCATGTTTAAAATGTGCTGCAATATGTAATCACTGTGCTTCATCATGCACTGAGGAAGAAGATGTAAAAATGATGGCGAGATGCATTCAGTTAGACATGGAATGCGCAGCGATCTGCTATGCCTCAGCACAGTTAATGAGCCTCGGCAGCGACAAAGCAAAAGAAATTTGCCGCATTTGTGCCGACATCTGTGAAGCATGTGCTGCAGAATGTGAAAAACATGCACAACATGGAATGGATCATTGCCGTGAATGTGCAGAAGCTTGTAGAAAATGCGCCGAAGAATGCCGGAAAATGGCAGCGTAATTTAAAACGGGTGGTGATTTAAGAAGGCTCACGGTGTAGTAGTAAGCAACGATGGTAAATCAGTTTTTGTAACAAATACTTTAGATAATACCGTTTCTGTGATTGATGTGGCAAGTCAAAAAGTGATCCACACAATCCCGGTTGGCAAAGGCCCTAATGGAATAAGATATTGGTTTGAAACTGGTGGAATGCCATAAACAGAATATTAAAGGAAATCCACATCGGAAACCTTTTAATTTAATCGATAAGCTAAATATATATATTATGGAAAAAATAAGAGTTGCCATTAACGGATATGGTGTCATTGGCAAACGGGTTGCCGATGCAGTGCATTTGCAAGAAGATATGGAACTGGCAGGTGTATGCGATGTAATAACAGACTGGCGCATTCAAATGGCAGTATTGAAAAAATATCCCGTGTTTGCTTCCGATGACATGTTTAAAACAAAGATGAACGAAGCAGGCATAAATTCATCAGGCACGTTGAACGATCTGCTTGCATCCTCAGATATTATTGTGGATTGTACGCCCAAAAAAATTGCGGCTCAAAATATAGAGCTTTATAAAAAACTTGGTAAAAAGTTTATCTTACAAGGAGGTGAAAAGCATGAAGCAACCGGTCATTCCTTTAGTGCCGAAAATAATTATGCAACTGCAATTAACCTTGATGCTACAAGAGTAGTTTCCTGTAACACTACTTCCATTGTAAGAACACTAACCGCACTGAAGAATGCAGGCTTGCTCTTAAAAGCAAGAGGCACTTTACTTCGTCGTGCAACCGACCCATGGGAAAGCCATTTGACCGGGATTATGAATACCCTGGTTCCCGAAAAAGATATACCCAGCCATCAGGGACCCGATGCGCAATCTGTTGACCCCTCTTTTAACGTTATCACATCGGCAGTTAAAGTGCCGGAAACGTTAAGCCATCTACATTACTGGAATGTACAGTTGACCAGAAAAACCGATAAGGAAGAAGTTTTGGATGCGTTCAATAAATCTACCAGAATTGCAATGATTGAATACAGCGATGAGTTAGCAGCTAATAATACAGTTAAGGAATTAATGCTTGCAATAGGCCGCCCTTATGGAGATATGTATGAAGTAGCAGTGTGGAAAGATATGCTGAAAGTAGTTGGGGATGAGTTGTTTTATGCATACATAGTAGATAACCAGGCTATAGTAATCCCCGAAACTATCGACGCTATACGTGCATTGGCGGGAATAGAACCAGACGCTGAGAAGTCAATAAAAAAGACCAACGAAAGCCTTGGAGTAAAACAGAGTTTTTATTAGGAGTAAGCAAAAAGTAAATTATCAAATTAATAAAACGAAATGTTAAGGAAAATGGTTTTGTACCCTGCAAATATTTGTAAGACGCGCACTTCCGCAAATGCCTATTTCTAAAACAAATAGAAATTTAGGGATTAAATTAAAGTTTAAAAAAAAATGAAAATGAACGATAACATTGCAGACTTATTAGGCAAGAAGGCAGCCTTCTATTTGGATCACGTTTGCCAAAAAATTACAAAAGATGAACTGCTGACTCCAGGCAAATACAGTCTGGAAAAGGTCTTTGGCGATAGCAACAGAAACCCGCAGGTTCTGCGGAGTCTCGCTCAACTTTACGGTCAGGGTAATCTTGGCGGCACGGGTTATCTGAGCATTCTTCCTGTTGATCAGGGTATTGAGCATAGTGCTGTATACTCGTTTTATAAAAACCCCGACTATTTCGACCCTGAAAACATTTTAAAACTTGCACTCGAAGCCGGCTGTAACGGTGTGGCTTCTACCTTCGGCGGGTTAGCCTTGAATGCCCGAAAATATGCGCACAGAATCCCTTTCATTGTAAAGATTAATCACAATGAATTACTGAGCTTTCCAAATAAATATGACCAAACGCTATTTGGAAAAGTAAAAAACGCCTGGGATATGGGGGCAGTTGCCATAGGAGCAACCATCTATTTTGGTTCGGAAGAAAGCGACAGGCAGATCACAGAAATTTCCGAGGCGTTTGAGCATGCCCATCAGCTCGGTATGGCGACTATATTATGGTGCTATCTTCGAAATGAGGCATTTAAAACAGCAGATCAGGATTATCACTCCGCTGCGGATTTGACAGGACAAGCCAATCATATCGGAGTAACAATTCAAGCTGATATTATTAAACAAAAATTGCCGACAAATAATTTTGGATTCAAAAACATTAAGTTCGGTAAATACGATGACGCGATGTATGAGGCACTAACAACTCCCCACCCGATTGACCTCTGCAGGCTGCAGGTAGCGAACTGTTACATGGGCAAAATCGGATTAATTAACTCCGGTGGCGATTCAAAAGGTGAGTCAGATCTGCTTGAGGCCATTACAACAGCGGTCATCAACAAAAGAGCGGGCGGCACTGGACTGATTATGGGTCGGAAGGCATTTCAGCGCCCGTTTAAAGACGGTGTGAACTTGCTACAAAGGGTACAGAGTGTATATCTCGATAATAAGATAACAGTTGCCTAAAATAAGTTTCAACAAACTATCAGAAAATGAAGATTCCCATTAGCATCGTAAAAAAGTCCGGAGATATTGTCGCATTTGATGTCGAAAAACTCATTAATTCACTTAGGCGCGCGTCTGCTGGGGAAAACGTCATTCAGCAAATCGTTGGTGAGGTTCAGTCCAAGATTTACGAAGGCATGACCACCACAAAGATCTATAAAATTGCTTTTGATTTGTTAAAAAAATATTCCCGCGTAAGTGCTTCAAAATACAAACTCAAAAACGCACTCCTTGAATTGGGTCCCTCGGGTTTTCCTTTTGAAAAATTAGTTGGCAAACTGATGGCACATGAGGGATTTGCCACCGAGGTTGGGATCATTGTGCCAGGAAATTGCGTATCGCATGAGATAGATGTAATCGCACAGAAAGAAGATAATCATTATTTTATTGAGTGTAAATTTCATAGTGACCAAGGAAGGTTTTGCAATGTGAAAATTCCTTTATATGTCAATTCCAGATTTCTGGATGTAGAAAAACAGTGGAAAAAGCAAAAAAGTAATGAAGGAAAAATTTCTAAAGGAGGGGTGTATACCAATACAAGATTCACCACCGACGCGATACAATACGGTAAATGTGCAGGTTTACTGATGGCAAGTTGGGACTATCCTCTTGGTAACGGTTTAAAAGAGAGAATAGACATATCCGGGCTGCACCCATTAACCGCTTTAACGACCCTGACAAAAAACGAAAAAACAAAATTATTAGACATTGGATTAGTCCTTTGCAGAGAAATTTATGAACAACCGGATGTTTTAAACCAAATTGGAATTTCAAAACCGCGACACAAAAACATTATCGAAGACGCAAAAGAATTATGCACTCAACACTAAATCAATCTGACCAATGAAAAATACAAAAATTACCATTCATTTTTTGGGCGCTGCGGGTACAGTAACGGGTTCCAAATATTTAATCGATACAGGAGCACATCAACTCCTAATCGACTGCGGAGTTTTTCAAGGATTAAAGGAATTACGGCTTAAAAACTGGGAATATCCGCCTGTGGACGTTTCAGCCATTGATGCCGTTTTATTGACTCATGGCCATTTCGACCACACAGCATACCTTCCCCGATTGGTAAAATATGGTTTTAGTGGATTGGTTTACGGAACAAATCCAACTTTGGATATTGCCACAATCATTCTGAACGACAGTGCCAAAATCCAGGAACAGGAAGCAGCGCGAGCCAATAAGGAAGGCTACTCCAAACACAGTCCGGCAGAACCGCTGTATGGTGTGAAGGATGTAGCAAAAACCATTTCCCATTTTAAGGAGGTTCCGCCATCACAGTGGATTCCTTTGTTTGATGGTGTGAGCGCCCGATTTCAATACAATGGACATATTTTGGGCGCCACCTTTATAGAGTTGGATCTACAGGGAAAACGCTTTGTTTTTTCGGGAGATATTGGACGCACAAATGATCTACTGCTATATCCACCCCTGAAACCCGAAAAGGCGGATGTTCTTTTCATAGAGTCAACCTACGGAGGAAGGTTTCATCCGGATGAAGTGGAAGCGGTTCTGGAGATTGAAAAATTAGTCAACGATACCATTAACCGTGGAGGCAGCGTGTTTATTCCCAGTTTTTCGGTTGAACGTGCTCAACTGATGATGCTTATTTTATGGAGGTTGCTTAACGAAAATAAAATACCCAAAGTACCGATAATCATGGACAGTCCGATGGGAGCCAGCATACTCGATCTGTTTTACCGTACCAGAGATTGGCACCGGTTAACAACCGACGAATGTGATGAAATGTGCGATCATTTCACGGTGGTCAGCAGCTATCAGGAAACCATGGAGTTGCGGTCCGACAACAAACCAAAAATTGTTATCGCCGGCAGCGGGATGCTCACCGGTGGCAGAATGCTCAACTATCTTGAAACCCAGGCACAAAACCCTGATAATACCCTGCTTTTTGTCGGCTATCAGGCCGAAGGAACCCGTGGAAGAAAACTATTGGATGGTGAGAAAGAACTAAAAGTGTATGGAAAATGGGTTCCTTTCAATATGGAAATAGCGGAAATTGAAGGACTATCTTCACATGCAGACCACAATGAACTCATTGGTTGGATGAATGAAATAACAAATATTCCTGAAAGAATTTTCATCGTACATGGAGAAAAGGAAAGCGCAGAAGCGCTGCAGCTGGGCATAAAAGAAACCTACGGCTGGGATTCGCAAATACCGCAACTTTATGATATTGAAGAATTATAATTTGGAGAGATGAATCATATAACGGACAGTAAAATCAAGCATTCAAATGAGACCAACTGGTATGTGATTACCGGCGGACCCAGTACCGGAAAAACAACGACCATTGATTTGCTTCAGAAGCAAGGTTACCTTACGACAATTGAGCACGCCAGGCATTACATTGATACCATGCATAATGAAGGAAATTCTGTTGAAGAAATCAGAAGCAATAAAACGAAATTTCAATTGGGCGTGTTAGATATGCAGATTGCCCAAGAAGGATCGCTCAATAAGGAGGATATGGTTTTTTTGGACAGGGCTATCCCGGACGCAATGGCTTATTATCAATTTTTAAACTTGGATTATGATGAAAAGTTACTTAATGCCGTCAACGGGGTTTCCTACAAAAAAATCTTTATTCTAGACCGATTGCCGTTTACCAAAGACTATGCGAGAACCGAAAATGAAGACGATCAAAAACTAATTCATCAGTTGATAATAGAAAGCTATACCAATCTCGGTTTCACTATCGTTTTTGTTCCGGTTTTGCCTCCCGAAGAAAGAGTGAAATTCATTTTAGATAATTTATGAACAAAAAATATTCATCCAAATTGTTAACATATAAGAAATTATTATTATGAAAAATTCAGAACATGATCACAACATGCTTAAGGATACTGATTCAGCAACAGGCAATCATTCCAAACATGAAATGGAATCGGGCAAGGAGTCTGTCCAGCACGCGCAAAAAAGCCACGCCTCTGCATACAAAAAGTTGTTTTGGATGCTTCTCATTTCCTTCGTATCCATGTTTATATTAATGTATGCGATGGTTGATCGGTTATCCAATGTGATTCCCAATATTAATCAGTTTTATATGGCCGGACTAATGGCTTCTCCTATGTTGATCATCGAACTGCTGTTAATGGCAAAGATGTATCCCAATAAAAAACTCAATAAGGTACTGATGGGTGTCGGTGTGTTGGCGATGGTGCTGTTTTGGTCTGGCATTCGGCAGCAGACAGCCGTGGGAGATGTCCAGTTCCTAAAGTCCATGATTCCACACCATGCAGGGGCTATTCTTATGGTCGAAGAAAGTAATCTGGTCGATCCGGAAGTGAGAAAGTTGGGCGAGGAAATTATCAAAGCACAGGAGGAGGAAATTGCCGTCATGAAGGCGAAAATTAAGGAACTTCAAACCCGGAAGTAATCTCAAATAGCAGAATTTAACACAAAAAAATTGAATTATGAAAAAATACACCTGTCCCATGCATCCCCAGATATTGAAGGACGAACCGGGGAAATGTCCACTTTGCGGAATGAACTTAATTCCCTTGGGAGGAACCGCCCCAGCTGAAAAAGACGAACACAGCCATCATCATCAGAATCATGATCATCACTCAGAATCTGATAGTTCAGCGGCGGGATTTGACAAACATGCAGGTCATCATACTCCGGATTTTCTAAAAAGATTCTGGATTACACTGGTACTTTCTGTCCCGGTGCTGCTGCTTTCCCACATGATTCAGCAGTGGCTTGGTTTCACCATAGCTTTTCAAGGCGATAAATACGTGCTGTTGGTTTTGGGAAGTATTATTTATTTCTACGGTGGAATGCCATTTTTCAAAGGGTTTTTGGGTGAAGTGAAAGCCGGAGCTATTGGGATGATGACGCTCGTTGCTGTGGCGATTACCGTAGCTTATGTCTATTCCGTTGCCGTCGTATTCGGGCTGCCGGGCATGGATTTCTTTTGGGAGCTCGCCACCCTAATTGTCATCATGCTTCTGGGTCACTGGCTCGAAATGCGTTCGCAGATGGCTGCTTCAAAAGCGTTGCAATCTCTAGTTGCCTTACTACCAAATGACGTAACCGTCGAGCAGAACGGAAGTCCGGTTAAAATAAAACTGGAACAGCTGAAAAACGGAGATACCGTAATCATAAGACCGGGCGAAAAAGTCGCCGCTGACGGTCTGATTGTCGAGGGCAGTTCCTATTTAAATGAAAGCATGCTGACCGGAGAAAGTGTTCCTGTAAGAAAAGAGTCCGGTGGAAAGGTTATCGCAGGGTCTATCAATGGAGACGGGGCTTTAAAGATAAAAGCAACAGGGGTTGGAAAGGATTCGTACCTCAATAAGGTCATTAATTTGGTTCAGGATGCGCAGGCAGCAAAGTCGAACACTCAGAATCTGGCGGATAAAGTAGCCAAATGGCTTACTATAGTAGCAATTGTGGTGGGAGTAGGAACTTTCGCTTACTGGTACATCACCATGGGAGATTTGGCTTTTGCTCTGGAACGGATGGTAACGGTAATGGTAACGGCCTGCCCTCATGCTTTAGGAGTGGCAATCCCTCTGGTGGTGGCCATTTCCACTACACTTTCAGCGACAAATGGTTTACTCATCAGAAACCGCACGGCTTTTGAAACCACCAGAAAATTATCGACCATTATTTTCGATAAAACCGGCACCCTTACGAAAGGTTCCCACACTGTGCAGAAAATCATTCCTCTAACGGAACACTATTCGGAAAACGATTTACTCCAGTATGCAGCAGCAGTGCAGCAGAACTCCGAACATCACATTGCAAAAGGAATCATGCAGACCCTTTCCGAGAAAAAACTGGAGCTATGGAAGTCAGATAATTTCCGCTACATGCAGGGAATTGGAGTGACAGGAATCGTAAACGGTAAATCGGTTGTCGCGGCTGGTCCTAATTATTTTGTTCAAAACAATAAACAGGTACCTGCCATTCCGGAAGAAATCAACCAGGATGCAGAAACAGTGAACTTTATTTTGATTGATGACGTGCCCGTGGGTATTGTTTCTTTAGCAGATACCATTCGCGAAGGCGCAAAAGAAGCTATTGACCAACTTCGAAGCATGAACATTAAATCATTCCTGCTTACAGGTGATAACGAAAAGGTAGCGGCGGCGGTGTCAAAGCAGTTAGGAATGGACGGATATTTGGCAAATGTACTTCCGCACCACAAACAGGAAAAAGTAAAAGAATTTCAGGATAAAGGAGAAATCGTTGCCATGACAGGAGACGGCGTAAATGATGCACCGGCTTTGGCAGCAGCAGATGTAGGCATTGCAGTTGGCAGCGGAACTGATGTTGCTGCCGAAACCGCAGATATTATTCTGGTCAATAGTGACCCTCGAGACGTGGTGAAAATGATAGATTTTGGAAAGAAAACTTACAGCAAGATGATCCAGAATCTCGTATGGGCAGTGGGCTATAACGTCGTGGCTATTCCACTTGCTGCAGGTGTTCTGTATCCCACATATGTCCTGAGTCCCGCCATGGGCGCAGTGCTGATGAGTGTCAGTACCATCGTGGTCGCACTTAATGCAAGTTTGTTAAAAATTAAATAATCACAAGATGAAATATATATTTTCGCTCTTTCTATTTATGGCAATGTCCATAAACAGTTATTCACAGAGCACCAAAACCGTGTACACCTGCCCGATGCATCCGCAGGTCGTGAAATCAGCACCCGGTAACTGCCCCATTTGCGGTATGACCTTGGTAAAGAAAACCCTTACTGAGAAAAAAACGGCGGCCAAATCCGCGCCCGCTCCTAAAAAGGCCACCGCAGTTAAAAAAACTACGGGTAAGAAACCTGAAGTGACCCCTGCAAAAACAAAGACAAAAGCGGAAGTTAAAAAACCGGTGATGCCAAAGACTAAAGCAGTACCGAAAGATCCAACAAGCGTCAAAACGCCGGAACATTCAACAACTGCTCCCCATCCGCATGAAGCAGCGCAAAAGATGTACACCTGTCCGATGCACCCCGAGGTGGTTTCGGACAAACCCGGAAAGTGTCCCAAGTGCGGTATGAATCTGGTTCCTCAAAAGGAAAGCGGCCAGCATCAGGGTACCGGCAAAACCCCCGAACATCAAACTTCAGATCCGCATCAGCATGAAGCAGCGCAAAAAGGTTACACCTGTCCGATGCATCCCGAGGTGATTTCGGACAAACCGGGAAAGTGTCCCAAGTGCGGTATGAATCTGGTCCCTCAAAAAGGAAAGAAGGAAGATCATTCTGCACATGGAAACATGCAGATGCATAGTGAACACAAAATGGTCATGCCGATGCCTGAAAAGCACCTAAAAGGCGGACGCAAAGTGACCTACCATCTTTATGTTAAAGACACCCTGGTAAATTTCGCGGGCAAACAAAAACGCGCCATTGCCGTAAACGGGCAGATTCCGATGCCAAAGCTGGAGTTTTATGAGGGCGATACGGCGGAAGTGATTGTCCATAATTTAATGGATGAAGAAACTTCTCTGCACTGGCACGGTCTTCATCTTCCAAATAAAGAAGATGGGGTTCCCTGGCTTACCCAGAAACCCATTCCACCACATTCAACCTACACGTATTCGTTTCCGATCATCCAAAACGGAACCCACTGGTATCACTCACATACTGGTCTGCAGGAGCAGATTGGAATGTATGGGATGATGATTCTGAAAAAACGTCCCGAAGATCCTACTTTCCGACCGGGGATTGATGATTTGCCCACGGAGCACCTTATCCTGAGCGAGTGAACAAACCTGAACCCCAATAATGTTCAGCGGATGCTCCGCAATGCGAACGACTGGTTCGCAATCAAGAAGGGCGCTACGCAGAGCTATTCTGAAGCCATAAAACAGGGACATTTCAAAACCAAGCTTACCAATGAGTGGAAGCGCATGCTGGCCATGGATGTGAGCGACGTTTACTATGACGCATTTCTGGTTAACGGGAAAACCGAAAGCCAGCTGGCAGGATACAAAGCCGGTGACAAAGTACGGCTGCAAATAGCCAACGGCGGGGCTTCCTCTTATTTCTGGCTTAATTATGCGGGCGGAAAAATTAAAGTAGTGGCCAGTGACGGACTGGATATTGAACCCGTGGAGGTAGACCGTCTAATCCTTGCTGTTTCTGAAACTGTGGATATTGTAGTTGAAATTCCGGAAGAAAACACCTCCTATGAACTCCTCGTTACCCCCGAAGACCGAACGAAATCAGCATCTGTTTATATTGGAGAAGGCGTCCGTAAATTCCATCATCCATTGCCAAAACTCAAATATTTTGAAGGCATGAAAATGATGAACGATATGATGAAAATGAACGGCGACATGAAGGATATGGGCATGGACATGAGTTACCAGACGATGGATATGAATCAGGTGATGTATCCCGAAATCATCGCGGAAAATAATGAAGCAATGCCAATGGACAAGATGGACAACAACGATGCGCAAATGGATCATTCAAAGCACCAGATGCCTGCGTCAGGGATTACGACATTGAATTACGGAATGATGAAGTCGCCCTATGACACTTCACTCCCGAAAGACAGTCTCGTGCGCGAGCTCAAGTTTACCCTTACGGGAAACATGAACCGCTACGTTTGGAGCATGGACGATAAAGTTCTGGCAGAATCGGACAAAATATTGGTGAAGAAAGGCGAAATTCTCCGCATTACCCTATTCAATAATTCGATGATGCGCCACCCGATGCACCTGCACGGATTTGATTTCCGCGTACTCAACAAAAATGGTGTTCAGGCACCCCTCAAAAATGTGTTGGATGTTATGCCCATGGAAACCAATGTCATAGAATTTGAATCAAAAACGGATGGGGACTGGTTCTTCCACTGTCACATCCTCTATCACATGATGGCGGGGATGAACCGTGTTTTTGCTGTTGGTGATTATCAGAATCCTTTGCTGCCCGATAAAGCTTCAGCTTACAAAAAGCTCCAGCGCGAAAGTAACATGTGGCACCTTATGGCCGAAAACGATTTTGCTACTAATGGTAACGACGGGATGGCGAGGATCTCAAATGCCCGCTGGGAATTGGGAACAGAATGGCGTTTAGGTTACAATCCCCATCACGGCTACGAGGTGGAAACCCAACTCGGCAGGTATGTGGACCGTATGCAGTGGCTGAAACCATTTATCGGATTTAACTATCGTTATAGAAAGATTGACAGGAATTATATTGAAAAAAACCTTTTTGGACAGGCATCTACTAAAGATGAAAGAAAAACTTTCAGCGCTGGTATCATGTATAAACTCCCGATGTTGGTGGACCTGCAGGCAGAAATATTTACAGACGGAATTGTAAGGTTCCAGCTGAAACGTGAAGACATTCCGTTGACTGCGCGTTTGCGCGGGGCATTCATGGTCAATACCGACAAAGAATATATGGCAGGTCTTAAATATATCGTCACAAAAAATATCGGAATCTCAACCCACTACGACAGCGATATGAGCTGGGGTGCAGGGATTACTTTGAATTATTAAGATACTTGTTGATGAGCAATGTTTAATAGGGTGCAACACGTTAAATAAAGACCGATTGCACTTTATTTTGCTCGTACGCAGCCAGATATGTAATAAAGGAAGGGGGAAAATACTTATTACGAAGAAATTTGAAGTATCAATTTCTAGTCCCTCCCTCTAAAATCAGGGACTAAATCGGGGATTGTTTAATGGTTTATACGATGTCTTATGTTTTTATAAAATTATCTAACTTGCTTACTGTCAGCAAAATGATGACTTACATTGCTTTATTGGTTTAAATAAAAACTCCCTGTGGAACTACATGAGCATTTTGATGAAATTCACCCAAAAGTTTTAAATTTTTTAAATGACAATGAAGAGAAGATAATTGAGGGCTACGAAGAAAATGACGGGCACCCATTTCAGCATGTCTTTAATTCTTTTCTAAATTTATTTAAAGTAAGGTTTCCTCTTGTAACAAATTCAGAAGTTAACATTTTTAGATATTTTTTTGTTGAAAAGTTGCAAAGTCACTTCCGCAAAGAACTTCAGGACTCAATTGAAGTATGCAGTCAAACATATTTTGGAAATTACTACATAACATTCGTGAAGATAAATCTCGATCCGAAAGATGTTTCTTCTGTTTATGCCGTTAAACCTAAACTTGACAACCCAAGGATTGCCAAGCAACATGGGGCATTCTTAATTTTTGGTATTAGTCCATCATTATTTACTATTTTCGGGTTATATAAACCAATGGCTAAATTTAACAAAAAATGGATTGAAAGAGGAAGTAATTCAGATCAACGAATTATTATCGATAAAAAGTCTAATACTCAAATATTACAACAACTGGAAAGCTTTGGTTTCAACCAAGCTACTTTATTTCCAGAAGTCGATATAGTTGCAAGTTTTGTAAAATTCAAATACTTAAAAAAACTGGATTAATAGATTTTGGATTTTAATAATAAATATGAAACATTGGATGATTTTATTTCTTCCCGCCTTAATGATGAAGAAGTGGGAATCTGGTTTTATGACAATGGTTTAGAGAAGTTTATTATTAAGTTGCCTAATCATATTATTAGAGCCATCAACC